>NZ_JBWJAQ010000001.1:0-680253 GCF_056387915.1 Streptomyces sp. GLSS-08
GTCCCCGACGCTCCGCGTCGACTCCCTCCTCCGCCTTGCAGCTGCACGCGCCAGACCCCGCTCGGGTCGGTCAGGACGAACCGTCGGTCACAGCCGGCCTGATCCAAACGACAGGCCCTAGGGAGCAGGCACCTCGGACCCTGCCGGGCGCGCCCGGCAGGGTCCGAGGTGCCTGCCGGGTCCTCCGCCCCACCTCCGGACCCGACGACCCATCAGACCGCATGATGAGATAGAGATCTCACCATGCGGCACGGCGGCGGTACGGTGGCGCCCATCGCCCCGCGGAGCAGCGGCTCCGCGGGCCCGTACGCCGACAAGGGGAACGGTCATGCCGAAGCCGCAGGAGACCGCCGTCTACACGCACGGCCACCACGAGTCCGTACTGCGCTCCCACACCTGGCGCACCGCCGCCAACTCGGCCGGCTACCTCCTCGCCTCCCTGAAGCCCCACATGAAGGTGCTGGACGTCGGCTGCGGCCCGGGCACGATCACCGCCGACCTGGCGGCCCTGGTCCCCGAGGGCCGGGTCACGGGCGTCGACAGCGCTCCGGGGGTCCTGGACCGGGCCCGCGCCACGGCGGCGGAGCGCGGTCTCGGGAACGTGGACTTCGCGGTCGCCGACGTCCACGCACTGGACCACCCGGACGACACGTTCTGCGTGGTGCACGCCCACCAGGTCCTCCAGCACGTCGGCGACCCGGTGCGGGCGCTGCGCGAGATGCACCGGGTCACCCGGCCGGGCGGGCTCGTCGCGGTCCGGGACTCGGACTACTCGGCGATGACCTGGTATCCGATGTCCGCCGGCATGGACGACTGGCTGGACCTGTATCTGCGGGTGGCCCGCGCCAACGGCGGGGAGCCGGACGCGGGCCGCCGGCTCAGGTCCTGGGCGCTGCGGGCCGGGTTCACCGACGTCACGGCCACCTCGAGCACCTGGACCTTCGCCACCGCGGACGAGCGCCGGTGGTGGAGCGGCCTGTGGGCCGACCGCACCCTCGCATCGGCGTACGCGGAGCGGGCCACGGAGGGTGGCCACGCGACCGCGGAGCAGTTGCGCGCGGTGTCCGGGGCGTGGCGCGCGTGGGGCGAACGGGAGGACGGCTGGTTCGCCGTCCTGCACGGCGAAATTCTCTGCCGCAAAGACGCTTGATTCGCCCATTTCGGGAACTCGCACGGCAGGAGGTTCACATCATGGTTCCCATCCTTCTGATTCTGCTTCTGGTGCTGATTCTCTTCGGCGCCGGATTCGCGTTGCATGTTCTCTGGTGGATCGCCCTGGTGGTGCTGGTGCTGTGGCTCCTGGGGTTCCTGGTACGCGGCACGAACGCTTCGGGAGGCCGGGGCCGCTGGTATCGCTGGTAGCCCCGTTCCCGACGCAGGTCCCGGACCGCTGCCGCTCCCGGAGAGCCACTCCCTCGGCAGCAGCGGTCCGGGCGGCCCGAGGTCCGGTTGCAGGTCCTCGGGCTTCAGCCCGTAGCGGTGGCGCGGTTCGCAGCACGGCGGCCGGCCGCGCGGGACGGGAGCGGGATCCGCGGGAAACGATCTCGCTCGCGGTCCGCCCCGACTAGGCTCGGACGCATGGAGATTCTGGGAGCCACGCTGCGTGTCTGCGTCGACGACCTGGAGGCTTCGGTCCCCTTCTACGAGAGACTCGCGGGCGGCCGTGCCCTGCGCTCCGAGCGCGGCGGCGTCTCGGTCGCCGCGGTCGGCTGCTTCCTGCTGATGAGCGGACCGGAGGCCGAGCTGGAGATCCTGCGCAAGGTGGCCGCCACCATCGCCGTCACGGACGTCGAGGAGGCGAGCCGGGTGCTCAGCGAATCCGGTGCCCGTGTCCTCGCGGGACCAATCGCGACCCCGGTCGGGCGCAACCTGATCGCGATGCATCCGGACGGCACGGTCTACGAGTACGTGGACCGGCACGGCGACTGACCGGCCGGAACCTGGCGGAAGACCCGGGGCCCGCCGGGCGGGGCCGGGACGGCGGGACCGGGGCGGCGGCCGGCGCTCACTCTGCCGGCGGCCTCATCCGGAAGTCGTACCGCGCCGGCAGCGGCTCGTCGGTGAGCCGGGCCCACAACTCACCGATCGCCTCCGCCCCCTCCCGCAGGTCCGCCACCTCGAACCCCTCGTCGAAGACGGCCCGCGCGCCCGCGCGGTCTCCCTCGGACAGCAGCAGCCGCGCCTCGATCAGCCGGAACCGCCCGCGCTCACGGGTCGCCCCCGGCAGCCGCTCCCACACGGCACGCGCGTCCGCCGTCCGCCGCACCGCGAGCAGCGCCTCGAGCGCCTCACGCCCGAGCGCCGCCGTGGCCGCCGTGGCCGCCGTCCAGGCCTCCCCGTCGTCGCGGCGTTCCCGGCACAGGTCCTCGAAGGCCTCCGAGTACCGGTCGGCGGCCCGCTCGTGGTGCCCCGCCACCCGGTCGGCGACGGCGAGGCAGCGCAGCAACGGCCAGCCGGACGGGGCGAGTGCGAGCCCTCGCTCCCAGCTGCGCACGGCCTGCGCGAGATCCCCCGCGTGCCACTGGGCGACCCCGAGGTGGTACTCGGTGAGCGGCCGGGCGGGTGCCGTCTCCAGCATGTCCCGCCAGGGGCGTGCGACGAGCGTCTCGCCGGGCGGCCCGGCCCGGCGCGGCTCCGGAAAGGACCCGGACCTGAGCAGCTCGGCCCACGGCGCCTGGGCATCGCCCAGGGTGCTCTCCTCGAAGGGCGTACCCGGCAGCTTCCAGGAGGCGCGCAGCACTTCGAGGGCGCCCCAGCCGGATCCCACGGCCAGGACCTCGCCGGGTTCGGCGTCGGCGTACGGCAGCCAGGCCGCGTACGCCGCGTCGACGTCGGCGCGCGGGAGGGCGGCCTGCAGCCGGGCCTCGGTCTCGGCCAGGGCCGCGTCCCAGTCCGCTCCGTGCACGGCCCCGGCGTCGGCGCTGAGCGGCCCGTACGCCTCCAGCCAGGACACCTCGCTCTCCGCGTCCAGCCGGACGTGCTCCAGCTGGGTGCGGGCGAGGCCGGCCTGGATCTCGCAGTAGCCGCCGGTGCCGGGTTCGGTCAGCCATTCCTGCCAGCGGCGCCCGCCGGTGCCGGAGCCCCAGACGAAGAGTTTGCGGCCGCGCAGGACGTCGGTGGACGTCTGCGCCAGTCCGTGCCCCTCCTCGTCGAGGGCGGCGATCCACCGGCGCCGCCCGTCGGGGACCTCGTGGAAGTAGTCGGCGGGGAAGGTGCTGTTGAGGGGGTACGTGCGGTCGACGCCGTCGTGTGCGGGGACGGGCACGCGGCGCAGCCGTCGCTCGTAGCCGAAGTGCCAGGCCTCCTGGGCCGGGGCGAGGACCCGGCGCTCCTCGGGTACCGCGATGTTGGACCACCAGTAGGTGGGCGCCGGCTTCTCCTGCGGGTTGCGGACGCGGACGCCGACGTACAGGAATTCGGAGTCCCGCGGCAGCCACAGGTCGACCTGGAACGGCAGGTCGCGCAGTCGTTCCCACTCCCAGAGGCGCAGCATCTCCCCGCCGTCGGGGGCGGGGACGCGGGCGGCGTGCAGCGGCGAGCAGGACAGGGTGGTGTGACCCGTCGCGCCGATGTTCCATTCGATGCCGCCGGAGAACCAGGCGCCGTTCAGGGCGAAGCAGGCGGGCTGGAACACCGGGTTGCGGTACAGGAGTTCGCGCCCCGAGGGCTTGTGGAACAGGGAGGCGATCCGGCCTCCGAGGCCGGGCAGTACGACGGCCCGCAGCCGGTCGTTCTCGATCACGAGGGTGTCGATCGCGCGTGGTGCGCGCGTTCTGCCGTACCCGTCCCTGATGCGCTCGGGCAGGACGCCGCGCAGCGGTTCGTAGCCGATCTGCCGGGCCATCTCCCGGGGCAGGCCCGCTCGGTCCCGTTCCCCGACGCGGTGCACCTCGTCGAGCGTGCACAGCGGGGGCAGCGGGTTGTCCGGGCCCAACCCGGCCGCGGGGAGCGTCATCACGTCACGTCGGATCGTCGTCACGATGACCATGGAACAGCGTCCTGGCGCGGCTGCCCAGGGGATTCGCCGGTCAGGATTGCGCAAAGGCGCCCGTCGGCCGGGTCACCCTCGCGCGGGCGTCCCGCGGGTCATCTCCGCGGTGAGCGCCCACCGTTCGTGGTCGCGCCAGGCACCGTCGATGTACAGGAAGTCCGGTGAGAAGCCCTCCAGCCGGAAGCCGCTGCGCCGGGCGAGCGCGATGGACGCGGTGTTCCCCGGCTGCACGTTGATCTCCAGCCGGTGCAGTCCCATGGGGCCGAACGCGTGGGACACGACGAGGGCGAGCCCCTCGCTCATCAGTCCCCGCCCGGCGGCGTGCGCGAAGGCGCCGTAGCCGAGCGCCCCGCTGAGGAAGGCGCCCTCGACGATGTTGTTGATGTTGATGAACCCGGCGACGGCACCGGTGTCGCGCTCGCAGACCAGGAACCCGGCCCTGGTGGGGTCCCCGGTCAGCCGCCGGGCGTAGGCGGCGTACCCTTCGGCGCTGGTCGGCGGGAACAGCCACGGGTGGTGCAGGTCCTTGCTCTCCCGCGCCCGCGCGGTGAACTCGGCGCCGTCGTCCGCGGTGCAGTGCCGGATGCCCACCCGGGCGCCCTCGGCAAGGTGGCCGGTGTTCTCAGGCATCCGGCCACAGTACGCGAGCGGACGGATCCTTCAGGCCAGGGCGGGTTCCTCCAGCGTCAGCGTGCCCGCCGCCGCGTCCAGCTCGGCGGCCGCGCCGAAGGGGATCGTCAGCGCGCCCTCGCCGTGGCCGAAGCCGAACCCGTCCACCACCGGCACCCCGAGGCCGCCGAGCCGGTCGGTCAGCAGGGGCCGCACCTCGGAGGCGGGTGAGCAGTCCGCCCACGAGCCGAGCAGGATGCCGGCGACGCCGTCCAACCACCCGGCGTGCAGCAGCTGGGTCAGATACCGGTCCAGCCGGTACGTCTCCTCGCCCACGTCCTCCAGGCAGACCAGGCCGCCGCGTGCGGACGGCCGGGCGTACGGGGTGCCGAGGCCCGCGGCGAGCAGGCTCAGGCAGCCGCCGAGCAGCACGCCCTGGGCCCGCCCAGGGACGAGGGCGGCGCCCCGGCCCGGTGCGGCGATGGTGCGGACCGTCTCCGGCTCGAAGAGCGTCGCCCGCAGATGCTCCCGCGCCCGCGCGTTCTCGAGGAGGTCCAGACCGGCGACCATGGGGCCGTGCAGGGTGGCCAGACCCATGCGGGCCGCGAAGGCCTCGTGGAGGGCGGTGATGTCGCTGAACCCGAGGAAGACCTTGGGGCCGGCCGCCGCGATCGCCGTCCAGTCGAGCAGGTCGGCCATGCGCTGGGCACCGTACCCGCCGCGGGCGCACAGCACCGCGTCCACGCCGGGGTCGCACCAGGCGGCCTGGAAGTCGGCGGCCCGATCGGCGTCCGTACCCGCGAGGTAACCGAACTCGGCGTGCCGGTCCAGGGCGTGGGGGGCGACGACGGGGTCGAGGCCCCAGCCCCGCAGCAGGTCGAGGCCCGCCTCCAGGCGCTCCTCGGGGACCGGGCCGCTGGGCGCGACGACGGCCACCCGGGCCCCCGGGGCGAGGCGGGCGGGCCGGATCAGGGGCTTCACGTGATGAGCTCCAGGGTGGGGACACCCGGTGGGTTCAGGCCGAAGACCTGGGCGTACAGGGACAGTTCGGACTCCAGGACCCGCACCGTCGTGTCCGCTCGCCGGAAGCCGTGCCCCTCGCCCTCGAAGGCGATGTAGGCGTGGGCGACACGTCGGCCCGCCTCCTGGATTCCGGCGAGGAACCGCTCGCACTGGGCGGGCGGGCAGATGACGTCGTCCAGGCCCTGGAGCAGGAGGAAGGGCGCGGTGACGCGGTCGGCGTGCTCGACGGGCGAGCGCTGCGCGTACCGGCCCGGCACCTCGGCGAGCGGCCCGACCAGCGTCTCCAGGTACTGCGATTCGAAGTCGTGGGTTTCCCCCGACCCCCAGCCCGCGAGGTCGAGGACCGGGTAGAGGATCGTGCCGCAGGCGTAGATGTCGGTGGCGGCGAGCGAGACGGCGGCGGTCCAGCCGCCCGCGCTGCCGCCGCGGACGGCCAGCCGGCCGCGGTCCGCGGTGCCCTCCTCGGCGAGCGCGAGAGCGACGGCCGCGCAGTCCTCGACGTCGACCACGCCCCACTGCTCGCGCAGCCGGTTGCGGTACTCCCGGCCGTGACCGGTCGATCCTCCGTAGTTGACCTCGGCGACCCCGATGCCGCGCGAGGTGAAGTAGGCGATCTCCAGGTCCAGGACCAGGGGCGCGCGGCTGGTCGGACCGCCGTGCACCCACACCACGTACGGCGGCAGTTCCTCGCCCGGTGCGACGTGGCCGGGGTGGTGGGGCGGGTAGATGTGCGCGTGGATCTCGCGGCCCGCGGGACCGGTGAAGGTGCGGATCTGCGGCTCGGGGTAGTACGCAGGGTCGACCGGATCGTCGTGCGGGGCGCCGATCACCCGGGCGCGGCCGGTACGGGCGTCCAGCTCGACGACCTCGTGGGCGCTGCGCGGGCTGGCCCCGACGCCGACGACGCGGGTGCCGTGCGCGGCGAGCATCGGCGCGAACTCTGTCCAGGGGCCCGCCGCGTCGACCACCTCGCCGGTCTCCGGGTCGAGTATCCCGAGAGCGGTGGCGCCCCGGCCGTGCACGACGGCGATCAGCCCGCCCTCCAGCGGCGCGAACCAGCGCTGCCCGATGCGCCACAGCGGCCCGCCGAACTCCTCCTCTCGGGGACAGAGCGCCTTCTCCTCGCCGGTGGGTGCGACCCGGTACAGGTTCCACCAGCCGGTGCGGTCGCTGGAGTACAGCAGGCTGCCGTCGCCGGCCCAGTCAACCTGGGCGACGGACTCCTCGGGGCCGCCGGCCACGGCCCGTGCCCCGGACAGCGTCCCGTCGTCGGTGACGTCCGCGACGAGCAGCTCCGTCCCGTCCCACGGCATGCGCGGGTGGTCCCAGGCGAGCCAGGCCGCGCGCCGCCCGTCGGGCGACAGGCGGGGGCCGGTGACGAACCGGTGCTCGCCGGCGGTCAGTTCGCGTACCGCGTCGCGGTCCCGGGCGGCCGAGCCGTCCAGCGGCACCGCGGCCACCACCCGCCGCACGTCCGCGGGCGATTCCCCGGTGAACTCCTCCAGGACGCACCAGACCTCGCCCCGCTCGGGCCGCACCTGCGGGTCGACCCAGCGCAGTCCGCCGCCCACGGACGACACCGGCGTCAGCGGAACCGGCTCGCCGCCCGGGGTGTCCGGCTCGTAGCGGTACAGCCGCTGGTCGGCGAAGTCGACGAAGACGACCAGCGGCCCCTCGGGGCGCCCGAGTCCGGTCCAGGGCAGGCCGCCGTACTCGATGACGCGGCTGCGCACGTTCCACGGGGCGGGCAGCACGGACTGCTCCGTGCCGTCCGCCGTGCGGCGGACGAGCGTGCGCCGGCCGCCCTCGGCGGGCCGCGGTTCCGTCCACCAGGCCTCCTCGCCGACGAAGCCCACGAACTCGGGCCGCCCGTCGTGCGCGGCGGCGAGCGCCGCGTCGATGGGCGACGGCCACGCGCCGTACGCCAGGGTCTGCACCATGTCCCCCACTTCGTCAGGCCGTTCGCAGAAAGCGGTCGAGGACGCGCACGCCGAAGTGCAGCGCCTCGACCGGGACACGCTCGTCGACGCCGTGGAAGAGGGCCTGGTGGTCGAAGCCCTCCGGCAGCTTCAGCGGCGTGAACCCGTATCCCGTGATGCCCAGGCGCGAGAACTGCTTGGCGTCCGTGCCCCCGGACATGCAGTACGGCACCACATGTCCTTCGGGCGCGAACTCCTCGACGGCGGCCCGCATCCGCGCGTACGTCGCCGAGTCCACCGGCGCCTGGAGGGCCACCTCGCGGTGGTGGAACTCCCACTCCACGTCGGGTCCGGTGAGCCGGTCAAGGGTGCTGCGGAACTCTTCCTCGCCGCCCGGCAGGAAGCGGCCGTCCACGTGGGCCACGGCCTCGCCCGGGATGACGTTGACCTTGTAGCCGGCGGACAGCATCGTCGGGTTGGCGCTGTTGCGGACGGTGGCCTCGACGAGGGCGGCGGCCGGGCCCAGTTTCTCCAGCAGGGTGTCGACGTCCTCCAGGTCGCTGTCGACTCCGTACAGGGCCGCGAGCTCGGTCAGGGAGGCGCGCACGGTCGGTGTGAGCCGCGATGGCCATTCGTGGGCCCCGATGCGGGTGATCGCGGCGGCGAGCCGCGTGATCGCGTTGCTGTCGTTCACCTTGGAGCCGTGGCCGGCCCGGCCGCGCGCGGTCAGTCTGAGCCATCCCGTGCCGCGCTCGCCCGCGGCGATCGGGTAGAGCTGCCGGCCGCCGCCGTCGTGGAAGGTGAACGCCCCCGACTCGCTGATGCCCTCGGTGCAGCCCTCGAAGAGTCCGGGGTGCCGGTCGGCGAGGAACCCGGAGCCGTCCTCGGCGCTCGCCTCCTCGTCGGCGGTGAACGCGACCACCAGGTCGCGCCGGGGCCGCACCCCGTGCCTGGCCCACTGCCGGACGACCGCGAGGATCATCGCGTCCATGTTCTTCATGTCGACCGCGCCCCGGCCCCAGACGACCCCGTCCCGGATCTCGCCGGAGAAGGGGTGCACGCTCCAGTCCTCGGCCTGCGCGGGCACCACGTCCAGATGACCGTGCACCAGCAGCGCGTCGGCGGAGGGGTCGGTGCCCTCGATGCGGGCGACGACGTTCGTACGGCCCTCGGTGCGCTCCAGGAGGGCGGGCTCGAGACCCGCCTCGGCGAGCAGCGCGGCGGCGTACTCGGCGGCGGGGCGCTCCCGGCAGTCACCGCCGCCCCGGTTGGTGGTGTCGATGCGGATGAGGTCGGAGGTGAACCCGACGACCTCGTCGAGCGCACGCGCGTCGACCTGCCCGGCGCGCTCCACGCCGGCTTCTCCTGGCACTCGCTCAGCCATACTGCTCCTCCACCGCGGCGGAGACGATCGTGGTGACCGCCTTGAACGTGCGGATGCCCTCGTACATCGTCCCGCTGGTGTACTCCGCCCTCCGCTCGCCGGTGCGCGCCACACCGGGCACGACGGTGGCGGCCATCGCCAGATGCTCGGCGTCGAACTCCAGCGCCACGGTGAACGGCTCACCGACGACGGGTTCGTGCCGCACGGCCAGGGCCGCCGCTTCCTTGGCCGCCGCGCGGATGTCGGCCGCCGTGCGGGCCGGGGTGCGGCACACCGCCGCGTACCGCGACACGTGGTCCTTGACGGCGACCTTCAGCGCGCCCGGCGCGTACCCGAGGGCGTCTTCGCAGGCCACGTCGTCGCCGGTGACCAGCACGACCGGCACCCCGTACTCGGCGACGACGTGGGCGTTGAGCAGGCCCTCGCTGGCCCGGACGCCGTTCACCCACACCCCGGTGACCGAGTTGGCGAGGTAGGTGTGCGCGAGGACGCCTTCCATCCCGGCACCGGCGTGATAGCCGACGAAGGCGATGCCGTCCACGTCGCCGTGCTGCACGCCCTCGACCATGGACAGCGACTTGTGCCGGCCGGTGAGCATCTGCGCCCGCTCGTCCAGCCGCTCCAGGAGCAGATTCCGCATCGTCCAGTGAGCCTCGTTGACCAGCACCTCGTCGGCGCCGCCGTCGAAGAAGCCGAGGACGGCGGCGTTCACGTCCGAGGTGAACATCGCGCGGCAGCGCTCCCACTGCGGGGTGCCCGGCAGCACGTCGGCCGGCCAGGTCACTCCCGTGGCGCCCTCCATGTCGGCGCTGATGAGGATCTTCATGCCTCGAAACCGTACGCGCATCCGCCGAGCGGCGAACAGGCCTGTGGACAACTCCTCACTCGTCCGCGCCACGCCCCGCCAGCACGAACCAGCGCGCGGGGAGGTCGATGCGGGTGCCGTCCGCCATGTATTCCGTCTGGGGCAGCGTCGTGTCGCCGTCGGCGAGGATCTCCAGTCCGGCCTCCCGCAGCAGCCGCGGCACCTCGTCGTCCGACGCGTCGGCCGGCTTCAGTCCGTGGTGGAAGACCCGGCGCAGCTTGGGCGGGGGCCCGTCCGGGGCGGCCGCGGCCTGCTGGAGCACCTGCCGGGAGGCCGCGGTGAGCTCCACGACGAAGGCCCGCCCCTCGGTCCCTATGAGCTCGGCGACGGCGGCGGCCACCGCGGCCCGGGCCCCGGGTTCGCTCTGGTGGATGACGGCGCGCATGTAGGCGTGCGTGTCGCCGAGCCGGGCGTGCAGGGCGCGTACCGCATCGGTGTCCGTCAGGTCGAGCTGCTGGAACTCCACGCCGCCGCCCTCGCCGGCGCGCCGGGCGTGGTCGACGGCGGCGTGGGACAGGTCGACGCCGACGGCGCGCGCGAACCGGGTGGCGAGGTAGCGCGTCTGCGTGCCGTTGCCGCAGCCGAGGTCGACTATGGTGCGCCCGGTGTCCGCGTGCGGCAGGAGCAGCTCGCTGTGCGGCACGGAGGTCAGTGCCGGGGCGGAGTCCCAGATCGCCTCACCGGGCGCATCGGAAGTCTCCCGCCAGTAACTCTCCCAGGCGTTGCGGTAGTTGTCCGACACGTTCATGCGCGCTCCCCAGGGTGGACGTCATGATCGGAGTATCGCGACGACCGGGTGCGGGGCAAGGGGGGAGCCTGTTTCCTTCACCGTAAATTCGAGCCCGCGCGCGTCGGAAGGGCTCTCAAAGGCCCGACGCGCCCCTGGGGTGTCAGCGGTGACGCGGTCCGGACGTCAGTGCCTGCTCGAACCAGACCGTCTTGCGGTGTCCGGAGGCGCTCGCGCCCCACTCCCGGGCCAGGCGGCTGACCACCCGCAGGCCCCGGCCGGCCTCGTCCTCGAGGCCCGCGGTCATGAAGTCGGGCAGGGTCGGCTCGTCGTCGGTGACCTCGCACAGCAGCGCGTCGGTGCGGACCAGCCGCAACTCGATCGCGTCGCCCTCGCCGTGCCGTACGGCGTTGGTGACGACCTCGCTGACCAGCAGCTCAGCGGTCTCCACCGCGTCGGCGAGTCCCCAGGCGGTCAGTCGGTCGCGGACCAGCCGCCGGGCACGGGCCACCTCGCGGGGGCTGCGCGGCAGCTGCCATTCTGCGACGTGGTCGTCCGGGATGCCGTTGAGCCGGGCCATGAGCAGTGCCACGTCGTCCTTGCGTTCGCCGTGGGTGTTCAGCGCGCGGATGATCGTGTCGCAGGCGTCGTCCATCGAGGCGGCCGGGTGGGCCGCGGACTCGCAGAGCGCGGCGAGACCCTCGCCGATGTCGGCGCCCCGCACCTCCACCAGACCGTCGGTGCACAGCACCAGCCGGTCGCCGGGCGAGACGCGGACGACCGCGGTCTCGAAGGGGACCCCGCCCACCCCCACGGGCGCGCCGGTCGGCAGGTCGAGCAGTTCGCTGCGGCCGTTCGCGGCGCGCACCACGACGGGCGGGATGTGACCGGCGTTGGAGAGCTGCAGTTCGCCGCGGATCGGGTCGTAGACCGCGTACAGGCAGGTCGCGAGGTAGTTCTCGCCGAGCCGCCGGGCCAGGTCGTCGAGGCCGCGCAGCAGTTGGGCGGGCGGCGTCCCCATCGTGGCCATGGTCTGCACGGCGGTGCGCAACTGGCCCATCATCGCGGCCGAGTTGAGTCCGTGGCCCATGACGTCGCCGACCACCAGCGCGGTGCGTGAGCCGGGGAGTTTGATGGTGTCGAACCAGTCGCCGCCGACCCGGCCGAGGCGGGTGCCGGGCAGATAGCGCGTCGCGATGTCGCAACCCGCCATGCGCGGCGCGACCTGCGGCAGCATGCTGTCCTGGAGCGTGTCGGCGACGTTCTCCTGGTAGGTGTACATGCGGGCGTTGTCGAGCACGAGCCCGGCCCTGGCGGCGAGTTCGGCGCCCGTGGTGCGGTCCATGTCGTCGAACGCCTCGCGGTCCGCGCGCCGCATCAGCACCATGAAGCCGAGTACCACGTTGCGTGCCTTGAGCGGGACGATGAGCAGGGAGCGGCCGGTGATGAGGGGCCGCAGGTCCCGCTTCTCGAACTCCCCCGCGATGCGGTTCCCCAGCTGCTCGTCGATGCGCGGGATGAGCACGGGTTCCCCGGTGACCATGCACCGGAAGAACGGGGTGTGTTCGGGGAAGGCGATCGCCTCGCCGACCGGCACGGTGTCGTCCCAGCGCCCGGGCTCGTCGTTGTGCTCGACCCAGACGCGGTGCCACACGGTCGTCACGTCGGGCGGGCCGTCCGGGAATCCCTCGCCCGCGAGGACGGCGGCGCGCAGGTGCGTGCCGGCGAAGTCCGCGAAGCGGGGCACGGCGGCGCTGGTGACCTCGCGGATGGTCTCGCCGAGGTCGAGCGAGGAGCCGATGCCGGTGCTGACCTCGTTCAGGAATTCCAGCCGCTCGCGGACGGCGGCGTACTCCAGGTCGTGCTCGGCTCCGGACGGCACGGGACGGGGTACGGAGATCTCGGTCCCGGCTGTGGCCCGCTGCCTGCCCGCCCGGCGCGGCACACCCCAGTCGGGGGTCACCGGCACCCGCTCGTACTGGCTGAACTCCAGGACCGGATAGCCGAGTTCGAGGACCTGCGCCACGATGCGGCCGCTCAGCTCGGGGCCCATGTTCGGCAGGACCTCGGGCAGCCGCTTGGCGAGGTCGTCCGGTGCGGGGAGTTCGGTGTACGGCGCGAAGCCCGGGGCGATGCGCTCGACGACCTCGTCGTCGTAGCCGCGCTCGGCCTGGAGGCGTTGCGCGTCCGCCGCGAGCACCAGGAGCCGGGCGGAGCCAGGGCCGACCAGCGGGTAGCCCCACCAGAGGATGTCGAGCCGCTCACCGTCCGGTCCGGGGAGCCGGGCGCGGCCCGCCGCCGGGTAGGAGCTGCGGCCGCCGAGCGAGGCCTCCAGGTCGGGGCCCAGCCCGTCGTAGACCTCGTACGGTCCGTACGCGTCGGTCAGCGGTTCGGGGTCGAGGGCGTCGGGGAGGGCGCCGGAGACGGGCAGCAGGTCGGCGGCGGGGCGCCCGAGCGCGTCCTCTCGGGTGGCGCCGAACAGGCGCCGCGCGCCCGTGCTCCAGTGGGAGACCAGGCCGTCGCGGTCGACGACGACCACGGCCAGCGGGATGCGCCCCGCGGTGGCGTACCCCGCCGCGGGGTCCTCCCCGGTTCCCGCTCCGGGATGTGCGCCCACTTCCGTGCCACGGTCCATGGCCAGGCCCTTTCTCCCCACGGATCCGCAAGATCTGCGTCGTCGTCACCACGGTACGGCGGCGGCCGCTCGGGATGTGCGCCAACGCTCGAATTGACATCATCGGGGGCGGCTCCGGCGCGGACGGGCCGGAGCGGACCGCCAACGGGTCAGTCCTCGTGCCCCAGTTGGAGGTCGCGTTCCGTCCTGCCGCCCCCGGCCATCCGGAGCACCGTGGCCACCGGCGGATACCCGGCCGCGATCACGGTGTACTCGCCCGAGGACAGGTCGACGAACCGGAACGTGCCGTCGCCGCCGGTGGTGAGCGTGTCCACGACGTTGCCGGCGGCGTCGAGGAGCGTCACGCGCGCGTCCTCCACGGGGCGCCCGCCGCCGGCCCGCACGGTTCCGCGCAGGACGGCTCCGCCCGCGAGTTCGACGTCCTGACGGGTCTCGCGCGCGGCCTGCACGGTGACGGGGAGCGCGGCCGGGCGGAACGCGGGCGCACTGGCGGCCAGGGTGTACTCCCCGGCGACCAGCTCGGCGATGACGTAGCCGCCCTCGGGTCCGCTGCGGGTGGTGGCCACCACCTCCCCCTGGACGTTCGTGAGCGTGACGATGGCGTCGCGCACCGGCGTGCCGTCCGCGGTGAGCACGCCGCCGGCCAGCCGCCCGGCGCCGCCGAGCACCACGTCCAGTTCCACCGGGCGTTCACCCACGGTCACCGAGACCGCCTGCGGCTGGTGGCCGCCGGCCGCGGCGATCAGGACGTACGACCCGGTGCCCGGCGTGGACAGCGCGTACCGCCCGTCCTCGCCGCTGGCGCCCCGTCCGACCTGCCGGCCCGCGACGTCGATGAGGGTGAGCGCGGCCCGCGGCACGACGGTGCCGTCGTGGTGCTGCACCCTGCCGCACAGCGGGACCCCGGCGGCGTGCGTCCGCGACTGCGGGACCTGGGCGAGGGAGGCGGGGGCGTTGTGGGACACCAGCGGTTTCTCCTTGAGGAAGAAGGCGATCAGCAGGCCCAGGACGAGCACCGGCACCAGGTAGAGGAAGATCCGGGGCATCGCGTCGGCGTACGCCCGGATGTAGTCGTCGCGCAGCGCGGCGGGCATCGCGTGGACGAGCTGGGGGGTGATGGACTCGGGGTCCGGGCCGCCGGCCGGCGCGGGGAGACGTTCGGCCAGCGCGTCGGCGAGCCGGTTCGCGAAGAGGGTGCCGAACACGGCGGCGCCGACGCTGCCGCCGATCTGCCGGAAGTAGTTGTTGGCGCTGGTGGCGGTGCCGAGGTCGGCGGGGCGCACGGAGTTCTGCACGGCGAGGATCAGGACGGGCATCACCATGCCGATGCCGGTGCCGAGGACGGCCATCCAGATGCTGTAGTGCAGCCGGGGCGTGTCGGTCTCCAGCCGCGACAGGAGCCACATGCCGACTGCGGACAGGGCGCTGCCGAGCACGGGGTAGATCCGGTAGCGGCCCGTGCGGCTGATCAACTGGCCGGAGATCACGGAGGCGCCGACGATGCCGCCCATCATGGGGAGCATGAGCAGACCCGACCCGGTCGCGGAGGCGCCTTCGACCATCTGCAGGTATGTCGGCAGGTAGCTGGCCGCGCCGAACAGCGCGATGCCGATGACCAGTCCCACGACGGCGGTGACGTTGAATACGCCGTCCCTGAACAGCCGCAGCGGGATGAGGGGTTCGGGCGCGAAGTGCTCGGTGACCAGGAAGAGCGCCGTCGCGGCGACGGCTCCGGCGCCGAGCCCGAGGATGACCCGGGAGTCCCAGGCGTACTCGGTGCCGCCCCAGCTGGTCAGCAGGACCAGGCAGGTCGAGGCGGCGGCGAGCAGCAGGGTCCCGAGGACGTCGAGACGCGCCCTGGCGGTGGGCTTCGGGAGCCTCAGCACGACGGTGACGACGGCGAGGGTCAGCAGGCCGAAGGGGACGTTGATGTAGAAGCACCAACGCCAGGACAGGTGGTCCGTGAAGTAGCCGCCCAGCAGGGGCCCGGCGACCGAGGCGAGGCCGAAGGCGGCGCCGATCAGTCCCATGTAGCGGCCGCGTTCGCGGGGCGGCACGATGTCCGCGATGATCGCCTGCACGCCGATCAGGAGGCCGCCCGCGCCGACGCCCTGGACGGCGCGGAAGGCGATCAGCTGGTCCATGCTCTGCGCCCGGCCGGCCAGCGCGGAGCCGACGACGAAGACGACGATGGCGAACTGGAAGACGCCCTTGCGCCCGACGAGATCACCGAGTTTGCCGTAGACGGGCAGCCCGACGGTCGAGGTGAGGAGGTATGCGGTGATCGCCCAGGACATCTTGTCCAGGCCGTGCAGCTCGCCGACGATCCTGGGGAGCGCGGTGGCGACGATCATCTGCTCCAGCGCCGCGAGGAGCAGCGCGAGCATGAGCCCGACGAACACCATGCGGATCCGGCGGGGGCTGAGGCCCGTCGTGCCGGGGGTGGGTGCCCGGGGCGGCGCGTCGACGACGGGAGCCGCCTCCCGCTCGGTCTCCACCAGCGTCGTCCCGCCCACGTACCGCTCCCCTCGTCGCGTCTGCGCAGCCCATTTCTCGCATTACGCGACAACTGGGAGCAAGTACGACGAGTCGCCCCTCAAATAGCCCGAAAGGGCGTAACCGCCGGTCGGAGCCCTGGGGCGGACGGGGAAGCCGTGCGGAGAACCACTCGAAACGGTGAGTGCGAGCGGGACCCGGAGAGTCAAGTCCGGGCCCCGGAGCAGCAGTTCCGAGTCGCCGCTCGGCTACTTCTCGACCTCGGCGGCGAGGTTGGCGAGTTCCGCGTCGTAGATCCGGGCGAGGCCCTTGGGTGCGAAGGTCCTCTCGAAGAAGCCGCCGATGCCCCCGGCGCCGTTCCAGACGGTGGTGACGACGACGCGCGCCCTGCCCTCGCCGGCCGGGGTGACGCGCCAGGTGGTGACCATCGAGGAGTTGCGGTCCTTCTCGACGAGCTCACCGTCGGCCGGCTCGCTGACCTCGAGCAGGCAGTCGCGCACCCGCTTGCTGGTGGCCTGGAGCTTCCAGTGCACGAGGGTGCCCTCGCCGTCGCCGCCCTCACGCACCTCGTACTCGCTGAAGTGCTCGGGCAGCACCTTCGCGCGCGTGCCGCTGTAGTCGGCCAGGGCGTCGAAGACCGCCTCCGCACCCGCCGCGATGACCCGTTCCGTGGTGGCCTCGACCTGCGCCATTGACTTCCTCCAGCACTTGGTTTTCCGGGGTGTGCCGCAAGCCAACCACCCGGCGCCCGGGCGGCCCAAATCGGGGTCCTGCCGGGGCGCGGAAACCGGTTCGCACGATCAAGGGAACATGTGTTCTATTCTGGGGCCAGTGCTACCTAGGAGGACTCATGCGCTGGGAGAACCTCACGGCCGACCCCGACGGGGACCGTGCCCGGGACGCCGCGCTGTTCGGCGCGGACGCGGTGACCACCCGCACCTTCGACAGCCCGGAGTTCCGCGGGATCACCTTCCACGAGATCCGGGCCCGCTCGATCGTGAACCGGGTGCCGGGCGCCTCCCGCATGCCCTTCGAGTGGACCGTCAACCCGTACCGGGGCTGCACGCACGCGTGTGTGTACTGCTTCGCCCGCAAGACGCACAGTTACCTGGACCTCGACACCGGCCTCGGCTTCGACTCCCAGATCGTGGTCAAGGTCAACGCACCCGAGCTGCTGCGCCGCCGGCTCGCCTCGGACCGCTGGCACGGCGAGCACATCGCGATGGGCACCAACGTCGACTGCTACCAGCGGGCGGAGGGCCGCTACCGGCTGATGCCCGGCATCATCGGCGCCCTGCGCGACCACGCGAACCCCTTCTCCATCCTGACGAAGGGCACGCTGATCCTGCGCGACCTCGACCTGCTCAAGCAGGCGGCCGAGGTCACCGACGTGGGCATCTCCGTGTCGGTGGGCTTCACCGACCCCGAGCTGTGGCGCACCGTCGAACCCGGCACCCCGGCCCCGGAGCGGCGCCTGGACGCGGTCCGCACGCTGAGCGGACACGGCATCGCGTGCGGGGTCCTGATGGCGCCGGTGATCCCCTTCCTCGGCGACCGTCCAGACCAACTCCGCGCCACGGTACGGGCGATCGCGGCTTCCGGGGCCACCTCGGTGACTCCGCTCGTGCTGCACCTGCGGCCGGGGGCCCGGGAGTGGTTCATGGCCTGGCTGCGGCACCACCACCCGCACCTGGTGGGCCGCTACGAGCGGCTCTACGCGGAGGGCGCCTACGCACCCAGGTGGTACCAGCGCCACATCACCCGTCAGGTCCACGAACTGGCGCAGGAGTACGGCATCGGACCCGCGCGCGCCGGAGCGGCACGCAGGATCGCCGCACCCGGGCCTGCCCCGGCACCACAGGAGCCGACCCAGCTCACGCTGCTCTGAGCCGGCGCGTACGGGCCCGGGCTCCGCATGCCCGAAGCGGCCCCGCGGCATCCGAGCGCATCCCGCCGCTCAATCGGGTCAAGCCCGCCCAGAACGAGTTCTTCCGGGCCCCCCTTCCGGGACGATACGGCGGAGGCCGTGATGTGCACGGCTCAGCTCCTCCGCCTGGGAGGCCCAATGAAGAAACGCGCAGCCGCTCTGTGCGCCGCCGCCGTGGTGGCCGCGATGCTCGCGCCGGTCCCGGCCGGGGCCGACGCCGGTGCCGCGTCCGTAACGCCCGGCGCCGCGACCGCCGCCCCGAAGCCCGCGTGGAAGAAGTGCGGCACCACCGCCTACCCGACGCTTCAGTGCGCGTCCCTGAAGGTGCTTCTGGACCACACGAACCCCCACGGGCAGCGCATCACCCTCGCGCTGTCCCGCGTCCCGCACACCGCGAAGACGTACCAGGGGCCCCTGCTGGTGAACCCGGGCGGGCCCGGCGGCAGCGGGCGCGCCCTCGCCGGTTTCGTCGCCTCCGCGCTGCCGAGGAAGATCGCGGCGCAGTACGACGTCGTCGGCTTCGACCCGCGCGGAGTCGGTGCGAGCAGACCGGCTCTGAACTGCCGCCCGAAGCACTTCGCGCCGGTGCGGCCCGACTCCGTTCCGCTCGCCCCGGCCGTCGAGAGGGCCGGCCTCGTCCGCGCCAAGGCCTTCGCCGAGGCCTGCGGCACCACGTACGCGGACGTGCTGCCCCACATCGACACGGTGAGCACGGCCCGGGACATGGACGCGATCCGGCGGGCACTGGGCGCCGGGAGGATCAACTACCTCGGGTACTCGTACGGCACCTACCTGGGCACCGTGTACGCGAAGCTGTACCCGGAACGGGTGCGCCGTCTGGTGCTGGACTCCGTCGTCGACCCCACGGGGGTCTGGTACGACGACAACATCCAGCAGGACCGCGCCTTCAACGACCGGCACCTGGCGTTCATGGCCTGGGTCGCGAAGCACGACAGGACGTACGGACTCGGCACCGATCCGGCCGGTGTCGAGGCGAAGTGGTACGGCATGCGCGCGGCGCTCGCGAGGAAGCCCGCGCAGAAGAAGGTCGGCCCCTCCGAACTGGAGGACACCTATCTCCCCGGCGGGTACTACAACGGCTACTGGCCCCATCTGGCCGGGGCGTTCGCGGCCTACGTGAACGACAACGACGCCGGCCCGCTCGTCGAGGCGTACGGGAAGTTCGGCGCGGTCGACTCGGCGGGCGACAACGGCTACAGCGTCTACGCGTCGGTCCAGTGCCGTGACACGTCCTGGCCCCGGGACTGGGAGCAGTGGCGCAAGGACAACTGGGCGGTGCACGAGGAGGCGCCGTTCATGACCTGGAGCAACGCCTGGTACAACGCGCCCTGCGCCTTCTGGCCCGTCGAGCCGCTCCGGCCGGTCGACGTCTCCAACGACGCGCTGCCCCCGGCACTGCTCTTCCAGGCGACGAACGACGCGGCCACGCCCTACCCGGGCGCCGTCGCCGTCCACCACCAGCTGCGCGACTCCAGCCTGGTGGTGGAGGAGCACGGCGGGAACCACGGCGTCACACTGAGCGGGAACGCCTGCCTGGACAAGCACCTGGCGGCGTATCTCGACAGCGGTCGGGTGCCGCGCGGTGACGGCGAGGCGGACGCGGTCTGCGAGGCGCTGCCCGACCCGAAGCCGCTGAGCGCGAAGAGGACGGCCGCCGCCTCGCGCGGCTCGACGCTGCACGGGCTGCTCGGCTTCCGCGGCTGACCCGCGGCGTTCCGGCGGCGACACGGGCGGCGGCTCCGGCCGGAACCGCCGGCCGCGCGAGCGGAGCCCGACGGCCGCAGCCGCCATGGGCGTTGTCCGACCCGTGGTCCACCATGGACGCATGAGTGAGCTGACCCGCATTCCCGCCCCCGACGGGGTCGCCCCCGCCGCCGCGTACTCGCATGTCGTCACGGGTACCGGGCGCTTCGTGGCCGTCTCCGGCCAACTCGCCCTCGACGAGGACGGAAAGGTCGTCGGCGAGGGCGACGCCGCGGCACAGGCCCGTCAGGTCTTCGAGAACCTGCGCCGCTGCCTCGCCGCGGCCGGGGCCACGTTCGACGACGTCGTCAAACTCACCTTCTTCGTCACGGACATGTCCTGCATGCCCGCCGTCCGCGCGGCCCGCGACGCCCACATACCGGCCGGCCGCCTCCCGGCCGCGTCGGCGGTCCAGGTCGCCGCGCTGGTCCGCCCGGAGTTCCTGATGGAGATCGAGGCGTACGCGGTGATCGGCGAGTGAGCGGACTCGCCCTCCGCGCCATGACGGGCGCCGACTGCCGCCGGGTGGCCGAGATCCGAGTCCGCGGCTGGCAGAGCGCCTACCGGGGTCTCGTACCGCAGCCGTACCTGGACGCTCTGGACCTGGAGGAGGAGGTCGCGCGGCGGCGGATGTTCTTCGACCGCGGCGGTGACGGTGTGGTGAACGTCGTCGCCGAGCGGGACGGGGACGTGGTCGGCTGGGCCTGCCACGGCCCCTGCCGGGACGGTGAAACCCCCACCGCGGACGCCGAGTTGTACGCGCTCTACGTCCACCCCGACCGGTACGGCGGCGGCGCGGGCCGGGCGCTGCTCGGCGCCTCGGTCGCCCGGTGCGCCGCCGCCGGCCACCCGCGCATGCTCCTGTGGGTGCTCCGGGAGAACCACCGCGCCCGGCGCTTCTACGAGCGGTCGGGATTCGCCCCCGACGGCGCCCAGGAGCCGTTCGAGGCCGACGGCGTCGCGGTCCCCGAGGTGCGCTACGTGCGCGTGCTCGACGGCACGGGGCCCCGCTGAGTCAGGGCATCGGCGGCTGCCACGGCATCAACGGCCGTCACGGCTTCGGCAGTCGGCCCAGGGCCCGGACGGCCGCTTCCGCGAGGGCCGGGTGCGCGAGGCACTCGGTCAGGACGGGGCGGGCGCGGGCGTCGCCCAGCGCGCCCAGCCCTTCCACGCACGCGAGGGCGACCCTGCGGTACGGATCGTGCGGCCGCAGTCTGCGTTCCAGCGTGGTGACGAGCGCGGGCACGGACTCCGGCGCGCGCAGCGCCGCCAGGAGCCGTACCGGATGCAGCGCGTAGGCGACGCGCAGTTCGTTGGTGGCGAGCGCGGCGGCGGCGCGGGCCGTGCGCGGGTCGCCCAGCACGGCGAGCGCGTGCGCGGCGGACGCGCAGCGCTGCGGATCGCGGTGGTTGAGCAGCAGGACGAGGGCCTCGAAGGCCCGCCGGTCACCGGCGGTGCCGAGCCGGAAGGCGACCAGCTCCCGGGCCCAGAGCGGCTGTCCGGGCTCCGTCAGCGCGGCCGCGAGTTCGGCGGGGTCCTCGGTCGCCACGAGCCGCTCGTACGTCGCGGAAGCCCCGGCCTCGGTGCGCAGACGCTCCGTGAGTGATCGCAACTCCTCGTCCATGACGCCGAGCCTAGAGCGGCACCCGGGGCGCGGGGACCTACATCACAAACTGGGGGCTGGCGCGCTCGTTACCGGCCGGTTAAGCTCAGACGAGCGAGTTACCCACTCGCGTTCTGCTTGCGGTGGCCTGGTGACGCAGCCGCCGCGAGTGCCAGTCGGTTCGGTACCTCAGGTACCTCAGTGCGACACGGCTCCGGGACAGGGCCGGTCGGTCTTCACCGCTCCAGGGGCGGCTGTGCTTGCACCCCCTGGACGGCACCGGGCGTGTGCGCTCGTCAGCCCGGCAACACCCGCATCCCACGCACCGTGTGCGCCCCTTCGGCGCACCCGTGTGCTCCTCAGTCGTCACCCTCTTCCTGGAGTCCCGCGATGGCCACTCCCCTGTCCGACACCCCTCTGTCCCCGCTGAAGACCGTCGCCGTCGTCGGCCTCGGCACCATGGGCACCGGCATCGCCGAGGTCCTCGCCCGGGCCGGCCGCGAAGTCGTCGGCATCGACGTCAGCGAAGCCGCGGCCGCCCAGGCCGTCACCGCTGTCGAAGCCTCCACCGCCCGCGCCGTGCAGCGCGGGCGCCTCACGGAGCAGGAGCGCGGCGACGTCCTCGCCCGCTTCCGCACCTTCACCGATCTTCAGGCGGCGGCCGACGCCGACCTGGTCATCGAGGTGACCCCGGAGTCGTACGAGATCAAGCAGCAGGTGTTCCGCGCGCTCGACGAGGTCGTGCGCCCGGAGACGATCCTCGCGACCGGCACCAACGCCCTGTCGGTGACGCGGCTGGCGGCCGACTCGGCCCGTCCGGAGCGGGTGCTCGGACTGCACTTCTTCAACCCGGCCCCGGCCATGAAACTGGTCGAGGTGGTCTCCTCGGTGCTCACCTCGCCGCAGGCCGTCGCCGCGGTCACGGACCTCGCCGTCCAGCTCGGCAAGGAGCCCGTCGCGGTCGGCGACCGTCCCGGATTCGTCGCGGACGGGCTGCTGTTCGGCTACCTCAACCAGGCGGCCTCGATGTACGAGGCCCGGTACGCCTCCCGCGAGGACATCGACGCGGCGATGAAGCTCGGCTGCGGTCTGCCCATGGGCCCGCTCGCGCTGCTCGACCTGATCGGCATCGACACGGCCCGCACGGTGCTCGACGCCATGTACGCGGAGTCCCACGACCGGCTGCACGCGCCCGCACCCATCCTCAAGCAGCTCACCGAGGCGGGTCTGACCGGCCGCAAGGCGGGGCGCGGCTTCTACTCGTACGAGGCTCCCGGCAGCGACACGGTCGTCGGGGACGCGCTGACGCCGGCCGCCGGCGCGTCCAGCGCGCCGGGACGGGACGTGCGCTCCGTCGGCGTCGCGGGCTCCGGCACGATGGCCTCCGGGATCGCCGAGGTCTTCGCCAAGGCGGGTTACGACGTCGTCCTCGCCGCCCGCAGCGAGGAGAAGGCGGCGGTCGCCAAGGCCCGGATCGGCAAGTCGCTCTCGCGCTCCGTCGACAAGGGCCGGCTGACCGCCGAGGCCGCCGCGCAGACCCTGGACCGGATCACCCCGGCCGGCTCGTACGACGCCTTCTCCGACGTCGACCTGGCCGTCGAGGCCGTCGCCGAGGACCTGGAGATCAAGCAGCAGCTGTTCGCCGCCTTCGACAAGGTCTGCAAGCCGGGCGCGGTGCTGGCCACCACCACCTCCTCGCTGCCCGTCGTCGCCTGCGCCCGCGCCACCTCGCGCCCGCAGGACGTGATCGGCATGCACTTCTTCAATCCGGCGCCCGCCATGAAGCTCGTCGAGGTGGTCCGCACCGTGCTGACCGCGGACGACGTGCACGCCACGGTCCGCGAGGTGTGCGCGAAAATCCGCAAGCACCCGGTGGACTGCGGCGACCGGGCCGGATTCATCGTGAACGCGCTGCTCTTCCCGTACCTGAACAACGCGATCAAGATGGTCCAGGAGCACTACGCGACCCTCGACGACATCGACGCCGCGATGAAGCTCGGCGGCGGCTACCCGATGGGCCCGTTCGAGCTGCTGGACGTGGTCGGCCTCGATGTGTCGCTGGCCATCGAGAAGGTCCTGCACAGCGAGTTCCGCGACCCGGGCCTGGCCCCGGCGCCGCTGCTGGAGCATCTGGTGGCCGCGGGCTGCCTCGGCCGCAAGACGGGCCGCGGCTTCCGCGAATATGCCCGGCGCTGAGGCGCGCGAGGACCGGCAAGGGGAGTCCGCCGACTGGGGCGGGCTCCTCGGCCCGGCCGGCGGCCCCCCGCCCGGGCAGGGCGGGGGGATCTGCGCATCCGCGCACTCCGCTGCGCGGATGCAGTACGTTCGGGTCATGTCCCAGCCCGCCAAGTCCTCCCGTACCTCAGCCACGCCCGACGCGCCGGAGAGTGCCGCGGGCAGTCGCGCCGCCGCGCAGCGGCTCAAGATGCGCCGAGAACTGGCGGCGGCGGCCATGGAACTGTTCGCCACCAAGGGGTACGAGGCGACGACCGTCGACGAGATCGCGGCGCAGGCCGGAGTGGCACGGCGTACGTTCTTCCGCCACTTCCGCTCCAAGGAAGAGGCGATCTTCCCCGACCACGACGACA
Organism: Streptomyces sp. GLSS-08; assembly: GCF_056387915.1. Lineage (NCBI taxonomy): Bacteria > Bacillati > Actinomycetota > Actinomycetes > Kitasatosporales > Streptomycetaceae > Streptomyces > Streptomyces sp. GLSS-08. The sequence continues at coordinate 23,532 of NZ_JBWJAQ010000001.1, forward strand.
CCCTGATCCGGGCGGAGGCGGTGCTCAACGCGGCGCCCGCGCACGAGCACCCGCTGGACACGGTGTGCCGCGGCATCAAGGAAGTCATGCGGATGTACGCCGCGCGCCCCGAGATCTCCGTGTCGCGCTACAAGCTCACGCGCGAGGTGCCGACGCTGCGCGAGGCTGAGATCGCCTCCGTGGCCCGTTACGAGCGGCTGTTCACCCGGTACCTGCTCGGCCACTTCGACGAGCACGCGCACGACGACGACGCCAACGACGATCCGCTGCTGGCGGAGGTCGCGGCGTCCGCCGTGGTCACCGCCCACAACCACGTGCTGCGGCGCTGGCTGCGGGCGGGCGGACAGGGGGACGTCGAGGCCCAGCTGGACCACGCCTTCTCGATCGTGCGGAAGACGTTCGGCTCCGGCATCGGTGCCGGCCGTGACGCCACCCCGCAGACGGCGGCGGCCTCCTCCGCCTTCACGGAAGGGGACGTCCTGGTGACCGTCGCCCGGGTCGACGCCCCGCTGGACCAGGTGATGCGCACCATCGAGCAGGCGCTCAAGGAGCGGTCGTAGCGCCCTCGCCCCCGACTCGCGGCCCGCTGCCGCACCTCAGCGCCGGACGGGCTCTCTTTGAGCCCGTCCGGCGTTTTCGTCCCCATTTTTCAAGGCGACTTGATCGATCATCGCTCACGTGTTACGTAAAGATTTCACCTGAGCGGGATTTCTGGCACTGCGTGCCTTGTCAGGTGACACGGCGTGCCATACGTTGAAGGTGTCCGGGCGGCCGGCGTGCAGAGACCTCACGTACGCCGGCTGTCCCCGCAAGCCTCCCTCGGGCACCGCCCGCGGGTACCCCGGCAAGCGCGCCCGGACGCCTGCGTCACAGGCAACCTTCCGCGCCACAAAGCGCCGCCAGCAGCAACTCCGCCGAACCGACGGCACCCTCACACCCAGCAGCACCGACGTGACCCCCAGCGTCTCCCCTCAAGACGCCATTCGCCGGAGGAACACAGTGAAGGAAATCCTGGACGCGATCCAGTCGCCGGAGTCGACTTCCGCCGACTTCGCCGCCCTGCCGCTCCCCGAGTCGTACCGCGCCATCACCGTGCACAAGGACGAGACGGAGATGTTCTCCGGGCTCGCCACGCGCGACAAGGACCCCCGCAAGTCGATCCACCTGGACGACGTGCCGGTGCCGGAACTCGGCCCGGGCGAGGCCCTGGTGGCCGTCATGGCCTCGTCCGTCAACTACAACTCGGTGTGGACCTCGATCTTCGAGCCGGTGTCCACCTTCAGCTTCCTGGAGCGCTACGGGCGCCTGTCGGAGCTCACCAAGCGCCACGACCTGCCGTACCACATCATCGGCTCCGACCTCGCGGGCGTCGTCCTGCGCACCGGCCCGGGCGTGAACTCCTGGAAGCCCGGTGACGAGGTCGTCGCGCACTGTCTCTCGGTCGAGCTGGAGTCCTCCGACGGCCACAACGACACGATGCTCGACCCCGAGCAGCGCATCTGGGGCTTCGAGACGAACTTCGGCGGCCTCGCCGAGATCGCGCTCGTCAAGTCCAACCAGCTGATGCCGAAGCCGGACCACCTCAGCTGGGAGGAGGCCGCTGCCCCGGGCCTGGTGAACTCCACCGCCTACCGGCAGCTGGTCTCGCGCAACGGCGCCGGCATGAAGCAGGGCGACAACGTCCTCATCTGGGGCGCGAGCGGCGGCCTCGGCTCGTACGCGACGCAGTTCGCCCTGGCCGGCGGCGCCAACCCGATCTGTGTCGTCTCCAGCGAGCAGAAGGCGGACATCTGCCGCGCGATGGGCGCCGAGGCGATCATCGACCGCAACGCCGAGGACTACAGGTTCTGGAAGGACGAGCACACCCAGGACCCCAAGGAGTGGAAGCGCTTCGGCAAGCGCATCCGCGAGCTCACCGGCGGCGAGGACATCGACATCGTCTTCGAGCACCCCGGCCGCGAGACCTTCGGCGCGAGCGTGTACGTCACCCGCAAGGGCGGCACGATCACCACCTGCGCCTCGACCTCGGGTTACATGCACGAGTACGACAACCGCTACCTGTGGATGTCCCTGAAGCGCATCATCGGCTCGCACTTCGCGAACTACCGCGAGGCCTGGGAGGCCAACCGGCTCATCGCCAAGGGCAAGATCCACCCGACGCTGTCGAAGGTGTACTCGCTGGAGGACACCGGGCAGGCCGCGTACGACGTGCACCGCAACCTCCACCAGGGCAAGGTCGGTGTGCTCGCGCTCGCCCCCCGCGAGGGCATGGGCGTGCGCGACGAGGAGAAGCGCGCCAGGCACATCGACGCCATCAACCGCTTCCGGAACGTCTGAGGTCCCCTGATGACAGAGCGTCAGAAGGACCGGCCGTGGCTGATGCGCACCTATGCCGGTCACTCCACCGCCGAGGCGTCGAACGAGCTGTACCGGCGCAACCTCGCCAAGGGGCAGACGGGTCTGTCGGTCGCGTTCGACCTGCCGACCCAGACCGGCTACGACCCCGACCACGTCCTCGCCCGCGGCGAGGTCGGCCGGGTCGGGGTGCCGGTCTCGCACCTCGGTGACATGCGCCGGCTGTTCCAGGACATCCCCCTGGAGCAGATGAACACCTCGATGACCATCAACGCCACCGCCATGTGGCTGCTGGCGCTCTACCAGGTCGTCGCCGAGGAGCAGGGTGCGGACGTCACCAAGCTCCAGGGGACGACCCAGAACGACATCGTGAAGGAGTACCTCTCGCGCGGGACGCACGTCTTCCCGCCGGGTCCGTCGCTGCGGCTGACGACGGACATGATCACCTACACGGTGAACCACATCCCGAAGTGGAACCCGATCAACATCTGCAGCTACCACCTGCAGGAGGCGGGAGCCACTCCGGTCCAGGAAATCGCTTACGCGATGTCCACGGCGATCGCCGTGCTCGACGCGGTGTTCGCGTCGGGCCAGATCCCCGAGGAACGCAGGGGTGACGTCGTCGCCCGCATCTCCTTCTTCGTGAACGCGGGCGTCCGCTTCATCGAGGAGATGTGCAAGATGCGGGCGTTCGGCCGGATCTGGGACCGGATCACCCGCGAGCGGTACGGCATCGAGGATGCCAAACAGCGCCGCTTCCGCTACGGCGTCCAGGTCAACTCCCTCGGCCTGACCGAGGCCCAGCCGGAGAACAACGTCCAGCGGATCGTCCTGGAGATGCTGGCCGTGACGCTCTCCAAGGACGCCCGCGCGCGCGCCGTGCAGCTCCCCGCGTGGAACGAGGCGCTGGGGCTGCCCCGGCCCTGGGACCAGCAGTGGTCGCTGCGCATCCAGCAGGTGCTGGCCCACGAGAGCGACCTGCTGGAGTACGAGGACATCTTCGAGGGCTCGCACGTCATCGAGGCGAAGGTGGCGGAGCTGGTCGAGGAGTCGTTCGCGGAGATCGACCGCATCCAGGAGATGGGCGGCGCGATGGCCGCCGTCGAGTCCGGCTATCTGAAGTCGCAGCTCGTCTCCTCGCACGCCGAGCGGCGGGCCCGGATCGAGGGCGGCACCGAGAAGATCGTCGGCGTCAACGTCTTCCAGTCGACCGAGCCGAACCCGCTCACCGCCGACCTGGACGCGGCGATCATGACGGTCGACCCGACGGTGGAGGCCGGCGTGGTGGCCGCGCTCGGGAACTGGCGCGACAACCGCTACCAGCCGCCGTTCAACCACCCGCGCCCCTGCAAGGCGCTGGAGCGGCTGAAGGAGGCCGCCAAGGGCAGCGAGAACCTCATGGAGGCCACCCTGGAGTGCGCCCGCGCCGGCGTCACGACCGGCGAGTGGGCCGGGGCCCTGCGCGAGGTGTTCGGTGAGTTCCGCGCTCCCACCGGCGTCTCCTCCGCACCCGTCGCGATCGCCGCCGCGGAGGGCACCGCGCTCGCCCTCGTCCGCCGCAAGGTGGAGCTGACGGCGCAGGACATGGGCGTCGGCAAGCTGCGCTTCCTGGTGGGCAAGCCGGGCCTGGACGGGCACTCCAACGGCGCGGAACAGATCGCCGTACGGGCCCGCGACGCCGGGTTCGAGGTGGTCTACCAGGGCATCAGGCTCACGCCCGAGGAGATCGTCGCCGCGGCCCTCGCCGAGGACGTGCACGGCGTGGGACTGTCCATCCTGTCCGGCTCGCACGCCCAGCTGGTGCCGGACGTGCTGGACCGGCTGCGCGAGGCGGGCGCGGCGGACATCCCGGTCATCGCCGGCGGGATCATCCCGAACGCGGACGCCGAACAGCTGCGCGCCGCGGGAGTGGCCGCCGTCTTCACCCCGAAGGACTTCGACATCACCGGAATCATCGGCCGTATCGTCGACGAGATCCGGAAAGCGAACAAGCTCGACCCCCTGGAGGTCCCCGCATGACCAGCCCTGCTCCCCAGGTCAACCGCCTGCGTCCGCGGCGTTCCTGCCTGGCCGTGCCCGGCTCGAACCCGCGCTTCCTGGAGAAGGCCCAGGGCCTCCCGGCCGACCAGGTCTTCCTCGACCTGGAGGACGCGTGCGCGCCGCTCGCCAAGCCGGAGGCACGGCACACCATCGTCAAGTTCCTCAACGAGGGCGACTGGACCGGCAAGACGCGGGTCGTGCGCGTGAACGACTGGACGACCGAGTGGACGTACCGCGACGTCGTCACGGTCGTCGAGGGCGCGGGTCCCAACCTCGACTGCATCATGCTGCCGAAGGTCCAGGACGCGCAGCAGGTCGTCGCGCTGGACCTGCTGCTGACGCAGATCGAGAAGACGATGGGCTTCGAGGTCGGCAGGATCGGCATCGAGGCGCAGATCGAGAACGCGCAGGGCCTGAACAACGTCAACGAGATCGCGCAGGCCTCCCCGCGCGTCGAGACGATCATCTTCGGCCCGGCCGACTTCATGGCGTCCATCAACATGAAGTCGCTCGTCGTCGGTGAGCAGCCGCCCGGCTACCCTGCGGACGCCTACCACTACATCCTGATGAAGATCCTCATGGCCGCCCGCGCCAACAACCTCCAGGCGATCGACGGCCCCTACCTCCAGATCCGCAACGTCGACGGTTACCGCGCGGTGGCCCAGCGCGCCGCCGCCCTCGGTTTCGACGGCAAGTGGGTGCTGCACCCGGGACAGGTCGAGGCGTCCAACGAGATCTTCTCGCCCTCCCAGGAGGACTACGACCACGCCGAGCTGATCCTGGACGCGTACGACTTCTACACGTCCGAGGCGGGCGGCAAGAAGGGCTCCGCGATGCTCGGCGACGAGATGATCGACGAGGCCAGCCGCAAGATGGCGCTCGTCATCTCGGGCAAGGGCCGGGCCGCCGGCATGCAGCGCACCAGCAAGTTCGAAGCCCCGGAGGCCTGAGCAGCATGCAGTTCGGACGCACCTACGAGGAGTTCGAGGTCGGCGCGGTCTACAAGCACTGGCCCGGGAAGACCGTCACGGAGTACGACGACCACCTCTTCTGTCTCCTGACGATGAACCACCACCCGCTCCACATGGACAGCAACTACGCGGAGCGGACGACCGACTTCGGGAAGAACGTCGTCGTCGGGAACTACATCTACTCGCTGCTGCTCGGCATGTCGGTCCCCGACGTCTCGGGCAAGGCGATCGCCAACCTGGAGGTCGAGTCGCTCAAGCACGTGGCGCCGACCTTCCACGGCGACACCATCTACGGCGAGACGACGGTCCTCGACAAGACGCCGTCGAGGTCCAAGAACGACCGCGGCATCGTCCACGTCGAGACCAGGGGCTACAAGCAGGACGGCACGCTCGTCTGCGTCTTCCGCCGCAAGGTGATGGTCCCCACCGAGACGTACATCAAGGAGCGCGGCGGCGAGCAGCCCGGCCGCCCGGAGCTCAAGGCACAGGAGAAGTAGCCATGGCGCGACTCGCCCAGACCGCCGGTCTCACCGACATCCAGCGGGAGATCCTCTCCACCGTCCGCGGGTTCGTGGACAAGGAGATCATCCCGGTCGCGACCGAGCTGGAGCACCGCGACGAGTACCCGCAGGCGATCGTCGACGGTCTCAAGGAGTTGGGCCTCTTCGGGCTCATGATCCCCGAGGAGTACGGGGGTCTGGGTGAGTCGCTGCTCACCTACGCGCTGTGCGTGGAGGAGATCGCGCGCGGCTGGATGTCGGTGTCCGGCATCATCAACACGCACTTCATCGTGGCGTACATGCTCAAGCAGCACGGCACGCAGGAGCAGAAGGACCACTTCCTGCCGCGCATGGCGGCCGGCGACGTGCGCGGCGCGTTCTCCATGTCGGAGCCGGCGCTCGGCTCCGACGTGTCGGCCATCACGTCGAAGGCGGTGAAGGACGGCGACGAGTACGTCCTGAACGGCCAGAAGATGTGGCTGACGAACGGCGGCACGTCGACGCTGGTGGCCGTTCTCGTCCGGAGTGACGAAGGACACCCCGAGGGCACCGCGCCCCACAAGTCGATGACGACCTTCCTCGTCGAGAAGGAGCCCGGTTTCGGAGAGGTCCGCCCCGGCCTCACCATCCCCGGGAAGATCGACAAGATGGGTTACAAGGGCGTCGACACCACCGAGCTGATCATGGACGGACTGCGCATTCCGGCCGATCGCGTACTCGGCGGCACCACCGGCCGCGGGTTTTACCAAATGATGGACGGCGTGGAGGTCGGCCGCGTGAACGTGGCGGCGCGCGGCTGCGGCGTCGCCCAGCGCGCCTTCGAGCTGGGCGTTTCCTACGCCCAGCAGCGGCACACCTTCGGCAAGCAGATCGCCCAGCACCAGGCGATCCAGTTCAAGCTCGCGGAGATGGCTACCAAGGTCGAGGCCGCGCATGCCATGATGGTGAACGCGGCACGCAAAAAGGATTCCGGGGAGCGAAACGACCTGGAAGCAGGGATGGCGAAGTACCTCGCCTCCGAATACTGCAAGGAAGTCGTGGAAGACGCCTTCAGGATCCACGGCGGCTACGGCTTCTCCAAGGAGTACGAGATCGAGCGTCTCTACCGTGAGGCGCCGATGCTGCTGATCGGCGAAGGTACCGCCGAAATCCAGAAAATGATCATCGGGCGCAGGCTGCTCGAAGAGTATCGGCTCCAGGGCTGATTGTCCGGGTACGGGGTGTTTTCTCCGAGAAGAAGATCACACCCCGTGAACGCTCTTCGGCCGCCGACTCGGCTTCCTGGCTTGCCCAGTTGCGGCCCGCGACCGGTACGATTCCGGGAAAGCCGCCGTCCCCCGTTCAGCGCGGCATCATCCGCTACGAAGGTCATCCATGCCCCACAGCCAAACCTCTGCACCTCGCGACAGCCGAGCCGGCGTACGCCTCGCGCGCGGAGCATCGCCGTGGCTTCTCCCGACCGTCGCCACCGCAGCACTCAGCCTCGCCCGCGCGCGCCGCTCCGGCACCGCCAAGGCCGTGGCCGTGCCCGTCACCGCGCTCGCGGCGGGCATGCTGTGGTTCTTCCGCGACCCCGAGCGCGAGATCACCCAGGGCAGGGTCATCTCGCCGGCCGACGGCGTGGTGCAGAGCATCATGCCGTGGAAGGACGGGCGCACCCGCGTCGCGATCTTCATGAGCCCGCTGAACGTCCACGTCAACCGCGCGCCGCTGGCCGGCACGGTGACCTCCGTCGAGCACATCCCCGGTGGGTTCGTCCCGGCGTTCAACAAGGAGAGCGAGAACAACGAGCGCGTCGTCTGGCACTTCGACACCGAGCTCGGTGACATCGAGATGATCCAGATCGCCGGTGCCGTCGCCCGCCGCATCGTGCCCTACGTCCCGCAGGGGACCAAGGTCGAGCAGGGCGAGCGGATCGGCCTGATCCGCTTCGGCTCGCGTGTGGACATCTACCTGCCGGCGGGCGTCGAGGTGGACGTGGAGGTCGGTCAGAAGACCGTGGCAGGGGTGACTCGCATTGACCGTGGTTGATCCCGAGACACAGGCCGGCTGGGTGCCGGAGGCCGACGAGCTGGACGACGCGGAGGACATGCCGCTGTCCATGCGCCTGTCGATAGCGGACACGCTCACGCTCGGCAACGCCACGTGCGGCTTCATGGCGGTGTACTTCACCACCACCGGCATCCTGATCCCGCACCTCACGGGCAGCCAGGAGACGGGCATGGCGCGCCACAGCGCCGCCACGGCCGTCATCCTGATGCTCTGCGCGGCGGTCTTCGACCTGTTCGACGGCCTGGTCGCCCGCAAGCTGCGCTCGTCCCCGATGGGCGCGGAGCTGGACAACCTGTCCGACCTGATCAGCTTCGGCCTCGCGCCGGCGTACTTCGTGCTGGTCTACGGCATGGTCGCCGACGACGCGCACCAGCGGGTGGCGGCGGTCGGGGCCATCGTGGTCCTGCTGGCCGTCGTCCTCAGACTCGCGCGGTTCTCCTGCGTCACGGTCAAGGACGGCACGTTCCAGGGCATGCCGAGCCCCTTCGGGGCACTGACGGTGGTGTCGATCGTGCTCCTGGAGCTGCCCTTCGTGGCCACGCTCCTGGCGATCATCGGCACGGCCTGGCTGATGGTGAGCCGGGTCGAGTACCCGAAGCCGCGGGGTCCGCTGGCGGTGGCGATGCTCTCGTGGATCGTCGCGGCGATGGGTCTGCTGGCGGCCTGGGCGTTCGAGGCCCCCGGCGGGCAGCTCCTGCTCCAGACGGGCTGTGCGCTCCAGCTGGTGCTGGGCGCGGTGATCCCGCTCTTCGCCACGGCGCGGCGGGTGAACACCTTCCGCGACAACCGTCGCGAGGCGCGTGCGGCGCAGCTGCCGTAGACGCCCTGCAAGCACCCGAGGGGCCCCGAACCGGACGGTTCGGGGCCCCTCGGCCATGCGCGGGGCCTGTCTCCCGCCCGCCGTACGGGCGGCCCGCGGCATCAGGGCCCCTCTGGCCCGCTGCGAGCCGTTTCCGCCGCACAAGCAGCTCGCGGCCTCGGGATCCCTCCGGCCCCCTGCGAGCCGTCCCCGCCGCACGGGCGCCCACGCCTCGGCATCCCCTGCGGCCCGCTGCGAACCGTCCCCGCCGCACGGGCAGCCCGCGGCACCTCGGGATCCCTCCGGCCGCCTGCGAGCCGGTCCCTCGCTCTGCGGGCCGCCTCACGGCGTCGAGACCCTCGCTCGGCCCCCTGGAGGGCTTGTCCCGCCGCCGTACGGGGTACGTGCCGCCTACGGCGGTAAAGGGCGTCCCCGGCCCTGAGCCCCGTTCCCTGCCCGCCACCGCAGTACCGGCCGCCTACGGCGTTCCCCAGTCCGCAGGTTCCCGGCGGCCCCGCCCCTCGCCCTGCGGGCCGCCCACGGCGTACGGGGTCCCTGGCCTCCCGGCGTGCCCGCCCCGCCCTACAAGCCACCCACGGCGTTCAGGGTCCACAACTCCCACGCGAGCTTCTCCCGTGTGGCCGGGACGTGGCCGCGCGACGGGGCGGCCGTACGGCCGAGGGGCCCCGAACCGGACGGTTCGGGGCCCCTCGGCGTCAGGAGCCGGTCACCCGCCGGGGGTGTAGCTCTCCGCCGCGGACGCCGCCCCGGGCCCCCGCACGACCTTCGTGCCGCCCACCGCGCTCTTGTCCGGCTGCAGGATGACGCTCTGCTTCGAGGACGGCGCCGCCGGGTCGGAGAAGTTCTGCGGGATACCGAAGCCCGTGTCGACGTTGTCGAGGGTCAGCAGCGCCTTGTCGACGCCCTCCCGGGTCAGGTCCTTGCTCTTGCAGGCCGTCTTCAGTGCCTCTCCGAAGACGGAGGCCGCCGTCCAGCCGGCCACCACGCCGTTGTCGAGCGAGTCCTTCGGGTACGCGGCCTTGTAGTCCTTCACCAGCTTCTTGGCGGCCGGGGTGTCGCCGCCGATGGGCAGGGCGGGCGAGGCCACGTAGTAGTTCTTCGCCAGCGCAGGCCCCGCCTGCGTGGCGAGCAGCTGCGGGGCGAACGCCGAGTTGTTGCCGATCACCGGGACGTCGAAGCCGCCGGCGGCCGCGACCCCGACGAGCGAGGCCGCCTGCCGCGGACCCGCACTGAGCACGACCGCCTTGACACCGGCCTTCTTCAGCGCGGCGACCTGCGCGGTCATGTCGTTGTCGGTCGGCTTGATCTTCTGCTCCACGATCTTGAGCCCGGACTCCTTCGCCATGTGCTTGGAGCCGGCCAGGGCGCTCTCGCCGTAGTCGCCCTCGAAGTACACGTGACCGATCTTGTCGCCCTTCTTGACGCCCTTCTCCTTCATCAGGAAGTCGATGGCGTTGATCGTCTCGACGTCGTAGGTGGAACCGATGACCCGGATGTACGGGCTGCCGAGCAGGGAGCTGGACCACGCCTGCGGCAGCACCAGGCCCTTGTCCTGGCCGTCGACGCGCTTCTTGACGGCGGCGACGAACGGCGAGCCGATGAACTGGGCGAATCCCAGCACCTTCGGTTCCAGCTCGGTGTAGCCGGCCACCGCCTTCTGCGGGTCGTAGCCGTGGTCGCGGATGGTGAGGTCCACCTTGTAGCCGCAGACACCCCCGCCCGCGTTGAGCTGCTTCACGTACAGCTGCTGGGCCTGGGTCACGCTCTTGCCGAGCGTGGCGTAGACGCCGGTCATGTCGGTGAGGACGCCCAGCGTGATGGTCTTGCCGGAGATGCCCTCACCGGTCTTCACCCCGCCCGCGCTCGCCTTGTCCCCGTCGTCGTCCTTGGCCTTGGAGCTGCACCCGGACAGCACGATCAGCGCGGCCAGCGCGCCGGCGGCGGCCCGGGTCGCGTACACCCGTGATCTGCCAGTGGTACCCGTAGTCATCGTTCCTCCACAGAAGTCGTTCCTACGCGACGCCGCGCGGCCACCCTGACCAGGCCGCCCGGCAAGAAGAGCACCACCGCCACGACGGCGGCGCCGTACAGGTACCGGGACGCCTCGCCCGGTGTGATTCCGCCCATGCCCGGCGCGGACACGAGGGGCAGTGCGTCGCTGTACCGGGTCAGCAGCTGCGGCAGCAGCGAGACGAACGCCGCGCCGACCACCGCGCCGGAGACCGAGCCGAGACCGCCGATGACGATCATGGCGAGGTACTCCAGCGAGAGCGTGATGCCGAAGTAGTCGGGCACGGTCCGCTGGAAGATCAGCGCCAGCAGCACACCGGCGAGGCCCGCGTACATCGAGGACAGGACGAAGACCGCGGCGCGGTAGCGGGCCACCGGGACGCCGATCACCCCGGCCGCGATCCGGTGGTCCCGGATCGCGTTCATGGCCCGGCCCGGCCGGCCCCGCAGCACCCCGCGGGCGAACAGCGCGCCGGCCAGCAGCATGACGAGACCGACGTACCAGAGCTTCTCGGCGGAGCCGAAGGGCACGGCCGCGACCATCGTCTCCCGGTCGTCGAAGGTGAGACCGAAGAGGCTCAGGGCCGGCACGTCCCGGCCGTTGAAACCACCCGTGAGGTCCCGCGCGTTGAACAGCACGTGCTGCCCGATGAAGATCAGCGCGAGGGTGGCGATGCCGAGGTAGGCGCCGCGCAGCCGTCCGGCGATGGGGCTGAACAGCCCGCCCGCGGCTCCCGCCACCAGCACGGCGAGGATCACCGCGAGCCAGGTCGGCAGCCCGAGCCCGGTCAGGCCGTCGGAGCCGTCGCCGGCGAACACGCAGTAGCCGTACGCGCCGACCGCGAGGAAGAAGGCGTGTCCCATCGACAGCTGACCGGTCGCGCCGGTCAGCAGGTTGATGCCGATGGCGCCGATCGCGGCGGCCATCGCGAACAGCCCGGCCTGGAGCCAGAAGCGGTCCAGGTAGAACGGGAAGGCCAGCAGCAGGGCCGCCCCGGCGGCCAGGACGTAGGGCCGCGGGCGGGTGAGGCGGGCGGGCCGGCGGCGGACCGGGGCCGTCCCGGTGGCGGTGAGGACCTCAGACACGGGCCAGCTCCTTCGTGCCGAACAGTCCGGCGGGCCGGACGAGCAGGATCGCGACCATCACCAGGTAGGGGGCCAGGTCGCCGAGGCCCCGGCCGAGGAAGGTCAGATCGCTCTGGTAGCCGGTGGCCAGCGACTCGGTGATGCCGACGAGCAGGCCACCGACCAGGGCGCCCGTGGTCGAGTCCAGACCGCCGAGGATCGCCGCCGGGAAGGCCTTCAGCGCGGCCAGCGAGGTGGCCCGCTCCAGCCCCGGGGTGGGGAAGACGGTGAGGAAGAGCGCCGCCACCGCCGCGAGACCGCCGGCCACGGCCCAGGCGCCCAGGGAGACCCGGCCCAGCCGTATGCCCATGAGCGCGGCGGTCTCCGAGCTCTCGGCGGCCGCCCGCATCGCCACGCCCCAGGAGGTGTACCGGAAGGCGAGCAGGAACACCGTGATGAGCAGGGCCGCGGCGACGAACGCGGCGATCCTGGTGTGGGCGAGCGAGATCGGTCCGATCCGGAGCACCGCGTCGCCCCAGGGGTCGCCGGGTGACAGGACGTCGGTACCGATCCGGCGGGTCAGCTCGGTGGTGAGCAGGATGTCGACGCCGATGGTGACGATCGCCAGCACACTGTGGTCGGAGCCCCGGTAGCGGCGCATCACGAGGAACTCGACCGCCGCGCCGACCAGCGCGGCGCCCAGGATGCCCGCCAGCAGGGCGGGCCAGAAGCCGATGTCGTCGTGCAGGACGGCGGTGACGTACCCGCCGGCGAGCAGCAGCGAGGCGTGCGCGAAGTTGACGACCTCGGTGGCCCGGAAGATGACCACGAAGCCGAGTGCGATGAGCGCGTAGACGGAACCCATCGAGACGCCGTTGAGCAGGAGTTCGGCGAAGGTGATCATGAAGCGGTCTCCTCTCCGAGGTAGGCGCGGACCACGGCCGGGTCGTTCTGGACGTCCGCGGGGGCGCCGTCCGCGATCCGGCGCCCGAAGTCGAGTACGGTCACCGCGTCCGCGAGCCGCATCACCACCCCCATGTCGTGTTCCACCAGGACGATCGAGATGCCGAGGCTGTCGCGGACGCCCGCGATCACCGCGGCGGTGCGGCGCCGTTCGTCGCCCGTCATGCCGGCGACCGGCTCGTCGAGGAGCAGCAGGCGCGGCTCCATGCACAGCGCCCGGGCCAGCTCGGCGAGCTTCTGCTGCCCGTACGGGAGGGAACCCGCCGGCCGGTCCAGACAGTCGCCGAGACCGACGAAGTCGGCGATCTCCCGGACGCGTTCGCGGTGCCGGCGTTCCTCGCGGGCCGCCGCGGGCAGCCGGAGCCCCGCGGCCACGAAACCGGCCCGGGTCAGCCGGTGACGGCCGAGCAGCAGGCTGTCCTCGACCGTGGCGAGCGGCGGCAGCGCGAGGTTCTGGAAGATGCGGGCCACTCCGAGCCCGGCGATGCGGTGCGGTAGCAGCCCGGTCAGTTCGTGCTCGCCGAAGCGGACGCTGCCCGCGGTGGCGCGGTAGACACCGGACAGCACGTTGAAGCAGGTCGACTTGCCCGCTCCGTTGGGGCCGATCAGCGCGTGCACGGTGCCCGGACGGACGGTGAAGCTCACGTCGTCCAGGGCCAGCAGCCCGGAGAAGCGGACCGTCAGGCCGCTCACCTCGAGGGCGGGGACGTCGGCGGTTCCGGTGCCGTCGGCAGTTGCGGTCTCGGTCTCCATGGGGCGCGTCATCCCTTCCACCGGGACAGGGCGGGCAGCGCACCGCCGGCTCGTGCGGCGTCGGCGGCCGCGTCCTCGTCGACCACGCCCAGATAGCGCCGGCGCACCTCGTCGGAGGCGGCCAGCTCGTCGGCCGGGCCGGACAGCGTGACCTCGCCGACCTCCAGGACGTAGGCACGGGAGGCGAGGCGCAGCGCGAGGGCCGCGTTCTGCTCGACGAGGAGCACCGAGGTGCCCTGGGCGTTGATCTCCCGCACGGTGTCGGCGATCCGGGCGGCCATCAACGGGGCGAGACCGAGGGAGGGTTCGTCGAGGAGCAGCACGCCGGGCGCCGCCATCAGCGCGCGGCCGACGGCGAGCATCTGCTGCTCGCCGCCCGACAGCAGCCCCGCGCGCTGCTGGGCACGGTCGGCGAGCACCGGGAACAGTTCATGGACGCGGCGCAGGGCGGCGGCCCGGTCCGTGCGCCCGCCGCCCGCGCCGAGCGCTCCGGCCCGCAGGTTGTCCGCGACGGTCATCCGGGCGAACACCTGCCGTCCCTCGGGCACCTGGGACACCCCGGCGGCCACCACCCGGTCCGGAGCCACGCCGTCCAGGCGCCGCCCGCCGAGGGTCACCGTGCCCTCGGTCACCGCGCCTCCGTGGAACGACAGCGTCCGGCACACCGCCCGCAACAGCGTCGACTTGCCCGCGCCGTTGCCGCCCAGCACCGTCACCACGGATCCCTCGGGCACCTCCAGGGACACCCGGCGCAGTGCGCGCACCGGGCCGTATCCGACCGACAGGTCCCGCACGACCAGACCGGAACCGTCCATGGCTTCTCCCTCCTGCTCGTCCTCACTCGCCGACCTCGCTCGATGGCGCTCAGCCCAGCACCGCCGAAGCCGCCCGTCCACGGACGGCCGGCGAAACGCTGCGGGTGACCAGCGAGGGCGGCCGGCCGTTGTGCGCGCGCACAACACCGCGTGTCAGGGGCCTGCCGGGGGCGTCGCACCGGTGGCATGCTGCCGCCATGGGAGCGCGCGGAAGGCGTACCGGTCATGACTGGAAACTGCTCGCGGAAGCCTGTGCCGCGCTGCTGCGGCGGCTGCCGGAACTGGTCGACGAGCACGTGCGGCAGCTGGCGGAGCACTCCCCCGTCTACGGGCAGGTGCTCGCGTACGACCAGCAGTGGCGGGAGGCGGAGGAGGCGATGCGGATCGGGATCGAGACGATCTCCGCGCCCCGGGACGCACCGCGCCGCGACCTGGCGCACGCGGAGGACGCCGGGCGGCGGCGGGCCCAGCAGGGGCTGCCGCTGGAGCTGCTGGTGCACGCGTACCGCAGCGCGGGCTATCTGGTGTGGGACGCGCTGATGGAGGGAGCCGCCGGGAAGGAACCGGAGCGGCTCGGGGCGCTGATGCGCTCGGCGACGATGGTGTGGTCGGCGGTGGACGCCCAGGCCGCGGCGGCGTCGGAGGCGTACCGCGCGACGGAGCTGGAGCTGCGGCGGCGCACCGACGAGCAGTTGCAGGCCCTCCTCGACGCGCTCCTGGAGGGCCGGGAGGCTCCCGGGCTCGCGGCGCGGGCGGCGGCCGGGCTCGACCTTCCGGAGCGGGGGCCCTACGCCGTGGTGGTGCTGCGGGCGGAGCGTCGGGACGGCCGGGAGGCGTTCCACCGGCCGGTGCAGGGGGCCGGGTTCCGGTTCGTGTGGCGGATGCGGGCGGACTGCGAGGTCGGCGTGGTCGCGCTCGGGCCCGGCCAGGATCTGGACGGGGTGGCCCGGGTGCTCGCGGGGCGGTGCGTGGGGCCCGGCGGGATCAGCCCCGTCGTGGCGGGCCTCGCCGAACTGGGGCGGGCCCGGCGCCTCGCCGAACTGGCGCTGCGCACGTGCCCGCCGGACGCGAGCGAGATCGTACGGCTGGACCAGCGGATGCCGACGGCTCTCGTGGTGAGCCAGCCGGAGCTGGCGGGGCGGCTGGTGTCCGACATCTTCGGGGAACTGCTCGCGCTGGAGCCGGCGGACCGGGCGGTGCTGCTGGAGACGCTGGACGTGTGGCTGGCGTGCGAGGGGTCGGCGGGGCGGGCCGCGGGGCGGCTGTACTGCCACCGGAACACGGTCTTCAACCGGTTACGGCGGCTGGAGCAGCTGACCGCGCGGTCGCTGGCGCGGCCTCGGGATCTGATCGAGATGACGTTGGCGTTGGATGCGTATCGGTTGTCGGGGGCGCGGGGGTGACGTGACGCCGGACGAGGGGTGATCGACCTGGGGAGGCTGGATATGGACCCGTCCCGCCGCAGCGTCCTGGGTGCCGGCCTGTTCTCCGTGGCCGTCACCATTCCCGGCTGGCCTGATGTAGTCGGGCGTGCAGATGCAATTGAGTCTGGCCGCACGAGTCGCATCGGCATGGACGAAGTGGACATGGTCATCGCCATGACCGAGCGTGTTTCGGAACTGGACGACGAGTTCGGCGGCCGTCACGCACGCCCCATGGCGGCCTCGTTCATGGTCAACACCGTGGCCTCCTACCTGCGCGCCGACGCACCCGAGGACGTACGCAAGGCGATGCTGTCCGCCGCCTCGGACCTGCTCTACCTGACCGGCTACATGGCCGTGGACGAAGGACTGCACGGTCTCGCACAGCGTTACTACGTCAAGGCCCTGGAACTGGCGGGCGCGGCCGAGGACCACCTGACGTACTGCACCACCCTGCGGGGCATGAGCGTCCAGGCAGTCGACCTCCGCCACGGGGCGAAGGCTATGGAGCTGGCCGACGCCGCTGCCGCCGCCTCCCCGAAAGCCGGACCCCGGATGCTGGCCTTCCTCGTGGGCCGGCAGGCACACGCCGCCGCGCAGACCGGCGACCGTACGGGCGCGCTTCGCTACATCCGGAAGGCCGAGGCGGCCATGGACCGTGCCGAGTCACGCGGAAAGGCGTTCGGCTCGTATGACCCCTCTTCGCTCAACTACCACGTCAGCCAGGTACGTTACGAACTCGGTGACAAGGCCGGAGCCGTCGACGCCATGCAGCAAGCGGACCGGCTCCGCCCCAGCGTGTACCAGCGCACACGAGTACACCGGCGTGGTCTGTTGGCAGAGCGACAGTTGGAACTCGGCCACCTGGAAGCGGCCTGCCTCACCTGGCACCAGGCCCTCGACGACTACCCCAAGGTGCAGTCCGGCCGCGCCGACGAGCGCGTGAAGGCGATGTTCGGTCTCTTGCGCCCCCATCTGAAGAAGGCGACGGCACTCGACCTGTACGACCGAGCACGGACGATCGCAGCACCGTCGCTGGTCACCTGATCCCCATCGAACCGTCAAGCTCAGCCACAGAAGGTCAGTCACGACGGCGATCGCGGCTTTCGGCTGCCGCGGCCTGACGTGGTGCTGTGTGGCGTTCGGCGGGGTCGGGCTGGCGGCGCCGTTGCGGGTCGACGCTGTTGCTTCCAAAAGATTCACCGCTGGCACCCGCCACGTCCCGTCCCTCTTCGCCCTGCAGCCCGCGCTGGCGACGTGAGGTCGTCCTTGGCCGACACAGGTCGTCCTCACCGGCACAGGGGCCCGGGCCGAGCCCCGAAAAAACGGGACGCGAAGGGGCGGAGATGGCGGGCGCCCCAGGAAGGCCCGCCACCGTCACCCGGGCCGGGCGCCCAGCCCCCCCCCCGGACACGGGGCGGACAGAGGTCCCCTAGATCAAAAAGTCCCGTCCGATGTTCTCGGCGACCTGCTCCAGGATGGGGCCGGCGTTCGCGATGCACTCGGCGACGTCGGGTTCGACGTCTGTGAGCGCGTAGGCGCGGCGGATGCCGGCCTTGCCGAGGGCCTCGGGGGGAAGGGCCAGGCGGCCGCAGACCGCGACGACCTCCTTGCCCGCCGCGCGGGCCGCCGTGGCGACGCCCGCCGGAGCCTTCCCGTGGAGGGTCTGCTCGTCGAGGGAGCCCTCGCCGGTGATCACCAGGGTGGCGCGCTCCACGGCCGGCGCGAAGCCGAGGACGTCGAGCATGACCTCGATGCCGGGGCGGAAGCGGGCGCCGAGGACCAGGGCCCCGTAGCCGATGCCGCCCGCCGCGCCGGCACCGGGCGCCCGGGCGTACTCGGCGGCCTGGGAGCCGACGGCCTTCTCGAGCACCGTGGCGAAGTGGGTGAGGGAGGCGTCCAGTGCCGCCACGTCGTCGGGGCTCGCGCCCTTCTGCGGGCCGTACACCGCGGGCGCCCCCTCGGGGCCCGTGAGCGGGTTGTCCACGTCGCTGGCGAGAACGAGGTCGACGCCGGGCAGGCGCGGGTCCAGGCCGGAGAGGTCGGCGGTGGCCAGGTCGCCCAGCGAGCCGCCGCCGGGAGCCACCGGCTCCCCGTCCGCGTCCAGGAAGCGTGCCCCGAGGGCGGACAGCATGCCGGCGCCGCCGTCGGTCGTCGCGCTGCCGCCCACTCCGAACACGATGGTCCGCGCCCCGGCGTCCAGCGCCGCGCGCAGCAGCTCCCCGGCCCCGTACGTCGACGCGGTGAGCGGCGCGAAGGCCCCCGCGGGCAGCCGCTGGAGCCCGCTCGCCTCCGCCATCTCGACGACGGCGGTGTCGCCGCGCAGCGCGAACGCGGCGGTGACCTCGTCGCCCAGCGGCCCGGCGACCCGGACCTCGCGGCGCTCGAACCCGGCCGCGACCGCGGCGTCCACGGTGCCGTCCCCGCCGTCGGCGACGGGCAGCGCCTCGACCTCCGCGTGCGGGGCGACCCGGCGCAGCCCGGCCGTCACCCGCTCCGCGACCTGCACGGCCGTCAGTGATCCCTTGAACTTGTCCGCGGCGATGAGCACGCGCGCCGCCCTCGGAGTCCGATTCACAGCGTCCGCCACCTTGCATTCCCCTTGCTTTCGCGCCTTGCTCACGTCAAGGCAGTCGCGCCGCTGCGACCTTAACCGCAGGAGGGGTGCCCCGTCATGCCCCGTCCCGCGCCTCGAAACCCGCGCGGAGCAGCCCGGAATCGGGTAGACCGGAGCCATGACCCCTGTGGGCACCGATCTCGACGACCGCGTCCTCGGGGGCTGGCTGGGCCGGATCGCGGGCAACATGCTCGGCAAACCGGTCGAGCAGGGCGACCACTGGACGCGGGAACGCATCGACCGCTATCTGCGGCGGGCGGCGGCGCTGCCGCTCACCGACTACCTTCCCGAGCCCGTCGACGAGGCCGCCGGGGCGGCCCTGCGTCCCGAGTGGCGCCAGTGCGTCCGGGGCCGGATCCACGGCAGCTGCCGGGACGACGACGTGGACTACGCGATCCTCGGCCTCGACCTGCTGGAGACGCACGGCTTCGGGTTCAGCACCGAGCAGGTGGGTGACCTGTGGCTGCTCCGGCTGCCGTATCTGCAGACGTTCACCGCGGAGCGGGCCGCCTACCGCAACCTCGCCAACGGCATCAGACCGCCGCTGACGGCGACGTACGACAATCCGTACCAGGAGTGGATCGGTGCCCTCATCCGTGCCGACGTCTACGGCTGGACCTCCCCCGGGGATCCGCGGCGGGCGGCGGCCCTGGCGCGCCGGGACGCCGTCCTGTCGCACACGGGGAACGGCGTCTACGGCGCGATGTGGGCGGCCGCGCTGATCGCGGCGGCGTTCACCGCGCCCGGTGTGCGGCAGGCCCTGGACACGGCGCTGACGGTGATTCCGGCGAGCAGCCGTCTCGCCCGGACCGTGCGCCGGGTGCTCACGCTGCACGAGGCGCGGCTGAGCTGGGAGGACACCCTCGGCACGCTCACCGAGGAGACCGCGGGGCTGCACTGGATCCACACGGTCCCGAACGCCGCCGTCCTCACCACCGGGCTGCTGTACGGCGACGGTGACTTCACCCGCAGCATCGCGCTGACCGTCCGCGGCGGTCTGGACACCGACTCGAACGGGGCGACCGCGGGCTCGGTCGCGGGGGTCCTGTGCGGGGCCGCCGCGATCGCGCCCCAGTGGCGGGACCCGCTGGAGGACACCGTCCGCAGCGCGGTGTTCGGCTTCGACGGGGTGCGGATCAGCGAGCTGGCGGAGCGCACGGTGCGGCTGGCGGCGGGCGGCGCCTTTACCCTTTCCGGATGACCACTTCACGGACCGCGGACTTCGCCACGTACATCGCCGGTCTGCCCCGCGTCATCGCCGGGGCGGCCGCGCTATTCCGCGACGCCGAGGGGCGCGTGCTGCTCGTCGAGCCGAACTACCGGGAGGGCTGGGCGCTGCCCGGCGGCACCATCGAGTCGGACGACGGCGAGAGCCCGCGGCAGGGGGCGCGGCGGGAGACGGCCGAGGAGATCGGGCTCGACGTGACCCTGGGGCGGCTGCTCGCGGTGGACTGGGTGCCGGGAGCGGACAGGCCGCCCCTGGTGGCGTACCTGTACGACGGCGGGGTCCTCGGCGCGGACGACTTCGGGGCGATCCGCCTGCAGGAGGAGGAACTGCTGTCGTGGCGGCTGGTCTCGCCGGAGGATCTCCCCGACCACCTGCCGGGCGCGCTGGGCCGCCGGGTGCTGGCCGCGCTGGACGTCCTCGCGGAGGGCTCGGGCACGGCAGAGCTGGAGAACGGCCACCGGGTGGGCTGAGCCGCGGGCGGGCTCCTCGGGGACAACGCCCGTCCCCGCGATATCCGTTGGCCGCGCCCCTGGCGCGGGTCCTACCCTCGGCCGTATGAACAAGCCCCTGGTCGCGATCCTCAGCGGTGCCGGGATCTCGACGGACTCCGGGATCCCGGACTACCGCGGTCCCAACGGCCTGTGGCGGCGGGACCCCGAGGCGGAGAAGCTCGTCACGTACGAGTACTACATGGGCGACCCGGAGATCCGGCGCCGCTCCTGGCGGATGCGGCGCGAGAACGGCGCGCTCCGGGCGGAGCCGAACGCGGCGCACCGGGCCGTGGCCGGGCTGGAGCGCTCCGGGGTGCCGGTGCGGGTGATCACGCAGAACGTGGACGGGCTGCACCAGCTCGCGGGCATGCCGGCCCGGAAGGTCCTCGAACTGCACGGCAGCGCACGGAGCGTGGTGTGCACGAAGTGCCATGCGCGGGGGCCGATGGAGGACGCTCTCGCCCGGATCGACGCCGGTGAGGACGATCCGCCGTGCCTGGAGTGCGGCGGGATCCTGAAGCCGGCGACCGTCATGTTCGGCGAGCGGCTCGACCCGGTGGTGCTCGGCGAGGCGGTCTCGATCACGAAGGCCTGCCAGGTGTTCATCGCCGTCGGCAGCACCCTCCAGGTGCAGCCGGCGGCCGGCCTCGCGGGTGTCGCCGCCGACCACGGGGCCCGCCTCGTCATCGTCAACGCCGAACCGACCCCGTACGACGACCGCGCCGGCGAGATCGTACGGGAACCGATCGGCACGGCCCTGCCCGCGGTGCTGCACCGCCTGAGCGCCGGGGACGGTTCCTGAGCCCTCCGCAGTGGCGCCGGGTCAGTCGAAGAGGGCGGCTCCCCGTTCGAAGTCGAGGAGGCGGCGCTTGCGGTCGAGGCCGCCGCCGTATCCGGTGAGGCCGCCGTCGGCGCCCACCACGCGGTGGCAGGGCACGATGATGCCGACGGGGTTCCTGCCGTTGGCGAGGCCCACCGCGCGGGACGCGCCCGGGTTGCCCAGGAGTTCGGCCAGTTCGCCGTACGAGCGGGTCTCGCCGTAGGGGATCAGGCGCAGTTGTTCCCAGACGCTGCGCTGGAACGGTGTGCCGTCCAGGTGCAGGGGGAGGTCGAAGTCCTTCGCCTCGCCCGCGAAATAGGCGTCCAGCTGGGCGCGTGTCTCGGCGAACGGCGTGTCGTCGGGGTCGCCGAAGTGCTCCTCGGGCGGGCGGTGGCGCTGGCCGGCCATGTAGAGGCCGGACAGGACGCCGTCGGTGGCGACGAGGGTGAGCGGTCCGTACGGGCTGTCGATCACAGTGTGCTGTTTCACAGGCGGGGTCCTAAGAGTCGTCGTGTCGTCAGTCGCTCATACGGGCAGGAAGTTGATGGGGTGGCTGTCGGTCGCCCACAGGTACTGGACGGCGTACGCCCGCCAGGGACGCCAGGCCGCGGCGCGTGCGGTGAGCGCGGAGGGTGTGGCGGGCAGGCCCAACTCCTCGGCCGCGCGCCGGATTCCGAGGTCGGTGGGCAGGAAGGCGTCGGGGTCCCCGAGGGCGCGCATCGCGATGACGTCGACGGTCCAGGGCCCGAAGCCGGGCAGCGCGAGGAGGCGGGCCCGGCTCTTTGCCCAGTCGCTCTCGACGCCCAGGTGGAGTGACCCGTCGGCGAGTTGGCGTACGAGGGTGGTGAACGTGGTGCGGCGGGTGCGCGGCATCGCGAGGGAGTCGGGGTCGAGGGCGGCGAGCGCCTCGGGTGTGGGGAAGAGGTGGGTCAGGCCGCCCTCGGGATCGTCGACGGGTTCGCCGTGCGCAAGGACCAGACGGGCCGCGTGGGTGCGGGCGGCGGCCGTGGAGACCTGCTGTCCGAGCACGGCCCGTACGGCGAATTCCGCCTCGTCGACGGTGCGCGGCACCCGGCGCCCCGGCGCCTTGTCGACGAGCGGGGCGAGCAGCGGATCGGTGCGCAGCCGGTCGTCGACCGCGACCGGGTCGGCGTCCAGGTCGAGCAGGCGGCGGCAGCGGCTGATGGCGACGGGCAGGTCGCGCAGGTCGCTGAGGGTGAGGCGGCAGGCGATGTGGTCGGACTTCGGGGTGAGCGCGGTGACGCCGTGGCCGTACGGCAGACGCAGCGTGCGCCGGAAGGCTCCGTCGCGCCACTCCTCGACGCCGGGCACTCCGGTCGCCGCGAGGTGGCCGAAGAGGTTGTCGGGGTTGAGCGGGGCGCGGAAGGGGAGCCGGAGGCTGAGCGCGCCGGGTGTGGGCGCCGCCTTGCGCGGGATCCGGGTGCGCAGCTCGCTCGGGGTGAGCGCGAAGACCTCGCGCACGGTGTCGTTGAAGGTGCGGATCGAGGCGAAGCCGGCGGCGAAGGCGATTTCCGCCATCGGCAGGGTCGTCGTCTCGATGAGGAGTCGCGCGGTCTGGGCGCGCTGGGCCCGGGCGAGCGCGAGGGGACCGGCGCCCAGTTCGGCGAGGAGCTGCCGCTCGATCTGGCGGGTGCTGTAGCCGAGACGGGCGGCGAGGCCGGGTACGCCCTCGCGGTCCACGATCCCGTCGCCGATCAGGCGCATGGCGCGGGCGACGAGGTCGGCGCGCTGGTTCCATTCGGGCGAGCCGGGGCTGGTGTCGGGGCGGCACCGCTTGCAGGCCCGGAACCCGGCCTGCTGGCAGGCGGCGGCGCTCGGGTGGAACGTCATGTTCTCCGGCTTCGGCGGCACCACGGGGCAGCTGGGCCGGCAGTAGATCCGGGTGGTCAGGACCGCTGTGTAGAACCAGCCGTCGAAGCGTGCGTCCTTGGACTGGACGGCGCGTACGCAGCGCTCGGTGTCGGTGTGCATCCCGTTCCGCATGCCTCAAGGATCCGGCACCGGCCCGGGCCCTGGCTCGCGGAAATCCGACCTGTACGTCGCGGGGCCCGCGGCCCGCCCGGCCGCTGCCGGGGCGGGCCCGGCGTGGCGACCGGCGGGGACGCCGTCCCTCTCGGGCTCACCCCAGCCGGTCGGCGAAGACCGCGTGGGCGCGCTCGTCGAACAGCACGAACCGCACCTCCTCGACGGGGGGAGCCGCGGCCTCCCGGACGGTCTGCACCGCGATCCGCGCACCGTCGTCCATCGGCCAGCCGAAGACGCCGGTGGAGATCGCGGGGAAGGCCACGGTCCGCGCGCCGAGTTCGGCGGCGATCCGCAGGGACTCCCGGTAGCAGGAGGCGAGCAGCTCGCTGCGGTCCTCGTCGGCGGACCAGACCGGGCCCACGGTGTGGATCACCCAGCGCGCGTCCAGCTCGCCCGCGGTGGTCGCGACGGCCCGGCCGGTGGGCAGGCCCTTGCCGTACCGGGAGGCGCGGAGCCTGCGGCACTCGGCG
The DNA here is from genome assembly GCF_056387915.1 of Streptomyces sp. GLSS-08. Lineage (NCBI taxonomy): Bacteria > Bacillati > Actinomycetota > Actinomycetes > Kitasatosporales > Streptomycetaceae > Streptomyces > Streptomyces sp. GLSS-08. The sequence goes on from NZ_JBWJAQ010000001.1 coordinate 46,969, forward strand.
AGGACGGCGGGGCCGCCGCGCCGGTGGATGGCGCCGTCGACGCCTCCCCCGCCGAGCAGCGAGGAGTTGGCCGCGTTGACGACGGCGTCGACGGTCTGCCGGGTGATGTCGCCCTGGACGAGTGTGAGGGTGGTCATGACTGGCGCAGCCTCCTCCAGACGGCCTTGGCCGCGTTGTGCCCGGACATGCCGTGCACACCCGGCCCGGGCGGGGTGGCCGAGGAGCAGATGAAGACGGCAGGGTGCGGGGTGCTGTACGGGGACAGGGAGAGCTTGGGCCGCAGCATGAGCTGGAGGCCTGATGCGGCTCCGCAGGCGATGTCCCCGCCCACGTAGTTGGCGTTGCGGACGGCCAGCTCGGGCGGCCCGGCCGTCGCGCGGGCGAGGACCCGGTCGCGGAAGCCCGGCGCGAAGCGCTCCAGCTGGCGCTCGACGGCGTCCGTGAGGTCTCCGCTCCAGCCGTTCGGGACGTGGCCGTACGTCCAGAAGACCTGCTTCCCGGCAGGTGCCCGGGACGGGTCGACGACGCCGGGCTGCACGGTGATCAGGAAGGGCACGTCCGGTGCGCGGCCCGCGCGGGAGGCCGCGTGCAGCGCGGTGGCGATCTCCTTCCGGCTCGCGCCGACCTGTACGGTCCCCGCGGCGCGCGCCTCCTGCGCCGTCCAGGGCACGGGCCCGTCCAGCGCGTAGTCGATCTTGAAGACTCCCGCGCCGTACCGGTAGCCCTCGTAGTAGCGGCCGAAGCCGGCGATGCGGGCCAGGGCGGTGGGCGAGGTGTCGAAGACGTACGCCCGGGCGGGCGGCAGGTCGTCGAAGTGCTTGACCTCGTAGTCCGTGTGGACGGTGCCGCCGAGGTCCTTCAGGTAGGCGGTGAGCGCGTCCGAGATGGACTGGGAGCCGCCGCGGGCGACGGGCCAGCCGCGGGCGTGCGCGGCGAGGGCGAAGACGAGGCCCACCGCGCCCGTGGCGATGCCGCCGAGGGGGGCGATGACGTGGGCCACGAGGCCGGCGAAGAGCGCCTTGGCCCGTTCGTCGCGGAAGCGGCGCATCAGCCAGGTGGAGGGGGGCAGCCCGGTCAGTCCGAAGCGCGCGAGGGTGAGGGGGTCGCGCGGCAGCGAGCTGAGCGGCAGGGACATGAAGTCGTGGACCAGCGTGTCCCATTTGGGCAGGAACGGCTCGACCAGTCTGCGGTACGCGCCCGCGTCGCGGGGGCCGAAGGAGGCGGCGGTCTCGGCCACCGAGCGGGACAGCACCGCGGCCGTGCCGTCGGGGAAGGGGTGCGCCATGGGCAGCTCGGCGTGCAGCCACTGAAGTCCGTAGCGCTCCAGGGGCATGGCGCGGAACGCGGGCGAGTTGATTCCCAGCGGGTGGGCCGCGGAACACGGGTCGTGCCGGAAACCGGGGAGCGTGAGCTCCTCGGTGCGCGCTCCCCCGCCCACGGTGCCGTGCGCCTCGAACACCGCCACCGAGAAGCCGCGCCGGGCCAGCTCCACGGCAGCCGTCAATCCGTTCGGCCCCGCACCCACCACGACCGCATCGAGCATCGACGGCACCTTCGGACTCCTTCGTCAGCCGATGGCCACTGAACATCAGGATAGGCCGGGCGACGGACGGCCTTGGCGGCGAGGTTGTTTGAACGCGCATGCCGTCCCGCATCGGCTCCCCCGCGCCCGGTCCCGCCGTACGCCCCGACGCGGTTTTGACGCCGGGCGGCACCCGCGAGCCGGCGGCCGCTCCTCCGGCCGGACGGGCCCGTGAGAACGCCGGTCCTCCGGTCGGCGCGGGCCCATGAAAACGCCGGTCCTCCGGTCGGCACGGGCCGACGGGAGGCCGATCGGCCGGCGCGCAGGCCCCTGAAGGCGCCCGGTCCTCCGGTCGGCGGAGGCCCGTGGACGCGCCCGTTCACCCTGTCGGCCCGCCGTGAGCGTCCGGCTCGTCAGACGCCCTGCGCCAGCAGGTCCACCACGCGTCGGGCCGTGTCCGCGTCCCGGGCCGCGGTGAAGGGCAGCACGTTGCCCCCGGTGATGCGGAACGGTTCACGCGCGAGCGTCAGATGCGCGCCGCCCGCCTCCTCGACCAGCAGCAGACCGGCCGCGTGATCCCATGCGGCCTCCCAGCTGAACGCGGTCGCGTCCAGCTCACCGCGGGCGACGGCGAGGTACTCCAGGCCTGCCGAGCCGCACGGGCGCGGCCGGACGCCCTCGCCGCGCAGGCCGAGCAGGGCCCGCTTCTGCTCGTCGGTGGTGTAGTCCGGGTGGGACGTGGCCACGCGCAGGTCGCTGCCGGGGGCCGGGGAGCCGGAGCGCAGGGGCGCGCCGTCCAGCAGGGCGCCCTGGCCGCGGACCGCGGTGGCGAACTCCTCGCGCACGGGGGCGAACGTCCAGGACGCGTGCACGACTCCGTCCAGCGCGAGCGCGACCAGGGTGCAGAAGCCGGGGTCGCCGTGGACGAACTGCCGCGTCCCGTCGACGGGGTCGACGATCCAGACGGGGGCGTCGCCGCGTATGGACGCGTAGGTCGCGGGGTTGGCGTGCACCGCCTCCTCGCCGACGACGACCGAGCCGGGCAGCAGCGCGGTGAGCGCCCCGGTCAGGTACTCCTCGGCCTTGCGGTCGGCGTCGGTCACCAGGTCGTGCGGGCCCGTCTTCTGGTCGATCTCGTGCGCCGCGAGCTGCCGGAACCGCGGCATGATCTCGGCGGCGGCCGCCTTGCGGACCGCCTCTTCGACGTCGGCCGCGCGCTGTGCGAGAAACTCTTCGATCATGCCTCCATGACAGCACGGCCCTCTGACAATCCCTGCCCTGCCGGTGTACGCCGGGTGGAATCGCCATGAAAGCGGAGGTCCGCGCGTCCGTGCGTCCCCGGTCGCACGCGGCCGGGGACGGCCCGCGGAGTTCAGCGGCCGACGGCGTAGCCCTGCATTCCCCGCGGGTTCGCCGCCGCCGACAGGACACCCGTGCGCGGGTCCCGGGCGACCGCGCACAGGCGCCCCTCGGTCCACGCCCCGCCCACCAGCACGTCGTGGCCCCGGCGCCGCAGTTCCGCCACGACCTCCGGGTCCGTGCGGGACTCGACGGTGACACTGCCGGGGCGCATGCCGCGGGGGTAGAAGGAGCCGGGGAAGCTGTCGGTGTGCCAGTTCGGGGCGTCGACGGCGCCCTGCAGGTCGAGACCGCCGCGCACCTCGGGGCGCAGGGCGACGGCGAGGAAGAAGTGCGTCTGCCACTGGTCCTGCTGGTCGCCGCCGGGGGTGCCGAAGGCCAGGACGGGCACGCCGTCGCGCAGGGCCAGGGACGGTGTGAGGGTGGTACGGGGCCGGCGGCCCGGGGTGAGGGAGTTCGGCAGTCCCTCCTCCAGCCAGGTCATCTGGAGCCGGGTGCCTAGCGGGAAGCCCAGTTCCGGCACGACGGGGTTGGACTGCAGCCAGCCGCCGCTCGGTGTGGCGGCCACCATGTTGCCCCAGCGGTCCACGACGTCGAGGTGGCAGGTGTCGCCGCGGGTGCGCCCGTCCGCCGCGACATCCGGCTCGCCGGGCACAGGGGACAGCGGGCTCCCGGCGACGGTGGGCTCGCCGGCGCCCGGCACGCCGAGCGGGTCGAAACCGGCCTCCCCGGTGGCCGTCACGAGCGCGTGCCCGCTGAGCCGCGGGGTGCGTCCCCCGGGGCTGCCGGGCCGCAGCTCGTAGGAGGCCGTGTCGCCGACGAGGGCGCGCCTCGACGCGTTGTACGGCTCCGACAGCAGTTCGCGCAGGGGCACTTCGGCCGCGTCGCCGTACCAGGCCTCCCGGTCGGCCATGGCGAGCTTGCAGCCCTCGACCAGGAGGTGCACGTAGTCGGCGCTGCCGGGGGCGGGCAGTTCCTCGGGCAGCAGGGCGAGCTGCTGGAGCAGGACCGGGCCCTGGCTCCAGGGGCCCGCCTTGCACAGGGTCCAGCCCCGCCAGTCGTACGTCGCCGGGGCCTCGTAGGTCGCGGACCAGGAGGCCAGGTCGGCGGCGGTCAGGGTGCCGGTGTGGCGCTCGCCGCTGGTGTCCAGGGTGGGCCGCTCCGCCTGGCGCACCAGGGCCTCGGCGATGAACCCGGAGCGCCACACACGGCGGGCGGCCTCGATCTGCGCCTCCCGGTCCCCGGCGTCGGCGACCTCGGCGAGCAGCCGGCGCCAGGTCGCGGCGATGGCGGGGTTGCGCAGCAGTTCCCCGGGGCGCGGGGCACGGCCGCCGGGCAGGTACACCTCGGCCGACGACGTCCACTCCGTCTCGAAGAGTTCGCGCACCGTCTCCACGGTCTCCGTAACGCGCTCGACGGGCGGGTGGCCGTCCTCGGCGTACCCGATCGCGTACTTGAGGACATCGGCGAGGGTGCGGGTGCCGTGGTCGCGCAGGAGCAGCATCCACGCGTCGAAGGCGCCGGGCACCGCGGCCGCGAGGGGGCCGGTGCCCGGTACGAGGTCGAGGCCGAGGGCGCGGTAGTGGGCGACGGTCGCTCCGGCGGGCGCGACGCCCTGCCCGCACAGCACGCGGACCTCCCCGTCCGCCGGGGCGAGGATGATCGGGACCTCACCCGCGGGGCCGTTGAGGTGCGGTTCGACGACGTGCAGGACGAATCCCGCGGCCACCGCGGCGTCGTACGCGTTGCCGCCGTCCTCCAGGACGGCCATCGCCGACTGCGAGGCGAGCCAGTGCGTGGAGGACACCATGCCGAAGGTGCCCTGGAGTGTGGGTCGGGTGGTGAACAAGGGCGGACTCCTCGCTGCGGGGCGGGCGTTCGGTGAGCGTGCGCGTCCCGGCCCGCCCGCCCGGCGGCCGTGCGACGCCCGGCTACCGGGCCGTCGGGGCCCAGGCCGTCGTCCCGAGGATGTTCTCCGGTCCGATGTCGAGGGGTTCCCGGGCGCGTACGGTCACGGCGGCGCGGCCCCGCTGCGGGCTGACGCGGAGGTAGGTGCCGTTCTCGGCCGCCATCCGCCAGTACAGGGCGGACCGGGCGCTCTCGCCCGGGGCGAGGGTGAGCGGCTCGGGGCCCGGGTCCTCCGGCGCCATGAACACCTCGTCGGTCCCGGCGACGGTGCGTACTCCGGTGAGGGGGGCGCCCGCCTCGTCGAGGACCCGCAGCGTGGGGTGGCCGTTCAGCCGGTACGGCCGGTCGCCGCAGTTGGTGAGGGTGAGCGTCATGCTCCGCAGTCCCATGGCGGCGTCCTCGTCGCCGGTGTCGAGGCGCACACCGGAACCGGGGCAGCCGGCCCGCGGCTGGAGGGGCACGACGTGCGAGCGCCCGGGGACGGGCGCCGCGGGGGCGGGGGTCACGGGCGGCGGGACCGTGCGGGTCCGCGACGGGGTGGGCGTGGGCCGGCCTGCGGGATGGCGTTCCCGGTCCAGCTCGGCCGAGAGCCCGCAACCACTCGCTCCCAGCGCCAGCGCACAGGCCAGGGCGGCCCCGCGGGCCCCTCTCCCACGTATCGCTTTCACCCGCCGATCATCGCAGGCGGCCCGTGTCGGGGCCACGCCTTCGGCCGCGCTCCCGGCAACAGCCCTCACCCCGGGGTCCGCCGCGCCGTCACCAGTCCCGACTCGTAGGCGAACACGACCAGTTGGGCGCGGTCGCGGGCGCCGAGCTTGGTCATCGCGCGACTGATGTGCGTCTTCGCCGTGAAGGGGCTGATGACCATGTGGGCGGCGATCTCCTCGTTGCTCAGGCCACGCGCGGCGAGGGCGGTGACCTCGCGCTCTCGGCGGGTGAGGCTCTCCAGGCCGGGAGCGGTCGCCCGGTCCGGGGGCCGGGCGACGAACTCGCCGATCAGGGTGCGGGTGACGGACGGCGACAGCAGCGCCTCGCCGCCCGCGACCACCTCGATGGCCTGCAACAGGTCGGCGGGCTCGGTGTCCTTGAGCAGAAAGCCGCTGGCCCCGGCGCGCAGCGCCTCGAAGACGTACTCGTCGAGGCCGTAGTTGGTGAGCATCACGACGCGTACGGCGGACAGGTGCGGGTCGGCCGCGATGCGGCGGGTGGCCTCGATGCCGTTCATGACGGGCATCTGCACGTCGACGAGGGCGATGTCGGGGACCTGGGAGCGCACCAGCTCCAGGCCCTGCCGGCCGTCGGCGGCCTCGCCCACCACCTCGATGCCGTCCTCGGCCTCAAGCAGGGCCCGGAAACCGGCCCGCATCAGGGCCTGGTCGTCCACCAGGGCGACCCGGACGAGCTTGCGTGCCGCGCTCCCGCCGCACGCACCGTCCGGACCGCTCGCTCCCGTCGCCCCGCGCCCGCCGCCCACCGTGCCCTCGCGCGTCACGCGGCGCTCTCCGGCAGCCCGAGGGGCAGTAGGGCGTGCACCGAGAAGCCGCCTTCGGGGCGGGGCGCGGTGTGCAGGGTGCCACCGAGTGCGGTGACCCGTTCGCGCATGCCGGTGAGGCCGGTTCCCGGCTCGGGCGGCCGGGACGGTACGGCAATTCCGTCGTCGTCCACGCGTACCGACAACTCGTCGCGTCCGTAGTCGAGTCGCACGCTCACCTTCGCCGGTCCGGCGTGCCGGGCCGCGTTCGTCAGGGCCTCCTGGACGATGCGGTAGGCCGCGCGGTCCACCGTGGCGGTGAGCGGGCGTTCGTCGCCGGTCACGGTCAGCTCGGCGGCAAGTCCCGCCGCGCGGGCCCGCTCCACGAGCAGTGCGGGCGTCCCGGTGGGCTCGTCGGTGCGCAGCACGTCGAGGGTGGCGCGCAGTTCGCGCATCGCCTCGCCGCCCGCCTCCTGGATGGCGAGCAGGGCGGGCGGCACCTCCTCGCCGCGCTTGCGGGCGAGGTGGACGGCAACGCCCGCCTGGAGCTTGACGATCGAGATGCTGTGCGTGAGCGAGTCGTGCAACTCCCGTGCGATGCGCAGCCGTTCCTCATCCGCCCGTCGCAGTGCCGCCTCCTCACGGGTGCGTTCGGCCTCCAGCGCGCGCTGTTCGGTCTGGCGCAGGTACGCCTGCCAGTTGCGGTCCGCCAGCCCGGCGACGAGGGCGCACAGGAACCATCCCGCGAGCAGGGCCGCCCGCTCGACGGCCTCCCGCGTCGTGGGCCCGGTGGTGAGGCAGCCGGCGAGGAACAGGGCGCTCGCGGCGCCCGCCACCGCACGGTGACCGGCCCGTGCCGCGGTGTGCACGGCGGCCAGCACCGGCAGGGCGGACAGCGTGCCCGGCTGGGCGTGCAGGACGTGTCCGGTGAGGGCGGCCGCGCTGACGGCCAGGACCACGCGCGGTGCCCGCCGGTAGGCGGCGAGGGCCAGCGATCCGGTGACGATCAGCGCGAGGTCGAGCACGGTCGTGTCCCGGTCGAAGGCCGCGGCGGTCACGACGATCGCGCCGACGACGACGGCGAGTGCCGCGTCGGCGAGGTCCCTGCGCGTCAGCCGCTCCCCGTGCATGTCCGCACCCTAGACCGGCGTCGGCGGGAAACGCGTCAGACCTGTGAACGGTAATCGGGCTACTCCCGGGGCAGTAGTCCGCGGTGCGATGGGCTCCGCCGACGCAGGCCCGGTTCCGTCCGCCCGTACGACGCGGGAGAGCACCCCCGGGAGCCAGGGTTCCCCCATGACGTCGCCCTTCCGCCACACCGAGCCCGTCCCGCCCAGGTCGGCCACCGGCCGCACCGCCGAGGTCTACGCCCAACTGGCCCGGGACTTCGGCATCGACAGCCCCCCGGCCTTCGTCGTCCTTTCCGCCGACCCCGAACTCCTCGCCGCCACCTGGGCGTTGATGCGCGAGTCACTGATCGCGGGGGACGGCGGCCGCACCGGCAAGGAACTCGCGGCGTTCGGGGTGTCGCGTGCCAACAGGTGCCCGTTCTGCGTGGACGCGCACACCATGCTGCTGCACGCCACCGGGGACCACGCCCTCGCGGAACGGCTGGCACGCGGGGAGTTCCCTCGGGACGGCGGACACGCGCGCGTGCTCGCCTGGGGCGAGGCGACCCGCGTCCCGGGCAGCCCGGACGTGGCGTCGCTCCCGTTCCCCGCCGGGCACACCCCCGCGTACCTGGGCACGGTGCTCTCCTTCCACTTCATCAACCGGATCGTCTCCTCCCTCCTGACCGAGAACCTGCTCCCCGGCAACATCCAGCGGTTCCGGGCGGTACGCAGCCTGGTGGGCCGCTCGGTGTCGGCGGCGGTGCGGCGGGACGTCGCACCGGGTGCCGCGCTGGCACTCCTGGACGAGCCGGGCAGCAGCCCCTCCTGGGCGGCCGGGACGACGGTCGGCCCGGCGTACGCGGCGCTGCGCACGGCGGCGAGCGCGGGTGCCGCCCTGCTGGCCGAGGAGGACCGTGCCCTCGTACGGGAGGCGGTCGAGGCGTGGGACGGCACGCATCCGCCGCTCGGCTTTCCGGGGCTGCCCGGCCGCGCGGACCGTCCCGGCGCGCGTCTGGCGCTGCTGGCCGCGCTGGCGCCGTACCGCATCACGGGTGAGGACGTGGCCGCGTGGAAGCAGCCGCCGTACACCGACCACTGCCTGGTCCGGCTGATCGCGTACGGCGCGTTCGCCGCCGTCGACCGCATCGAGCGCGAACTGCCGTTGCGCATCCGCGAGGAGATCGCATGACCGGGGCCGCCGACCGCGGTCCCGGGCGGGCGGTCCCCGAGCGGCCGTCACCGGCCGGACTCCCGCGGGGCGCCGGACCCCGCCCTCCGTCGTGTCACTGTCACCGGGCAGGCACGGAGCGAGTTCGCCCTTCCGCCCCACAGGGACTCGTGTGACACTGTCGTCCCGTCCGCAGTGCGGACTCCTTCCGCACCGTCCCCCACGAGAAGTGCGCCGTGCGTTCTCTTCCTCTGCCGCTCGCTCTCACCGCGCGTCTGCTGCCGGTCGCCGTGCTCGCCTCGGCGGGCTGGGCCCTGACGTCCGGCCCGCTGGCCGCGGCTCCCACCGCCGACCACGAACCGGCGCCGAGGACCGTCACCGGCACGGCGCCCGCCCCCTCCGCCTCGGCGGCGCCGAGGACGTACACCGCCGCGCCCGCCCCGTGCCGGGGCGTGAGCGAAAAGACCGTCAAGTCGCTCGTCCCCGGTGCCAAGACGGCCGGGCAGGAGATCGCGTCGACGGACAAGTCCGCACGGCGCACCTGTTCCTGGAACGCGCTGAAGGGCTTCGACTACCGCTGGCTCGACATCTCGTACGAGATCAAGAAGTCGGACGAGGCGGCCGTCGGCGCCTACCGGCAGCGCACGACGGAGAGGAGCGGCGGCGGGGCGGTCCCCGGACTCGGGGACGCGGCCTACTCCGTCGTGGACCTCACCACCAAGGACAAGCAGCAGACCCGCGAGGGCGTGGTCGTCGCCCGAGCGTCGAACGCGCTGGTGATCATCACGTACAACGGCAGTGACTTCGAGACGAAGAAGGCGCCCGGTACGGACGAGATCAACAAGGGCGCCATCAAGGCCGCGAAAGAGGCGGTGGCCGCGCTGAAGGCCGCTGGGTAGCACCGGCTCCGGCAGGGCGCACCGCCGGTTCACGCGCTCGACTTGAAGGACCCGAAAGAGGGCGAAGGACAGCCACATGGTCCAGGCGTGGCCGCCGGCCCGGGAGGCGTCCGCCCGGCCGTCGCCTTGGCCGGGAGGGGACTGTCGGCGTGGCGGGGACGGTGCCGGTCATGAGCAGGCCCATCAGGTGAGCAGTGCCGGGAAGTGCCGTGCGGGGAGCGCGCCGGCCCCCTCCCCGGGACGGCGGGAAGGGGGAGAACCGGGGAAGGGCACAACGGCCCTCCTACGGGCGGCCGTCGACGGGAGGGCGGCCGTGACCGGCCTACCGGCCGTTGACGGCGGGGATGACCTTCGTCCCGTACGTGTCGATGACGGCTTCCTGCGCGTCGTGCATGTCGTAGAGGGCGAACTGGTCGACGCCGAGGCCCCGCAGGGCGCGCAGCTTCTCGACGTGCTTCTCGACCGGCCCGATCAGGCAGAACCGGTCGACGATCTCGTCGGGCACGAACGCCGTGTCGGGGTTGCCGCTGCGTCCGTGGTGCGCGTAGTCGTACCCCTCGCGGGCCTTGATGTACGCGGTCAGTTCGTCCGGGACCATGCCGGAGTGGTCGCCGTACCGGGACACCAGGTCCGCGACGTGGTTGCCCACCATGCCGCCGAACCACCGGCACTGCTCGCGGGCGTGGGCGAGTGCCTCGGGCGAGTCGTCCTCGGTGACGTACGCCGGCGCGGCGACACAGACCGTCACCTCGGCCGGGTCGCGGCCGGCCTCGGCCGCGGCCCGCTTCACGGCCTTGACCATGTACTCGGTCAGATAGAGGTCGGCGAGCTGGAGGATGAAACCGTCGGCCTCCTCCCCCGCCATCTTCAGCGCCCTGGGCCCGTACGCGGCCATCCAGACGGGGAGTTCGGCGCCGGGCCTGACCCACGGGAACCGGACGACCGTGCCGCCGAGGTCGGCCTCGTCGCCGCGGCCGAGGGCGCGGATGACCTTCATCGCCCCGCTGATCCTGGCGAGGGTGTTGGGTTTGCGTCCGGCGACGCGCATCGCCGAGTCACCGCGCCCGATGCCGCACACCGTGCGGTTGCCGTACATGTCGTTGAGTGTGGCGAAGGTGGAGGCGGTGACCTCCCAGGTGCGCGTGCCCGGGTTGGTGACCATCGGGCCGACCGTCAGCTTCCGGGTGTTGGCGAGGACCTGGCTGTAGATGACGAAGGGTTCCTGCCACAGGACGGCCGAGTCGAAGGTCCAGCCGTGGCTGAAGCCGTTGCGCTCCGCGCGCTTCATCAGGCTGATGACCCGCGAGGCGGGCGGGTCGGTCTGCAGGACGAGTCCGAAGTCCATGGGCGCCGCTCCTAGTTCAGGTACTGACAGGTCGAGCGGGGGGTGTAGACGCCGTGCCCCGCGCGTCCGGTGAACTCCCGCTCCGTGATGACGAGTTCGCCCCGCGAGAGCACCGTCTCCACCCGGCCGGTGACGTGCTTGCCCTCGTAGGCGGAGTAGTCGACGTTCATGTGGTGCGTCCCGGCGGACATGACCTGTTCGGCGCGCGGGTCGTAGATGACCACATCGGCGTCGGCGCCGGGCGCGATGGTGCCCTTCTTCGGGTACAGGCCGAACATCCGGGCCGGGGTCGCGCAGGCGATCTCGATCCAGCGGCGGCGCGAGATGTGCCCGTCGACGACGGCCTGGTGGAGCAGGTCCATGCGGTTCTCGACGCCCGGCAGACCGTTGGGGATCTTCGAGAAGTCGCCGCGGCCGAGGTCCTTCTGGCCGACGAAGCAGAAGGGGCAGTGGTCGGTGGAGACCACCTGGAGGTCGTTCGTCCGCAGCCCGCGCCACAGGGCGGCCTGGTGCTCCCTCGGGCGCAGCGGGGTGGAGCACACGTACTTCGCACCCTCGAAGCCGGGTTCGGCGAGGTTGTCCGTCGAGAGGAACAGGTACTGCGGGCAGGTCTCGCCGAACACGTTGAGGCCCTCGTCGCGGGCGCGGGCGATTTCGGTGACGGCCTCCTGCGCGGAGACGTGCACCACGTACAGGGGTGCCCCCGCGACCTGCGCGAGCTTGATGGCGCGATGGGTGGCCTCGGCCTCCAGGAGGGCCTTGCGGACCTCGCCGTGGTAGCGCGGATCGGTCTCGCCGCGGGCCAGCGCCTGCTCGACGAGGACGTCGATCGCGATGCCGTTCTCGGCGTGCATCATGATCAGGCCGCCGTTCTCGGCGGAGCGCTGCATGGCGCGCAGGATCTGGCCGTCGTCGCTGTAGAAGACGCCGGGGTAGGCCATGAACTGTTTGAAGGAGGTGACACCCTCCCCCACCAGCAGATCCATCTCCTTGAGCGTCTCCTGGTTCACGTCGGACACGATCATGTGGAAGCCGTAGTCGATCGCGCATGTGCCGTCGGCCTTGGCGTTCCAGGTGTCCAGGCCCTCACGCAGCGAGTGGCCGGGGCTCTGCACCGCGAAGTCGATGATCGTGGTGGTGCCGCCCCAGGCCGCGGCCCGGGTGCCGGTCTCGAAGGAGTCGGAGGCGGAAGTGCCGCCGAACGGCAGCTCCATGTGGGTGTGGGCGTCGACGCCGCCCGGAATCACGTACTTCCCGGTGGCGTCGATCAGCCGCCCGGCCGTCCACGCCCCGGCGGCCGGGGTGCCCGACGCGGCCAGGGCGGCGATGCGTCCGTCCTCGATCAGGACGTCGGCGTGGATCTCGTCGGACGCGGTGATGACGAGGCCACCGCGGATGACGGTACGGCTCATGCTCCCTCTCCTTCCGGTTCGCCCGCGTGCGCCGGATACGGCGGGCCCGCGGGCACTGAGGCGATACCGCTGCTGTGGATCCGTGGGGTCGAGGGCCCGCACCTCCGGTCGACTCGGTGAAGGGGGAAGGGCCGATGGGCCACCACCGTGGGCGGCCCCGGCTCCCCGCGCCGGGCGGGGGACGACCCGTCACCGCTACAGGGTGCTTCTCAGCGCCCCGTCGAGGATCGCGGCGCCCTCCTCCGCCTCGGCGACGGTCAGCGACAACGGCGGGGCGATGCGCAGCACGCTGGTGTCGTGGCCGCCGCCCTTGCCGACCAGGAGGCCCGCCCCGCGGGCCGCCTCCAGGACCGCCGCGGCGGCCTCCGGGTGCGCCTCGCCCGTGCCGGGCTTGACCAGCTCGATGCCGATCATGAGTCCGCGGCCGCGCACCTCCCGTACCTCCGGCAGTTGCGCGGCGACGGCCCGCAGCCGCTCGATGAGCAGACCGCCGACCCGGCGGGCGTTGCCCTGGAGGTCGTGTTCGAGGAGGTAGGTGAGGTTCGCGAGGCCCGCGGCCATCGTCACCGGGGAGCCGCCGAAGGTCGAGATGCTGTTGGAGTCGAGGCAGTTCATGACCTCGGCGCGGGCGACGACTCCCCCGACGGACATGCCGTTGCCGATGCCCTTGGCGAAGGTCAGGATGTCGGGCGGGCCGGCCGCGGCGTGTGCCTGCCAGCCCCAGAAGTGCTCGCCCGTCCTGCCCCAGCCGGTCTGCACCTCGTCGGCGATCCAGAGGATGCCGTGCTCCGCGAGCACCTCGCGGAAGGCCGCGTACAGGCCGTCGGGCGGTGCCGTGAAACCGCCTACGCCCTGGACGGGTTCGGCGATCAGGGCCGCGGGCGCGCGCACGTGGCCGAGCAGGTCCTTCAGGTCGGCGACGCAGGCGGCGATGAAGTCGGCGTCGTCCAGACCGGCATACGGGCCGCGGGAGCGGACACCGCCGTGGACGTACAGCGTCTGGAGGGGTGACAGCGAGGTGGGTGACCAGCCCTTGTTCCCGGTGATGCCGACCGCGCTGAAGGAGCGGCCGTGGTAGCTGTTGCGCATCGCCAGGATCTGGTTGCTCCGCCGGTACGCGGTGGCGAGCAGCAGGGCGGTGTCGTTGGCCTCGGTGCCGGACGTGGTGAAGAAGACCCGCGCGTCCGGGATCCCGGACAACTGGGCGATGCGCTCGGCGAGTTCGACCATCGGCCGGTTCAGGTAGAGCGTCGAGGAGTGGATGATCCGCCCGGCCTGCTCGCTGACCGCCTTGGTCACCTCGGGCAGGGCGTGCGCCGTCATCGTCGTGAGGATGCCGCCGAAGAAGTCGAGGTACTTGTTGCCGTCGGCGTCCCAGACGTGACGGCCCTCGCCGTGGGTGATCTCGATCGGTTCGGCGTAGTAGAGCGCGAGCCAGTCGGGCAGGACGGCCCGGTGGCGTGCGTACAGGTCGGTCACGGCCGCACCAGCCCCTCGTACGCGTCCGGACGGCGGTCCCGGTAGAACGCCCACTGCTGCCGCACGTCCTCGATCAGGTCGAAGTCGAGGTCGCGGACGACGAGCTCCTCGGTCTTGTCGCTCGCCGCGTCCCCGACGAACTGACCGCGCGGGTCGACGAAGTACGACGTTCCGTAGAAGTCGTTGTCGCCGTACTCCTCGATGCCGACCCGGTTGATCGCCGCGATGAAGTACTCGTTGGCGACGGCGGCGGCGGGCTGCTCCAGCTGCCACAGGTGCGAGGACAGACCGCGGTGGGTGGCGGACGGGTTGTACACGAGCTGGGCGCCGTTGAGGCCGAGTTGACGCCAGCCCTCCGGGAAGTGGCGGTCGTAGCAGATGTAGACGCCGACCCTGCCGACCGCGGTGTCGAAGACCGGCCAGCCGAGGTTGCCCGGTTTGAAGTAGTACTTCTCCCAGAAGCCCCTGACCTGCGGGATGTGGTGCTTGCGGTACTTGCCGAGGTAGCTGCCGTCGGCGTCGATCACGGCCGCGGTGTTGTAGTAGAAACCGGACTGCTCGACCTCGAAGACGGGCACGACGATCACCATGCCGGTCTCCCGGGCCAGGTCCTGCATCCGGCGGACGGTCGGGCCGTCCGGTACCGGTTCGGCCCAGCGGTAGTGCTCCGGCTCCTGGACCTGGCAGAAGTAGGGTGCGTTGAAGACTTCCTGGAATCCGATGACCTTCGCGCCCTGGCGGGCCGCCTCGCGCGCGTGTTCCTCGTGCTTGGCGATCATGGATGCGGTGTCACCGGTCCAGGTGGCCTGGACCAGGGCGGCGCGTACGACGTTGGCCATGGTGTGCTCCTTCGACGGGACGTCAGAGAGCTTCTACGCCCGTAGACAAAGGCTGTAGAGGCTCGAAAGTAAGCCTCCGCGGCGGCCTTGCCAAGACCATCGTCGTGAACCCGCTGAGTCGATCATGTTTCACACTCCTGTGGGTGAGCGCGGGCCACCGGGGCGCCGCCTCAGGCGGCGAACCCGGCTACCCGGAGCGCGTGCACGAGGTCCCAGTAGCACTCCTCGGAGGCGCCGCGGGCGGACTCCAGCAGCAGGGGGACCAGGTGGGGCGGGTCCGCGGCCACGCTGCGGGCGGCTTCCTCGGGCGGGCGGACCCGTACGTAGGCGTCGAGCAGCGCGCGGACGTCCCGGTCCCGGCCCGCCGCCGCCAGCTCCAGTACGGCGGCCCCCATCTCCGGGGCGGGCCGGGCGACGCCCTGGCGCAGCATCTGCCGGCCGTCCGCGACGCGGCCCGCCGCGACGAGGGCGTCCGCCGCGGCGACGAGCCGGCCGGCGGGCAGCGAGGCCGCCTCCCACAGCAGTGTGGCCCAGTCGGCGTCCAGGCCCGCCCGGTGCAGTTCGGCGGCGAGCAGCGGGAAGCGGGCGGCGGGCCAGTACGCCGCCTCGACGAGCAGGGCGTGCGCCTCGCCGCTGCGGCCCTCGGCACGCAGGCGCACCAGTGCCGCGACGGTGTCCACGGTGTCCCGCCTTCCCTCTTCGTCCAGCGGCTGTCTGCGGGGTTGCGGGCGTACGGCCTCCTCGGCGGCTCCGGCGAAGCGGGCGCCTCGGGGCGTACGGCGGCCGGGACCCGGCTCCGCGGGGACGACGGGCGCCACCGCGGGGACGGCGACATGGGCGTCGTCCGCCTCCACCATCCCGGCGAACCGGGCCCCGCCGCGGGCGCGGCGCTTGGAGCGCGGCTTGGACACGGAGACCGCAGGCTCGGCGGGCCTGGCGCCGGCGTCGGCGGGGGTCGGGTGAGCGGCGTACGCGCCTTCGTCGACCGGAGCCGGGTGAGCGGCGTACACGTCAGGGCCCGGGTCGGCCGCGACTGGGTGAGCGGCGTACGCGTCAAGGCCCGGGTCGGCCGCCGCGACCGGGTGAGCGGCGTACGCGCCTTGGCCGGCCGCGACTGATCGAGCGGCGTAGGTGTCAGGGTCTGCCGGGTCCGGGTGAGCGGCGTGCGCGCCCGCCCGGGCCTCCGCGAGGTGAGCGGCGTCGACGTGAGCGGCGGGGTCCGGGGTGTTCGGGGTCCCGGGCCCGTCCCGGTGGTCCGGGGTCTGCTGCACCGCGAACGCGGACCAGGAAGCGGGCGCCCCGCCCCTCGGGTGCCCCGTCCGGGAAGGCCCGGCCCCGCCCCCGGCGGCCGGGAGGTCCGCACCTCGCCGCTCGCGGGCGCGCCCCGCACGGCGGTCCAGTTCCCGCATCCGCCGACGCAGCTCCGCGCAGCGCGCCGTGGCACGGTCGTGGTCGTCGCGGGCCCAGTCCAGGTCGAGGCGGATCGAGGCGGCCCTCTCCCGGGAGGCGGCCGCACCCAGCAGGCGCCCGAGTTCGGCCTGGCGTTCGACGGCGTAGCGCTGCTCGCGGAGCATGACGTCGAGACGGTCGCCGAGGGCGTCACGGCCGCCGGGCCGGGCGTCGAACGCGGCGAGCGAGGCCGCGTGCAGCGCGCGGGCCCGCTCCGCCTCCCCGGCGGCGACTGCGGAACCGTACTCCGCCGCGAGGTCCTGGAGGAGCGCCTCCACGACGTCCCAGGGCGGCACCTCCCAGCCGTCCAGGCAGGCCCGCATGCCGTCGGGATCACGCTGCCAGAAGACCCCGCACCAGCCGCCGCCCTGGTCGAGGCGTGTCACAAGACCGTTCAGATAGGCAGCGAACTCCCATACTTCTAACGGGAGTTGTTCCACATCCATCGCCCAACTCCCCGCCCCGACTGGAGTGCTCCGACCCGGTAGCGAACACCAACCGTGTTACGGGACGGCTACGGGGAGTTTTCAGGCGGGAGCGGTCGCTCCCGCGGCTCGCGCTTCCCCGGCCGCAACGTCCGGCCCGGACGCCCTCGGGCGCCCGGACCGGAGCTGAAGTGCTTCACCGCCCGGGCCGCACCACCATCGCCGAGCCGCCTCCCCGGCGCACCCGCTCCGCCGCCGCGAGCCACTTCCCGTCCGGCAGTCGCTGCACGCCCGTGGCGGCGCCGATCTCCGGGTTCTGCCGGAAGCCGTGTCCGAGGGACTCCAGCCGGGCCCGCAACGGGCTGTTCCACAGGGCCGGTTCGAGCTCGGTCGTCGTCTGGTTGCGCTGGCTGGCCCGCGGCGCTGCGATGGCGTCGACCAGCGGCAGTCCCCGGTCGACGAAGCCGGTGAGGGTCTGCAGCACCGTGGTGATGATGGTCGCACCGCCCGGGGAACCGAGGGCCACGACCGGCCGGTCGTGCCGGTCGAGGACGATCGTCGGGGCGATCGAGGAGCGGGGACGCTTCCCCGGCCCCGGCAGGTTCGGGTCGTGGACGCCGGGGCTCGCCGGGGTGAACGAGAAGTCGGTGAGCTCGTTGTTGAGCAGGAAGCCGCGTCCGGGGACCGTGATGCCGCTGCCGCCGGTCTGCTCGATGGTCAGCGTGTAGGCGACGACGTTGCCCCACTTGTCGGCAGCCGTCAGATGCGTGGTGTTCTCGCCCTCGTACGTCGTGGGGGCCGCCGTTCCCGCGGTGTTGCAGGCGGCCGGGTGCCGCGGGTCACCGGGCGCCAGCGGGCTGGTGAGCACCGCGTCGTCCTTGATCAGGCACGCGCGCGAGTCCGCGTACCGCTGCGACAGCAGTTCCTTGGCCGGTACGTCCTCGAAGGCGGGGTCGCCCACCCAGCGCCCGCGGTCCGCGAACGCGATCCGGCTCGCCTCGATGAAGCGGTGCAGGTACCGGACCTCGCTCGCCCTGGAGAGGTCGGTCCGCTCCAGGATGTTGAGCGCCTCCCCGACCGTGGTGCCGCCCGAGGAGGAGGGGGCGATCGAGTAGACCTTCAGGCCTCGGTACGACGTCTTCGTCGGCGCCTGCCTCTTCGCCTCGTAGGCGGCCAGGTCCTTCAGCGTGAGCTCCCCGGGGCGGGCCACGCGTCCCGACGCGGGGTCCACCGGCGGATCGTTCACCGTGTCGACGACGTCTTGGCCCAGCTCGCCGTGGTACATCGCGTCCACGCCACGGCGGCCCAACTCCCGGTAGGTGCGCGCCAGATCGGGGTTCTTGAAGGTCGACCCGACCACCGGCAGCGCGCCGCCGGGCAGGAACAGGTCGGCCGTGTCCGGGAAGTCCGCGAAGCGGGCCTGGTTGGACTCCGTCTGGGAGCGGAAGGTCGCGTCGACCGTGAAGCCGTTGCGGGCCAGCCGCTCGGCGGGCTTCAGGAGGGTACCGAGCGGTTTGCTGCCCCAGCCGTCCAGGGCCTCCTGCCAGGTGGCCGGCGTCCCCGGCGTGCCCACACCCAGCCCGCTGGTGACGGCGTCCGCGAACGGAACCGGCTTCCCGTCCTCCACGAACAGATTCTCGTCGGCGGTGAGCGGCGCGGTCTCCCGGCCGTCGATCGTGTGCACCTTACGGGACTTGGCGTCGTAGTAGACGAAGTAGCCGCCCCCTCCCACGCCCGCCGAGTACGGCTCGGTGACGCCGAGCGCCGCCGCCGTGGCGACCGCCGCGTCGACCGCGTTGCCGCCGTTCTTCAGGACCTCGATCCCGGCGGCGGAGGCGTCCGCGTCGACGCTCGCCACGGCGCCGCCGTAGCCGACGGCGACCGGCACCTTCTCCGCGGCACCGGCCGAGGGCGGCGCCGCCGCGCCCACCGACACCATCGCGGCCGAAGCCGCCAGAACCGCCAGACTCCGTGCCACAGGGCGACGCATCCGTACCTCCAGTCAACAGCCGTCCGCGCAGCGTAACTCCCCTCCACGCTCCCGTCAGGAGCGCCTCGACCATGGTTCGGCGCGAGTGCCGGAGGTCGTCGACTCGCGGGTACGGGCCCGATGCCGTCGGACTCGTGGCCGACGTGCACGAAATGAACACTTCAACAATCGTTACTCGCACGTAACTTACCGACGGGTTACCCGAAGTAAGCCTCCGCGGCTACCTTCGGGTCACTTTGCACTGACACGAGTGAGGAGTGACCCGTGGGACACCCGCGCAAGGCCCTGCGAACCACCGCCGCAGGAGCCGTTTCGGCGACCCTGATCGCCGGCACCGCCCTCGGCCTCGCCCCCACCGCGCAGGCGGCGCCTGCCACCGGCAGCACGGCGGACATCCGCTTCGTCGACATCGCCGGAGACGGCGGCACGATCCTCAGGGCCAACGTGGTCACGCCCGCGGGCTCCGACGGCACCCGGCGCTACCCGCTGCTCGTGCTGCCCACGAGCTGGTCCGTGCCGCAGATCGAGTACCTCGCCCAGGCGCGGAGGCTGGCCGACTCCGGCTATGTGGTGGTCAGTTACAACTCCCGGGGATTCTGGCAGTCCGGCGGGGAGATAGAGGTGGCCGGCCCGCCCGACACCGCCGACGCGTCCAGGGTGATCGACTGGGCGCTGGCGCACACTCCGGCCGACGCCGCGAAGGTCGGCATGGCGGGCGTTTCGTACGCGGCCGGCATCAGTCTGCTCACCGCCGCACAGGACAAGCGCATCAAGGCCGTGGCCGCCCTCAGCGGCTGGGCCGACCTCATCGACTCGATCTACTCCGGCCGCACCCAGCACGTCCAGGCCGCCGCGCTCCTGGGCGGCACGGGCTACCTCACCGGCCGCCCCAGCGCCGAACTCCAGCAGACCCTGAAGAACTTCCTCGGCTCGAACCTGTCGAAGGAGCAGGAGATGATCGACTGGGGGAAGAAACGTTCCGCTGCTTACGCCGTCGACCGGATCAACGCCAACGGCACGGCGGTCATGCTCGCCAACGCCTGGGGCGACTCGATCTTCCCGCCCAACCAGTACGCCGACTTCTACGAGCGGCTGACCGGCCCCAAACGTCTGCAGTTCCGCCCCGGTGACCACGCCACCGCCGAGGCGACCGGCCTGCTCGGGCTGCCCAACGACGTGTGGACGGACACGGGCAGGTGGTTCGACCACTACCTCAAGGGCGAGGACAACGGCGTCGACCGCGAGCAGCCGGTCCGGCTCAAGCCGCGCTCCACGGGCGGCTATGAGGGCTACCCGGACTGGAAGTCCGTGGGCGCCGCCGGCCGGAAGATCTCCCTCGCGGGCGAGAAGACCATCCACACGAACGTCGACTCGGGCGCGAACGGCGGGGTCGTCGTCCTCTCCAGCCTCCTGGACCAGCTCGCCCAGCTGCCGCCGATGGCCTCGATCCCGCTGCTGCCGCGCCGCTGGGCCGCCGTGTGGCAGTCGCCTGCGTACCCGACCGCCCAGCAGGTGCGCGGCACGCCCCGGTTGCACACCACGGTCACCGGCACCAAGGAGAGCGGCACCCTCGTCGCGTACCTCTACGACGTGGGCCCGCTCGGCCTCGGCAAGCTGGTCGGCCACGCGCCGTTCACCTTCCACGGGCAGACGCCCGGCAAGCCGTTCGGCGTCGACCTGGAGCTGTTCTCCACGGCCTACGACGTCCCGGCAGGGCATCGGCTCGCGCTGGTGGTCGACACGGTCGACCCGCTCTACATCGAGCACAACCCGACCGGCGCGCAGCTGACCTTCTCCTCGCCGGAACACGACCCGTCGTATGTGACGGTGCCCCTGCGCGAGCAGTGATCTCCGGCTGCTGCCGGGCGGGCCTGGCCCTCTCAGCTACCGCACACCCGGCAGCAGCGTCCCTGGTTCGGCCGGTGCCGCGGCCTCGGTCTCGGGACTGCGCCGTTCGCACCGGGACACCCGAGGGGTGTACCGGACGAGCGGCCCGCACATCCCGGTGCGGATCGGCGAGGTCACCGTCACCGCGGGGATGAACAGCAAATCGTAGTCGAGGTTCGGCGCGACCCGTTGCCCGGAGGTGCGAAACCCCTCGCGGGCGACCGGCGGCGAGGGGGACACGCCCCTCGACATCACGGCCAACCGGGCCTGAACCGGCGGCAGTACGGGCCGTGCGGACCTCGGCGCGGGCGTGTACGGCGTGACCTGGATCCGGCGAGGGCGGGGCGCGCGGTGCGCACCTGTCGTGCGGATCATGCGAAGCGCTCCCCCTCAGTGCTTGAGAATCTTGGAGAGGAAGTCCTTGGCGCGGTCACTGCGCGGGTCGGTGAAGAACTCGTCGGGGGTGCGGTCCTCGACGATGCGGCCGTCGGACATGAAGACGACACGGTTGGCGGCCGACCTCGCGAAGCCCATCTCGTGGGTGACGACGACCATCGTCATGCCGTCGCGGGCGAGTTGCTGCATGACCTCGAGGACTTCGTTGATCATCTCCGGGTCGAGGGCCGAGGTCGGCTCGTCGAACAGGAGTGCCTTGGGGTCCATGGCGAGGGCGCGGGCGATGGCCACGCGCTGCTGCTGGCCTCCGGAGAGCTGCGCCGGGTACTTGTCGGCCTGCTCGGCGACACCCACCCGGTCGAGGAGTTCGTGCGAGCGCTTGTCGGCCTCGGCCTTCTTGCGGCCGCGGACCTTGATCTGGCCCAGTGAGACGTTCTGCAGAACCGTCTTGTGGGCGAAGAGATTGAAGGACTGGAAGACCATGCCGACCTCGGCGCGGAGCCTGGCGAGGTCCTTGCCCTCGTCGGGCAGCGGCTGCCCGTCGAGCTTGATCGACCCGGAGTGGATCGTCTCCAGCCGGTTGATCGCCCTGCACAGTGTGGACTTGCCCGACCCCGAGGGGCCGATGACCACGACCACCTCCCCCTTGCCGACGGTGAGATCGATGTCCTGCAGGACATGCAGCTCGCCGTAGTACTTGTTCACGTCATGCAGTTCGATCAGCGGATCGACGGCCATCCCGGACCTGCCCACTCTCAGCCGTGTCGGTCAGCGCAAACTATCCACGCGCAACGGGACGCACCGAGCGACACGCCCTGCCCGCGATTAACCGTATTTGAGGGGAACGCGACGACGGCGCGGCGGTGCCGGCCCGCGGACCCCACGCCGTGCCGGCCACCGGACACCGCGGGTCCGGGGTGATCCGGACGGCGGCCGTCAGGCCTCCGCGGCCTCCGCGTAGACCTGCGAGAGCTGCGGGGCGCCGTGCACCGCCCAGTCCAGACCCGCCTCGACGACCGGGATCTCACGGCCCGACGCGAGGCGCACCGCGGGGCTGCCGCCGGGCCACACCTGCCAGGAGGCGCCGGGGACCGTCCGCACGACGACCGAGCCGAGATACAGGCCCGCGTCGTTCGCCAGCCAGGGCAGCGCCTCCGGGTCGTCCCGCCAGCGGGGCAGGAGCTGGTCCAGGGCGGTCAACGAGGCCGGGGAGTCGTCCAGTTCGAGTCCGGCCATGGCGGCTTGGGAGCGGAGCAGCTCGCACTCCGAGAGCAGCTCGGCCACGCCCTCGGGGTCGTCCTCGAATGCCGCGGCCAGCACCTGACTGCGCCCCACCAGGTGCCGCCTGCGCCATCTGTCCAGGAAGGGGATGTCCATCACCGGCCTCTCCATCGGGGAACGTTCGCCGACGGGCCCGCGTTCCCGGCATCTCCACGAATGTATCGTGCGGCAGTTGATCACGGAATCATCCGCATTGGCCGCGCCCGTCGAGGGGCCGGTAAGCAGCTCAGCGCAGGACGGCCGCCGGCAGGTCGCCGCCCAGCGCCGTCACCTGGGACAGGTTGAGGGTGTACCGGACGCACCGGGCTCCGGTGCGTGCCGGGCCCCCTGGTGTCCGCGGTGACCTGACTCCGGATGAGTTCACCACTCGTCCGGACGCGGCTCATTGACGCGTACCGGTCGCCTCCCTAGCTTCATGGTGCACCTGTCACCCCGTCGGTCACCGCTCTGGGAGGAACCGGGATGCGCCGATGTCTTCGGGGAGCGGCCGTGCTCCTCGGCCTGTCGCTCGCCGGCACGCCCGTCGCGTACGCCGAGTCCGCGGCTCCTGTCCCGGCCCCGCAAGCCGGTCCGCTTCCCCTGGAGCGGCTCTTCGACAACACCGCGGTCAGCGACGACGCACAGCCGGGCGAAGCCGACTTCGACGGTTTCGGACGATCCCTGTCGGCGCGGGACCTGACGGCCGCGGGCTGGACGCCCGGTCGCGCGCTGACGGTCCAGGGCGCCCGGCTGACCTGGCCGCGCCGCGCGGCGGGCGAGCCCGACAACGTGCGCGCCGACGGACAGGCGGTGCGGCTGCGGGGCCGCGGGGACGCGCTCGCGTTCCTCGTCGCCGGCACCGGCGGCGGTGACGTGAGCGGCACGGGCGCGGTCCGGTACGCGGACGGCTCCGTCTCCTCGTACCGGCTGACCGCCCCCGACTGGCGCGTCGGTCCGCTCGCCACCAAGGCCGTGGCGCTGCCGCACCTCAACACGCCGGACGGCCGGCTCGCCGAGAAGGCGCGACTGTACGTCGTCACGGTGCCGCTCGCGCGGGCCCGCGAGGTCGCCTCCGTGCGGCTCCCCCGGAACCGGCAGCTGCACGTGTTCGCGCTCTCGGTGCGGCCCTCGACGCGCGCCTGGACGGGCAGTTGGGCCGCGGCGACCTCCGGCTACCAGGCCGTCGGTCCCTGGACGGACCGGACGCTGCGCCTGGTGGTGCACACCTCGGTGGGCGGGTCGCGCCTGCGCGTCCGGCTCGACAACACCTTCGCGTCCGCACCGGTGGACATCGGCGGTGCGACGGTGGCCGTCCAGGCTGCGGGTGCGCGGCCGGCCGCCGCGCCCGTTCCGTTGTCCTTCCTGGGCGCGGCCGGGACCACCGTCCCCGCCGGCGCCCAGGCGTTCAGCGATCCCGTGGGCTTCGACGTGCCCGCGGACGCCGGTCTGCTCGTGAGCTTCCATCTGCCGGGGACGGTGACCGCGGCGCCCGTGCACCGGCTCGCGGTGCAGCGCTCGTACGTCAGCGAGCCCGGCGACCACGCCCGCGACTCGGCGCCCGACGCGTACACCTCCACGATCACCAGCTGGCCGCTGCTGACCGGTGTGGACGTGGGCGGCGGCCCCGGTTCCGTGGTGGTGCTCGGAGACTCCGTCACCGACGGGGAGAAGTCGGCGCCGGACGCCGACCGGCGCTGGCCCGACCTGCTCGCCGACCGGATCCGCGCCTCCTCCGGCATCCCCCGCTACGGCATCCTCAACCAGGGCGTCTCGGCGAACCGCGTGGTCACCGACCGCTATCCCGGCGACGGGATCTCCACCGACAGCGGCGGGGTGAGCGCCCTGCACCGCCTCGACCGTGATGTCCTCGCCCAGACCTCGGCCCGTACGGCGGTCGTCTTCCAGGGCGTCAACGACGTGCGCTGGGGCGCGTCCGCGGACCAGGTGACCGCGGGGCTGTGCGAGATCGCGGACCGGGCCCACGCCCGCGGGATCCGGGTCCTCGCCGCGACGATCGCGCCCTGCGAGGGCGAGAGCCTGTGCACCGCGGCGGCGGACGCGCAGCGGGTCGCGGTGAACGCGTGGATCCGGGACAGCGACGGGTTCGACGGGGTCCTCGACTTCGACGCGGTGCTGCGGGATCCGGACCGCCCGGCGCGGCTGCGTCCCGCCTACGACAGCGGGGATCATCTGCATCCGGGGGACGCGGGGCTGGCGGCGCTGGCGGATTCCGTGGACCTGGGGCTGCTGGCGCCCTAGGTGTATTGCCCTGGGAGGTCGGGGACGCGGTCGGTAGGGCTTCGCCCCGCGTCCCCGGCGGCTACACGTCCAGGTCCACCACGACCGGCGCGTGGTCCGAGGCGCCCTTGCCCTTGCGCTCCTCGCGGTCCACGTAGGCGTCGGTGACGGCCTTGGAGAAGGCCTCGTTTCCGTAGACGAGGTCGATGCGCATGCCGCGGTTCTTGGGGAAGGCGAGCTGGCGGTAGTCCCAGTAGGTGAACGGCTGCTCGTACTTGAGGGGGCGCGGGACCACGTCCGAGAGGCCGGTCTCGCGCAGGGAGGCGAGGGCGGCGCGCTCGGCCGGGGTGACATGGGTGACGCCCTCGAAGGCGGCGACGTCGAAGACGTCGTCGTCCGTCGGCGCGACGTTGTAGTCCCCGAGGACCGCGAACGGGCGGCTGCCCGCCGCGTCACCCGCGACCGCCGCCCTCAACGCCTCGAACCACTGGAGCTTGTACGCGTAGTGCGGGTGGCCGACCTCGCGTCCGTTCGGCACGTACACCGACCAGACGCGGGCCGGGCCGCAGGTCGCGGAGACGGCGCGGGGCTCCTGCACGCCCTCGTAGCCCGGGTCGCCGGGCAGGCCCGTGACCACGTCCTCCAGGCCCACGCGGGAGAGCACCGCCACTCCGTTCCACCGGCCCGTGGCGTGCACTGCCGACTCGTAACCCAGCTCGCGGAGCTGGTCGGCCGGGAAGGCCTCGAGGGTGGTCTTGGTCTCCTGGATGCACAGCACGTCGGTGCCGCTGCTCTCCAGCCAGGCCAGCAGCCTCGGGAGTCGGGCGGTGATCGAATTCACGTTCCAGGTGGCGATGCGCATGCCGTCCAACCTACCGGGCGGGTACGACAACGCGGTCGCTCAGACCTCCGCGGACGCTCCCGGCGCCAGCCGCAGGTGCTCCGAGCCGCCCAGGCTGCCGATCTGGTTGTCGTAGATCGGCCGGGCGAGGTCGGTGAGCAGGGCGTCGTGGATGTCGTACGCGCGCTGCGGCTTCACCTCGCGGACGTAGTCGATGACCTCGGAGATCTTGCTCCAGGGGGCCATGACCGGCAGCATCAGCGTCTCGACGCTCCGGTCGGGCACGGTGAGGGCGTCACCGGGGTGGAAGACGCGGCCGCCGTCGATCAGGTAGCCGACGTTGGTGACGCGCGGGATGTCCGGGTGGATCACCGCGTGCAGTTCGCCGTGCACCTGCACGTCGAAACCCGCGGCGGTGAAGGTGTCTCCGTGACCGACGGTGTGCACCCGGCCAGGGAAGGCGGCGGAGATCTTCTCCGCGACGGACTTCAGGGTCCAGATCGCGGCGGCCGGGTTGGCCTCCATGGCGGCCCGCAGCCGCTCCTCGCTGAAGTGGTCCGGGTGCTCGTGGGTCACGAGGATCGCGTCCGCGCCGGCCGTGGCGTCCTCCTCGCTGAACACACCCGGATCGAGGACGAGCGTCCGCCCGTCCTTCTGGAGACGGATGCAGGCGTGCGACTTCTTCGTGAGCTTCATGCGTCCATCCTGCCTCCGCCGGCGCGCCGGGGCGCCGCGCGGGGTGGTGCTCCCGGCACCCGGCTCCGTCCTGCCGTCCGGGAGAGTGCGGTTGCGTGCCGGTCCGCACGGCGGCCCGCGGGGGCCCGGGCGCTCACTCCTGGGGAGTGGTCTCCTCCCGGATGACCTGCTGCGCCACCTTGAAGGCGCTGTTCGCGGCCGGGACACCGCAGTACACGGCGGCCTGGAGCAGCACTTCCTTGATCTCGTCCGGGGTGAGGCCGTTGCGGAGGGCGGCGCGGGTGTGGAAGACGAGCTCGTCGAGGTGACCGCCCGCGACCAGCGCGGTGAGCGTGACACAGCTGCGGGTGCGCCGGTCCAGGCCGGGACGGTCCCAGATCTCGCCCCACGCGTACCGGGTGACGAACTCCTGGAAGTCCCCGCTGAACGCGTCCGCGGAGGCCAGCGCCCGGTCGACGTGCGCGTCGCCGAGCACCTCGCGGCGGACCTTGATCCCGGCGTCGTAGGGATCGGGCCGGCCCAGCGCCTCGGGCTGCGCGACGGCGGGCGCGATCTCGGCGACGGGCGCCACCGGTGCGGGCGGGGCCGGCACCGGCTGTGCGGGGGCCGCCGGGACCGCCGTCTGGCCGGTCGCCGAGTCGAAGGCGTTCTGCCAGGCCGTGGAGAAGTGCCGTACGAGCAGGTCCGTGACGGCGGCGGGCTGTTCCACCGGCACCAGGTGCGAGGCGCCGGGTACGACGGCCAGCCGGGCGTCCGGGATGCCGGCGACCAGGGTGCGCGCCTCGGCGGGCCCGGTGACCCGGTCCTCGGAGCCGACCAGGACGAGCGTCGGCACCCCGATACGGCCGAGTTCGGCACGGACGTCGAACGCGGCGAGGGCCTCGCAGGCCGCGATGTAGCAGCCCGGGTCGGTGGTCCGCACCATCTGCACGGCCCATTCGGTGATCGCGGGCTGGGCCGCGGCGAACCCGCCCGTGAACCACCGCTCCGGGGCCGAGCGCGCGATCGGCTCGAGCCCGTTCGTCCGTACGATCACGCCGCGCCGGCGGAACTCGTCGGCCGTACCGAAGCGGGGCGAGGCCGCGATCACGGCGAGGGAGGCGAGCCGCTGCGGGTGGCGCAGCGCCAGCTCGACCCCGACCGCGCCGCCGAACGCGCAGCCCGCGTACCCGAACCGCTGGACGCCGAGCGCGTCGAGGGTGGCGAGCAGCCGCCCGGCCACCTCGGTGACGGAACCGGTCGGATACGCCGGCGCGCCACCGTGTCCGGGGAGGTCGTACCGGAAGACCCGCCAGTGCTTCACGAGTTCCGGGATCTGCCGGTCCCACATGTGCCAGGTGGTACCCAGTGAGGGACCCAGGATCAGGACCGGAGCGTCTTCCGGCCCGTCAAAGCGGTACTGCAGGGTGTTCGGTGGTGTCTCACTCACGCCCCAGACCCTCTCACGTATCACGGACGCCCCTATAACGGGGGGATGCTGGATGCCGTCCTGACCAGGTTGAAGACCTTCGGGCGGCATATCGCTCGAGGCATCGGACGCCTCTCACGTCGGGTCCTGCCCTCGTGGGTGCGGCGTTCTGCAGTACGCCTGGGTGCGCGGGTCGTGACGCAGCCGGGTGAACACGGTGCGGCGCAGGCGGCGTTGGCCTGCCGGTCGCCGTGATTGAGCCGACGCGAGTCGCTGATTCTCGGCGGCGGGCGCACCACGATTCGCTGATCCGCGCCGGGCCCGGTGCCGGGACCACTGCGGTACGGGTGCGCACCCGATACGGCGATACCTGCCTGGTGTAAGTCGTCCACGGCCGCGGCTGTCGGGCGCGCAGCCAGTACGCGAGGGGGGTTCCTTCTCCGTCGGCTCCTTCGAACCGCTCTTGGAGGCGCTGTGGGCGGCCGGGTGCTGCCGGCCACCGGCGGCGACCATCTGCCGGTGGCGGCGGGCATCCGCTGGTGAACCCCGCTCCGCACCGGGGCCGTAGCCCGCACTGCCGGTGCGCCCCAGTGCGCCCGATTGACGCCCTGTCGACGGCTGGTCCCGGACGGCCCGGACGGACCCAAGACTAAGTAGAGCGTTCGTCCTAGCGTTGTGCTATTTTTCTTTCACGCGCCAAGTGGAGCGCTCGTTCTAGTGCAGCACAGCAGACCAATGGAGGTCCTCCGCCCATGAGCAGCAACCAGTCCGTCACCGTGATCGGGCTCGGCCCCATGGGACAGGCGATGACCAGCGCCTTCCTCGACAGCGGGTACGACGTCACCGTCTGGAACCGCACCGCTTCCCGGGCCGACGACCTGGTGGCCCGCGGCGCCGTCCTGGCCAAGAGCGTCGAGGACGCCGTCGAGGCCAACGACCTGGTGATTCTGAGCCTGACCGACTACGACGCCATGTACGCCGTCCTGGAGCCTGCGGCCGGCGTGCTGTCGGGTCACGTCTTCGCGAACCTCAGCTCCGACACCCCGGAGAAGACGCGGGCGGGTTCTCGCTGGATCACCGAGCGCGGCGGCGTGCACCTCACCGGTGGCGTGACCGTCCCGCCGGCGGGCATCGGCAAGCCCGAGTCGAAGACCTTCTACAGCGGTCCCCGCGCCGCCTTCGACCGGCACCAGCCCGCCCTGGAAGTGCTGACCGGCACGGACTTCCGCGGTGACGAGCCGGGCCTGGCGGCCCTCATGTACCAGATCGGCATGGCGATGTTCTGGCCGTCCATGCTCAGCTACTGGCAGGCGATCGCCCTCGCCGACGCGAACGGCCTCAAGGCGGCGGACATCCTGTCGCACGCCAACGACACCATGCTCGCCATGCCGCACTTCCTCGGCTTCTACGCCGAGCGCATCGACGCAGGCAACCACGAGGGCGACGTCGACCGCCTCGCGATGGGCCTGGCGAGCGTCGAGCACGTCATGCACACCATCGGCGACGCGGGCGTGGACACCTCGTTCCAGGCCGCCGTGGTGGACCAGTTCCGCCGCGCCATGGACGCCGGCCACGCGGGCGACAGCTTCTCCAGCCTCGTCGAACTGCTGAAGAAGAAGTCCGCGTAACACCTGGCAGGTTCGCACCACACCTCCACGGGCCCTCCGGCCCCGGGTGACGGCAACGGCGCCGCCGCCCGCGTCCGGAGGGCTCCGGACGGGAAGAAGGACGAAGGGGTGTCGCACGTACCGCCGTCATGGGCCGGCGGTACGTGCGGCACCCCTTCGCGTTGACCGGACCGTGCGCCTACGAGGCCGCCGTCCCCTCCTCCGCGGCACCGGCCGGCTCGAGCCGGACCGCCTCGGTCGGGCAGACGTCCAGCACACCGGCGGCGGCTTCGATGTCCTGGGGGTCCGTCAGCTCCCGCCTGCTCACCACGGCGTACCCGCCGCCACCCACCCGGAACAGCTCCGGATGCATCGCCTCGCAGGTCCCGGCGCCCGTGCAGGCCGCCGAGTCGATGGACAGGATCATGCGCCGGCCCTCTTCCGCCGTCTCACGCGGATCGGCCGCGTCGCCGCCCCGCCCGCTCACAGCTCGACCGGCAGCGTCGGCAGACTGCGCAGCAGCCAGTTCTCCTCGAAGTGGATCTGCTCCCGCGGGACCGCCAGGCGCAGGCGCGGGAACCTGTCGAGCAGCGCGGGGACCGCGACACCCGTCTCCATGCGGGCCAGTGCCGCCCCCATGCAGTTGTGCAGCCCGTGCCCCAGGGCGAGGTGCCGCTCGCCGGTGCGCGTGATGTCCAGCCGTCGCGGATCGGTGTACTTCTCCGGGTCGTGGTTGGCGGACTGCAGGCCGGCCACGACGGGCGTCCCGGCGGACACCGGCACGCCTCCTATCTCCAGGTCCTCCTTCGCCAGCCGGAACAGGCCGACGCAGAAGGCCCCGTCGTAGCGCAGGAACTCCTCGACGGCGGTCGGCGTGTGCTCGGGGTGCTCCCGCAGCAGCCGCAGCTGGTCGGGGTGGTCCAGCAGCGCGAGGACCGCCGAGCCGATCAGGTTCCGGGTGGTGTCGATCCCCGCCATGATCATCACGGCGACGAGCGAGACGAGCTCGTCCTCCGTCAGCCGGTCCTCCCCGTCCCTGGCCTGGACGAAGTGGGAGGTGAGGTCGTCGCCCGGACTGCGGCGCTTCTCGACGATGAGCTCACGGCCGTAGTCCACGAGCTCCTGGAAGGCAGCGGCCGTCACCGCCTCGTGGTCGGGGTTGTCGGGGTCCGCGTGGAAGGCGCGCTCGATGGCGTCGAGCATCTCGGCGAAGCGGTCCAGCGGGAACCCCAGGATCTCGCCCGTCACGTCGGCGGGGATCCTGCTGGCGAAGTCCATGACATCAGGCGCGTCCGACTTCTCCAGGCGCGTCAGGGACTCCGCGACGATCCGGTCCACCGGCTCCTTCCAGGCGGCCACGCGGCGCGGGGTGAACGCGCCCATGGCCAGCCGCCGCACCCGGGTGTGGTCCGGCGGATCGAGCACGGTGAGGATGCGCCCGATCAGGGTGCCGGCACCGAAGATCATGCCGGAGCGACGGAACTCCTCACTGCCCCACGCCTCCCCGTCGTTGCTGAAGCGCTGGTCGCTCAGCAGGGCCTTGACGTCGTCGTAGCGGGACAGGAACACCATCGGCACGTTCCCGACGGGGAAGCGGAAGCGGTGGACGGGGTCGTTCACCCGCAGCCAGTCGTACACCGAGTACGGGTCGCGGTAGTAAGCGGAGTCGAACAGCACGGCTGTCTGTGCGGTGGTGCCCATGTCGGCCTCCGGGGGCGGTCAGATGTAGTCGGTTCCGGGCTCCAGCCCGAGGAGCACACGGCCGTGCGCCTCCAGGGAGCCGGGGGGTGTCAGCAGACCGTGCAGGGACAGGGCGGCGATGTCGCGGAACGCCCGCTGAAGAGGATTGCTGTGCGCGATGGTGGACGCGGAGCTGATGTTGTAGAGCATGTCCACGGCTTCCTTGGTGGCCTCCACCACGTAGCCGACCTGGCCGCGGACCGTCGCCTTCTCCTCGGTGGTCATCTTCTCGCCACGGTCGGCCCGTTCCTGGATGACCCGCAGCCAGTCGCGGGACAGCGCCTCGCAGGCGGCGATCCGGTTCGCCGCACGCCCCACGGTGATCTGGGTGTACGGGTGTTCGCGCTGGTCGCTCCAGTTCGTGTACGTGATGGGCTTGCCGGCCACCCGCGCGGAGAACAGGTCGAGGGCGGAGCGCGCGATGCCCAGGTACACGGGGGCGCAGGTGGCCACGACGTAGCTCATCAGGCTGTAGTTGCGGCCCTTGACGTCCGCGTTCCAGCGGTCGCCGGTGGAGGCGTCGTAGACCGAGGCGTCGACCACCCGGTGCGCCGGGACGAACGCGTCCTTCACCGTGGAGGTGGCGCTGCCGGTGCCCGCGGCGCCGAACACGTCCCAGTCGTCGGCGACGGAGATGTCCTCGGCCGGGACCAGGGCGAAGAGTTCCTCCTCCCGGCCGTCGGGGTGCTCGACCAGCGCGGCGTGGATGTTCCACTGCGCCCCGGGCACACCGGTGTTGAACCGCCAGCTGCCGTTGAGCCGGTAGCCCCCCTCGACCGGGGTGAGGGTGCCGGAGGGGGTGAAGCCGCCGGACACCCGCACCGAGCCGCCCGAGAAGACCTCCTCCTGGGCGCGGTCGGGGTAGAGGCTGACGATCCAGGCGCTGGAGATCCACACCATGGCCACCCAGCCCGTCGAGGCGCAGCCCTCGGAGATCGCGGTCAGGATCTCCGCCTGCTCGGCGACCGTGAGGTCGATTCCGCCGAATCGCTCGGGAACCGCGGTGCGGAAAACGCCTGCTTTCTCCAGCAATTCGATGTTCTCGTCGACGACGAAACGCCGCTTCTCGGTTTCCGCGGCATTGCGACGAAGAGTGGGCACCACGTCCCGCACCGCGTCCAGAACGTTCTGCGCTTCCGTGCCGAGCCCGGTCATCAGGACCTCCGAAGTAGTTTTCTTTGAGTCTGCGCGGGCACAACCTCGCCCGTTCGCGGCGCTTTCAAGGTAGGTGCGGGCCGGAACCGGCCGCTCACTCGACGGCAACAGGCCGCCCACCGGACCGGCGCGCCGAGCCGGCCGGCGGGCGGGCAGGCCGACGCCCCCGGGCCGGAGGGGGGTGCCGGCCCGGGGGCGTGCTCGGGGAGCGGCGCGCGCGGCCGCGTTACTCGGGCAGCAGGCTTCCCGCGACCGGCCGGTCGATGGCCATCAGCCACCGGCCGTCCTCACCCCTGCGCAGCACGTCCGTGCAACTGCCCTCGAGGTGCATCGGCTTGCCGTCCTGGTCCGTGCCGTCGATCGTGAAGCGCACACCGATCAGCGCGACGTCACCGGCCACCCAGGAGTGGGTGACCTCCGCCTGCAGACTCGGCTTGGAAGCGAGGAACTCCTTGAAGAACTGGCGTCGGGCCGCGCCGGTGAGCGGCTGTCCGGAGAAGTTGGAGATGGAGTCCGGGCGGTACAGCTTGTCGA
The DNA here is from genome assembly GCF_056387915.1 of Streptomyces sp. GLSS-08. Lineage (NCBI taxonomy): Bacteria > Bacillati > Actinomycetota > Actinomycetes > Kitasatosporales > Streptomycetaceae > Streptomyces > Streptomyces sp. GLSS-08. The sequence continues at coordinate 79,109 of NZ_JBWJAQ010000001.1, forward strand.
AAAGGTCGCCGTCACCGGAGTTGAACACCTGCAGGAATATCTCGTTCTGTGTGTCGGTGTCGTCCGTGAGGTCCGGCTTGTCGAAATCGATGTCGACGGTGAAACCCATGGCTGGAGAACCCTCCGATTGCCTTGACTGGTCGATGGTGCCGGGTGGTGCGGCTCAGTTCTCGCCGTACGGATCGTCGATGGCGTAGCGCCAGTTGCCGTCCGAACCGCGGCGCAGGACGTCGAGGCCGACGCCCTGGAGGTGCTCCGGGTTGCCGTCGTCGTCGGTGGTGTCGATGGTCCAGTCGACGACCAGCAGAGCGGTGTCGTCCGTGACGAACGACTGCCTCGGCACCGCCGTCATCCGCGGCCGGCGGGAGAGGAAGTCGCGGACGGACTCGATACGGGCCTCTCCGGTCAGCGGTTTGCCCGGTTCCCAGACGGCGACGGCTTCGTCGGTGTACATGGAATTGACCGCTTCCACATCACCGGCATTGAATGCCTCGACGTAGAGAGCGGTGTGCTTTTCGACATCGTGGGTGAGTTGCGCCATGTCTGCTTTTTCCTTATCACTCGGTGACCGGGCATCGTCTATTCCGCAGCTCCCGCCGAGAGAGTAACGAGCGGCTGACAACCGGGCGCCCACTGCCAGGTAATCGACGGTTGCCTGCCTCGGTCGGTCCCTTGATTACCGGGCCGTGATCGGACCCTCATTAGCATCGGTGGGCGGGTCCTGCGAAAACGCAATACGCGGACCGCGGCAGGGATTCCCGGTGCGGCGGGTTCGAGGCGGGCGACGGGATCGGCCGGCATAGGCGGAGCCACCCGGGAAAGGGCGGGAAAGGCCGGTCCCGGCTGCCCGCGGGCGTCGCACCACATACTTCACTTCGGGGAGCTGAGCACCATGGCGGGCGAGGAACGACTTCGCGACTACCTCAAGCGGGCCATTGTGGAGGCGCGCGAAGCGCGCGAGCGGCTGCGCGAGGTGGAGGACAGGCAGCGGGAGCCGATCGCGATCGTCTCGATGGCGTGCCGCTTTCCGGGCGGTGTCACCTCTCCGGCCGACCTGTGGCGCCTGGTGAGCGACGGCGTCGACGCCGTGACGCCGTTCCCGGACAACCGGGGCTGGGACGTCGAGGCGCTCTACCACCCGGATCCTGAGCGGGAGGGGAGCAGTTACAGCAGGGAGGGCGGATTCCTGCACGACGCCGACCGCTTCGACCCGGCCTTCTTCGACATGTCACCCCGCGAGGCGCTGACCACCGATCCGCAGCAGCGCCTGCTGCTGCAGGCCACCTGGGAGGCGCTGGAGCGGGCCGGCATCGCCCCCGGAAACCTGCACGGCAGCCGCACCGCCGTGTTCACCGGGGTCATGTACAACGACTACGGCTCCCGGCCCGGCCTTCCGGCGCGCCACACCGAGGGCTACCTGTTCAGCGGGAGCGCGGGCAGCATCGCGTCGGGGCGGTTGGCCTACACCTTCGGGTTCGAGGGCCCGGCCGTCTCGGTCGACACCGCCTGCTCCTCCTCCCTGGTGGCGATGCACCTGGCGGCCCGCTCCCTGCGCGCCGGCGAGTGCACCCTGGCGCTGGCCGGCGGGGCGACCGTGATGGCGACCCCTGTGGCGTTCACCGAGTTCTCGCGGCTGCGGGGGCTGGCGCCCGACGGGCGGATCAAGTCCTTCGCCGCCAGTGCCGACGGCACCTCCTGGGCCGAGGGCGTGGGCCTGCTCCTCCTCGAACGCCTCTCCGACGCCCAGCGCAACGGACACCCCGTCCTCGCCGTCCTGCGCGGCTCCGCCGTCAACCAGGACGGCGCGAGCAACGGCCTGACCGCACCCAACGGCCCCGCCCAGGAACGCGTCATCCACCAGGCCCTCACCGACGCCGGACTCCACCCCGCCGACATCGACGCCGTCGAAGCCCACGGCACCGGAACCCGCCTCGGCGACCCCATCGAAGCCCAGGCCCTCCTCAACACCTACGGCCGCGACCGCCCCGCCGACCGCCCCCTCCACCTCGGCTCCCTCAAGTCCAACATCGGCCACGCCCAGGCCGCTTCGGGGGTGGGTGGGGTGATCAAGATGGTGGAGGCCATGCGGCACGGGGTGCTCCCCCGCACCCTGCACGTCGACGAGCCGACCCCGCTGGTGGACTGGAGTTCCGGCACGATCCGGCTCCTGACCGAGGAACGCGACTGGCCCGACACCGGACACCCCCGCCGGGCCGCCGTGTCCTCCTTCGGCTTCGGCGGCACCAACGCCCACGTCGTCCTGGAGCAGGCGCCCGTCCCCGAGGGCGTGAGCGACACGGATCAGGCTTCCGAAACCCCCGCCGGCACCACCGAGCGGACCCCGGCCACGGTCTCGGCACCGGCACCGGCACCGGCACCCCCCGTCCTGCCCTTGCTGCTGTCCGCGAAGACCGAGAGCGCCCTGCGCGCCCAGGCCGGCCGCCTGCTCAGCCACCTCGACACCCACCCGGCCCGCGACCTCGACCTCGCCCACTCGCTCGCCACCACCCGCACCGTCTTCCGGCACCGCGCCGTCGTGTCGGCCGCGGACCGCGACGGACTGGTCGCGGGCGTGCGAGCCCTGGCGGAGGGCCGCACCGCGCCCGGTGTGGCCCGGGGGGAAGCCGTCGTCGGCAAGACCGCCTGGCTCTTCACCGGCCAGGGCGCGCAACGCCCGGGCATGGGCCGGGAACTGTACGAGACGTTCCCCGCCTACGCCCGCGCCTTCGACGCCGCGGCGGCCGCGCTCGAACCGCACCTGGACCAGCCCCTCGGGGACACGCTGCGCACGGGGCACCGGCTCGACGAGACGGCGCTCACCCAGCCCGCGCTGTTCGCCGTCGAGGTCGCCCTGTACCGGCTCCTGGAGTCGTTCGGAATGGCGCCCGACCTCGTGGCCGGCCACTCCATCGGGGAACTCGCCGCCGCCCACGCCGCGGGGGTCCTCGATCTCGCCGACGCCGCCACGCTCGTGGCCGCCCGGGGCCGGCTCATGCAGAGCGCCCCCGCGGGCGGCGCGATGATCGCCGTAGAGGCATCCGAGGACGAGGCCGCCGCCCTCCTCGACGGGCACGCCCACCACCTGGCCGTCGCCGCCGTCAACGGGCCGCGTGCCGTGGTCCTTGCCGGTGACGCCGATGCAGCCGAGGAGGTGGCGCGGCGGCTGCGGGAGGCCGGTCACCGCACCGCACGGCTGACGGTCAGCCACGCCTTCCACTCCCCGCACATGGACGGCGTCCTGGACGAGTTCCGCCGGATCGCCGCCCGGCTGACCTACCGCGAGCCGGGGATCGCGGCCGTCTCCACGGTCACCGGTGAAGCCGTCGGCCCGGGGCAGTGGTCGTCGCCCGAGTACTGGGCCGAGCAGATCCGCCGGCCCGTCCGCTTCCTGGACGCGGTGCGCACCCTGGAGTCCGCGGGCGTCACCACCTTCCTCGAGGTGGGTCCGGACAACGTCTGCGCCGCGCTGGCCGCCGCCTGTCTGCGCGCGCCCGAGGGCAGGGCCGCGATCGCCTCCCTGCGCCGGGACCGGCCGGAGGCCCCGACCCTGATGGCCGCCCTCGGCGAGGCGTTCGTCCGCGGTACCGCCGTCGACTGGGCCGCGCTGTTCGACGGCACCGGCGCGCGCACGGTGGAGCTGCCGACGTACGCCTTCGACAACGAGCGGCACTGGCTCGAACCGGTGACCGGTGGCACCGACACGTCGGCCGGAACCGACACGGGGCATCCGCTGCTGGGACGGGCGACCACCGTCGCCGGGCTCGGCGAAGTGCTGTTCACCCGGCGGGTCTCGGCGCACACGACGCCGCCGCCCCTGCGGCACGGTGTGTTCGGCACCGATGTCGTCGCCGCCTCCGCGCTGGTCGAGTGCGCGCTGCGCGCCGCCGACGAGACGGGCTGCGCCGGCATCGGCGAACTGCACCTGCGGGCCCCGTTGGTGCTGCCGGCCGAGGCCGCGGTGGAGATCCAGGTCCGCGTCGGCCGGCCGGAGGACGACGGCAGGCGCACCCTGACGGTGCACGCGCGGCCGGCGGCCGCGCCGCACGCCGTACCGGACGACGCGCCGTGGACCCTGCACGCCGACGGATTCCTCCTGCCGGCCGGGCCCGCCACCGATCCGGCGGGCGGCGCCGCGCCGGGCTCGCCCGGCGGGGCACAGATCCGGCTCCCCGACGAACTGGCCGGGGAGGCCGAGCGGTACGGCATCCACCCGCACCTGATCGACGCGGCCCTGCGGTCGCTGCCGCACCGCGCCGCCCCCGACCACGTGCCCGTACCGGTGAACTGGCGGGACGTGCGGCTGCACGCCGTCGGCGCCACCGTCGTCCACGCCGAGGTCACCGGGCGGGACGCGGACACCGTGTCCCTGCGGCTCACCGATCCCGCGGGGCGGCCCGTGGCCACAGCAGGCGCGGTCGGCTTCCGCGAGGTGCCGGCCGAGGAGTTCCAGGCCCCGCGCGCAGCGGGGAGCGCCCCTGTGCCGCCGGTCCGGCCGCGGGCGGGGTCCGCGTCGGAGGCCGGCGCTCCGCTGGGCCGGACACTGGCGGCACTGCCGCCGGCGGAGCGTGAACGCCGGACCCTGGAGCTGGTCCGCATCGAGGTGGCCACGGTTCTCGGACACGCGTCCACGGAGGCCATCGCCCCGGACCGGCCGTTCCAGGAGCTGGGCTTCGACTCGGTGACCGCGGTCGAGCTGCGCAACCGGCTCGGCGCCGCGGCCGGGACGGCGCTCCCCGCCACCGCCGTCTTCGACCACCCCACTCCGGCCGCGCTCGCCGCCCTGCTGTGGGAGCGGCTGGAGCCCGCGCCCGACGACACCAACGAGGCGGTCAAGGCCGGGCTCGACCGGCTGGAGACCCTGCTGGCGACACCGCCGAAGGAAGCGCCGCGACGCGCGGAAGTCGCCGAGCGGCTAAGGGCGTTGGCCGCCACCCTGCACGCCTCCGGAACCCGGCACACGGACACCCCGGCAGACGGTGCGCCCGCCCGGCCGGACGCCCCCGCGGCGATCGGATCCGCCTCGGTCGACGAACTCTTCTCCTTCATCGACTCCCGACTCGGCCGGTCCGCCGACTGACCGTGTCCTGAGCCCGCCCCCACGTCCGCACGCCGAGGAGAATCGATCACGCATGTCTCAAGAGACCAACGAAGAGAAGCTGGTTGACTATCTCAGGTGGGTCACCGCCGACCTGCACAAGGCCCAGCAGCGCATCACCGAGCTGGAGAGCGGCGCGGGTGAACCCGTCGCGATCGTCGGCATGGCCTGCCGCTTCCCCGGCGGCGTCGCCTCCCCCGCCGACCTGTGGCGACTGGTCGCCGACGGTGCCGACGGCATCTCGCCGTTCCCCACCGACCGGGGGTGGGACCTGGACCGCCTCTACGACCCCGATCCCGACCGGCCGGGCACCGCGTACACGAGGGAGGCGGGATTCCTGCACGACGCCGCCCTGTTCGACGCGTCCTTCTTCGGCATCTCCCCTCGCGAGGCCCAGGCGATGGACCCCCAGCAACGAGTCCTGCTGGAGACGGCCTGGGAGGCGCTGGAGGACGCGGGCATCGACCCGGCGACCCTCAGGGGCAGCGCCACCGGTGTGTTCGCCGGCGTGATCGAACAGAGCTATCTGGGGCTGGAGGGGCCGCAGGAACTGGAGGGCCATCTGCTCACGGGCAAGCTCTCCAGCGTCGCGTCGGGGCGGGTGTCCTACACCTTCGGGTTCGAGGGCCCGGCCGTCTCGGTCGACACCGCCTGCTCCTCCTCCCTGGTGGCGATGCACCTGGCGGCCCGCTCCCTGCGCGCCGGCGAGTGCACGCTGGCGCTGGCCGGCGGGGTCACGATCACCGCCACCCCGAGCGGATTCGTCGACTTCTCGCGGCTGCGGGGGCTGGCGCCCGACGGGCGGATCAAGTCCTTCGCCGCCAGTGCCGACGGCACCTCCTGGGCCGAGGGCGTGGGCCTGCTCCTCCTCGAACGCCTCTCCGACGCCCAGCGCAACGGACACCCCGTCCTCGCCGTCCTGCGCGGCTCCGCCGTCAACCAGGACGGCGCGAGCAACGGCCTGACCGCACCCAACGGCCCCGCCCAGGAACGCGTCATCCACCAGGCCCTCACCGACGCCGGACTCCACCCCGCCGACATCGACGCCGTCGAAGCCCACGGCACCGGAACCCGCCTCGGCGACCCCATCGAAGCCCAGGCCCTCCTCAACACCTACGGCCGCGACCGCCCCGCCGACCGCCCCCTCCACCTCGGCTCCCTCAAGTCCAACATCGGGCACACGGTCGCCGCCGCCGGGGTGGGCGGGGTGATCAAGATGGTGGAGGCCATGCGGCACGGGGTGCTCCCCCGCACCCTGCACGTCGACGAGCCGACCCCGCTGGTGGACTGGAGTTCCGGCACGATCCGCCTCCTGACCGAGGAACGCGACTGGCCCGACACCGGACAACCCCGCCGGGCCGCCGTGTCCGCGTTCGGGGTGAGCGGGACGAACGCGCACGTCGTCCTGGAGCAGGCGCCCGTACGGAAGACCACTCCCCCGGCCGCGGGCGACGACGGCGCCGGTGCGAGCCCGCGTCCCGTCCTGCCGTGGCTGCTGTCCGCGAGGACCGAGAGCGCCCTGCGCGCCCAGGCCGGCCGCCTGCTCAGCCACCTCGACACCCACCCGGCCCGCGACCTCGACCTCGCCCACTCGCTCGCCACCACCCGCACGGCCCACGACCACCGCGCCGCCGTCGTCGGCGCCGGACACGAGGACCTGGTGGCGGGTCTGACCGCGCTGGCCTCCGGGGATCTGGATCCGCGGGTCCTGCGCGACACCAGGGGGCACGGCCGGCTCGCCTTCGTGTTCACCGGCCAGGGGGCGCAACGGGTGCGCATGGGGCGGGAGTTGTACGACACCTTCCCCGTGTTCGCGTCCGCGTTCGACGAGGTGGCCGCCGCCCTGGACCGGCACCTCGGCGAGCCGGTGGCCGAGGTGATCCGCACCGGCCGCGGGCTGAGCGAGACGGTGAACGCCCAGCCCGCCCTGTTCGCGGTGGAAGTGGCCCTGTTCCGGCTGCTGGAGTCCTTCGGAATCCGGCCCGACCTGGTGGCCGGGCACTCGGTCGGCGAACTGGCCGCGGCCCACGCGGCCGGTGTCCTCGACCTGGCGGACGCGGCGGCGCTGGTGGCGGCCCGGGCCCGGCTGATGCAGTCCGCTCCCTCCGGCGGGGTCATGGTGGCGGTCCAGGCGGAGGAGCCGGAAGTCGCCGAACTCCTCGCCGGCCGCGACGGGCTCGCGGTGGCGGCGGTCAACGGACCGGGGGCCGTCGTGATCGCCGGCGACGCCGACGCGGCCGAGGAGGTGCGGGCGGTCCTCGCCTCACGCGACCGGCGCACCCGCGTCCTGAACGTCAGCCACGCCTTCCACTCGCCCCACATGGACGGCGTCCTGGACGCCTTCCGGCAGGCCGCCGCCGGCGCGACGTACCACGCGCCGCGCATCCCGGTGGTGTCCACCCTCACCGGCGAGCCGGCCCGCGGCGACGACCTGACGAGCCCCGGCTACTGGGCCGCGCAGCTGCGCGGCACGGTCCGCTACGCCGACGCGGTGCGCGCGCTGCGGGCCGAGGGGGCCACCACCCTGCTCGAAGTGGGCCCGGACGCGGTGCTGGCCCCGCTGGCCGCGCAGAGCGACGACACCCTGACCGCGCTGGCCCCGCTGCGCCAGGGGCACGGCGAGGCGGACACCCTGACCACGTGCCTGGCCCGGCTGCACAACCGTGGTGTGGCCGTGGACTGGCCGGCGTTCTTCGCCGGCACCGGCGGGCGCCGCGTGGCGCTGCCGACGTACGCCTTCGACCGTGAACGCTACTGGGTGTCGCCGCAGGCCCAGGGCGGGCCGGACCCGGCAGGTCTGGGTCTCGACCCCGCGGGACATCCGCTCCTCGGTGCCGCCGTGCGACCGGCCGGCTCCGACGAGGTCCTGCTCACGGGGCGCCTGTCCCCGCACACGCGGCCGTGGCCGGTGGAGCACACCGTGGACGGCAGGGTGGTGGTGCCGTCGGCGGTGCTCGTGGAACTCGCGGTCCGGGCCGGCGACGAGGTGGGCTGCACCGTCCTGGAGGACCTGGAGACCGAACCCGTCCTGGTCCTCCCGGACGGTGCCGGGATGCAGGTCCAGGTCCGGGTGGGCGCCGAGCGGCCCGAGGGCCGTGACATCACGGTGCACGCCCGGCCCGACGGCACCGAGGTGCCCTGGACGCGGTACGCCCGCGGCCTCCTGCGCGTCGGACCGCAGGAGCGGGCCGCCGCTGCGGCCGAGTGGCCCCCGGCCGGAGCGGAACCCGTCGGCCCCTTTGACGTGGCGGCGCTCCTGGCAGCAGGCGGTGCCTGGTACGGGCCGGTGTTCCGCGGTGTGAGCGCGGTGTGGCGGCGTGCCGATGAGGTGTTCGCCGAGCTCGCCCTGCCCGCGGACGCCGCGGCGCAGGCCGATGGGTACGTCCTGCACCCGGCGCTGCTCGACGCCGCCGTCCACGCCGGGCGCGCCGTCACGTGCGGCGGGCAGGACACCGCGCCCCGCGCTGTGACCCGGTGGCGGCAGGTACGCTTGACGGCCCGCGGAGCAGCCGCCGTACGGGTGCGGATGACCCTCGAGGGCGACCGTGTGACGTCGCTGGCGCTGACCGATCGGGCGGGGCTGCCCGTCGCCTCGGTCGGCTCCGTCGCGACGCGTCCGTTGGAGGCAGGCGAGATCGCCCTGGCGGCGGCCCGCCCCGCCGACAGCCTCTACCGGGTCGACTGGAGCGCCCTGAGCGGTGCGCCGTCTACGGGACCGGTGCGGTGGGGACTGCTCGGAGCGGCGCCCGCCGGGGTCCCTGGAGTCCGGTTCGCCGACGCGGAGCGGGCGGCGGCCGCCCTCGCGCAGACACCCGTGGACGCCCTGGTGTACGTGCACCGGCCTCCGAGCGCCGCCGCCGAGGGCATGGCGGCGGTGCACCGTGCGGCCGGCGAGACGCTGGAGGAGGTGCGGCGGTATCTCGCCGAGGAGCGGCTCTCGGACACCCCGCTGGTCGTCGTGACGCGCGACGCGATCCGGGTCCGCCCCGAGGAGGCGTGCGATCCCGGCGCCGCCGCGGTCTGGGGTCTGCTGCGGTCGGCGCAGTCGGAGGCACCGGGCCGGCTCGTCCTGGTGGACACCGCCGACCCGGTGGACACCGGCGAGGAGGCCGCGGGCATGGCAGCGGCGCTGGAGGCGGTGTGGGCCTCCGGTGAGCCGCAGGCCGCGGTGCGGGCGGGACGGGTCCACCGGCCCCGGCTGCTGCCCGTACCGGTGCGGGGCGCCGACGACGCGCCACGATTCCGCCCCGACGGCACGGTGCTGATCACCGGCGGCACGGGAGCCCTGGGCGCGCTGTTCGCCAGGCACCTGGTGCGCCGGCACGGCGTGCAGCAACTGCTGCTGGTCAGCCGGAGCGGCGAACAGGCCGCTGGAGCGGGCGAGTTGGCGGCCGAACTCAAGGAGCTCGGGGCGCAGGTCACGATCGCCGCCTGCGACGTGACCGACCGCGCCGAGCTGGCCGCGCTGCTCGCCGGCATACCGAGCGAGAACCCGCTGACCGGTGTGATCCATCTGGCCGGTGTCCGGGACGACGGGATGATCGGAGCCCAGACCCCGCGGCGGCTGACGGACGTCCTGCGGCCGAAGGCCGACGCGGCCTGGCACCTGCACGAGCTGACCGCCGCCGCCGACCTCTCCGCCTTCGTGCTGTTCTCCTCGGTCGCGGGCATCGTGGGCGGCCCCGGTCAGAGCACCTACGCGGCGGCCAACTCCTTCCTCGACGGCCTGGCCGAACTGCGCGCCGCCCGCGGGCTGCCCGCCACCTCCCTGGCCTGGGGCCTGTGGGCGCAGGAGAGCGGGATGTCCGGCGACCTGAGCGAGACGGACCTGCGGCGCATCGCCCGCGGCGGCTTCCGCCCGGTGGACGACACGTCGGGCCCGGCCGTCTTCGACCTCGCCCTCGGCCTCGGCCGGCCGACCCTGGTGGCCTCGCCGCTGGACCTGACCGCCGTACGGGACCACACGCCGGTCCCCCACCTGTTCCGCGAACTGGTGCGCACCACCCACCGCCCGGCCGCCCGCGACACGGAGGCCGCCGAACCGCTCGCGGTGCGGCTGGCCGCCCTTCCGCGAGAGGAACAACTGCTCGCCGTCACCGAGGCCGTCAAGGCGGAGGTCGCCGCCGTGCTCGGCCACACCGGCACCGAGGGCGTCGACGCGGACCGCTCCTTCCAGCAGCTGGGGTTCGACTCGCTCACCGCGGTGGAACTGCGCAACCGGCTCGGCACACTCGCCGGTGTCCGGCTGCCCGCCACCCTGGTCTTCGACCACCCGACTCCGGCGGCGCTGGCCACCTATCTGTGCGGTGCCCTGGTGGACGGCGGGAGCGACACCCCCTCCGCGGCGCAGGCCACTGACTTCGCGGCGGAGGCGGTGCTCGCCGACGACGTGCGTCCGGCGCCGGAGGTGGTCCGGTGCGTGAGCGACCCGCGGCGGGTACTGCTGACCGGGGCCAGCGGCTTCCTCGGCGCGTTCCTGCTGCGTGAGCTGATGCGCACCACCCGGGCCACGGTGCACTGCCTGGTCCGAGGCGCCGACGAGGCCGCCGCCCGGGACCGGCTGCGGCGCAACCTGGAGCGCTACGGGGTGTGGGACGACATCGATCCGCACCGCCTGTCCGTCCTGGTGGGCGATCTGGCGCAGCCGCGGCTCGGCCTGTCCGAGGAGGTCTTCGACTCGCTGGCCGCGACCGTCGACGCCGTCTACCACAACGGCGCCCAGGTGCACTGGCTGCACCCCTACGAGACGTTGCGGGCGGCCAACGTAGGGGGCACCGAGGAGGTGCTCCGGCTGGCGGCGCGCCACCGCAGCGTGCCCGTCCACTACGTGTCGACCGTCGGCGTGTTCGCCGACGCGGCCGAGGACGGGCGGCCGCTGCGGGTCACCGATCCGACCGGTCCGGCGGAGCGGTTGCCCAGCGGCTATCTGCAGAGCAAGTGGGTCGCCGAGCAGTTGACGGCCGCGGCGGCGGAGCGAGGGCTGCCGGTGTCCGTCTACCGCGTCGACGTCGTCTCCGGTGACCAGGTCAGCGGTGCCTGCCAGACGAACGACTTCGTGTGGCTGAGCCTCAAGGGCCTGCTCCAGGCGGGCTCGGTGCCCGCGGGCGTCGACGGACGGTTCCACTTGCTGCCGGTCGACTACGTGAGCGCGGCGATCCTGCGCGTGTCCCGCCGGCCGGAATCGGCGGGCGGCACCTTCCACCTGTTCAACCGGAGTTCGGTGAGTCTGCGGGAATGCGTCCGCCGGCTGCGGGCCCTCGGCTACCCGCTGGAGGAGGTGGACGGGGACGACTGGCGCCGGCGGGTGGAGGGCGACCGCGGGAACGCGATCCTGCCGCTGCTGCACGCGTTCGAGATGATGACCGGTGACGTCGACCGCTTCTATCCGCCCATGGACACCTCGGAGACCGAGGCCGCCCTGGCGGGCAGCGGCATCGTCTGCCCGGAGATCGACGAGGAGCTGTTCGCCACCTACGTGCGGTACTTCGTGCGGGCGGGGCACTTCCCCGCGCCCTGACCCCTCACATCCACGGACTGCGGCCGACGCCCTCGGGGCGTCGGCCGCTTCGCTTTCACCGGGTCTGTCAGGCAATGTCCCAGCGCTCACGGTGAATGGGGAGCGACGTGTTCCCGGTCTTGACGGAGGTAAACCCTCCAATTACCGCTCGGTGACCGATTCACGCCACTCATCCGCTTAGCTCTTCCTGGCCGAAACGGACTCTGTTCCGCTCCTCCATAACCGGTCGATCCATGCAAAAAGAGAAGGTTCGCCGATGAGTTCACGACCTGTTTCCACACCTCGGCACACCGCCGACGCGACGCCCGGACGCCGCCTGTTCCTCAAGGCGACCGGAGTCACCGCGCTGGCCGGGGCACTGGGCTCGATCCCGTATACCGGCTCCTCCGCCCACGCCGTGGACGAGGTGCTCCCCGACGTGCTCGTGATCGGCGCGGGATACGCGGGCGGCACCGCGGCCCGCGAACTGGCCGCCGCCGGACTGAAGGTGACGGTGCTGGAAGCACGCAACCGCATAGGCGGCCGCATATGGACCGACACCCTGGCCGGCCAGCAGATCGAACTGGGCGGTGGCTGGCTGAGCCCGGACCACCACCTGGTCGCCGCCGAAATGCAGCGTTACGGCCTGAGCAACGTGGGCGACGTGGCACCCACCAAGTCGATCATGCCTGCCTCCAACGGCTTCCAGTCGCTGAACCCGGTCGACGCCAACGCGCGGCTGGGTGAACTGTTCGAGCAGTTCTACGACGGCTCGCGGGAGTACTTCGCGCGTCCCGACAACCCGCTGTACCGGGCGGACCTGCTCCAGCAGTTGGACCAGCTCTCCTTCACCGACCGCATCGCCCAGCTCTCGATGTCCGACCTGGACAAGCAGTGGCTGGCCGGCTACTTCACGGCCTACACCGGAAACGAGAACAGCCGCCGCGCCATGACGTCGATGGCGCAGTGGTGGGCCCTGGGCGGCTGGACGATGGAGGGCTGGGAGAAGCAGACCGCCTTCAAGCCGGCGGGCGGCATGACGCAGCTGCTGCAGAAGATGCTGGCCACACCTGGCATCACCGTCCAGCTCTCCTCTCCCGTCGCCTCGGTGACCAGCACCTCGGGCGGCGTCGAGGTGACCCTGACCAGCGGCCGCGTCCTGAGGGCGGGCGCCGTGGTCGTGACGACGCCCGTGAACCTGTGGAAGACCATCCAGTTCAATCCGGGGCTGCCGAGCACGCACACCGCCGCGACGACCGAGGGCGTGGGGGTCTCCCTGGCCACCAAGATCTGGATGCAGCTGAGCGGAAGCGTGGACGCGGTCTACGCGCAGGGCACCGAGAACTCCGCCCTGCCGCTGATGATCCCCCAGAAGGAGCTTCCCGGCGGCGGTCGGCTGATGATCGGCTTCGCCGGTTCCTCCCTCAACGTGGCGGACAAGGCGGCCGTGCAGGCCGCGGTGCGCGCGTACATACCGGGTGCCACCATCGTCTCCTACCGTGCGCAGCAGTGGGGTGCCGACCGCTACGCCCGCGGCGGGTGGGGCCTGCGGCGCCCGACCCAGCTGCTGCGCCAGCTCCCGGCGCTGCAGCAGCCCCAGGGCCGGGTCGTCTTCGCCGGCGCGGACATCGCCTCCGGCTGGAACGGGGCCTTCATCGAGGGCGCCATCGAGACGGGCCTGCGCGCGGCGCGGCAGGCGGCCGCTCTCGTCTGATACCCGCCGTCCCCCGCGGGACGGCGTGCGGTCCACCGGCCGGCACGTCCCCCCGTCGGCCGGCCGGTGGGCTTCCCCGTGCAGCATCGGGCTGGAAAGAGCGCTCTACTGGTACCATGAACAGGGTGAAGATGAAGCCATCGGACGACACCGGTCGACCGTCAGCCGCCCAGGAGCCGGTGCCCGCGACCCGCGAGCGCATCATCCGGGCGGCCTCGCGGCTCATGCAGCGACAGGGCTACGACGGCACGGGCATCAAGCAGATCTCGCAGGAGGCCCGGGCCACGCTCGGATCTGTCTATCACTTCTTCCCCGGCGGGAAGCAGGAGCTGGCCCTCGCGGCCATCAGCCGCGGGGACCAGGAGTTCGTGGAGGAACTGCGGGCCGCGCTCTTCAGCGACCCCGATCCCTCTCGGGCGGTGATCGTCCTGACCCGGAACCTGTCCGAGAGTCTGCGCAGCTCGGACTGGATGGACGGCTGTCCCATCACGACCACCGCCCTGGGGACGATCGGCCGGATGCCGGACATCCAGTCGGCCGCCGCGGACGCCTTCGCGCGCTGGCGCGGGGTGGTCTTCGACCGGCTCCTGGAGTCCGGGATCCGGGAGAGCGACGCGCGGGACCTCGCCCATACGGTGATCAGCACGCTGGAAGGCGCCGAGCTGGCCGCGCAGGTCTCCCGCAGCAGCCGTCCACTCGAAGTGGCGGGCATCCACCTGTCCCGCCTGATCGCCTCCTACCGCCCGTGAGCTGACCGCCGCCCCGGCGGGGTGTGCGCGGGAACTCGGCACGGGAAGCCGGCCGGCCATGGCGGACCGGCCGGCTTCGCGCGTCCCCGGCGCCGGGACGACGTCCTCCCGCCACAGCCGGGGAGCGAGTCTTTGGCCGCGGCGGCCGGGCTCGCCGTGCCCGGGAGCCTTTTGGCGGCTCGGCGGCCGGGATGCGCCGCGTCCGGGGGCCGCTCGACGGCACACCGTCCGGGATCCACCGCATCCCATCGGCGGCGCGGCGGCCGGGAGTTGTCGGCGGGTGCGACCGGGCCGGTCGGTGCGGAGGGTTCCGTACCGACCGGCCAGGGGCGTCTGCCGCGTCCCGTCAGGCTGCCCGCGCCGAACCGCCTCGCGCCGTCCGCAGGGACTCGCCCAGCGCCCGCACCAGGTCGGCGGGGCGCACCGTGCCCGCCGGGAACCGCCGCGCCTCCAGCACCGTGAGCGCCGCGCTCTCCAGCAGCACGGTGTGGACCAGCGTCTCGTGTGCCGGGTCGAGTTCGTCCCGCGCCTTCGGCCAGGGCGGCGAGTGACGTGCCGGGGGGCGGACGGCGGCCAGCGCCTCGGCGAGAACCTGCCGCCCACGCCGCCGCAGCACCACCTGCAGCGCCACGTCCCGGCGCTCCGCGAAGCTGAGCACTCCGGTCAGCGCCGCGTCGAAGGAGGCCAGCACGGCGGTCGCGAACGCGTCGTCGGACCGCCAGGGGTCCGGCGCCGGGACGGTGGTGCGGGCGGGCCCGCCCGGCCCTCCCCTCGCCCTGGCCAGCCCCGCGTTGAGCGCCTCGACGAACAGGCGCCCCACCACGGTCTCCGGGTGGACGGGCCCGTCGCCCGCCTCGCTCATGACTGCTCCGCCTCGATCGAACGGAAACCGCCGTCGAAGAAGAGCAGTCCCGAACCGCCGTCGCTGCGCATGGAGTTGACCACCCGCCCGATGAAGATGGAGTGGTCGCCGGAGTCGTGGGAGTCCGACAGCTCACATTCCAGCCAGGCCGTGGCCCCGTGCAGCAGCGGCGCCTCGGTGACGGGCCCCGGCCGCCAGTCGAGACCGGCGAACTGCTCCGGCCCCAGCGGCCGCTTCTTGTCGGCGAAGTAGCGGGCCAGCGCCTCCTGGTCCGCGCCCAGCACCGAGACACCGAAGTGCCGGGCGGATCGGATGGCCTGGTGCATGACGGCGTCGTGCGCGACGCAGCACAGCACGGTCGGCGGGTCGAGGGAGACCGAGCTGAAGGCGTTGGCGGTCATGCCGTGGATGTGCTCGCCGCCGACACTCAGGACGATGACACCGGTCGCGAAGCGGGCCATCACCTCGCGCAGCGGAAGCGACTGTGCGGGTGTCCGGTCGACGGTTTCCTGGGCGGACAAGGACTGCATGGCGAACCCTTCGAGAGTTGGTGGGAACGGACGCGGGGGTGGCTGGGGCCGCGTCCGTCCTGTCGTGCCGGGGGCCGGCCGGCGCTATCGCCGGCCGGCCGGCCGGCCATCGGTTGTGGGCGGATGTCGGGCGGACGTCGTCGGAGAGTCGGGCGGACCTTTTCGGATGCCGGTCGGAGGTCAGTCGAGCTCGTCGAACAGGGCGAACAGCTCCTCGTCGGTGGCGGTGTCCAGATCGGCTTCCTTGGCGGGGCCCGCGTCATTACCGGTGTCACCGGGCACCGGGGCCGTCACGAGGGACAGCAGTTCGCGCAGCCGGGCCGTGATGCGCTCCCGGGCGCCGTCCGCCGGTGTCAGCGTGCCGATCGCCGAGCCCACCCGGTGCAGTTCGGCGAGTACCGCCTCGCCGGACGTACCCGCCTCGCCGGACGTGCCCGCTTCCCGTTCGACCAGCTCCGAGAGGTGCCGGGCGAGGGCCGTGGGGCTCGGATGGTCGAACACGAGGGTGGTGGGAAGCCGCAGGCCGACCGCGTGTGTGAGCTGGTTGCGCAGTTCGACCGCGGTGAGGGAGTCGAAGCCGAGGTCCTGGAAGGGCAGATCGGCGGTGACGGCCGCGGGGTCGCCGTGCCCGAGCACCGCGGCGACCTGAGCGCGCACGATGTCCAGCAGTGCGCTCTCGCGCTCCACCGGCCCCAGCGCGGCCAGTTGCCCGACCGGTGAGGCCGCCTCGTCCGAGGCGTGCCCCGCCGCGGCGGGGCGTCCGCGCCCGGCGGGCCGCGGCACCAGATCGCGCAGGACCGGCACGGCCCGCTCGCCCTGGCGGCGCAGCGCGTCCCGGTCGACACCGGTCAGCGCCACCACCGGCCGGGTGCCGGCCAGCGCGAGGTCGAACAGGGTCATGCCCTCTTCGGCGGACAGCGGCCGCAGCCCGACCCGCGCCAGTCGCCGCAGGTCCGTCTCGCCCAGGCCGGCGCTGATCGTGCTGGTGTCGGCCCACAGGCCCCACGCCAGCGACGTGGCGGGCAGTCCCAACGCGCTGCGGTGCTGCGCCAGCGCGTCGAGGAACGTGTTGCCGGCCGCGTAGTTGGCCTGGCCGGCGTTGCCGATGAGACCGGCGACGGACGAGTACAGCACGAACGCGGACAGGTCGCGGTCGCGGGTGAGCTCGTGCAGGTTCCACGCCGCGTCGATCTTCGGCCGCAGCACCGCGTCCAGCCGCTCGCGTGTCAGGTCGCCCACCACGGTGTCGTCCAGCACTCCCGCGGTGTGGACGACGGCCCGCACCGGGAACTCGGCCGGGACCGCCGCGAGCACATTGGCGAGCGCCTCCCGGTCGGCGGCGTCGCAGGCGGCGAACGTCACCTCGGCGCCGAGCTCCTCCAGTTCGGCCCGCAGCCGGGCGGCACCGGGAGCCTGGTCGCCGCGCCGCGACAGCAACAGCAGCCGGCTCGCTCCGTGCGCGGTGACCAGATGGCGGGCCAGTACGCCGCCCAGGGCGCCGGTGGCGCCGGTCAGCAGCACGGTGCCGTCGTCCCAGCGGAGTGCTTCGGAGCCGGTTTCCGAGGCGGAGGCGCGGGTCAGCCGGGGCACCAGGAGGCGCCCGCCGCGTATCGCGATCTGCGGCTCCCCCGAGGCGACGGCCGCGCGCAGCTCCGCCTCCTCGCAGCCGCCGGCACCGATGTCCACGACGGTGACGCGGTCCGGGTGCTCGGTCTGGGTCACCCGCAGCAGCCCCCACAGGCCGGCCCCTTCGAGGTCGTCGACCGGCTCGCCGGGTCCGGTTCCCACCGCCCCGCGGGTGCACACCACCAGCCGGGTGCCGGCGAAGCGGTCGTCAGAGAGGAACGCCTGCAGGAAGGTGAGGGCGTCGCCGAGCCGGGCCCGTGCCCGGTCGGGCAGATCGCCCTCGGCCGCCGCCCCCGGAGGTTCCCACAGCAGGGTGGCGGGCCGGGCGTCGGCCGCCGCCCGCAGGTCGGGCCAGGAGGTGAGCGACGCCACGGGGGGCGTACCGAGAGCGGCCCAGCCGGTGGTGTCCAAGGTGCCGTCCGGGACGGGCAGGGCCGACCAGGCCAGCGGGAGGAACCCGTCGCGTCCCGCGCCGGCCGCCCGTACCGCGTCGGCGGACAGCGGGCGCAGCACCAGCGAGCCCACGGTGGCCACCGGCACTCCGGAGCCGTCGGCCACCGTCAGTTCCGCCTCCAGTGTGTCGGCGGCGGTGTCCGCCGGCAGGCGCAGCCGTACGCGCAGCGCCGACGCCCCGGGGGCGTGCACGGTCACGTCGGACCAGGCGAACGGCAGACGGGCCGGTGCGGACTCGTCCGCGACGCCGGGCAGCAGGGGGTGCAGGGCGGCGTCCAGCAGCGCCGGGTGCAGCCCGAACCGCCCCGCGTGCGCCCGCGCTTCCTCGGGCAGGACGACCTCGGCGTACAGCTCGCCGCCGCCGCGCCACAGCCGTCGCAGGCCGCGGAACGCGGTCCCGTAGGCGTACCCCCGCGCGGCGAGGCGCTCGTACACCCCGTCCAGACCGATCTCCGTGGCGCCGGCCGGAGGCCAGACCAGCAGCCCCTCGGCGCGGCCGACCGCGGGTGCCAGCGTGCCGTGGGCGTGCAGCGTCCACTCGTCCTCGCCGGTGCGGCCGTGGATCTCCAGCGGACGCTCGCCGTCCGCGTCGGGGGCGCCCACGGAGACCTGTATCTGGACGCCGTCGTGCTCGGGCAGTACCAGCGGTGCCGCGAGGTTCAGTTCCCCGACCCGGCCGCTGCCGGCCTGGTCGGCGGCGCTGGTGGCCAGCTCCAGCAGTGCCGTTCCGGGCAGCAGCACCGAGCCCGCCACCGCGTGCTCCGCGAGCCAGGGGTGGGTCCGCAGCGACAGCAGGCCGGTGAACAGCACCTCGTCACTGCCCGCCCTGCGGACCGACGCGCCGAACAGCGGATGGTCGACCGCACCCAGGCCGAGACCGGCCGCGTCGCCGCTGCGCGGGGCCGGGGCGTCGAGCCAGTAGCGCCGGTGCCGGAACGCGTATCCGGGCAGCGGCACCCGGCGGGCGCCGGGCAGCAGGGCGGACCAGTCGTGCTCGCCGCCGCGCAGCCGCGCGAGCGCGAGGGCCGCGACGGCCGTCTCGGGCTCCGGCCTGCCCCGGCGCAGGGCCGGGACCAGCACGGCCGCCTCCTCGGTCAGGCCGTCACGGGTGAGGGACGTCAGGACGCCGTCGGGGCCGAGTTCGACGTAGTGGGTGACGCCCTGCTCCTGCAGGCACCGCACCCCGTCGTGGAAGCGCACGGCCTGGCGGATGTGCCGGGCCCAGTAGTCGGGTGAGGTCAGCTCCTCGTCGGTGGCGAGGGTGCCGGTGACGTCGGAGACGACCGGGATCGCCGGCGGCCGGAAGGTCAGCCGCGCGGCCGCGGACCGGAACGCGTCGAGGACGTCGTCCATGTGCGGCGAGTGGAAGGCGTGGCTGACGGTGAGCCGCCTGGTGCGGACCCGCTCGCGCTCCCACCGGGCGGCGAGTGCGTCGACGGCGTCGGCGTCTCCGGAGACCACCACCGCCCGCGGTCCGTTGACCGCGGCGACGGCGACCGTGCCGTCCTGCGCGTCGAGCACCCGGCGGACCTCGTCCTCGTCGGCCTCGACGGCGAGCATCGCACCGCCCGCGCGGGCCGACCGCATGAGCCGGCCGCGCTCGGCCACCAGCGCGGCGGCGTCGCCCAGGTCAAGGACGCCCGCCGCGTGCGCGGCGGCGATCTCGCCGACGGAGTGGCCAAGGACGAGGTCCGGCAGCAGCCCGTGGTGCTCGAACCAGCGGAACAGCGCCACCTCCACCGCGAACAGCGCGGCCTGCGTGAAGTCGGTGCGGTCCAGCAACGCGGCCTCGGCACTGCCTTCCACCGCGAAGAGGACGTCCTTGAGCGGCCGTTCCAGGGCGCCGTCGAGAGCGGCGCACACCGCGTCCAGCGCCCGGGCGAACACGGGTGCCGTCTCGTACATCTCGCGTCCCATGCCCAGGCGCTGACTGCCCTGTCCGGTGAACAGGAAGGCCGTGCGGCCCGCCGGGACGGCGTGGGAGCGCAGCACGCTGCGGCTGGTCCGTCCCTCCGCGAGGGCGTGCAGGCCGTCGAGGAGGGCGTCGCGGCCGGTGCCGACGACGACGGCGCCGTGCTCCATGAGGGACCGTCCGCTCGCCAGGGACAGGGCGACGTCGGCCGGTCGGAGGTCCGGGCGGGCGCTGAGATGGTCGTGCAGCCGTGCGGCCTGCGCGCGCAGCGCGTCCTCGTCCCGGGCGGTGACGATCCAGGGGACCGTCTCCGGAGCCGGGCCGGGTGCCGCGCCGGTCTCGGGCGGGGCGGGTGGCTGCTCGATGATGACGTGGGCGTTGGTGCCGCTGATCCCGAAGGAGGAGATGCCGGCCCGGCGCGGACGGCCCTCGGCCGGCCATGGGCGGGACTCGGTGAGCAGTTCGACCGCGCCGGAGTCCCAGTCGACGTGCCGGCTCGGCTCCTGCGCGTGCAGGGTTCTGGGCAGTACGCCGTGTTCCATGGCCTTGACCATCTTGATGAGGCCGCCCACGCCGGCCGCCGCCTGCGCGTGCCCGATGTTCGACTTCAGCGAGCCGAGCCACAGGGGGCGGCCGTCGTCCGGACGCTCCCGGCCGTAGGTGTTGAGCAGTGCCGTGGCCTCGATGGGGTCGCCCAGTGTGGTGCCGGTGCCGTGCGCCTCGACCGCGTCCACGTCCGCGGGGGTCAGGCCCGCCCCGGCCAGGGCCTGGCGGATGACCCGTTCCTGCGCGGGCCCGTTGGGCGCCGTCAGGCCGTTGCTCGCGCCGTCCTGGTTGACGGCCGAGCCGCGGACCACCGCGAGGACCTGGTGTCCCCGGCGCCGGGCGTCGGAGAGCCGTTCCAGGACGAGTACGCCGACGCCCTCGGACCAGCCGGTGCCGTCGGCGTCGTCCGCGAACGACTTGCAGCGTCCGTCGGGCGCGAGTCCGCGCTGCCGGGAGAACTCCACGAACGTCGTCGGCTGCGCCATGACCGTCACGCCGCCCGCCAGGGCCATGTCGCACTCACCGCCGCGCAGCGCGTTCGCCGCCAGGTGCAGGGCGACGAGGGAGGAGGAGCAGGCGGTGTCGACGGTGACGGCCGGGCCCTCCAGACCGTAGGTGTAGGCCACCCGGCCGGACAGGACGCTGGAGAGGTTGCCGGCGAGCAGGAACCCCTCGAACTCGCCCGCGTCGGCCGACGCCCGGACCGCGTAGTCGTCGTACATGGCTCCCGCGAACACGCCGGTGGGTGTGCCGCGCAGGGCGGCCGGGTCGATGCCGGCGCTCTCGAACGCCTCCCAGACGGTCTCCAGCAGCAGCCGCTGCTGAGGGTCCGTGGCCGTGGCCTCCCGCGGTGACATCCCGAAGAAGCCGGCGTCGAAGAGGTCGGCGTCGTGCAGGAAGCCGCCGTGGCGGGTGTAGCTCGTGCCGTTGCGGTCCGGGTCGGGGTCGTACAGGGCGGTGAGGTCCCAGCCGCGGTTGGCGGGGAACTCGCTCACCGCGTCCACGCCGTCGGTGGCCAGTCGCCACAGGTCGTCCGGTGAGGACACCCCGCCGGGGTAGCGGCACGCCATGCCGACGATGGCGATCGGCTCGTCGGCCGTCGCACGGGTCCGGGGCCGTCCCGCCGGAGCGGGCCGCTCCGCGGTGCTCGCCCGGGTCACCTCGGTCAGCAGGTGGTCGGCGACGGCGCGGGGTGTGGGGTGGTCGAAGACGAGTGTGGTGGGCAGGCGCAGGCCGGTGGCCCGGCCGAGCTGGTTGCGCAGCTCCACCGAGGCCATCGAGTCGAACCCGATGTCCTTGAACGCGCGTTCGGGTACGACGGCTCCCGACGTGCTGTGTCCGAGGGCCGCCGCGACCTGGGTACGGACCAGGTCCAGCACCGCCTCGGCGCGTTTGTCCCCGTCGAGCGCGGTGATCCGCCGCGCCCAGTCGGATCCGTCCCCGGCCTGGTCCGTGCGGCCCGCCGTGGCGCGGCGGGTCGCACGCCCGGGCAGCAGGTCGCGCAGCAGGAAGTGCGGCGGGCCCGACTCGGGGGGCCGCAGGGTGACCGGGGCGAGCACGGGAGCGCCGGCGCCCAGCGCCGCGTCGAACAGGGCCAGGCCCGATTCCGCGGTGAGCGGCGGCAGGCCGGACCGTCGCCAGCGGGCGCGTTCACCGTCGGTGAGGGTGGCGCCCATGCCGCTGCCGGTGTCCCACAGGCCCCAGGCCAGCGATACGGCGGGCAGCCCGCGGGTGCGACGGTGGTGGGCGAGGGCGTCCAGGAAGGTGTTGGCGGCCGCGTAGTTGCCCTGGCCGGGCGTACCGAGGAGACCCGACACCGAGGAGAACAGGACGAAGGCCGAAAGGTCGGCCCCGGCGGTCAGTTCGTGCAGATGCCGGGCCGCGTCGGCCTTGGGGGCGAGCACGGTGTCGAGCCGCTCGGGGGTCAGGGACAGCGCGGTGGCGTCGTCCAGGACCCCGGCGGTGTGCACCACGGCCGTCAGCGGGTGGGCGCCGGGGACGGAGTCCAGCAGCGCGGCCAGCGCGTCGCGGTCGGCTGCGTCCGCCGCGGCGAGCGTCACCGAGGCGCCCAGGGCGCGCAGTTCGCGGGCCAGTTCCCCGGCGCCCGGCGCGTCGGGGCCGCGACGGCTGGTGAGCAGCAGGTGCTGTACGCCGTACCGGCTCACCAGGTGGCGGGCGAAGAGCGCGCCGAGTCCGCCGGTGCCGCCGGTGACGAGGACGGTGCCGTCCGGGTCGAACCGGGGCGGTGCCGCGTCGGGCGCGGGGCGGGCCGCGGTGAGCCGCGGGGTGTGCGGTGTGCCGGAGCGTACGGCCGTCTCCGGTTCCCCCGTGGCCAGCGCGGCGGCCAGCGGCCGGGCGCCGGTGTCGGCGGGGTCGAGGTCGATCAGCAGCAGCCGGTCCGGGTGCTCCGAGCGCGCCGACCGGATCAGGCCCCACACGGTGGCGGCGCCCGGGTCGGCGATGTCCTCGCCGGGCAGCGCGGCGACGGCCCCGTGCGTGACGACCGCGAGCCGGGAGCCGTCGAACCGCGTGTCGGACAGGAACCGCTGGACGGCGTCCAGGACGCGGGTGAGCGCGGCGTGTCCGCCGTCCTGCCCGTCGTCCTCGCCGCCGTCCTGGGCGCGGGCCGCCCGCAGGACGACGACCTCTGCCGGTTCGGTGTGCGTGAGGTCCTCGCCCGCCTCCGTCCACGCGGGGACCGGCCCCTCCGCCGCGTCGGGGGCGGGGGTCCAGGTGAGCTCGTACAGGGAGCCGGCGGCCGGTGCGGTAAGCCGGTTCCTGGCCACCGGACGCAACGTCAGCGACTCGATGTCCGCTACGGGCGCCCCGGCGAGGTCGGTCAGCGACACACTGACGGTGTCGGTGCCGACCGGACGGATCCGCGCCCACAGTCCGGTCGCGCCGCCCGCGTGCACGGTGACGCCGGACCAGGCGAAGGGCAGGCGGATGGTGCCGTCGTCGTCCGCGGGCGCTGAGGCCAGCACGAGCGGGTGCAGGACGGCGTCCAGCAGGGCGGGGTGCAGCCCGAACCGCGCGGCCTGGTCGCGCAGTTCCTCCGGCAGGCGTACCTCGGCGTACGTGTCCGCTCCCTCGTGCCGTACCGACACCAGGTTTTGGAAGGCCTGCCCGTAGCCGTAGCCGAGGCCGGCGAGACGGGCGTAGGTGCCGTCGTCCGGTGCCGGATCGCCTGCCGCGTCACCGACCGGGTGCGGGTCGTCGGCCGGTGCGGCGTCACGGGTGTGCGCGGTGAGCGTTCCCGAGGCGTGCCGGGTCCAGGTGCGCGGGGACGTCTCGTCGGTGTCCGGCGCGGAGTGCACGGTGAACGTGCGCCGGCCCGTCCCGTCGGGGGTGCCCACGCCGACCTGCAGTCTTACGGCCCCGGACGCCGGCAGCGGCAAGGGCGCCTCCAGCGCCAGGTCCTCCACGTACGGCACGCCCAGGTGGTCGCCCGCGGTGACTGCCAGTTCGAGGAAGGCCGTGGCGGGCAGCAGCACGGTGCCGGCGATGACGTGGTCGGCCAGCCAGGGCTGCCCGCTCAGGGAGATCCGGCTGGTGAATACGGCGTCCCCGTGCTCGGCCAGGTCCACGACGACGGTGAGCAGCGGGTGTTCCGCCGCGTCCAGGCCGAGGCCGCGCGCGCCGGCGGCGGGCTGCGGCGCCAGCCAGAAGTGCTCCCGGTGGAAGGCGTAGGTGGGCAGGGCGACGGCGCTGCCCCCCGGGAAGAAGCCGGCCGCGTCGAGCGGGGCGCCCGCCGCGTACGCCCGGGCGATGCCCTCCGCGACGCTCCTGGTCTCGGGACGGCCGGCCCGCATCAGGGGCACGGAGGTGAACGCCTCGTCGACGGCGGCGCTCGCGAGCGGTGCCAGCACGGCGTCCGGGCCCGTCTCGACGACCACGGTGGCACCGCGCCGCCTCAGTTCGCGGGCGGCGTCGAGGAAGCGGACGGTGGCGCGGATCTGCCCGGTCCAGTAGTCCGGCGAGGTCAGTTCGGCGGCGGTGGCGAGGCGGCCGGTGACGGTCGAGACGACGGGCAGCGCGGGCTCGTGGTAGGTGAGCCCGGCGGCCACCGCGCGGAACTCGTCGAGGATCTCGTCCATGTGCGGGGAATGGAAGGCGTGGCTGACCGTCAGTCGTGACGTCCGGCGGCCCCGGGCGCGCCAGGCGGCGGCGATGTCCTCGGCGGCGGTGGCGTCCCCGGAGACGACCACGGAGCGCGGACCGTTGACGGCGGCGACGGCGAGCGCTTTCTCGCGGCCGGCCAGGTCGGCGAGCACCTCCTCCTCCGTGGCCTGCACGGAGATCATGGCGCCGCCGGGGGTGGCGGCCTGCATCAGCC
Organism: Streptomyces sp. GLSS-08; assembly: GCF_056387915.1. Taxonomy (NCBI): domain Bacteria; kingdom Bacillati; phylum Actinomycetota; class Actinomycetes; order Kitasatosporales; family Streptomycetaceae; genus Streptomyces; species Streptomyces sp. GLSS-08. Next base: position 103,428 of record NZ_JBWJAQ010000001.1, read on the forward strand.
GGGCGCGGGCGGCCACCAGGGCGGCGGCGTCGCCGAGGGAGAACACCCCGGCCGCGTGGGCCGCCGCGACCTCGCCGATGGAGTGGCCGGCCAGCAGGTCGGGGGTCATGCCGTGGTGCCGCAGGAGGCGGAACAGGGCGCTCTCCACGGCGAACAGCGCGGGCTGGGTGTAGCGGGTCTCGTCGAGCAGCGCGGCGGCCTCGCTGCCCGCCTCGGCGAACATCACCTCGCGCAGCGGCCTGGGGAGCAGCCCGTCGAACGCGGCGCAGACCTCGTCGAGCGCGGCGGCGAAGACCGGGTGGGCCCGGTACAGCGCGCGGCCCATGCCGGGGCGCTGGGCGCCCTGGCCGGTGAAGAGGAACGCCGTGCGCCCCTCCCCCGCGACGCTGCCCGTGACGAGGTCCGCGTGGTGCGGCGTGTCCTCGTCGGCGAGCGCCGACAGGGCCGCCAGACGCTCGGGCAGGCTCCCGCCGAGGAGCACCGCCCGATGTTCGAACGCGGTCCGTGTCGCGGCGAGGGACCAGCCCACGTCGGTGTCGTCGGCGTCGGGCGACAGGTGCCGCCGCAGGCGGTCCGCCTGGGCGCGCAGCGCCGCAGGCTCCCGCGCGGACAGCACCCAGGGGGTGGGGAACCGTACGTCGCCGGCGGTGTCCGGCTCCGTCACCGGCAGGCTCGCGCCCGCGCGGGGGGCGGGGCCGGCGTCCGTGGCGGACGCGTCCGGCCGGGGCCCGGTGGGCGCGCCGGCCGGGTCGTCGGAGGGCCGCGCGGGCGGCTGCGCGGGCGTCGGTACGGGCTCGTACTCCAGGACCACGTGGGCGTTGGTGCCGCTGATGCCGAAGGAGGAGACCGCGGCGCGGCGCGGCCGGCCGGTCTCGGGCCAGCCCCGCGCCTCGGTCAGCAGGCCGATGCTCCCCGCCGACCAGTCGACGTGCGGGGTCGGTTCCTCCACGTGCAGGGTCCGCGGCAGGACGCCGTGCCGCATGGCCTCGACCATCTTGATGACGCCGCCCACCCCCGCGGCGGCCTGGGCGTGCCCGATGTTGGACTTCAGCGAGCCCAGGTACACCGGTTCCCGGTCCGCGCGGCCGCTGCCGTAGGTGGCCATGAGCGCCTCGGCCTCGATGGGGTCGCCCAGTGTGGTGCCGGTGCCGTGGGCCTCGACGGCATCGACGTCCGCGGGGGTCAGGCCCGAGTCGGCGAGCGCCTGACGGATGACCCGCTGCTGGGCGAGACCGCTCGGGGCGGTGAGTCCGTTGCTGGCGCCGTCCTGGTTGACGGCGGAGCCGCGGATGACCGCCAGCACCGGGTGGCCGTGGCGGCGGGCGTCGGACAGGCGCTCGACGAGCAGCATGCCCACGCCCTCACCCCAGCCGGTGCCGTCGGCGGACGCGGCGAACGACTTGCAGCGGCCGTCGGGGGCGAGGCCGCGCTGCCGGGAGAACTCCACGAACATGCCCGGCGAGGACATGACGGCGGCGCCGCCCGCGAGGGCGAGGCTGGTCTCGCCCGACCGCAGGGAACGGATCGCCAGGTGCAGCGCGACCAGGGAGGAGGAGCAGGCCGTGTCCGCGGTCACCGCGGGCCCGATCAGCCCGAGCTGGTAGGCGATGCGGCCCGACATGACGCTGGCCGTGCTGCCGGTCAGGACGTGCCCCTGCACGCTCTCGGGCGCGTCCTGCATCCGGGGCCCGTACTCGAGGGAGGTGGCGCCGACGAAGACGCCGGTGCGGGTGCCGTGCAGGTCCGCCGGGAGCAGTCCGGCCCGCTCGACGGCCTCCCAGGCGGTCTCCAGCAGCAGCCGCTGCTGCGGGTCCATGCCGAGGGCCTCGCGCGGTGAGATGCCGAAGAAGGTGGCGTCGAACTCGCCGGCTCCGGTGAGGAACCCACCGTGCCGGACCGCGCTCTTGCCGCGCCGCTCCGGGTCGGGGTCGTAGATGTCGTCGTCCCATCCCCGGTCCCCGGGGAAGGGCGCCACGGCGTCGACGCCCTCGGACACCAGCCGCCACAAGTCCTCGGGGGAGGCGACACCGCCGGGGTAGCGGCATGCCATGCCGATGACCGCGATCGGCTCGTCGGCGTCCGCGTCCGCGGCGCCGTCGGCGGTTTCCGCGGCGTCCTCGCCGAGCAGTTCCGTCTCGATGAACGCGGCCAGCGCGCGGGGGGTCGGGTGGTCGAAGAGCAGCCCGGTGGGCAGGCGCAGTGCGGTGGCCTCGGCGAGGGCCACCCGCAGCTCCGTCGTCATGAGGGAGCTGAAGCCGAGCTCCTGGAACGGCGTCTGCGTGTCCAGGGGTTCGTCGCCCCGGTACTGGAGCACCGCCGCGATGTGGGCGGTTACCAGTTCGTCCACGGCGTGCCTGCGGCCGGCCGGGGACATGGTCCGCAGCCGCTCGGCGAACTCGCCGCCGGGGCGCCCGGCGGGTGCCTCACCCTCGGGTGCGTGTGCGGCGCGGGGGGCGGCACCCGGGATGTCCTCGCGCTGCTCGGCGGGCGGCCGCCCTCCGCCGTCGTCCAGCCAGTGACGGGTCCGCTGGAACGCGTAGGTCGGCAGATCGATGCGCCGCGCGCCGCTGCCGCGCAGGATCTCGCCCCACTCCACCGGTGCGCCGTTGACGTAGGCGGTGGCCAGGGCAGTGAGGAGGGCACCGGTCTCCGGGCGGTCCTGGCGGAGCAGCGCGACCGCGGTGAGGTCCTCGGCGCTCTGCCGGGCCAGCGGGGCGAGCACCGCGTCGGGACCGATCTCGACGAGCGTGGTGACGTTCCGGGCGTGCAGGGTGCGCACCGCGTCGGCGAACCGGACGGTGCCGCGCAGCTGGTCGGCCCAGTAGTCGGGGGTGCGCAGCTCGTCGCCGTGGGACAGGGCTCCGGTGAGCGTCGAGACGACCGGGATGCGCGGCGCGTGGTACGTGAGCTTTGAGGCGGCCCGGCGGAAGTCCCGCAGGATGCCGTCCATGTGCGGGGAATGGAAGGCGTGACTGACCGTCAGCTGCCGGACGCGCCGGCCCCGCACGCGCAGCACCTCGGCGACCTCCGCGGCCTCGGCCGCGTCACCTGCGATGACGGTGGACCGGTCGGCGTTGACCGCGGCCAGCGCCAATTGCGGGCGCTTCGCGATCAGTTCGGCCACCTCGGATTCGTCCGCCTCTACGGCGATCATCGCTCCGCCGCGTTGCGCGGACTGCATCAGCCGCGCCCGCGCGGCCACCAGCGCGGCGGCGTCGGGCAGGTCGAGCACCCCGGCCACGTGCCCGGCGGCGAGTTCGCCGATGGAGTGTCCGGCGACGAAGTCGGGGCGCAGCCCGAACGACTCGGCCAGCCGGTGCAGCGCGACCTCGACGGCGAACAGGGCCGGCTGGGTGTTGACCGTGTCGTCCAGGCCCTGTCCGGTGCGGATCACCTCGGCGGGCGAGACGGGCAGGTGGTCCGAGAGCGCGGCCGCCACCTCGTCGAACGCCTCGGCGTACGCGGGGAAGGCCGAGTACAGGCGCATCCCCATCCCGACGCGCTGCGCGCCCTGGCCGGTGAACACGAAACCGACGGGGCCGGGACGGGCGATCCCGGTCACCACGGCGGGGTCGACCCGCCCCGCGGCGAGGGCTTCGGTGCCGTCCAGCAGGCCGCGCGCGTCGGGCGCCAGGACGACGGCGCGGTGCCGCAGGGCGGCGCGGGTGGTGGCCAGGGACCAGGCCACGTCCGCCGGGTCGGGCGCGATGTCGCTCGCGAACGCGTGCAGCCGCGCCGCCTGGGCGCGCAGCCCGGCCCGGCCGGAGCCGGAGACCACCCACGGCAGCACGCCCGGAACGTTCCCGGCGGTGCCGGACAGATCGTCGTCCCCGCCCCCGGCGGACGTGCCCGAGGCCGTGCCGTCCTCGGCGGTCCTGGCGGTGGCCGGGGCTTCCGCGAGAATCACGTGGCAGTTGGTGCCACCCATGCCGAAGGAACTGACGCCCGCCACCAGTCGGTGGTCGGCGCGCGGCCAGGGGCCGGCCTGCGTGCGTACGGTCAGCCCCAGCTCGTCCAGCGGGATGGCGGGGTTCGGCGTGTCGAAGTTCAGGCTCGGCGGCAGCAGGCGGTGGTGGATGCTCAGCAGCGTCTTGACGAGTCCTGCGATGCCCGCCGCACCCTCCAGATGACCGATGTTGGTCTTCACCGAGCCGACGTGCAGCGCGTCGCCCCCGGTGCGGCCCGCGCCGAGCTCCGCCCCCAGGGCCGCTGCCTCGACGGGATCCCCGACCGGCGTGCCGGTGCCGTGCAGTTCCACGTACTGGACGTCCCCGGCGGCCACACCGGCCTTGGCGCGGGCGGCCCGCAGCACCTCCCGCTGCGCCTCCGCGCTGGGGACCGTGAGGCCGGCCGTGGCGCCGTCGTTGTTGACGGCGCTGCCGAGGATGACGCCGTAGACCCGGTCCCCGTCGGCCACCGCGGTGCTCAGCGGCTTGAGGACGACCACGCCGGCGCCCTCGCCGGGCACGAAGCCGTTGGCGCGCGCGTCGAAGACGTAGCTGACGCCGTCGGGGGACAGGGCGCCGAACCGCTCCTCGGTCACGGTGTGCTCGGCGAGCAGGTTGAGGTTCACGCCCGCGGCCAGCGCGGTGGTGGACTCTCCGCTGCGCAGGCTCTCGCAGGCCAGGTGCACGGCGACCAGCGACGAGGACTGGGCGGCGTCGACCGTCAGGCTCGGGCCGCGCAGCCCCAGGTGGTAGGAGACGCGGTTGGCGATGACGCCCCGGTTGACCCCGGTCATCGTGTGCTGGGTGACGGCCGCACTGCCGCGCTGGTAGAGGAGGCTGGTGTAGTCGTCGCGCAGGGTGCCGACGAAGACCGCGGTGCGGCTGCCCCGCAGGGACGCGGGGACCAGGCCCGCGTCCTCCAGGGCCTCCCAGGCCAGTTCGAGGACGATCCGCTGCTGCGGGTCCATGCCGGACGCCTCACGGGGCGAGACGCCGAAGAAGCCGGCGTCGAAGGCGTCCACGGCGTCGAGGAAGCCCCCGCGCCGCACCGCCGCCGCGGCGGGGTCCGGGAAGCGGCCGGCGGGCACGTCGGTGATGGCGCTGGAGCCGCTGGCCAGCAACTCCCAGAAGCCCGACGGGTTGTCGGCGCCCGGTAGCCGGCAGGCGAGACCGACCACGGCGATCGGCTCGTCGCGGTCGGTGCCGTGTGTGACGCTCGCCGGAGCTTGCTCACTCGTCATGACGTTCCGCTGCCCTTTCATAGCTGAATTCCCGGAATTACCGGGGGAGGTGTTACGCGGTGGCCCGCACCCGGCGACGCGGCCGGCCCTCGGTTCCCGCCGGACGCCGGTCCTCCGCCGACCGGCGGGACCTGTGTCCCGCCCGGCCGGACCGCCCGGCGTCCCGCCCGGCCGGAGGGCCCTGTTCCGCCCGGCCGCGCGTGCGTACGGCCGTCGCGTCCGCGGGGCCGTCGCATCCGTATGGCCGTCGCATCCGTATGGCCGTCGCTTCGGTATGGCCGTCGCACGTCAGGCCGTCGCGTCCGTCGGGCCGGTCGGAGCCGCGTCCTTTCCGGCCGGCCTGTGCCGGCGCGCCGCCGGCCGTTCTCCTCGGTGCCGGGCCGGCCGACTCAGGCCGGGACGGCGAGCCGGTCGGACGCCTGGTCCCGCACGATCAGGCAGGCATCGCTCAACGCCCCCTCCAGGAGCTTGATCTCCTCGTCGGTGAGGAGGAGGGAGGGCTCGAAGCGCAGGGTGTGCACCGCGCTGGCGGTGGGGAAGGTCCGGATCCCGTGCGCGTGCAGCAGGTGTCCGGCGATGACGTACCCGAACAGTCCGGAGCGTGCGGCCTCGGCGAGCCGTGGGTCCCGCGCCCGGGTCTGGTCGTGGAACTCGAAACCCTGCATCAGGCCCCGGCCGCGCACCTCCCTGACGACATCGGGGAACGCCGCCCTGACCCGTTCGAGCATCGCGGCGAGCGCCTCGCCGCGCTCCGCCGCCTGCCGGTAGGCCCGGCCGTCGTCCGCCTCCAGCAGCTCCAGCACCCGGAGGGCGATGTGGCAGGAGAAACTGTCCTTGGCGAAGGTGGAGCTGTGCACCAGCTCGAACTCCGGCCGGTAGCGGGCCTCCCGGACCAGCATCACCGACGCCTTGGCGATGCCGCCGCCCAGGGCCTTGGCGAGGGCGTAGTAGTCGCCGCGCAGGCCCAGTACGGCGCTGGCGAGCAGGGCGCCGGTGCGCCCCATGCCGCTCTGCACCTCGTCGATGACCAGCGGGCAGTCCGCCTCCCGGCCGAACTCCTGGATCTCCTCGGCGAACTGGCGGGACAGCGGCCTGATGCCGCCCTCACCCTGGATCGGCTCCAGTACGAAGGCGCAGTACGCGGGGTGACCGCGCTCGGCCAGCTCGACGCGGCCCGCACGGTGGCGGATCTCGTAGAGGGTGCCGCGTTCCTGCTCCAGGATCTCCTTCAGCGCGTCGGGGCGGTCCATGGGCACGAAGCGCGTCCGCACCCCGAGCGCCGCGAAGGGGGCCCGGTAGCCCTCGTTGTGGGTGAGCTGGACGCTGCCGATCAGTTTGCCGTGAAAGCCGCCCTCCAGGGCCAGCAGCACCGGTGCCCGCCCGGCGACCTCGGCGTTGCGCCGGTCGGCCTCGGCGATCAGCAGCTCGACACCGTCCTCGTCCTGCTCCGGACGCGGCACCCCGAGCCGCTCGTACACGGAGGCGGGGACCGCCGCCTCGCCGGCCAGCACCGCCACGCGCGCGGACTCGGCGCCGGCCGCGATCTCGCTCATGACGGCGGACAGCCGTGCCACGCGGTCCAGTTCGGCGTGTTTCACGGCGGCTTCCACAGCCTCCGCGCCGCTGTTGGCGAAGGTCGCGTAGTAGGGCTCGTCGACGCCCAGTTCGCGGTGGATGATCCGGTTCAGCTCGGCGGCCAGGCGGTTGGCGTACGGGTGGGAGGAGAACTGGGCGTGCACGGGCGAGTGGGCGTCGAGAAGTCCGCGGGCGCAGGCGACGATCTCGGGGTGGTTGTGTCCGAGGATCAGGGAACCGTAGCCGCCCGCGAAGTCGAGCACGGGCGTCAGGGAACCGTCCTCGGCGCGGCGGCGCAGGGTGTTGCCCTCCGCGGACACGTACTCGACGTCGAGTCCGGCGGTGGCCAGCAGTTGGCGCAGGTGGGGCTCGGCCAGTTCGGGTGCAGCGGTTTCCGAAGTCATGTCGCTCCTTGTCGTCACGACATCCTGTGCCTGGGCGCACCAGTGGGCAGTCACGGTGAGGTCATCGGGAGCACCAGCCGCCTGATTACCGCGCGATGGACTTCCGCTTCCGGTACGGGACGGCCTGGACCGGGGGCGGGGAGGCGAGGGCGAGGGGCGGCCGGGCAGCTCCGCGGCGGCCGGGCCGTGCGCCGCGGAGGGGGCGGGCCGGCGGCTGCGGGCACACGTCGTCGCGGACCGGCGCTGGCGGCCGGCCCGCGACGAAGACGGGGGGTGAGCGGTCAGTTGCTGGCGGCGGAGCGCAGGAACTGCGCCAGATGCTCGGTGGTGACGCGCTCGGGGTGGTCGAGGGTCACCGTGGTCGCGTGGTGCATCCCCCCGCACCACGACGGCCGGCGGAGCAGCAGCTCCGGGCCCGCGGCGGCGACCACGAACAGCCGGCTCGGGCCGGCGGACCCGGCGCATTCCTCGATGGCGTCCAGCACGCGGTCCGAGGCACGGTGGAGGTCCTCGACGGCCAGTACGACGGGTCGGCGGCGCGCCACCTCCTGGAAGAGGGTGCGCCAGGCGAGGAGGGTGTCGGCGAGCCGGTCGTCCTCGCCGAAGGCTCCGGTCGGTTCCGCCGCGCCGACCACGAGCGGTGCGAGCCGGGACACGATCCAGTCGGCGGTCCGCTCGGACCGGAACAGGGACCGCACCTTGCCCGCCAGGGCGGCCGTACCGTCCTCCTCCGGCCGCACCCCGCAGTAGGCGGACAGCATGTCCGCCTGGGCCTGCAGCGGGTCGTCGTCGGGCGCCGAGGGGGTCCGCCCGGTGAGGAACAGCGCCGCGTCGGGCTGGTGCGCGGTCCACTCGCGGAAGTCCTCCAGCAGCCGGCTCTTGCCGCTGCCCGCCTCACCCAGGACGGTGACCACGTGCGGCACCGAGCGGTGCCAGGTGCGGCGCACCAGGCCGCACAGCACGTCGAGTTCGCACGTCTGCCCCTCGCCCTCGACGTCCACCCGGTCGGTGCCGGAGTCCCGGCGCCCCGTCACCCGCCACAGGCGGGAGGCGTTCTCCACCTTGCGGTAGGCGATGGTGCTCGCGGTGGCGAGGCGTACCTCGTCGTGGACCCACACCTCTCCGAAGGGCACGCCGGAGAGCAGCGCGTGGGACTCGTCCAGTACGGTGCCGACGACGGTCGGCGCGTGGCCGGGGTCCCGGTGGCGCAGCAGCACGTCGCCGGTGGTGACCGCCGCCTGCACGGTCAGCTGGCGCGGCTCGGCCCCGACGTCGAGGATGTCGCGGATGGCGAGCGCGGCGAGAACCGCCCGGCTCACGTCCTCCTCGGCGGGGTCGTCCAAACCGAACAGGGCCAGGGACACCGACCCTATGGAGGCCGTCACCTGCCCGCCGAAACGCTCGATTTGCTCCCGGACCATCAGGCCCGTTCCGTCCAGGAGGTCGTCGAGGTTCTCGCGGGCGCCGCCGCCCAGTGAGGGAGCCAGCCGGGTGCGGACGGACAGGATGCCCACCCGGCGGCGGGCCGGGTCGGCGACAGGGAGCGCTCCCACCGTGTCGTTCGAAGGCATCGGCCGGGGCGCCGAGGTGATGAGCGCCGTTCCCGCGCGTACGCTCCCCTGGGCGACGGGGCGGGCCCCGCCGTGGCCGAGCGGGTCCGGCAGCGGGCCGCCCCGGCCCGGGGAGAGCGACAGGTCCTGGGTGAGGATCGCCCGCTGCAGGTCCTGCAGCTCGCGGGCGGGTTCCAGGCCCAAACTCTCGACGAGTTCGGCGCGTACGCGGGTGTACGTGTTGAGCGAGTCGGCCTGCCTGCCGCACCGGTACAGGGCGAGCATCAGCTGGCCGCAGGACCGCTCCCGCAGGGGCTCGGCCTGAACCATCGTCTCCAGCTCCGGCAGGATCTCGTAGTGCCGTCCGCAGTCCAGTTGGGCGTCGAAGTAGTCCTCCATGACGTCCAGCCGCGTCTTCTCCAGCGCCGCGAGCTCCGGCCAGTCGATCCCGGCCTCCACCAGGTCGGCGAGGGCGGGTCCGCGCCACAGTCCGAGCGCCTCGCGCAGCAGTACCGCCGCCTGCTCCGGCTTCCCCTGCAGGCGTTGTTCGCGCCCCTGGGTGACCCGGTGGTGGAAACGGTGCACGTCCACGTGCTCGGGCGCCACCCGCATCATGTAGCCGGCGGGCTGGGTGAGCAGCGCGGGGCCCGTCTGCGCGTACGTGTGGGGTTGCGCGGAGACGGCTCGGGGGGAGAGCAGTCCGCGAATGCCGTACACCGCGTTCTGAAGGATCTTGCGCGCCGTCGTGGGAGCGTCGTCGACGCCCCACAGAGCGCTCAACAACTGGCTGACCGGCACCACCCGGTTCGCGTGCAGTAACAGGAATCCGAGCGTGGCGCGCTGCTTGGTACCACGCAAGACCACCGGTGTGTTCTGATCGAGAACTTCCAGCGGGCCCAGTATTCGGAACTGCATTGCTTCCCCCTTCGGTACAGCACGGGTTTCCACGCGATGGCTCGGACTCGGGAAGGGTCGTCGGACAGCTCCCGTCACGAAGAAGATCCGGAATTCAGGGTGAGCTGGTCCGGTCCAAGCCCGCACAAAGGACGTACAAAGCAGGCTCACAGGCATGCGACGGTCCGTCGCCGCCTGAGCGGCCCGCCGTGGTGACCGTCCCGTGGCGCCGTTGCTCACGGGCGGTTCCGCCGAGGGCGGAGGCGCGCGTTCTTCAGGCGGCCCGGCGCATCACCGGGCGGGGGGCCGCGAGGGTGGCCGAGTCGAGGATCTCCGCGTGCAGGTGCCGCAGATCGGCGGAGGGTTCCAGGCCCAGTTCGGCCCGGAGGATGGCGTAGAGGTTCTGGTACGCCTGGAGCGCCTCGGCCCTCCGGCCCACCCGGTGCAGCGCCCTGATGAGCTGGCCGTGGAACCATTCGTGCAATGGGTACTCCTCGACGAGGGCACGCAGGTCGGGGAGCATCTGCCGGAGGCGTCCGCGGGCGTCCGCGATCTCCACGCGCAACTCGTGGGCCCGGATGCGCAGTTCCTCCATGCGGACGGTACGGCCCGCGAGGACCACCCCGACCGGCAGGTTGCTCAGCAGGGGGCCCCGCCACAATGCCAGGGCCTGGGTGACGTGGTGGGAGGCGGCGTCGAGGGTCTGGCTGTCCAGCTCCGACTGGGCGCGCCGGACGAGCAGTTCGAAGGTGCGGGCGTCGACGTCCTCGTCCGCCACGTCGAGCCGGTAGCCCGGTCCTTTGGTCACCAATAACTGGGGGCCGGATGGGCATGCCCGTATGTCGGCGAGCATCCTGCGCGCGTGGTACACGTGGGTCTGCAGGGTGCGCGGTGCGCCGGCGGGCGGGTTCTCGCCCCACAGTTCCCTGATCAGGGTGTCGGTGGTCACGGCGGTGCGGGGCTGGAGCGCGAGGACGGCCAGGAGCCGGGAGACCTTGGGGGCTCTGGGCGCGTGGATCTTTCCGTCGTCGGTGACGAGTTCGAAAGGACCGCTGAGCCTGAATTTCACAACACACGCTCCTGTTCCGGTGCGACCGGCACACGTGGGGGGATGGACGGGTTTCCGCGACGGGGAGGACGACATGCCGCGTGCCTGCTGGGGGCCATGGCTCGGGGTCGGCGGCGGGCCGGGTCACGCGGCGTGGGGGCGGGGTCTCTCGGCGCCTGGCCGCGTGACCGTGAACAGCCGGGCGACGCGGAGGGGGGAGCGGTGGTGCCGACGGCCGTGACAGGACCGCGCGGTGACGCCACGGCCGAGGTGTCCGGCGGGGCCGGCCGTGCCGTGTGCGCGGCGGTCCGGCAGCGGGGCCGGGGCACGGCCGCGGCCGCCCTGCGGCGCGGGGCGGCGGGGGGCGGCGGGGCGCCGGAACGCGTCCGTCGAAGCGTCGGGGTCGGCGGCCGCCGTGCCGTTCTCGGTGTCGCGCCGTGAGAGCAGGGGTCGGTCGCCGCGCAGGGGTGTTCCGGGCGCGGCGTGGCCGAGGACGTCGACTCCGCGTGCGAGGGACCGGCGGGCCGGGCCGGCCGGGCCGCGCGCCCAGGCGCCGCCCGTGGACAGGCCGCGCCGGGACGTGGAGGTGTGCGCCCGCGCATGGATGGGGTGCGGGGCGTGCGTCCCGGTTGTCGCCGAGGGCCGGCTCCCCGCTTCGGTGATCGTCGATGCCGGTACGGATGGATTATGCGCCGCGCGCGCACGCGGCCCTGCACACCACATCGCGGAGCTCCCCCACTGCGTGACACGGACGACTGACTAGAACGAACGCCCTTTACAGATCCGCCGTCCTACGTCCCAAAGAAACCATCCGTGCAGTGATTTGTACAGCCCCTAACGATCTTTACCACCACCCATGAAGTAACAAACAGGCATAAATCGACCCTGAATATGCCCGGAAATTGCCGGGTCAAGGTTGACTTCAAGTCGAGTCAAGGGCGAGGCGCACCAATGGACTAGAACGAACGTCCAAGAGGGGTTGTCTCAGCCGTGGGACGAGGCTCAGCCCATCTCCACCACGGCGCAGCCGAAGCCTCGCGCGTCTCCCCCGGCCAGCACCACGGTGTCCCCGCACGGCAGCCGGTCCTGCTCCAGCAACCCGGCCAGCGCGGCCAGATGGCCGCCCCCGGACAGCCCGCCCTCCCCTCGGCACAGCACGAACCGCGCGACGTCGTCCGCCACGCGGCCACACTCGGCCAACGCCAGGCGCACCGCGTCTAGTTCCCGCCCGCCGAGCCGGTTCCCCTGCCCGGTCGGGGCGGGCGGCGCTGCGGGGCGGCCGCCACCTCCGTCCGTCCGCCGCGTACGGGGCCACGTGCGCGCGAGCGCCCGCAGCCCGGACCGCCGGGCCGGCACGCGCCAGGCGAGGTCGGAGCGGAACAGCGCGCCCTGTGGCGTGGCGCCCAGCACCGCGGTCGCGAGCACCCGGGCCACCCCGGCCGTCGTCGTCAGGACCAGGCCGGTCGCCCGGTCGACGGGAGGACGCCCGGGCAGGCGCCCGCGCCCCTCCTCGTGCCCGGCGCCGTCGGCCGTGGTGACGATGGCGGTCAGCGGCGTCTCCGGCCGCCCCGACACGTACTGCGCCGCCAGGTGCAGGGCCAGCAACCCGCCGGCGACGGGCTGCCGCACGTCCCAGGCGGTGGCGCGGGGACAGCCGAGTCCGCGCAGCAGCCCGGCGGCCGTGCCGTCCTGCGTGTCGGGGCAGCCGGGCGGGCAGTGCACCACCAGGTCCACACCCCCGTCCGGCACTCCCGACCGCTGCCGGGCGGTTCTCGCCGCGCGCAGCACGAGGTCCGGCGTGTGGGCCCCGGCGGTCGGTGCGACGCGCGCGGCTCCCGCCGCGTCGCGCCGGTCCCGGCCGCCCGCCTGCCCCACGGCGCGCCGGGCACCGAGCGGCCCCACGACGGTGGCGGCGGCACCGATCCACACGTCGGGCCAGCACGTCACCTCCACGAGCCGCTCCGGTCCGTGGACCGCCGCCCCGGCTCCTCCGCCGTGCCGCCCTCCGGGGCGCGGGATCCCGCGTACACCGGGCGGCGGTCCGGCTCGGCCAGTGCGGCTGTGACGGTCCGGGCGACGTCGTCCAGGTGGTCGTTCAGGTAGAAGTGGCCACCGGCGAACACTTGGAGCCGTGTCGGTGCGGTGGTGAACCTCTCCCAGGCCGCGGCCTCCGCCCGCGTCACCACGGGGTCGCTGTCCCCGGTCAGCACGGTGAACGGAACGTCCAGTACGGGGCCGGGCGTCCAGGCGTAGGAGGCGAGCGCGCGGTAGTCGGCCCGGAGCGCGGGCAGCACCATGTCCCGGATCTCCGGGTCGTCCAGGAGTTCGGCCGCCGTACCGCCCAACCGGGCTGCGGCACCGAGCAGTTCGGCGTCCGTACGGAGCCGGTCGTGCGGGCTGGGGTCGGCGGCGGGCGCTCCCCGGCCGGACAGGAACAGCCGCGCAGGGGCGGGCGCACCGCGTTCGTGCAGGCGCCGGGCCGTCTCGTAGGCGACGACGGCCCCCATGCTGTGGCCGAATAAGGCGTAGCGGCCGGCGACCTGTCCCGTCACCTCCTCGGCGAGAGCGTCGGCGAGCAGGCCGACGTCCGGTACGGGCTCCTCGTGCCGCCGGTCCTGACGACCCGGATACTGCACGCTCAGCACCTCGCACTCCGGCGCCAGGAGCCGGGCGAGCCGCACGTACCCACTGGCCGCGCCGCCGGCGTGCGGGAAGCAGACCAGTCGCACACCGGGTCCGGCGGCGCCGGGCCGCGCCCAGCCCTGCGCGTACGTTCGCAACCACTCGCTGCCCACGTCACTCCCCTGCCTCGTACGACGACGTCGTGGCCCACCGGCCCCGCACACCATGCTGGGGGTGAGGGCTCAAAGCCGGAGCAAGGAACGCACAAAACGGCCGAAGGGCTGACGGGAAGCGACCGTGCCGCCGGGGTCCCCCGTTCGGTCTGGTTGTCGTAGGCATGCGTCGACCTGGCTGTCGTAGGCATGCGTCGACCAGGTTGTCGTAGGCATGCGTCGACGCACCGCGAGCCGTCGTAGCGGCCCGGTTCGCCGGCGGCGGTGAGGGTCACGGGGGTGAGCTCGGTGAGGAGGGCGAGCGCGCCGGCCGCGGCGAGCAGTCCGGGCACGATCGGCAGCCGGGCCGGCAGCCGGGGCAACAGGCGGCCGGACAGCTGGGCCGACCACCGGCGGGTCATACGCCGCTACGAACGCGAACCGGCCCGGCGAGCCGGCGCAGTCCCCATCAGGAAGCCCGGTGCGCGGGTCTCGGCGCAGGCGGGTCTGCGCGCTCCCGTGCGGGGCCGCGTCGGCCTGCCGGTCGCCGCCACGGTCCTGCCGGCCGTCCGAGGGAACGCTCGACACGGCTGACCCCGCCCAGCCGGGCGGAGGAGGCCCCACTGCCCAGGCGTTCCGGGTCGTCCCCCACCGTGGCCGGCGAGGTGACGGCCGTCAGGCCGCCTGCCGCGTCGCGCGCCCGGGGTGCGCGACGTCCTTGCGGGTCACCATCAGGTAGCCCGCTGACCGCCGCGGCCGTGCCGTGTCCGACCGGCTGGTCGGGCGGCCAGTGGATCACCTCGGCGGGCTCTCCGGTAACGTCGGAATATGAGTCATCCGCATCCCGAACTGAAAGCCGCCCCTCCCCTGCCTGAAGGAGGGCTCAGGATCGTCGCCCTGGGCGGCCTGGGGGAGATCGGCCGCAACATGACCGTCTTCGAGCACGCCGGCAAGCTGCTCATCGTCGACTGCGGCGTGCTGTTCCCCGAAGAGACCCAGCCCGGCGTGGACGTGATCCTGCCGGACTTCACCTCGATCCGCGACCGCCTGGACGACATCGTGGCCGTGGTGCTCACCCACGGTCACGAGGACCACATCGGTGGCGTGCCGTACCTGCTGCGAGAGCGCCGTGACATTCCCGTCGTCGGCTCGAAGCTGACCCTGGCGTTCCTGGAGGCCAAGCTCAAAGAACACGGAATCCGGCCGCGCGCGGTCCGGGTCAGCGAGGGCGACCGGCGCACCTTCGGACCCTTCGACTGCGAGTTCGTGGCGGTCAACCACTCGATCCCGGACAGTCTCGCCGTCGCGATCCGCACCCGGGCCGGAATGGTGCTGCACACGGGTGACTTCAAGATGGACCAGTTCCCGCTGGACGACCGCATCACCGACCTGCGTGCCTTCGCCCGCCTCGGCGAGGAAGGCGTCGACCTCTTCCTCACCGACTCCACCAACGCCGAGGTCCCCGGCTTCACCACCTCCGAACGCGAACTGAACCCGGCGATCGAGCAGGTGATGCGCACCGCCCCGCGCCGGGTGATCGTCTCCAGTTTCGCCAGCCATGTGCACCGCATCCAGCAGGTGCTGGACGCCGCGCACCAGCACGGCCGCAAGGTCGCCTTCGTGGGCCGCTCCATGGTCCGCAACATGGGCATCGCCCGCGACCTCGGTTACCTGAAGGTTCCCAGCGGCCTGGTCGTGAGCACCAAGGAACTGGAGAAGCTCCCCGATCACAAGATCACCCTGGTGTGCACCGGATCCCAGGGCGAGCCGATGGCGGCGCTGTCCCGGATGGCCAACCGCGACCACGTGATCCGCATCGGCAAGGGCGACACCGTCCTGCTCGCCAGCTCGCTGATCCCGGGCAACGAGAACGCCATCTACCGGGTGATCAACGGGCTGACCCGGTGGGGCGCCCACGTCGTCCACAAGGGCAACGCCAAGGTGCACGTCTCCGGGCACGCCAGCGCCGGTGAACTGGTGTACTGCTACAACATCGTCAAGCCCCGCAATGTCATGCCGGTGCACGGCGAATGGCGCCACCTGCGGGCCAACGCCGACCTGGCGATCCGTACGGGGGTGGATCCCGAGCGGGTGGTCATCGCCGAGGACGGCGTCGTCGTCGACCTCGTGGACGGGCGCGCGTCGATCACCGGCAAGGTGCCGGCCGGCAACGTCTACGTGGACGGCATGGAGGTCGGCGGCGCCACCGAGGCGTCCCTGAAGGACCGCGTCACCCTCGCCGAGGAAGGCGTCGTCACCGTGGTGGCGATCGTCGACGCCGACACGGGTGCCCTGGCCGAGACTCCCGACTTCCTGGCCCGCGGGTTCGTCCACGACGACACCACCTTCGAGCCGGTCGTCCCCGTCATCGAGAAGACCCTGGCGACGGCGGCGCAGGAAGGCGTCGGCGACGCACACCAGCTGGAACAGCTGATCGCCCGTGCCGTGGCGAACTGGGCCTTCCGCACCCACCGCCGCAGGCCCCTCATCATCCCGGTCATCATCGACGCCTGACCGGATGCCGCCCTGCCCTGCGGCGTGACCGGAGGGCAGGGGGGTTTCACATCACCGCGGGGGCTCACACCACCCGCACCGGGTGCCGGACCACCGCGTCGAACAGGTAGCCCTGGGTGTTGGGCACGGTCCTGTCCGGCTGGGTGCGGCCCGCCGTGTCGGTGGCCCGGGCCAGGAGTGAGTACGGGCCGGGCGCCGACGGCCGCCAGTCGGTGGACCAGCGGACCCACGAGGCGCGGCGCGGGGCGTCGTGCAGCCGGGCCCGGTGCCAGTGGGCGCCGCCGTCCGTGCTGACGTCCACGCGGGCGACGGCGCCCGCACCCGACCAGGAGCGGCCGGTCAGCCGGTGCTCGGCCCCGGCCGCGACCGTCGCCTCCCACGGCAGCTCGAAGGCGCTCTTGAGCGTCTGCCGGGTGAGCGGCGCGCTGCCGCCCGCGGGCTGTCCGTCGCCGAAGAGGCGGTAGAAGTCGGTGTTCCAGGGCGAGTAGAGGGGCTGGGCGGACACCTCGATGTCGCCGACCCACTTGACCGAGGCGATGCCGATCCAGGACGGCACGAGCACGCGCACCGGATGCCCGTGGTCCGGTGGCAGCGGCTCGCCGTTCATCTCGTACGCGAGCAGGACGTCGTCGAGCGCCTTCGACAGCGGCAGGGGCCGGCGCACGTGTCCCAGGTTCGTGCCGTCCGCGGTCACGTACTCGGCGTCGAGGCCGGTGGGCATGACGTCCACGGCACGGCGGCTCAGCCCGGCGCGCCGGAGCACCTCGGCGAGCCGCACCCCGCGCCACTCGGCCGTGCCGACGGCGCCGAGCGTCCACGCCGTGCCGGTCACGCTCTGCCCCTGCTGGGTGGTGAAGAGGCTGCGGCCGTTGCCCGCGCACTCGACGAAAGCGGTCCGTGTGGTCGCCGGCAGCCGCTTCAGGTCGTCGAGCGTGAACGTGACGGGCCGCGCGCTGCGGAGCCCGTCTCCCCGGACGGTCAGCGTCCACGCGTGGGCGTCCAGGACCGGGGTCGCGGTGTGGTTGCGTACGAAGAAACGGTCGGCCGGGGTGTGGAGTCCGGTGCCGGCGAGGGCGGCGAACTTCGTCTCCGCGTTGGTGCCCCGCACGGTGAACCACTCGTCGGGCAGCGGCTTGACGATGCCGGGCGCGACGGCCAGGGCGCCCGCACCCCCGGCCGCCCGGCCCACCGCGGAGAGCGTCCCGTCCGCGGCGGCCGTCCGGCTCGGCGCGGCCGTCCCGCTCGCGGCCGAGGCCGGGGAGCCCAGGGCGACGGGCGCGGCCGCGGTGAGTCCGGCCGCCGCGAGCAGCCTGAGCATGTCGCGCCGGGCGACCCCGTCGGCGCGGGCGTCTCCCGCCAGCCATTGGCGGAGTCTGCGGCGGTCGTAGGCGACTTCGGAGAGGGACATGGGGCGGGACCTGCCTTTCGGGGCGGTGGCGACTGGCCTGGGACGTGAGGGGAGCGCGCGCGACAGCCCGACGGCGCGACGGCGGCGGGCCGGGGCGGTGCGCGTACAGAGGCGACCGGGGCGTAGGGCGGAGGGCAGCCGGGGAGGACGCGGCCGGGTCCGGGAGGCGAGCCGGGCGGGGCCCGGTACCGAAACGCCGTGCTACAGGGCCGTTTCGGGCTTTCTCTCGCTCATCGCGCCGGGGGAAGGATCAACAACAGCCACGCGGCTGGAGCGCGCGGTTCCGCGGAGCGGGGCGGGGGCTGCCGAGAATCATGGGCGTCATCGTACGAGGCGGAGCGGCGACGCGTCGCGGAATCGGCGGAGTCGGGCCCCGGCATCCCGGGAACGACGGGCACGGACGTCCGGCGGGCGGGGCGCTCAGAGGTCGCCGGACGTACCGAGGCCGGTGAGCGCGCCCACCGGGTCGAGGTCGGGGGTGCCGCGGGGCCACCAGTCGTCGTGGCCCGGTTCGGATTCGTAGGCGTACCAGAGGCCGTCCCGGCCGAGGCGGATCTGGACGTGACCGCGGGGGTGCGTGAGGTGGTTGCGCCACGGGCGGAAGGCGGGGAGGTCGGCCGCGAGGAGCAGCGGACGGGCCCGGTCGAAGCGGCCGGCCGGCGGATCCCAGGTTTCCTCGAGGACCGCGAGCCCCTCGATCCCGCCCTGGCGCCAGGCGGCCACCGCGCGCGCCAGGTCGGCCGGGGTGCGCCGGGTGGCGGTGGCGAGCGAGGAGTACAGGGCGCGGGTGCCCGCGGTGAGGCCGGACCCGGGGCGGGCGGCGGCGAGCCGTACCGCGTCCTGCCACAGCGTCAGGTCCCCCACCGGATCCCGTCCGGCGGTCAGCAGCGCGTGTGCGCGGGCGGCCGCGTCCGTGGCCAACTGGTCGAGCGCGAACGGGTCGGGGCCGCCCGGTGCGCCCGGGTACGTCGGCGGCTGCTCGGGGTGCGAGGGCGCGGGCAGCGGCGCCGGCAGGGGCGGCAGCGAACGCGGGGCGAGAGCGTCCCGGGCCCGTACGCCTGGCAGCGGGGCGGGTTCCCGCTCCTGGGCCGCGCGGGCCGCACGCGCGGCGTTGCGGCGGGAGAGGGCGTCGAGCAGTTCCCGTTCGCCGCGGCCGCGCAGCAGAAGCAGGACGAAGGGGTCCTCGTCGAGCAGGCGCGCGGTCTGGTAGCAGAGGGCCGCCGCGTGTTTGCACGGGTGCCCGGAGTCGGGACAGCTGCACTGCGGCTGGAGGTCTCCGGGGCCGGGGAGCAGGTCCACCCCGCAGTCCGCGAGGGAGTGCGGCAGCTGCTTGTCGAGCAGCGCGGCGATGTGCCCGGGACGCTCGGCCGCGGCGTCCAGGAAGCGGTCCCAGGCGGCGTCGTCGAGCGTCCGCAGCCGTACCCGCACGCGGTACGGCCGTGGCCGGGTGCCGTGCACGTAGGCGAGGACGAGTCCCGGGGTCACCGTGATGGCGTCCACGTGTCCGCGCCCTGCGTACCCGCGCCCCCGGGACAGCCGCGCCCGGTCCAGCGCGCCCTCCTCCAGCGCCGTCACCCACGCGTTTCCCCACCATGTCCCGGCGAAGGCGCCGGACGCGTCCGCGGTCCGGGCCGGGAACGCGGGAAACGTCCGTCGCAGCTCCCCGTCCCGCCCCGGGGAGGCCATGGAACGCTGCCCCGGCCCACCCGTGGGCGCGCCCGGCCCGCCGCTCCCCTGCCGGGCCGGGCGGGGGGCGTCCATGTCAGCAGGAGGAACCACGGCGGGCTCCGTCCCGGAGAGCCGGCCGCGTGTCTCGTCGCCGGGGGTCGCTCCGGTGGCCTCCGCTGCGGCGTACGGCGGGGTCACGGTCCGCGTCTCGTCACCCCGGACCGGCGCGCCCTCTGCGAGCCCTTCGGTCGCCTCCGCCGAGGCCTTCGGCGGTGCCACGGCCCGTGTGTCACCAGGGGTGCTCGCCGCAGTCCCCGCAGGCGCCACGGTCGCGTCCGTCGGGGCACGCGGGGGTGTCACGGCCCGCGTCCCGTCGCCGGGGAGGGCCGGTGGGTCCGTCGGGGCGGCACCGGGGTGGGCCCGTCCGGAGGCGAGCGCGGCCTCGGCGGCTTCCGAGGACCGGTGGGCCGGGTCGTCGTCCGTGGGGAGCGCGAACGCTCCGGCGAGGAGGTCCCGTACGTCCTGGGCCCGGTTTCCCGGCGCCGGGGGCCGCGTGTCACCAGGGTCACCGGAGCCGGCCGGTGATTCCTGCGGGGCCCGCCTTCCGCGCTCGGCTCCCCTGCGCGAGGCGGCCTTCCGCTCCCGGGCCGCCCGGGCTCCGCGCGCGGCACGCAGGGCCTCCCGCGCGACGTCGCCGGGACGCGCGCCCCCGACGGTCTCCGCGGACTGCGCGGTCTCGACGGTCCCCGCAGCGCCTTCCGGCACCTCCGTCGCCGCGTCCTCGGCGGCCGGTGGGCCCTCTCCCGCAGCCCCATCGGGACTGTCGGTCCCGGTCGCCGGGGCGGCACCGGGGCCCGGCCCGCTCCCCGTCGTCGCGGCCCGCCGCAGCGCCTCGCGCGCCACGTCGCCGGGGCGGGCACCGGCCACGGACGTCGTCGCGGGCGCGGCACCCGGGGCGCCACGCCCGGAAGGAGCATGCGGCTGGTCGCCGGCCGGCTCGGCCCCGCGTGCGTCACGCCCCCGGGCGGCCCACAGAGCCCGCCGCGCCACATCGGCGGGGCGCTCGCCCCCGGAACGCTCCTCGGCGGCACGCTCGTCCCCGGCCGCCTCCGCGACCCCGCTCTCCGCAGGGCCGTCCGCGTCCTTCGGCTCCCGCGCCGGCCGGGGGCCGTCCGCCGTCGCGTTCACGTGGTCCTCCGCAGAGAGACCAGGTCCGACAGCTCACGGTCGGTCAGTTCGGTCAGGGATGCCTCTCCGGAGCCGAGAATGGCGTCGGCCAGGGCACGCTTCGCCTCCAGCATCTCCGCGATGCGGTCCTCGACCGTGCCCTCGGTGATCAGGCGGTGGACCTGGACGGGCTGGGTCTGGCCGATGCGGTAGGCGCGGTCCGTGGCCTGCTCCTCGACGGCCGGGTTCCACCAGCGGTCGAAGTGGACGACATGGCCGGCCCGGGTCAGGTTCAGGCCCGTGCCGGCCGCCTTCAGGGAAAGCACGAGGACCGGCGTGGCGCCGCTCTGGAAGCGGTCCACCATGCGCTCGCGCTCCATGACCGGGGTGCCGCCGTGGAGCAGCTCGGCCGGGACCGCGCGGGCGGCCAGGTGGGAGGAGATGAGCCGGGCCATCCCCACGTACTGCGTGAAGACCAGCGCGGAGCCGTCCTCGGCGAGGAGGGTGTCCAGCAGCTCGTCGAGCAGGGCCAGCTTGCCGGACCGGGCCGCGAGGCCCTGGACGGCCGCTGCCGCGCCCTCTTTCAGGTACAGCGCGGGGTGGTCGCAGATCTGCTTGAGGGAGGTGAGGAGCTTGAGGACCAGACCTCGCCGGGCGATGCCCTGTGCGGTCTCGATCGCGAGCATCGACTCCCGCACCACCGCCTCGTAGAGCGAAGCCTGTTCCCGGGTGAGCGGGACGGGATGGTCCGTCTCGGTCTTCGGCGGCAGCTCGGGGACGATGCCGGGGTCGGACTTCTTGCGGCGCAGCAGGAAGGGCCGGACCAGGCGGGCGAGGCGGGCCACGGCCTCCTCGTCCTCGCCGTTCTCCACGGCGCGCGCGTGCCGGGCGCGGAAGGACTTGAGCGGGCCGAGGAGTCCGGGGGTGGTCCAGTCGAGGAGCGCCCACAGCTCCGAGAGGTTGTTCTCCACGGGGGTGCCGGTCAGGGCGACGCGCGCGGGGGACGGGATCGTGCGCAGGGCCTTGGCGGTCGCCGAGTACGGGTTCTTGACGTGCTGGGCCTCGTCCGCGACGACCATGCCCCACGGCTGCTGGGCGAGCCGGGTCGCCGCCGACCGCATCGTCCCGTAGGTCGTCAGGACGAAGCCGGCGCCGAGGTCCTCCAGGGTGCGGTCGGGGCCGTGGTAGCGGCGGACGGGCACGCCGGGGGCGAAGCGGGTGATCTCCCGCTGCCAGTTGCCCAGCAGTGAGGCGGGGCAGACGACGAGCGTCGGCTCGCTGCGGGCCCGTCGCAGGTGCAGGGCGATCACGGTGATCGTCTTGCCGAGGCCCATGTCGTCGGCGAGGCAGCCGCCGAGTCCGAGGGACGTCATCGTGTCCAGCCAGGCCAGGCCCCGGAGCTGGTAGTCGCGGAGGGTCGCCGCGAGGCCGGGCGGCGGCGGCACCGGGGAGATCCCGGCCGTGAGGCGGTCGCGCAGCGCGGCAAGCGCTCCGACGGGCACCGCTTCCACGGTCTCGCCGTCGATCTCGGCGGTGCCGCTGAGGGCGACGGAGAGGGCGTCGACCGGGTCGAGCAGGCCCAGTTCCCGCTTGCGCGCCTTGCGGACGAGAGCCGGATCGACGAGGACCCACTGGTCCCGCAGCCGGACGACCGGACGGTGGGCCTCGGCCAGGACGTCCATCTCGGCGTCGCTCAGCGGATCTCCGCCGAGCGCCAGCTGCCAGCGGAACTGGAGCAGGTCCTCGCTCTCGAAGAACCCCGTGCCGTCGGTCGCCGAGCCGGGCGCCGGACGCACCACGGCCGCCGCGGTCAGGTCCTGAGCCAGGTCCCGCGGCCAGTGCACGGCGACACCGGCCGCGCCGAGCCGAGTCGCGGCGACCCCGAGCAGGTCGGAAAGCTCCTCCTCGGAGAGAGCGAGGACGTGGGGCACGTCCTGCTCCGAGAGCCGGTCCAGGGGCGGCCAGACGCGGGCCGCGCGGCGGACGGCGAGGGCGGTGTCCACCCGCGCGCGGGGCCCGAACGTCGTGTCGGCCGCGCCGGCCCACAGCTCCGCCGCGTCGACCACGAGGGTGGGGTCGGCGAGGCTGTGCACCTGGACGACGGCGGCACCCGCGCGGTGCGCCCCCTCGTCGGCGTCGAAGAGCTGGGAGGCGGACAGGTCGAGGCGCAGGGAGATGCGGACACCGGCGTCCATGCCTGCGGCGACCTCGGCCGCCCAGTCGTGGGCGCCCGGCAGGTGCTGCGGGCCGCGCGCCGCGAAGGGCCTGCCGCAGGCGTACGGCGCGGCGGGGGTGCGCGGCAGGGTGTCGGCGACCGCGTCCAGGAAGGAACGCATCAGCGCTTCCGGTTCGGGCAGCCGGAGCGGGCCCTTGCCCGGCAGCGGCACCGCGTGTCCCTCGGGGGGCAGGGCCGCGGCGACCGCCCTCAGGTGGCCGATGTCGTCCGGGTCGAGGGGTCCCGCGCGCCAGGCGTCGTGGCCGTCGGGCGTCAGGCCCGGCAGCAGCCGTCCGCGCGCGGCGAGCCGCAGCGCGTGCAGTGCGGCCGCGCCCCAGCAGGCGGTGGCGAGGTGGGCGCCCGGATGGCGGCGGGCGTCGGTGAGCAGGGACAGGGCGTCGGCGATCTCCAGCGTCCGCGCGGGCACGGTCACCCGTCGCACTCCGGTCCCGTGGCGCCGTACGACCGTGAGCTCGATCGGCTCCCCGGGCTCGGCCCCGGGCTCGTCGGCGCTCTCCCCGCCCGGTCCGGGCGGCCCGCTCACCCGCCTGGCGGGCGACGTCCCTGCACCCTCGGGCCGGCGCCCGGTGGACGACCGGTCCGCGTCGGCCGTGTCCGGGTCCCAGAAGGCGATCCGTCCCTCGCGCGGCAGCGGCGCGGGCAGGAAGACGGCGGCGAGCCGCACGGAGACGGCGGGGCCGCCGCCCGTCGCGGAACGCGCGGAGACGTCGCCGGGGGCGCCCTTGCCGGCTTCGGGGGTCGCGGACAGCACCGCACCGCTCATACGCCCGGTCACCTCCCGCCCCGCAGTCGAATCGGATGTCTTCGACTGTACGGGCGAGGTCTGACAGTCGATCGCGCCACCGGCCCCGACGAGCACCGCCGGGGCCTGCCCGCGGGGCCCGGGGGCCGGTCCCGTCAGGGAGTCGTGCGCGAGACGACGTACACCATGGGGTGCTCCGGGTCCGCCAGGTTCACGACGACGTCGTGCGTGGGCGCCGGGTCCTTCTGCTCGTGGACGAGGCCCGACCACGGGCCGGGGCCCGTGAACTCCCAGCCGACGACCCGCCGGTCGCGGGCACCGATGGTGATGTGGTCCTGTTCCAGGGCGGCCCGGCTGGTCCCGATGTTCTGGAAGAACTCGGTCAGCTCCGCGTCGCTGGTGCGGAACTGGACGTACAGGCGGCTGGTCTTCCAGTTGTTCGTCTCGTAGTAGGCGACGTCGGTGGAGTCGCCGGGTACGGGGATCTTGTAGAGACGTCGCTGGACGCGGGAGGGCCAGGCCTCGGTGAGGCCGGTCGCCGAGTACTTCGCCTCCTTGTCCTTGCCGCTGTTGCGGCTCTGGTCGGCCGAGATCATCAGATAGCCGGCCGGGACCCCGATCAGGAGCACGATGATCAGCAGGGTCAGCGCGCGGCGGCGGATCACATGACGCCGGTCCTCGGGCGGCCGCCGGGGCTCGTTTGGCGGTGCCGCCTGGCGCGGCAGCGAGGCCGTCACAGCGAGTCCGTCGTCGTGCGGCGGGACTCGGTGAACCGTTCGTAGCGCTCGTAGCGCTCCACGCGGCGGCGCTTGGCGCGGCGGAAGCGGCGGGCGACCAGGCGGGCGAGGTCGGCGGCGCCGACCATGCCGGCCTCGGGGCCCAGCTGGGCGCGGGCGATCCGGGCCTCGGGGCGGTAGCCGCGGCCCGTGAGGTGCCTGCGGAACGCGTCGCGTGCGGGGCCGATCAGCAGGTCGTCGGCGGCCGAGACGCCGCCGCCGATGACGAAGCAGGACGGGTCCAGAGCGGCGGCCAGGTTGGCGATGCCGACGCCGAGCCACTGGCCGATGTCCTGGAGGAGTTCGATGCACATGGCGTCGCCCTCGCGGGCGAGTTCCGTGATGAGCGGGCCGGTGATGTCGGGGATGCTGCCCTTGACGCGCTCGACGATCCCGTACGCCACCGGGGAGTCCGCGGCGGCGAGTTCGCGGGCCTCGCGGACCAGGGCGTTGCCGGAGCTGTACTGCTCCCAGCAGCCGCGGTTTCCGCACGGGCAGCGGTGTCCGCCCGGCACGACCTGCATGTGGCCGAACTCGCCCGCGACGCCGAACTTGCCGCGCTTGACCTGGCCGTCCTCCAGGATCGCGCCGCCGATGCCGGTGCCCAGCGTGATCATGACGAGGTGGTCCTCGCCGCGGCCCGCGCCGAAGCGCCATTCCGCCCAGGCGGCCGTGTTGGCGTCGTTGTCGACCAGGACGGGGACGGCGAGGCGCCCGGCGATCCGGTCCCGGAGGGGCTCGTTGCGCCACGAGAGGTGGGGCGCGAACAGGATGCGGTTGCGGTCCGCGTCGACCCAGCCCGCCGCGCCGATGCCGACGGCGTGCACGTCGTGCCGGTCGGAGAGGTCCAGGACCAGCTCGACGATGGTGTCCTCGACGACCCTGGGGCTCTTGGACTTGTCCGGGGTCTCGGCGCGGACCTTCTCCAGGATGTTGCCGTCCGCGTCGACGACGCCCGCCATCACCTTCGTACCGCCGATGTCGATGCCCACGGTGGGGACGCGCGGCGCCGTCAGGTGGGATCGGCGCTCACGCGTACCCACGGTCAGGACGGTGGCCCGGCGGGAGCCGATGGGGGCGCCCCCTGCGCGAGCCGAGCCGAGAGCTCGGGGCAGGGCGAGGTCGCGGTAGGTGCTCATCGCGCCGATTCTGCCTCACACCGCCGCGGCCCCGCATGGCGGCGCCCTGACAAGCGCCCGTCACCCCTCGGGGACGTCGTCCCGGGAGTGTCCGCCGAGGTGGGTCGGGACGGGCGCGCGCTCCAGTTCGTGCCGGAGATCGTCCAGCTCGCTGCCGCCCGCCATCTGCCGGGTCAGCTCGTCGAGGGTGATCTCGTCCCTGGTGTGGCTGCCGAACATGGCGCCGCGCTTGAGGAGCACGAAGCGGTCGCCCACGAGGTAGGCGTGGTGCGGATTGTGGGTGATCAACACAACACCCAGTCCGGCGTCCCGTGCCGCGGCCACATATTTGAGGACCACACCGGACTGCTTGACGCCGAGGGCGGCGGTGGGCTCGTCCAGGACGAGGACCTTGGCGCCGAAGTAGACGGCGCGGGCGATCGCCACGCACTGGCGCTCGCCGCCCGACAGGGTGCCGATGGGCTGGTCGACGTCGCGCAGGTCGATGCCCATGCGCAGGAGTTCCGCGCGGGTGGTCCTGCGCATGAACTCGACGTCCAGGCGCTTGAAGGGGCCGGCGCCCTTCGTCGGCTCGGAGCCGAGGAAGAAGTTCCGCCACACCGGCATCAGCGGGACGACGGCGAGGTCCTGGTAGACCGTGGCGATGCCGAGGTCCAGGGCTTCGCGCGGGGAGGACAGCCGGGTGTCGGCGCCCTCGATGCGGAAGGTCCCGGAGTCGTGCTGGTGCAGTCCCGCGATGATCTTGATGAGGGTCGACTTGCCCGCGCCGTTGTCGCCGAGCACGCAGGAGATCTCGCCGGCGTGGACCTCGAGGGACACTCCCTCGATGGCGCGGATGTTCCCGTAGTACTTGCTGACGTCGGTCAGCTCCACGAGCGCCGTACGTTCCCCGGCCGCCGTCCTGTCCGTCACTTCGTGGCCTCCGCGCGCTTGCGGACCCAGGCGTTGAGCAGGGTCGCGAGGAGCAGCATCGCTCCGAGGAAGAACTTGAACCAGTCGGGGTTCCACTCGGCGAAGACGATGCCCTTGTCGGTCATGCCGAAGATGAACGCGCCGACCGCCGAGCCCACCGCCGAGCCGTAGCCGCCGGTGATCAGGCAGCCGCCGATGACGGCCGCGATGATGTAGATCAGTTCCTTGCCGACGCCCTCGCCGGACTGCACCACGTCGAAGGAGAAGAGCAGGTGCTGTCCGGAGATCCAGGCGGCGAAGGCGACGCCCATGTAGAGGCCGATCTTGGTCCGGTCGACCGGGACGCCGACCGCGCGGGCCGCGTCCTTGTTGCCGCCGACCGCGAAGATCCAGTTGCCGACGCGGGTGCGCAGCAGGATCCAGGAGGCGACGGCGACCAGGGCGAACCACCACAGGATGGTGATCTTGTAGTCGACGCCGCCGATGGTGACCACGGAGGCGAAGACGTCCTTGGCGGACGAGAACCCCTCCATGTCGGAGATCGACTTGGTGGAGACCGTGCCGCTGATGAACTTGGTGAGACCGAGGTTCATGCCGGTCAGCATCAGGAAGGTGCCGAGCGTGATGATGAAGCTCGGGAGTTCGGTGCGGGTCAGCATGAAGCCGTTGAACGCGCCGATCGCGAGGGTCACCACCAGGGAGACCAGCACGCCGACCCAGACGTTCGTGGTCATCTGGTAGCTGAACATCGAGGAGATCAGCGCGGCCGACGTCACCATGACGCCGGCCGACAGGTCGAACTCGCCGCCGATCATCAGCAGTGCGACGGGGACCGCCATGATGCCGATCGTCGAGGCCGCGTACAGGACCGTGCTGAGGCTGGAGGCCCGCAGGAAGCTGTCCGCGACGACGGAGAAGAAGACGAAGACGGCGACGGCGCCGACCACCGAGCCGAGCTCGGGACGGCCGAGGAGCCTGCGCAGCGGCGAGGTCTTGACGAGCCGTTCGTCGGCGTCGGTCTCCGGCGCCGGTGCCGGTGCTGTCGCGGTCATCGCGTCCCCCGCTTCGTGAACTCCTCGAGCGCGCCGGCCTGGTCCTTGGTGATGATCTGCGGGCCGGTGAGGACCGGCTTGCCGCCACCGAGGACGTCGGCGTTGTACTTGTACAGCCACAGCAGGTCCACCGCCTGGTACCCCTGGAGGTAGGGCTGCTGGTCGACGGCGAAGCCGAGCGTGCCGTCCTTGAGTTCCGCGGCCACCTTGGCGTTCAGGTCGAAGGTGTCGACCTCGGCCTTGCTGCCCGCGTCCTTCTTGGCTTTCACGGCCGTGTCCGCGTAGGGGGCGCCGAGCGTGACGATGGTGTCGATGGACTTGTCGGCCTGGAGCTTGGCGCCGATGGAGGACTGCACGGCGGACATGTCGGTGCCCTGGACGTACAGGTTCTGCACGTCGCCGTCGAAGGTCTTCCTGACGCCGGCGCAGCGCTGCTCGTGACCGACGTTGCCCTGTTCGTGCAGGATGCACAGGGCCTTCTTGCGGTCGCGCTCGTCGAGCTCGTCGCCGACGGCCTCGCCTGCGATGGTCTCGTCCTGGCCGACGTGGGTGAGCGCGCCGAACGCCTTGGACTGCTCGGAGCCGGAGTTCACGGTGATCACCGGGATGCCGGCCTTCCCGGCGCGGGCCAGGGCGGCCTTCATCGCGTCGGGCTTGGCGAGCGAGACGATGATGCCGTCGACCTTCTTGTCGACGGCCGCGTCCACCAGCTGCGCCTGCTGCTGGGCCTCGGCGTTGTGCGAGTACAGGAAGTTGATGTTGTCCTTGACGGCGGCCTGCTCCGCGCCGCTCTGGACGATGTCCCAGAACGTGTCGCCATCACCCGAGTGGGTGACCATGGCGAAGGTCCAGCGGGGCGTGTCCACGGCCGCCTTCCCCTGGGCGGACGCGGCCTTGCGGGCGTCCTCGGCGCGCTTGCCGCCGGTGCTGCTGCAGCCCGCGAGGGACACGCCGAGCGCCCCTGCCAGCGCGATGGATACCCATGTCCGAGTCCGTGCCACGAGGCCGTGCCCTTCTTGCTCTGCTACTTGGTCCGCCCAAGTATCGAACACAGGGAGCCTGCACGTGTTCATCGGGTACCGCGCGCTGTGTACTTCTCGAGTGCCGGCACGTCCTTCTCGGTGATGATCTGCGGGCCGGTGAGGACGGGCTTGCCGCCGCCGAGGGCGTTGGCGTTGTACGCGTGCAGCCACAGCTCGTCGACGGCGAGGTAGCCCTGGAGGTAGGGCTGCTGGTCGACGGCGAAGCCGACCTCCTTGGCCTTGAGCCGCTTGACGACCTCGGCGTTCAGGTCGAAGGTGTCGATCTCCGCCTTGCTGCCCGCGCCCTCCTTGGCCTGGACGGCGACCGCGGCGATCGGGGCGCCGAGCGTGACGACGGCGTCGATGTCCTTGGACGCCTGGAGCTTCGCCTCGATCGCGGACTGGGCGGAGGGCGCGTCGGTGCCCTCGACGTTGAGGTTCTCCACCGGGCCGCCGAAGGTCTTCTTGACACCGGCGCAGCGCTGCTCCAGGGAGACGTTGCCCTGTTCGTGGATGACGCACAGCGCCTTTTTCAGGCCCCGCCCCCTGAGCTCGTCGCCGACCGCCTCGCCGGCCACGGACTCGTCCTGGCCGATGTGCGAGAGCGCCCCGAACTGCTTCGAGAACTCGGACCCGGAGTTGATCGTGACGACCGGGATGCCCGCCTTCGCGGCCTTGGCGAGGACGTCCTTCATGGCCTCGGGCTTGGCGAGCGAGACGACGACGCCGTCGACCTTCTTGTCGATCGCGGACTGGACGAGCTCGGCCTGTCCCTTGGCCTCCTTGTCGTTGGAGTACAGGAACTGCACGTTGTCCTTGGCCGCCGCCTGCTCGGCGCCGCTCTGCACGATGTCCCAGAAGGTGTCACCGGCGCCCGCGTGGGTCACCATGGCGATCTTCAGGCGGGGTGTGCTGACGGCCTTGCCGCCGCCCGCGCCGCCGTCACCGGAGTCCTCGGAGTCCTTGCCGCCGGAGCTGCTGCATCCTGCGGCGAGCGCGATCGCGGCTATCACCGCTGCGGCTGTGCGTGCTGTACGCATGGTGGGACCACCCTCTCTCGCGCCGCCCCGTTGCGGCTGAGGGGAGTTCTAGCTCCGGGTCCGCACACCCGTCAATGGCTTTGTCTGAACATTCTTACGATTGAGATTCACCGGCGCCCGGGGCGCGCCCCGCGACGCTCCCGAGGCACTTCAGGGCCGTACGAGGAGCTGGAACTCGAAGGAGTAGCGCGAGGCGCGGTAGGTGTGCGAGCCGAACTCGACCGCCCGGCCGGTGTCGTCGAAAGTGGTGCGCTGCATGGTGAGCAGGGGCGCACCCGCGGGCTCGCCGAGCCGTTCGCCCTCCTCGGCGGTGGCGGCGCGGGCGCCGACGGTCTGGCGGGCGCTGTGCAGGGTGATGCCCGCGGCACGCATCAGCCGGTACAGGCCGGTGGCCTCCAGCCGTTCGCTGTCCAGCGGGAGCAGCCCCGGGGGCAGGTGGTTGCACAGGTACGCCATCGGCTCGCCGTGCGCGAGCCGGAGCCGTTCCACGCGGTGCACGTCGCTGTCCTCGGCGACACCGAGTGCGGCGGCGACCTCGGCGGACGCCGGCTCGACGACGTTGTGCAGGACTTGGGTGGCCGGCCGCTGCCCCGCCGCCTCCAGGTCGTCGTACAGACTGCTGAGTTCCAGGGGACGCTTGACCTGGCTGTGCACGACCTGGGTGCCGACGCCGCGGCGGCGCACCAGCAGGCCCTTGTCGACGAGGGACTGGATGGCCTGCCGGACCGTGGGCCGGGACAGGCCAAGCCGTCCGGCGAGTTCGATCTCGTTGCCGAGGAGGCTGCCCGGGGTCAGGGTTCCGTGCTCGATCGCGGCCTCGAGCTGCTGGGACAGCTGGAAGTACAGCGGGACCGGACTGCTGCGGTCGACGCTGAGCTGGAGCGACACGGTCGGATCCACATCTGGTTTCGGCACGGCCCGAGCGTAGCTCCGGGAGAAGATGACGGGAAGTTGTGAAGTTCGATTGTCAGGACAAACCATTGACAGGGCGCCGGGTGCGCCTTCAGTTTGTTCCCATGCGCATCGGACTTATCGGAACGGGTCGTATCGGCACATTCCACGCGACCGCTCTCACCCGCCATCGCGAGGTCGGCTCCCTCATCGTCACGGACGCGGATCCCGCGCGGGCGCACGCACTCGCCGACCGGCTCGGTGCGACGGTGGCTCCCAGCACGGACGAGATCTTCACCTGGGGGGTGGACGCCGTGGTGATCACGGCGGCGACCTCGGCCCACGCCGAACTGATCGGCCGGGCGGCACGCTCCGGACTGCCGGTGTTCTGCGAGAAGCCCATCGCCCTCGATCTGCCGGGCACGCTGGCCGCGCTCGCCGAGGTCGACGCGGCCGGGACGGTCCTCCAGCTGGGTTTCCAGCGGCGCTTCGACGCGGGCTACGCGGCCGCACGCGAGGCGGTGCGCGCCGGCCGGCTCGGGCGGCTGCACACGATCCGGGCGATGACGTCGGACCAGTCGCCGCCCCCGGCCGCGTACCTCCCGCTCTCCGGCGGGCTCTACCGGGACTGCCTGGTCCACGACTTCGACATCGTGCGGTGGGTGACCGGCCGCGAGGTGAGCGAGGTGTACGCGACCGGGTCCGACGCGGGGCCCGCGATGTTCCGCGAGGCGCACGACATCGACACGGCGGCGGCCGTCCTCACCCTGGACGACGGCACGCTCGCCACCGCGACGGCGACCCGGCTGAACGGCGCCGGCTACGACGTCCGCATGGAGCTGGCGGGCGAGCTGGACCAGATCGGCGTCGGCCTCGACGACCGTACGCCGATCGCCTCCACCGAGCCGGCCGGGCCGCCGGCCGCGGACAAGCCGTGGACCGGCTTCCTGGAGCGCTTCGGGCCCGCGTACGAGGCCGAACTCACCGCCTTCGTCGAGGTGGTGCGCGGTGAGCGCGCCAACCCGTGCGACGGCCGCGAGGCCCTGCACGCCCTGCGCATCGCGGAGGCCTGCGAACTGTCCCGCCTCGAACACCGCCCGGTACGCCTGGCGGAGATCCCGGGCGGGCGGGACGGCAGCTAGGGGCGGCTAGGGCGTGTCCTCTTCGAGAAGGCCTGCGTCGTACGTCAACAGGGCTATCTGGACGCGGTTGTTGAGACCGAGCTTGGCGAGGATGCGGGAGACGTGCGTCTTGACCGTCGCGACGCTCATGAACAGCTCCGCGGCGATCTCGGCGTTCGAGCCGCCCCTGCCGACCGCGACGGCCACCTCGCGCTCGCGGTCGTTGAGGGCGGCGATCCGGGGGCGGGCGGCCAGCCTGCGGGTGTCGGCGGGCGCTCCGGCCGCGTGTTCCATCAACTGGCGGGTGACGGCGGGCGAGAGCACCGGGTCGCCCGCCGCGACCCGTCGTACCGCCTGGAGGATCTCCGCGGGCGGGGTGTCCTTGAGGACGAACCCGGCCGCGCCCGCACGCAGCGCCCGCAGCACCTGGTCGTCGGCGTGGAAGGTGGTCAGGACGATCACCTGGGGTGCGTCCTTGCGGCCTCGGAGCTGCTCGGTGGCGGCGAGCCCGTCCACCGTCGGCATCCGGATGTCCATGAGGACGACGTCGGGCCGGGTGCGGTCGACGAGCGCGGCGGCCTCGCTGCCGTCGGCGGCCTCACCGACGATCTCGATGTCGTCGGCGCCGCCCATCATGAAGGACAGGCCGGCCCGTACCAGGGGATCGTCGTCGACGAGGAGCAGTCGGATGGCAGTCATGGCCCTACCGTAGTGAGGCCGCCGCGCCCGACCGCACCGGTTCGGCCCGATGCCTCGAAGCCACCCGGCCGCCTCGTCGTCTCAGCCGCGCAGGGCGACACCGTAGCGGGTGCGCAGCCGGTCGATCTCCCACCAGACCACGGCCGTCACGGACGCCGGTCCGCCGAGGAGGGAGCAGACCTTGATCAGGGGCGGGCCGGGCGGCAGTCCTCCCATGATCAGCCCGATGACGGCGAACTCCCACACCAGGACGCCGGTCAGCAGGGCGGGCAGCGCGGCGTGCACGGCCGCCGTGTTGAAGGCGCTCCGCACCGCGGGTCCGGTGGCGAAGACGACGAAGAGCAGCACCCAGAGCATCGGCACCATCAGCACGATCATGGTCCAGCCGGCCGCGTCGGGTCCGGCGACCTGCTGGATGCCGTACGCCACCACGCTGACCATGGGCACCGCGGTGAAGGCCGCGATGTACCAGGCCGCCGACTCTCCCGCGGCCCGCAGCCGCACCCGCATGCTCCGCTTCGCGGCCGGTGAGGCCCAGCGGAAGAGCACCGCCACGACGACGGGCGTACTCAGCAGCAGCAGCCAGGGGGTGACGAGCAGCCGGAGCATGAACTGCTGCTGCACCTTGGCCATGTCCTCCGGCTTGCCGTACGCGACGAGGATGACCACGGACATGAGAGTGGCGAGCCAGGCACGGGTCTTCTGCACCCGCATGATGTCGGCGTCCTCGATGCGGCGGTGACCGCGCGAGGGGAAGATCCGCCGGGCGCTGCGACGGGCCGAACGGGCCACCGGGTAGCCCAGCACCACGGGCAGGAACACGGCCCAGGTGCACGGGATCAGCAGCAGCGACCACGCGCAGCCGCTGATCCTGCCGGCGACCAGCTCCCGCAGCGGGGGCCACTCGTCCTCACGCAGCCGCTGCCATGCGGTCAGGGGCGGCCGCGGCGGGAGGTACGGCGGGTACGGTCCGGGAGGGGGTGGCCATCCGGCCTGTTGCGGGACGTACGGCCCCGGGTGCGGGGGCCACCCTCCCTGCGGCGGCGGGTACGGTCCCGGCCCCGGTGGTGGCTGGTACGGCCCCGGTGGCGGCTGGTACGGATTGTTTCCCCCGAAAGTCACGCTGTGGCCCCTCCCGTTGCGCATGTGCTTGCTGTGGGGACCAAGTCAACTGCCTCACGGGCGCCAGGACATGAGGTTGCGTACCTTGGTCCGGCACGCGCCCCGGAAACACTGCGCGCGCCCCCGCAGGACCGCCGGGCGGGGCGTGGTCAGCTCCAGGGCAGCCAGGCGCGGACCTCGAACGCACCGCCCCCCGCGGCGCCGTGTTCGAGGCGGCCGCCCGCCAGCGTCGCCCGCTCGGTCAGGCCGATGAGCCCCTGTCCGGAACCGGGGACGGGCGGGACGGCCCCCGGGGGCGCGGGGTTGCGTACGGAGACGGTGAGCCCGTCGCCCGGAGCGCCGGCGACGGACACCGTGACCTCCGCGCCGGGGGCGTGCTTGCGGGCGTTCGTCAGCCCCTCCTGGGCGATGCGGTAGGCGGTGCGCCCGATGGATGCGGGGACGCCCGCCGGGTCGGTGACGCGGTGGTCGAGGACGACCCTCATACCGGCGTCGCGCGACTCGGCCACCAGGGCGTCCAGCGCGGCGAGCGTCGGCTGCGGACGCCCGGAGGCGTCACCGCCCTCGCTCGCCCGCAGGACTCCGATGATCTCCCGCAGGTCCTGGAGCGCCTCGTGCGCGCTCTCCCGGATCACCCCGGCGGCCCGCGCGACCTCCTCCCGCGGGGCGTCCGGCCGGAACTCCAGGGCTCCCGCGTGCACGCTGAGCAGCGTCAGCCGGTGGGCGAGCACGTCGTGCATCTCGCGCGCGATGGACTCCCGGGCGAGCCGCTGCGCCTGCTCGGCCCGCAGCTCCGCCTCGGTCTCCGCCCGCCGTGCCCGGTCCCGCAGACTGAGCAGGAGCTGCCGCTTGGACCGTACGAACATGCCCCAGCCGACCACCGAGACGGTCACGAGCACGGTGAGGGCGACCGCGGCGGCGTAGGGCAGGTCGGGATCGGGGCGCAGCCAGAAGAAGAACGGGATGAGGGCCAGTGACGCCCCGCCGACCCAGCCCACGTACGTGAACGGGCGGTGCACCGCGAGGGTGAAGAGGGCGACCATGCCCGCGCCGCCCGCGGTGTTGGAGAACAGTCCCACGGGGATCATCGCCACGGCGAGCCCGAGGGGCCACCGGCGGCGCAGCCAGACCGCCGCGCAGGCCAGCGCCCCGAGCCACTGGTCGGCGACGGCGACGCCGTGCGGGGTGTTGGGGTCGCCGGTCACCGTGTCCGCGGCCAGCAGCCCGATGCCCACGGCCAGCAGGAAGCATCCGAAGTCGACGAGCCAGTCGCGCACCGTACGGCGCGGACGTCCGGACCGTCCGGTGCGGCCGGCTTCCAGTTCGGCGGTCAGGGCGGACGGCAGCAGCCACCGCGGGCCCGGCAGGGGGCGTGGGGCCGGCACCATCCGCTCCGGGGTCCCCTGCGACACGGACGCCGGATCTCTCTCACTCACGGCCGACAAATCTACGCACGGGCGGGTGCCCGCACCCGGTCGCGGGCGTGATCGCCCACCAAAGTCGCCGGGGCTGCGACCTTCGGCGCGTTTCCGCCGGGCGCGGCCATGCTTCGGTCGCGCACGTCCGGCGCGGGTCCCGCCTTCCGTCGCCCGCACCCCGCCCCGCGGCCGATGAAGGCGAGGGGTCCGCGGGGCGAGGATTCGGGGGTGAAACAGATACTGGAGGTTCTCGGCTTCGTCGCCCTGGTGCAGGGCTCCATCGGCCTGGTGCAGGAGGTCACCGGCTTCCTGCACGGCTGGGGCCTCGTGCAGCGGTTCGGTCTCCTCGACGGGTACGAGATCTATGCGAGCGTCGCGCTGCTCGTCCTCTCGTTCGCCCTGTTCGCGGCCGCCGAGAGTCAGTAGCTGCCGTACGCCGGGCGGCCCGGCGCCCGCAACTCATCGGTCGGCCGCGGCACGGCGGCCGGCCTGGGCGGGCGCTCAGCCCGCGTTCGGCGAGAACACCCCTCCCGTCGGGCCCTGCTTGTCGCCGCCCTGCGCCTTCTTCAGCGCGTTGGCGAGGCTCTCGATGGTGAGGGACTGGAGGATGACGCTGCCGTTGCCCTCCAGGGTGGCGAGCGAGAGTCCCTCACCGCCGAAGACGGCGTTCATCAGCCCCTGCCGGTTGAGCCCGCCGATGCGCTGGACGCCGTACTGGATGCCCTCCTCGAAGGCGACGACGCAGCCGGTGTCGACCTCGATGCGGCCGCCGAAATCGGCGGGGTTCAGGTCGATGAAGTTGCCGGCACCGGCGATGATCACCGTCCCCCGGCCGGTGAACTTCTCCAGGACGAAGCCCTCGCCGCCGCTGCGCCCCGTCCGGCCGCCCTGGAAGGCGATCCCGAAGTCCACGGTCGACTCGGCGGCCACGAAGGCGTCCTTCTCGGCGAACCACGCGCGCGTGCCGTCCAGCTCCAGGGCGCGCATCTCGCCCGGCAGCACGCCCGCGAAGCCGACGGTGCCCTCGCCGCCGGTCGAGGTGAAGTACTGGAACGCCAGCGATTCGCCGGCCAGTGCGCGCTGGCCGGCCTGCATGGCGGTCCCCATGGCCTGGCGCAGCATGCCGCCCATGCCGCCGCCCGATCCGGGCTGCTGGGCGCCACCGCCGCCCGAGGGGCCGGAGAGACGGGTCTCCATGGTCACGTTCGTGGTCTTGAAGAGGAACTTCCCGGCCTCGCAGTACACGGTCTGGCCGGGGGTCAGGTTCACGACCGCCATCTGCATGGCGTTGCCGACGATCTCTCGCTGAAGGGTCACGAGGAGGGAACGCACGAAACGGAGGTGAGAGTTCCGCACAGGTCGGTGTCCGTTCGCCGCCAGCACCTGCCCCGCCCGCCCGCTGGGATGGACCCATGACGACAACGACTTCACAGACGACGACCGCGCGGGAGTCCCTGCGCGGCAAGGTGGCCCTGGTGACCGGCGCGAGCCGCGGTATCGGCGCGGCGACGGCGGTGCGGCTCGCCCGGGAGGGCGCGGACGTGGCGATCACCTATGTGCGGGGCAAGGAGGCGGCGGAGGCCGTCGTACGGGAGGTGGAGGCGCTCGGGCGCCGCGGGCTCGCCCTGCGGGCGGACTCCGGGGACGCGGCGGAGGCCGCCGGGGCGGTGGACCTGACCGTGGAGGCGTTCGGGCGGATCGACGTGCTCGTCAACAACGCGGGGGTCGGGGTGCTCGGCCCGCTCGACTCGCTGTCCCTCGCGGACGTCGACCGGGTGCTCGCCGTGAACGTGCGCTCGGCCTTCCTGGCGTCCCGGGCCGCGGCCGCGCGCATGGAGCGCGGCGGGCGGATCATCACCGTCGGCACGTGCATGACGCAGCGGGTGCCCGGGCCGGGCGGCACGCTCTACACGATGAGCAAGTCGGCGCTGGTCGGACTGACGAAGGCGCTCGCCCGGGAGCTGGGCGAGCGGGGTGTCACCGCGAACATCGTCCATCCGGGGCCGGTCGACACCGACATGAACCCGGCGGACGGGCCCATCGCGGCGGGGCAGGTGGCGATGACCGCGCTGGGACGGTTCGGCTCCGCCGGTGAGGTGGCGGCGATGGTGGCGTTCCTCGCCGGGGCCGAGGCCGCCTTCGTCACGGGCGCAGAGTTCTCGGTGGACGGGGGACACGCCGCGTAGGCCGACCCCGGGGGGCCGCTCGATCCAGCCTGGGGGCGTGCCGCTCGGGTTTGACCGGGCCGCGCCGGGTCCGGCCGGAGGCGTGCCGCTCGGCCCGGCTTCGGGTGTGCCGCTCGGTCGGCCAACCCCCGGGAGGCCGCGCCCGGGTCCGGTCGGGGCGTGCCGCTCGGCCCTGTGGGCGTGCCACTCGGCTCGGCCGACCGTCGGGGGCGGCGCCGGGCCCGGCCGCGGGCGTGTTACTCGGCCCGCCCGGCCCCTGGGGCGGGGCCGCTTCAATCTGGCCGGGGGTGCAGCTCGGCTCTATGGACCACCGGGGGCCGCGCCGGGCCCGGCCGGAGCCTGCCGCGCGTCCCCTCCGGGCGTGCACTCGGCCCCGCTCCGGGCGTGCCAATCAGCCCGGCCGGCCCCCACGGGGGGGCGCGCCGAGTCTGGCCGGGGCTTGCCACTTGGCGCAGCCCACCCCCGGGGAGCGACGCCGGGTCCGGCCTGAGCGTGCCGCTCGGCCCCGCTCCAGGCGGGCCGCCCGGCGTGGCTTCGGGCCGGTGGCCAGGGCCGGCTCAAGCAGGGAATCGCCCCGCGCCCATGCCCCTCCCGGTCCGGGGTTCCGCCCTCGCGTGCCGGAGGGCCGGAACGCCGCGGTCAGCCGCCCAGTTCCTGGTGGCGGGTCGTGAGGCCGGTGGTGCCCTTCTCCGTGAGGGAGCCGAAGAGCCGCAGCCGGGAGATGCCGCCGTCGGGAAAGATGTCCACGCGCGCGTGAGTGGCGACGGCCGGCCCGTCGAGGACGAAGCGGTGGTTCGTGTCGGGCTGTAGGCGGGTGCGCGGGAGGATCTCCGTCCACTCGCCCGAGCCGTCCGCGTCGCCAGGGCCGTCGGGGTCGTCGGGGTCGTTCTTCACGGAGACCGAGGCCCAGCCCGCGGAGTTGCCCTTCAGGTACGCCGTGTCGATCTCGATGGCGCGGATCTCCGCCTGCGCGGCCAGCCGGTAGCGGATCCAGTCGTTGCCGTCGTCGCGGCGCCTGCGGGTCTCCCAGCCGTCGTCCATCTTGCGGGAGCGGCCCGGCTGGATGGTGTTGCCGGCGGGCGAGTAGAAGCGGTCGGACGCGTCCTCGACCTGGCCGCCGTTCTCCAGGGCGACGACGTCGAACGCGCCCAGTACGGACAGCCACGCGGGGTCCGGCACGACCTCGCCGTACACCCGCAGGCGGGCGATGCCGCCGTCGGGGTGCTGGTTGACCCGCAGGTGGGTGAAGCGCTGTTCCACGGAGACCGCGAAGCCGTTGGCCGCGTGGCCGCCGACCGGCGTGCGGGGGACGAGCGTCGTCCACTTCACGTCGTCGCCCAGGAGTTCCCCGGGGGACGGGGAACCGGGGACCGAGGTGCCCTCCACCGAGACCGCCTGGGGGTAGTTGCCGCGGAAGTGGGCGGTGTCGACGACGATGCCGCGTACGACACCGGGGGCGCCCAGGCGGACGAGGGCCCAGTCGTGGTCATCGGCGGTCGGCCACGGGTGCCCGGCCGAGGCGCCGCGCCTGCGGCGGGTCTCCCAGCCGTCCATGATCTTGCCCTTGTGCCCGAAGTGCTCGGGGTCGAACTCGGCGGGTCCCGGCACCAGCAGGTTCTCGCGCTCCGCGAAGAACTCGTCGTTGGCGGCGATGACACCGGCGCCCAGCCGGCGGTCGGCGAGGTCGGCGTACTGGGTGAAGGGGAGGTCGGCGGTGCGGTAGTCCGCGTACGGGTCGCCGCCTCCGTAGGGGTTCGCGTCGCCGGTGAAGCCGGTAATCGCCGTCACGATGATCAGGTCTGCCTTTCGGGTCGGGAGTCGGCCGCTGCGGGTGCGGGCGCGCGGAGTCGGTCAGGGGTGCCGGGCGAGGAGCTGCCCGACCGGCTCGGTGAAGCGGCCGTCGGCCACGATGCGTTCGCCGCGCAGCCAGGTGGACTTGACTACGCCGCTGAGGGTCCTGCCCGCGTACGCGGTGACCCGGTTGCGATGCTGGAGCCGGGCGGGGTCCACGGTGAACGTCTCGTCCGGGGCGAGGACGGCGAAGTCGGCGTCGCGGCCCGCCTCGATGGCGCCCTTCTGGCTCAGTCCGGCGAGCCGCGCCGTGCGGGTCGACATCCAGCGGACGACGTCCTCCAGCCCGTGGCCGCGGGTGCGGGCCGCCGTCCACACCGCGGGCAGGCTCAGCTGGAGGCCCGAGATGCCGCCCCACGCGGTGGCGAAGTCGTCGGTCTTGAGGTCGGCCGTGGAGGGCGAGTGGTCGGTGACCACGCAGTCGATGGTGCCGTCGGCGAGCGCCTGCCACAGCAGGTCCTGGTTGGCGGCCTCGCGGATCGGCGGGCAGCACTTGAACTCGCTGGCCCCGTCCGGGACTTCCTCGGCGGTGAGGGTGAGGTAGTGCGGGCAGGTCTCCACGGTGATCCGCACCCCCTCGGCCTTCGCCGCGGCGATCAGCGGCAGGGCGTCGCTGGACGAGAGGTGCAGCACGTGCACGCGCGCGTCGAGCCGCTTCGCCTGCGCGATGAGGTTCCCGATGGCGGTGTCCTCGGCGTCCCGGGGGCGCGAGGCGAGGAAGTCGGCGTACTTGCGGCCGCCCTTCTGCGGGGCCGCGGCGAGGTGGTGCGGATCCTCGGCGTGCACGATGAGGAGCCCGCCGAAGCCGGCGATCTCCGCGAGGGACTGGGCGAGCTGTTCCTGGTCGAGCTCCGGGAACTCGTCCACGCCGGAGGGCGAGAGGAACGCCTTGAAGCCGAAGACGCCCGCGTCGTGCAGGGGCCGCAGGTCCTTGACGTTGTCGGGCAGGGCACCGCCCCAGAAACCGACGTCGATGTGCGCCTTGGGGCGGGCGACGTCCTGCTTGGTGCGCAGGTTGCCGGCCGTGGTGGTCGGCGGGAGGGAGTTGAGCGGCATGTCGACGAGGGTGGTGATGCCGCCGGCGGCCGCGGCGCGCGTCGCGGTCCAGAAACCCTCCCACTCCGTGCGGCCGGGGTCGTTGACGTGCACGTGGGTGTCGACGAGGCCGGGCAGCAGGACGTCGTCGCCGAAGTCCTCCAGCCGGGCGCCCGGCGGCACCTCGGCGTCGTGCGCGCGTACGGCCGTGATCTTCCCGGCGGCGACCGCGACCGAGGCGGCACGCGTCCCCTCCGGCGTGATGACGCGTGTCGAGCGCAGCACCAGTTCGACGTCGGACACCCGGACCCCTCTCTCTGCCGCTGTCCACTTCCGCGTGGCGGAATTCAACGTTCTGTTGAAAGAGTCTTCACTCCCGCTCCCGCGCCGTCAAGGGCCCCCTTCTCCACTCTGCGCCCGGCGCGCCCCACTCTGTACGTTTCCACAAGGCGGAATTAGTATTTCAGGAAGCAGAACGTAGCTACGCACAGCCGGGGAGTCGACCGACCGCCGGGTAGGCTGCGTCCCTGCCTGCCTGCCCTTGAAAGGACCG
Organism: Streptomyces sp. GLSS-08; assembly: GCF_056387915.1. Classification (NCBI taxonomy): domain Bacteria; kingdom Bacillati; phylum Actinomycetota; class Actinomycetes; order Kitasatosporales; family Streptomycetaceae; genus Streptomyces; species Streptomyces sp. GLSS-08. Next base: position 143,413 of record NZ_JBWJAQ010000001.1, read on the forward strand.
CGCCGTGCCGACGTCCAGCGCCAGCGACGCCCCCGCACAAGCCGCCGCCAAGTCTTCCGCCGCCAGCGGTGGCGTCCAGTCCCTCGAGCGCGCCTTCGACCTGCTCGAACGGATGGCGGACGCGGGGGGCGAGGTCGGCCTGAGCGAGCTCTCCGCCAGCAGCGGGCTGCCGCTGCCCACCATCCACCGCCTGATGCGCACACTGGTCGCCTGCGGCTATGTGCGCCAGCAGCCCAACCGGCGCTACGCGCTCGGCCCCCGGCTCATCCGCCTCGGCGAGTCCTCGGCGCGGCTCCTCGGCACCTGGGCCCGCCCCCATCTCGCCCGGCTGGTCGAGGAGACCGGGGAGACGGCGAACATGGCGCTGCTCGACGGGGACGAGATCGTCTACGTCGCCCAGGTGCCGTCCAAGCACTCGATGCGGATGTTCACCGAGGTCGGCCGCCGGGTGCTGCCGCACTCCACGGGGGTGGGCAAGGCCCTGCTGGCGCACACGCCCGACGACGAGGTGCGCTCGCTGCTGGCCCGCACCGGCATGCCCGCCGCCACGGAGAAGACGATCACCACGCCGGACGGTTTCCTCGCCGCGCTGGAGGAGGTCCGCCGGATCGGCTACGCGCTCGACGACAACGAGCAGGAGATAGGAGTCCGCTGCCTCGCGGTCTCCGTACCGAACTCCCCCACCGCCGCCGCGATCTCGATCTCGGGCCCGGCAGGCCGCGTCACCGAGGCCGCCACGGAGAAGATCGTCCCCGTGCTCCAGCAGGTGGCGACGGAGCTCTCGGAGGTCCTGGCGAGCTCGGGCCCGCCCGCCTGACCGGATCCCGCCCCCGCCTCCCCACCGCGCCCGCCTCACCGAGCCGGGCACGGTGGCGCGTCCCGGGCACGGTGGCGCGTCCCGGGCGCGGTGGCGCGTCCCGAGGGGTGGTGGCGCGTCCCGGGCGCGGTGGCGCGTCCCGAGGGGTGGGCCTGTCCCGGGGCGCATTCCGGGGCGGCCGGCGCACCCCTACCGCCCCGGCGGCGCCCCGAAGAGTTCCACCGCTCTGCGCACGTCGGCGAGGCCGGCCGCCAGGGCGCTGACCGAGCCGATGGCGCCGGCGATCAGGAGCAGGGCGCGCCGCAGTCGCGGGACCTCGGGAGCGCCGCCGACGGTCAGGGCGGCCAGCGCCGCGAGCTCGTCCTCGGCTATGCAGCGGTCGGGGAACTCGGCGGGAATCGCGGCCAGTTCACGACGCAGTCGCGAGACGGCGGAGTGCAGTTCCGCCACCCTCGGATCCTCGTCACTGCCGGCCACCGGCTTCTGTCCCAGGCTCCGCAACACAGCTCTCCCCCCTCGCACGTCCTTGTGCGACGTCCCGCGTCCCCTCGGCTCCAACTCCCCCCGCGGCACGGGCCGGACGCCGGGGGCGCGGGCCAGTAAACGCCACCCGGCACGGCGGGCGCCACTCCACGGACGGAAATTCGCCGCGCGGACGTCCCGCGCACCGCACGGCTGTGGGGCAGGCCCGCGCGGTGTCGGGTATGCAGGGGGGATGACGGAGAAGAAGGAACAGGTCACGGGCCTGCTGCTGGCGGCCGGGGGCGGACGCCGGCTCGGAGGCCGGCCCAAGGCGTTGCTGTCGCACCGCGGACGCCCGCTGGTCGAACACGCGGTCGGGGTCCTGCGGGCGGGCGGGTGCAGCCGCGTCCACGTGGTGCTGGGCGCGCGGGCCGCCGACGTCCGGGAGCGGGCCGTGCTGGACGGGTGCGTGCTCGTGGACAACCCCGAGTGGGAGGCCGGGATGGGCACGTCGCTGCACGCCGGCCTCGGGTCGCTGGCGGACAGCGGAGCCGGGGCGGCCCTGGTCTCACTGGTCGACCAGCCGGGGATCGGACCTCGGGCGGTGGCCCGGGTCCTCGCCGCGTACGCGTCGCCGGGGACGCTCGCCGCGGCCGCGTACGGCGGTGAGCGCGGCCATCCGGTGCTGTTCGGCGCCGGGCACTGGGCGGGCGTCGCCGCGTCCGCCACCGGGGACCGCGGCGCGCGCGCCTACCTCGCGGCCCACCGGGACGAGATCACGCTCGTCGAGTGCGGCGACGTGGCGCAGGCGTACGACATCGACACCGAGGCGGACCTCGTCCACTTGGAGTGAACGGGGTGGCACCGAGCGCCACCTTCTGTCGACCCGGAGAATCTCGACATCAACAAACCATTGAACTTCCACCATGAGGAAACTAGTATCCACTGCTCAGAAGCGCCCGGCTGTTCCGAGGGCGCCGTCCGCCGCACCCTGGGCCCCTGGCACCCAGTGCCGCGGCGTACGCGCTCCGCACGTGGTTCGCTCGGGTGGTTCAGGAGAAGCCGTACCGCGTGAGAAGCCGCAAACCCCTCGTACGTAGCTCGCTGAAGGAAGTGACAGCTCATGTCCGCACCAGCGCCGTCCCCGCTGGCCATCGTCGACGCCGAGCCCCTGCCCCGGCAGGAGGAGGTCCTCACCGACGCGGCCCTCGCCTTCGTGGCCGAGCTGCACCGGCTGTTCACGCCCCGGCGTGACGACCTCCTGGCCCGCCGCGCGGAGCGCCGCGCCGAGATCGCCCGCACCTCCACGCTCGACTTCCTCCCCGAGACCGCCGCGATCCGCGCGGACGACTCCTGGCAGGTGGCCCCCGCTCCGGCCGCGCTGAACGACCGCCGGGTCGAGATCACCGGCCCCACCGACCGCAAGATGACGATCAACGCCCTCAACTCGGGCGCCCGGATCTGGCTCGCGGACTTCGAGGACGCCTCCGCTCCCACCTGGGAGAACGTGATCCTCGGCCAGCTCAACCTGACCGACGCCTACGAGCGCCGCATCGACTTCACGGACCAGCGCACCGGCAAGTCGTACGCGCTGAAGGACAACGCCGAGCTGGCGACCGTCGTGATGCGTCCGCGCGGCTGGCACCTGAACGAGCGCCATCTCGTGGACGGCGACGGCACGCCCGTCCCCGGCGCGCTCGTCGACTTCGGCCTGTACTTCTTCCACAACGCGCGGCGGCTCCTCGACCTCGGCAAGGGCCCGTACTTCTACCTGCCGAAGACGGAGTCCCACCTGGAGGCGCGCCTGTGGAACGACGTCTTCGTCTTCGCGCAGGACCACATCGGCATCCCGCGGGGCACCGTCCGCGCGACCGTCCTGATCGAGACGATCACGGCGGCGTACGAGATGGAGGAGATCCTCTACGAACTCCGCGACCACGCCTCAGGACTGAACGCGGGCCGCTGGGACTACCTCTTCTCGATCGTCAAGAACTTCCGTGACGGCGGTGCCAAGTTCGTCCTGCCGGACCGCAACGCGGTCACGATGACGGCCCCGTTCATGCGGGCGTACACCGAACTCCTCGTGCGTACCTGCCACAAGCGCGGAGCGCACGCGATCGGCGGCATGGCCGCGTTCATCCCCTCGCGCCGCGACGAGGAGGTCAACAAGGTCGCCTTCGAGAAGGTCAAGGCGGACAAGGACCGTGAGGCGGGCGACGGTTTCGACGGCTCCTGGGTCGCGCACCCCGACCTGGTCCCGATCGCCATGGAGTCCTTCGACAAGGTCCTCGGCGACCGGCCGAACCAGAAGGACCGGCTGCGCGAGGAGGTGTCCGTGGCCGCCGGCGACCTGATCGCGATCGACTCGCTGGACGCCCGGCCCACGTACGACGGCCTGGTCAACGCCGTCCAGGTCGGCATCCGTTACATCGAGGCCTGGCTGCGCGGTCTCGGCGCGGTCGCGATCTTCAACCTGATGGAGGACGCCGCGACCGCGGAGATCTCCCGCTCGCAGATCTGGCAGTGGATCAACGCGGGCGTCGAGTTCGAGAACGGCGAGAAGGCCACTCCCGAGCTGGCCCGCAGGATCGCCGCCGAGGAACTGGCCGCCGTCCGGGCCGAGACCGGTGACGAGGCCTTCGCCGCCGGCAACTGGCAGCAGGCCCACGACCTGCTGCTCCAGGTGTCCCTGGACGAGGACTACGTGGACTTCCTGACCCTGCCGGCGTACGAGCGGCTCGCCGGCTGACTCGCCCGCACGGCACTGCGCCCCCGGTACCGCACAGCACCGGGGGCGCAGTGCCGTGCGGTGAGGTCACGCGGTCAGGGCTTCCTTTCGAGGTGCACGGACCAGTCCTGCTCGGCGGCCGGTTTCCCGTGCAGGTCCGGGACCCGCTTGAGCCAGTCCGGGCGGCCCCGCTGCGTCCTGGCGGCGCGGCGGGCGTCCTCGGCAGCCAGCTGTTCCCGGGTCGGGAAGCCGGTGGGCAGCCAGGCGGCGGAGGCCCGCACGCGGGCGGCGAGATAGCGGACGTAGGCCTCGCGGACCTCCTCCGGACCGGTGAAACCGGGCTCGTCGGCGAGCCAGACGTCCGGCACCTCGGCCGTGACGGTGCGCAGCAGCTCCTCGGTCACCCGGGGGGCGAGCTCGGCGTCGGCCGCCCGCAGGTCCGGCGCGAAGGCGCCGAGCGCGTGGTGGCGGAAGTCGTAGGCCTTCTCCGGCGCCGACGCGTCCCAGCGGTGGTGGAAGACGAGGGCCGCGCCGTGGTCGATCAGCCACAGACGCGGCGGTGCGACGCCGAGCGTGGGCCAGACCATCAGGTTCGAGCTGTGCACCGTCCGGTCGACGTTGACCGTGAGGGCGTCCAGCCAGATCACCCGGCCCGCCTCCAGCGGGTCGACGGGGAACTCCGCGGCGATCTCCGGGGTGAAGTCCCGGCCGCCCGACAGGTAGTCCATGCCGAGATTGAGTCCGGCGCTGGCACGCAGCAGGTCCTGGACCTCCTGGTGCGGCTCGTGCGCGGCGACCGCGGGGTCGAAGTGCGCGAGGACCAGCTCGGGGATCCTGAGGCCGAGGGCGCGGCCCAGCTCCCCGACGATCACCTCGGCGACCAGCGCCTTGCGGCCCTGCGCGGAGCCGGTGAACTTCACGACGTACGTCCCGAGGTCGTCGGCCTCGACGACTCCGGGCACGGAGCCGCCCGCCCGCAGTGGGGTCACGTATCGGACGGCAGTCACTTCGCGCAGCACACGGCAACTGTAGATCAGCCGGTCGCGGGGGCCGCGGGCATTATCCGGGGCCCGGACCGGGGGCGTTCTCCGGCTGGCCGCCGGACGTGTCCCGGGCCAGCGGGTTCGGGAGCGGCAGGTAGCGGGCGTCGGCGCCGTCGGCGCCCGTCCAGCGCAGCAGCAGGTTCGTCTTGCCGGGGAGGGCGGGGGCGGCGAGGAGTTCGCGGATCTCGGGGAGGCCGTGCTCGGTGTCGTAGCGGGTCAGCTCGCTCCGTACGGCGGGCCACGGGTCGGTGCCCGGGTGCCGTTCCGCGAGCAGGGCCGCGAGTTCGGTGAGGTGGTTGACCAGCAGGCAGTACACGAGCCGCTCCCATCCCGCGGCGCGGGACACCTCGCCCAGCAGCTTGACGCCCTCCGCGTCCCGGAACAGGGCCTGCACGGGCATGCCGTCCGCGTCCACGGCGACGAGCGTGTTCTGCAGGTGCGCCTCGAGGACGACGCCGTGGCGTGCGAACGCGTCGAGGACCGGTGGCACGACCTGGCGCAGGTACGCCGCCCACCAGCCGCGGGGGTCCTCGGTCCGGTCGAGGGGGCTGCCGTCGAACCCCTCCACCAGGGCGGCCGCGAGGAGCGGTGTCGCGCCGGGCAGGACGTGCTCGCGCAGTCCGTCGCGGACGAGGACGGCGAGTTCCTCGAAGGCGAAGTCCGCGGTGCGGTAGCCCCGGTCGGACAGCCAGGCGGCGGGCCCGCCCAGGGCGGCGAACGCGGAGGTGACCACCTCGTCCGTGCGGCGCAGTCTCAGCAGGTCGTGGCGCCACAGGCGGCGGATGTCGTTGGTGATGCGCACGTCGAGGCTGAACTTGAGGAAGAGGTCGTCCCCGGGGGCGTACAGCGTGCGCACGGCGGCCGTGGGCCACAGCGGACGGGCGGTGCGGCCGAGGCGCAGGAGCCGGCCGTCCGCGAGGGCGTCCCGGATCTCGGGGCGGGCGGCGACCAGGCCGAGCTGCCAGGGGTGCGCGGGCAGCAGCCGGTAGCCGGCCGGGGCGGTGCCGAGGGTGTCGAGTGCCGCCGGGTCGCCGTCCTCGGCCACCGCGTCCTCACGCACGGCGAGCAGCTCCAGCGGGAACCGGGCGTACGCCTCGGGCGCGTACGGCAGCCAGCCGGCGACCGGACCGCCGCCGCGCGCCTTCGGGGCGGGGTGGTGCGGGTGCCCGGTGACCAGGGACTGCTCGGAGCGCCGGTACAGGTCCTCGGGCGGCTGCGTGCCCGCGCGTGCGGCGAGCAGCGCGGCGACCGCGTCGCGGCTGTCAGTGATCTCGGCGGGCAGTTCGGAGTTGGACAGGCCGGTGAGGCGGCGCAGCTCCTCGGCCGTGAGTTTCACCAGTTCGGCGTGGGTCAGCCGGTGCCAGGCGCCGTTCGTGCGGACCTCGGGGCACGCGGGCCGGCGGGTGCCCCGGACCCGCAGCAGCCGGCCGCCGGCCCGGAGCCGGTACACGCCGGGAGCTCCGGCGGGCTCGGCGGCCTCGCGCAGCAGACAATTGAGCAGCGGCGCGGCGGCATACACGTCGGCCGCCTCCGCCGTGTCGTCCGGGGAGGGCCGGGGGTGCAGGGGATCCACGCCGTCCATTCGTTCCCCACGTTCCGTACGGTGCACTGTTCTCCGGTGATCAGTATGACCGTGTGTGATCAGCGCGCGTGCGCACGGGCGGTCCGTCCGTCGTCCGTCGCCGGTGGTCGCGACGCCGTCCCCGTACCAAAGGAGCCCGACCGTGCACCGTCCCTCCCGGCCCGAGGCCGAGTTCGCCGCCGACCTGGACGCCGTACGCCCCGATCTGTCGGCGCCGTACGCGGCGGGGCTGCCGGGTGCGCGTGCGGCCGTCCTGTCGCGGCTGTGGCGCGCGCTGGTCCATGAGCCGCTGCCGTGGGTCGACGGCCGGGAGCAGGGCCACGACGACGTCACGGTCCGGCTCGCCGACGGGCGCCGGCTGCGGGGTCCGCTCGCCGACCCGTACGCGACCACCGCGTACGCGCCCGAAGTCCGGCTCGACGGGCGGCGGTACGACCGTCCGGACGAGCTGATGGCCGCCCTGGGAGTGGCTCACGGGCAGGACTTCGCCGCCGAACTCGCGCACAGCGTGGCCTCGTTGGCGCTGTCGCGGGCCGGCCTGCCGGCCGCGGACCGGCCCGCGGAGACCGGCTGGGAGTGGGAGCAGCGGGTGGTGGACGGCCACCCGTACCACCCCAACTGCCGTTCCCGGCCCGGATTCTCGGTGGCCGAGCAGCTCGCGTACGGTCCCGAGCACGGGCCGTTGGTGGAGCTGCGGTCGGCGGCCGTGGACGACTGTCTCGTCACCGGCGAGTGGCCGGGCTGGCTGCGGGACGGCGGGCGCGTCCTGATCCCGGTCCATCCCTGGCAGGCGGATCACGTGCTCGACACCCCGAGCCACAAGGGGCCCGTCGCCCATCCGCTGATGTCGCTGCGCACGCTCGCCCTCCCGGACGGGCCGCACATCAAGACCGCCCTGAGCGCGCGGCTGACCTCCTCCGTGCGGGACATCTCGGTCTACTCGATCGCGACGTCCGAGACCGTCTCGGCGTTCATGGAGAGCGTCTCGGCGCGCACGGACGGCCTGCTGGACGTCACCCGCACGCTCGGCGCGGCCACCGCCGGGTCCCCGGACCTGGCCGCCGTGGTGCGCGAGTCCCCCGAGGCGTACGCGCGCGAGGGCGAGCGGGTCGTCCCGGTGGCCGCACTCGCGACCACCGGGCTGCCCCGGTCGGCGGCCTGGCTCGCCGATCTCACCCGGCTCGCGCTGACCGCCTGCCTGCGCCTGCTCGACCTGGGCGTCGCCCTGGAGGCGCACGGCCAGAACCTCCTCGTCGTCCTCTCTCCCGCGGGCGCCCCGCTGCGGCTCGTCTACCGGGATCTCGCCGACATCCGGGTCAGTCCGGCCCGCCTCGCCCGCCACGGCATCCCGGCGCCGGAGCTGTCCGGACGGATCGTCACGGACGACGAGACCGCCCTGCGCCGCAAGCTGTTCGGTTCGCTCGTCGGCGGCGCGCTCGGCGCGACGGCGGGCTCCTCCGCCGTGCTGCGCGAGGCCCTGTCCACCGCCGTACGGGACCTGCCGCGCACCCCGGATCTCGTCGCGCTGCTCGAAGAACCGCTGCCCACCAAGGCGTTGACCCTGATGCGGCTGTCCCCGGACACCTCCGGCGATCTGTGGGCGCGGCTGCCCAACCCGGTCTCCGGCGCGGGCGCCGCCACCCGCTCGTTTTGAAGCGCGGCACCTTTGATCAATAGGATCCGCCGATGATCACAAGACAACGGCTGGCGGCGGGAATCTGCGCCCTGCTCGCCGCCCTGACGGCCGGGGCCGCCTTCCCGGCCACGGCGGCCGCCGGTGAACCGGCGGAGCAGGCCGCTCCCAAGGTCGAACTCGTGCTGGACGTCAGCGGTTCGATGCGGGCCCGGGACATCGACGGCGGGTCGCGGATGGCCGCGGCCAAGCAGGCCTTCAACGAGGTGCTCGACGCCACACCCGAGGAGGTCCGGCTCGGCATACGCACACTCGGCGCCAACTACCGCGGCGACGACCGGAAGACGGGCTGCAAGGACACCGAGCAGCTCTACCCGGTGGGGCCGCTGGACCGGACCGAGGCCAAGACCGCCGTCGCGACGCTCGCGCCGACCGGCTGGACACCGATCGGGCCCGCGCTGCGCAAGGCGGCCACCGACCTGGACGGCGGTGAGGGCACCCGGCGCATCGTCCTCATCAGCGACGGCGAGGACACCTGCCAGCCGCTTGACCCCTGCGAGGTGGCCCGCGAGATCGCCGCCAAGGGCATCGGGCTCACCATCGACACGCTCGGGCTCGTGCCCGACGCCAAGACCCGCGACCAGCTCAGCTGCATCGCGGACGCCACCGGAGGTACGTACACCTCCGTCCGGCACAAGGAGGAACTGTCGGACCGCGTCGGCCAGTTGGTGGAGCGGGCCGCCGACCCGGTGGTGACGCCGGTCGCCGTGGACGGTGCCGACGCCTGCGCGAAGGCGCCGACGCTGAAGTCCGGCCTCTACACCGACCGCGAGGAGTTCGGGCAGCACCGCTGGTACCGCGTGGACGTCGAGCCCGGCAAGGAGCTGCGTGCCTCCGTGAGCGTGGCCGCCGACCGACAGGTCAACCCGGACCACGGCGTGCTGCTGCGCGCGGTGACCGTGCACGGGCGGGAGATCGTCCGCGGCGAGGCGGCGGGCAACGGCCGCACCGACGTGGTGTCGACCGGCCTGCGCTACCCGAAGGCCGAGAGCGACGACGAGGACGCGCCCGCCGAGGCCGTGTGCCTCCAGGTGTCCCACTCCTTCTCGGCCGCCGGTGGCGTGAAGACCTCGCCCGGCCTGCCCCTCGAGCTGACGGTCGACGTCGTCGACGGGCCCGACGGAGCGGACGACGTGGCCGCCTTCGGGCTCGGGCGCGGCTGGTGGCTGCTCGGCGCCCTGGTGCTCACCGGCTTCCTCGCGGGTGTGCTGTGGGGCTGGATCTCCCGCTGGCGGGTCGCGGTCTGGAGGACCAACTGATGCGTATCGCACGTGTATTGACCGCGGCACTGTTCATGCTCGGCGTCGCCGTGGCCCCGGCGCTCGCCGACTCCACGCCCTCGGCGAGCCCGTCGGCCGACGGTGACGCGCCCACGGAGGCCGGTACGTCGTTCCGTACGGCGACCGAGATCGACCAGGGTCAGGAGGCCACGGCCGGCGGGTCCACCGGCGACTACCTGTACTGGTCGTACCCGGCGGACGCCGGACAGCGGCCCACCGTGAAGGCGACGGTGAAGCTGCCCGAGGCGTCCACCCGGCACGCCGCCCAGACCTGGCAGATCGACGTGTACGACGGGCTGCGGCGCCGGCAGGCGTGCCAGTACGGGGCGCAGACGCGCACGGCCGCGCGGGACGCGGCGACGGTGGAGCTGTCGTGCACCCTGCGCACGGTCCGTGCCTGGTCCGAGACGTGGGCCAACGACCCGCTGCCCGGCACGTACTACGTCCGGCTGACCGTCCTGGACCTCCAGGTGTCCGACCTGGGGCTCCCGGTCGACGCGGAGGTCCGGGTCGACGGCAAGGACATCGGCGGTTCCGCCGCGGTGGACGGGTCGCTGGGCCGGCCGCTCGTCCCGGGGATCGCGACGGCGTCCGAGGGGTCCGGCGACGCGGAGGACTCCGACTCGCCGGCGGCCGTGCTGTCGTCGATCGAGCCCGACGACGGGTGGGCCTCCGGCTGGTGGACCGACCGGTGGGCGTGGACCGCGGCCGGGGGCGTCCTCGCGGCGCTCGCCGGGGTCGGCGGGTACACGCTGACGCGCGGCTCGGGCCGGCCGTCCCGGGTGCCCCCGGGCGCCTGAACACCGGAGCCTCCCCGCAGGAGACACCAGGCCCGCCGCGCCCCTGGGTGCGGCGGGCCTGCGTACGTCCGCGGGCCTGCGTACGTCCGCGGGCCTGCGTACGTCCGTGGGCCTGAGTACGTCCGCGGGCCTCCGTACGTCCGCGGTCCCCGGCCCGGTCCTGTAGCCCGGCGACCCTGTGGCTCGGTGACCCGGTGGCTCTGTGGCCCGGCGGTCCTGTAGCCCGGCGGCCCTCCGGTCTGTAGCCCTGTAGCCCTGTGGTCCTGCGGCCCGGCGGCCCTTTGGCCTGTAGCCCGGCGGGCCGCCGGCCCGGCGGCCCCACGCGAAGCCTGCCGCGCGGCGCGCGGGGAAGGCCCCCTCGGTGTCACTCGCCCCGCAGGGCCTTGGCCAGCGTGCCCTCGCCCGCGACCTCGACCCGGCCGTCGCGTACCGCCTGGCGGAGCGTCAGTTCGCCCCGGCTCAGGGCGGTGCACGTCGGCGCGTCGAGGGTGAGCCCGGTGTCGGGCTCCGCGGGCGCGGGCCCCTCCCCGTACACCGGGCCCTCCCCGGCTCCCACCCGGACGTGGAACTCCCCCTCGTCCAGGCGGACTTGGACGAGCCCGTCACCCTCACCCGCGAGGCAGCGCAGCAGTGGCAGCGCGAACCAGTGGGCGCGGACCGCGTCCGTGGGCCGGCGCTCCTGGAGAGCGGGCGCGCCCCACTCCCCGAGCGCCTGCAGCACGGGGAGCAACTGCCCTCCACGCGCGGTGAGTTCGTACACGTACGCCGCACTCGGCGGCGGCAGCCGGCGCCTCGCCGTCAGCCCGTCGCGCTCCATGTCCTTGAGCCGGGAGGCCAGGACGTCCGTGCTGACGCCCGGCAGATCCGCGTGCAGATCGGTGTAACGGCGCGGCCCGGCCAGCAGTTCACGGACGATCAGGAGGGTCCAGCGGTCACCGACGACATCGAGGGCCCGGGCAGCGGAACAGTACTGGTCGTAGCTTCGGCGAGGTGACATGCGACGCAGTCTAGACATGTTGTTGGACTTTCCAAGCACCTACTTGGTAAAACCAAGCAACACCACAACACGGAGGTGCGCACCGCATGGAGTTCCGGCAGTCGAGCAAGCTCAGCGAGGTCTGTTACGAGATCCGTGGCCCGGTGATCGAGCACGCCAACGCCCTGGAGGAGGCAGGCCACAGCGTGCTGCGCCTCAACACCGGCAACCCCGCGCTCTTCGGCTTCGAGGCGCCGGAGGAGATCGTCCAGGACATGATCCGGATGCTCCCCCAGGCGCACGGCTACACCGACTCGCGCGGCATCCTCTCCGCCCGCCGCGCGGTCGCCCAGCGCTACCAGGAGCGGGGGCTGGACGTCGGCGTGGACGACGTCTTCCTCGGCAACGGCGTCTCCGAGCTGGTCTCCATGGCGGTCCAGGCCCTGCTGGAGGACGGCGACGAAGTCCTCATCCCCGCCCCGGACTTCCCGCTCTGGACGGCCGTGACGACCCTCGCCGGCGGCACGGCGGTGCACTACCTGTGCGACGAGCAGGCCGACTGGTACCCCGACCTCGCCGACCTGGAGTCGAAGATCACCGACCGCACCCGGGCCGTCGTGATCATCAATCCGAACAACCCCACCGGCGCCGTCTACCCGAAGGAGATCGTCGAAGGCATCCTCGACCTGGCCCGCCGCAACGGCCTGATGGTGTTCGCGGACGAGATCTACGACCAGATCCTGTACGACGACGCCGTGCACCACAGCGCGGCGGCCCTCGCGCCGGACCTGGTGGTCCTCACCTTCTGCGGTCTGTCGAAGACCTACCGCGTCGCCGGGTTCCGCTCCGGCTGGCTGGTCGTCACCGGGCCCAGGCAGCACGCGCGCAGTTATCTGGAGGGGCTGACGATGCTCGCCTCCATGCGGCTGTGCGCCAACGCGCCCGCGCAGTACGCCATCCAGGCCGCGCTCGGCGGCCGCCAGTCCATCCACGAGCTGACGGCACCCGGCGGCCGACTGCGCGAACAGCGCGACCGCGCCTGGGAGAAGCTCAACGAGATCCCGGGCGTCTCCTGCGTCAAGCCGAAGGGCGCGCTGTACGCCTTCCCGCGCCTCGACCCCGAGGTGCACCGGATCCACGACGACGAGAAGTTCGTCCTCGACCTGCTGCTGCGCGAGAAGATCCAGGTCGTCCAGGGCACCGGCTTCAACTGGCCCCGACCCGACCACTTCCGCATCCTCACCCTGCCGCACGCCGACGACCTGGACGCGGCGATCAGCCGCATCGGGCGCTTCCTGAGCGGCTATCGCCAGTAGCGCGCCGCGGTCACCGGGCGCGGAGGTTCCCGTCCGTGCCGAGCCGCCGTCTGGCGGAGCCGCTGCTGCGCGCCGCCGGGGCCGGTGGCACCGTACGGGGAGAGCGACGGGAAGGTGCGGGCGATGGGTGATGTGCTTCTCGTGCGGCACGGTGAGACCGAGTGGGCGCTCACCGGCCGGCACACCGGCCGGACGGACGTCACGCTGACCGAGAAGGGCCGCGAGCAGGCGCGCGTCGTCGCGCCCCTCATCGGCTCGCACCGCATCGGCACCGCGTTCGTCAGCCCCCTGCGCCGGGCCCGGGAGACGGCGGAACTCGCGGGGCTCGACGACGTACGGATCGACGCCGACCTGTGCGAGTGGGACTACGGCGGCTACGAGGGCATGACGACCGTCGAGATCCAGCGCACCCGGCCCGGCTGGTTCCTCTTCCGGGACGGGGTGACACCGGGACCGCCGGAACGCCCCGGCGAGAGTCCCGAGCAGGTCGGGGAGCGTGCCGACCGGATGCTCGCCAAGGTGGACGCGGCGCTCGCCAACACGGAGGGCAGTGTCGTGCTGGTCGCCCACGGGCACTTCCTGCGGGTCCTCACCGCGCGGCGCCTCGGGCTGCCGCCGTCGGGCGGTGCGCTGTTCCTGCTGGCCACCGGAACCGTCTGCCGGCTCAGCACGGAGCACGGGCGCCCGGTCGTCGCGAGCTGGAATGTCAGACCCCCCTCGTAGTCTTCGGGAGTGCCGGTGCCCGCGCGTGCCGGTGACAGGGTTCCGTGCCCGTGCGGGCCGGTGACAGAGTTCGGTGCCCGCGAGGGCCGGTGACGTCGACAGTGCCGGGCCCGGGCCGGCCGAGGGGAGGGAGCGCGCCGTGACTCGACCGCCGACCGCCGCCCAGCGGCGCGTCATAGGCGCCGCGGACCCCGTGACGGGGCGGCTGCGGGGCACGGAGACCCAGCTCGCCGCGCTGGTGAAGCGAGGGCTCGCCTTTCGGCACCCGAGACCGCCGCACGACCACTTCCTGACGCCCGCCGGTCATCGGGTGCGCGAGAAGGAGCCCGCGCCCGGGGAGACGCCCGCCGTCCCCGTCGCGGCCCCCTCCGTCGCTGGCGCCTCCGGGGTCTTCGCCGCGCGGATCGGCGGCGAGGAGGACGCCGCACCGGGCCCTGCGCGCGCCCGTGAGGTGCACAGTGCCTGGCAGGGGCTCCTGGAGCTGCGCCGGATGACCGGTCCGGGCGGCGCCACCGACCGGCCCTGCGGCTGGGAACGCGCGCATCTGGTGCAGGCCGCCGCGCTGGCCCTGGAGGCCGCGGGCCACCCCCCGGACGGCGCGGCGGGCCCCGGCTACCGGGTCCGGGCCACTCCGCAGCCGGAGGCCGTCGCGGTGCGCGATCCGGACCCCGGGCGGCTGCGGTCCTGCGCGGCCACCCTGGAGGGGGCGGGCTGGCAGGTCAGCACGCACACGGAGCCGCGCACGCGGGAGCAGTACGTACTGGCCTCACCGCGGCGCGCGTGAGGCCGGCACGGTGGCGCCAGGTGTGACTCCCGGGCCGCGGAATGGCCCGTGGGACGGGGAAGTTGTGGTCTGTGAGACCCGGGCACAGGCGTTCGCCCACCCGGGTGCGTCCGACCGTCGTGAAGGGGAAGTCGTGGCAGAGCCGTTTTCCGTGGGAGTGACCGTCCGCGGGTACGAGACCGACGTGCAGGGACACCTCAATCAGAGCGTGTACCTCCAGTACGCCGAGCACGCCCGGTGGTCCCTGCTCCAGGCGGCCGGGATCCGGCAGACCGATCTGATGGCCGAAGGTGTGGGGCCGGTCGCGCTGGAGACGACCATCCGCTATCTGCGGGAGCTGCGCGCCGGGGACGAGACCGAGGTGACGTGCGTCTTCGTCTGGGGCGAGGGCAAGACGTTCCGGATCGAGCAGACGATCCGCAGGCTGGACGGTACGGTGGCCGCCGAACTGACCGGGGTCGGCGGACTGATGGACCTCACGAAGCGCAAACTGGTCGCCGACCCGCGCGCGTACTTCCGCACCCTGGCCGACGACCCCGCCCGGTTCGGCTTCTGACCGACCCGGGCGCGCGCCCGCCCGGCGTCTGCGTCACGGTCACGCTCTCCCGGCGCGGCGCAGCGGGACTTCCTGCACAAGCGCAACCTGGACCTCGACCCGCCGCTGGACTGGAAGGTCCACGGGGACAGCTTCCACATCGGCTGACCGTCCGCCCGGGGCGACGGGACGGCCGGCGACGAGGATCCCGCCTTCGGCCTCGACGAGGGGCCAGGACGGCACAGGGCGCGGCACACCCGACGTGCCGCGTCCTCCGTGTGCCCCGACGTGCTTCGAGGTTCCGTGTGCCGGTGCCGTCGTCAGTGGGCCGGGACCGTCTTGCCGGCCCGTCCCCCGCCGAGCTCCTCACCGGCCTCCATCGGGTGGGTGACGTCCTCCGCGTCAGCGTTCCTGCCGAGGTGGTTGAAGACCAGGTTGAGGACCACGGCCGCCACACATCCGGTCGAGATCCCCGAGTCAAGGACGATCTTCGCCGTTTCCGGGAAGGCGTGGTAGAACTCCGGCGCGGTGATCGGGATGATGCCGACGGCCAGCGACACGGCGACGATCAGGACGTTGTTGTCCTTCTCGAGGCCGGCCCGTACCAGGGTCTGGATGCCGCTCGCGGCGACCGAGCCGAACAGGACGATGCCCGCGCCGCCGAGCACCGGCCGGGGCACGCCCGCGATGAGCGAGGCGGCCATCGGACACAGGCCCATCAGCACCAGGAAACCGCCGCCGGTGGCGACGACGTACCGGCTGCGGACCTTCGTCATGGCGACGAGTCCGATGTTCTGTGCGAAGGCGCTGCACATGAAACCGTTGAAGAGGGGGCTGAGCGCCGAACCGAGGGTGTCGGCGCGCAGACCCGCCGCGATGGTCTTCTCGTCGGCCGGCCGCTCGACGATCTCACCCAGCGCCAGCATGTCCGCGGTGGACTCGGTCATCGAGACCACCATCACCACGCACAGCGAGAGGATCGCGGCGACCTGGAACTGCGGGGCACCGAAGTGGAACGGGGTCGGGAAGCCGACCACGTCCGCGTCGGCGACCGGCCCGAAGTCCGTGACGCCGAACGGGATCGCGACGAGCGTGCCCAGCACCAGGCCGAGCAGGACGGCGATCTGCTTGACGAAGCCCCGCGTGAAGCGGCGCAGCAGCAGCACCATGGCGAGGGTCGCGGCCGCGAGGCCGAGGTAGGTCGTCGAGCCGTAGTCGTGGGCCGTCGGGTCGGGCCCCTGGGCCCAGCCGAAGGCGACGGGCAGCAGGGATATCCCGATCAGCGTGATCACCGTGCCGGTGACGACGGGCGGGAAGAAGCGGACCGCTTTGCAGAACACCGGCGCGGCCAGGAAGCCGAGGAGGCCCGCGACGATGACCGCGCCGAAGATGATCGGCAGGGCGTCGCGCTTGTCGTCGGTGGAGGCGACGACCGCGGTCATCGGTGCGACGCCGGCGAAGGTGACGCCGTTGACGAACGGCAGCCGGGCGCCGATCTTCCAGATGCCGAGCGTCTGGAGAAGGGTGGCGAGTCCCGCGGTGAACAGGCACGCGCCGGTCAGGAAGGTCAGCTCGGTGGCGGACAGGCCGACCGCCGCTCCGACGATCAGGGGTGGGGCGACCACTCCCGCGTACATGGCGGCCACGTGCTGGAGGCCGCTGGTCGCCATCTTCAGGGGCGGGAGCTTCTCGTCAACCGGATGCGTCGGCTGACCAGTGGGGACTGCATCGGTGCTGGGCGCGGGCTGGGCGGCCACGGCGGCTCCTCCGGTCGGTTACGCGTCCGCCACGGCGGCGACGCGGGTATCAGGGAGGTGATGCGCGGTCGTGCGGGACCGGGACGATACGTCGGGGAGAGGGGACTCCCCGGCGTTGGCCGTCGCGAGGCTCCGGTTCACCGGCGGCTTCGCGACGGAGACCGTTCCGGGGAGCGCACGTCCACGCGCGCTCCCCGGACACGGCCACCACGGACCCCGCTCGGGTCCATGGCCACCGGCCGAGGGCCGTCCCCCTCGGCCGGAGCTCTGTGGTTGTCAGGCCTGCGCGGTGATCCGCGCGAGGCGCTGCGCCTCGGCCCGCGTGGAGCGGGCGACGGCGTCCTCGTCGACGTTCAGGAGCCGGCTGTCCTCGACGACCGGCCTGCCGTTGACGAGCGAGAGGGTGACCGGGGCGGCCGCGCCGAAGACCAGCGCGGTCACCGGGTCGGCGATCGAGGCGTGGGCCAGGGTGTCCAGCTTCCACAGCACCAGGTCGGCGAGCTTGCCCGCCTCCAGGGAGCCGATCCGGGTGGCCCGGCCGAGGACCTGGGCGCCGCCGTACGTGCCGAGGCGCAGCGCCTGGCGGGCGTTCAGGGCGGTCTCGCGGTGGGCGCCGAGGCGGTTGATCAGCAGGGCGTTGCGCAGTTCGGTGTGCAGTTCGCCCGACTCGTTGGACGCCGTGCCGTCGACACCGAGGCCGACGGGGACGCCGGCCGCCAGCATGTCGGGAACGCGCGCGATGCCGGCCGCCAGGCGGGCGTTGGACGAGGGGCAGTGGGCCACACCGGTCTTCGTGCGGGCGAAGGCGGCGATGTCGGAGTCGTTCATGTGGACGCAGTGCGCCATCCACACGTCCTCGCCGAGCCAGCCGGTGGACTCGAAGTACTCGGTCGGGCCCATGCCGAACAGTTCCTTGCAGAACTGCTCCTCCTCCACGGTCTCCGAGCCGTGCGTGTGCAGCCGTACGCCCTTGCGGCGGGCCAGTTCGGCGCCCTGCCGCATGAGTTCGGTGGAGACGGAGAAGGGCGAGCAGGGCGCGACGGCGATCTGGGTCATGGCGTCGAAGGACGCGTCGTGGTGCTCGTCGATGGTCGCCTCGGTGGCGGCCAGCGCCCCTTCGAGGGTCTCGACGGCGAAGTCGGGCGGCAGCCCGCCGTCCTTCTCGCTGCGGTCCATCGAGCCGCGGGCGAGGGTGAAGCGGACGCCCGTCTCGCGCGCCGCCCCGATGATGGCGCCGGACAGGTCGCCGGAACCCTTCGGGAAGACGTAGTGGTGGTCCATGGCGGTGGTGACACCGCCGCGCGCCATCATGGCGAGGGAGCCCTGCGCGGCGGCGTAGGCCATCTTCTCGTCGATGCGCGCCCAGGTCGGGTAGAGCGCCACGAGCCAGTTGAAGAGGTTGTGGTCCGTGGCGAGGCCGCGAGTGATCCACTGGTAGAAGTGGTGGTGGGTGTTGACCAGGCCCGGGGTCGCCAGGTGCCCGGTTCCGTCGACGCGACGGACCACGTTCTCCAGGTTCTCGGGGGCCTTTCCGGCACCCACCGACTCGATTTTGTTGCCGGCGACGACGATGTAGCCCGAGGCGTACTCGGTGTCGCCCGCGTCCACGGTCGCGATGGCGCAGTTCTCGATGACGATGCGCTCGACTGCCACGGCGGTTCCTCGTTCTTCCCATCGGCGGACGGACCCGGGGGTCGAGCGGGGTGACGACCGGGTCCGTGGTGCTGTTGTTGCGCAGATGCCCCCGCTCTCCCCCTGGGATGTCGACGCCGGCGCACGCGTCGGGGGCGGTGGTACCGCGGCGGCCCTCGTCGGCCGCCGGCGCGGTACTACAGGTTGGTGAGGTCCACCGGGATGTGCGGCTCGCAGCCGTCGCGCAGGATGGTGGCCTCGATGAGGCCGTACGGGCGGTCGGCCGCGTAGTAGACCTCGTTGTCGTTCTTGAGGCCGAAGGGCTCCAGGTCGACGAGGAAGTGGTGCTTGTTCGGCAGCGAGAAGCGGACCTCGTCGATCTCACTGCGGTGGTTGATGATGCGCGAACCCATCTGGTACAGGGTCTGCTGGAGCGACAGCGAGTACGTCTCCGCGAAGGCCTGGAGCATGTGCTTGCGCACCTGCTCGTACGACTTCTCCCAGTGGGGCATCCGCTGCTCGTCGTCGGTCCAGTTGAACCGCCAGCGCGCGGACACCTGCGTCGCCAGGATGCGGTCGTAGGCCTCCTTGAGCGTCGTGTACCTGTCCTTGACGTAGCCCCAGAACTCGGAGTTCGTCGAGTTCATCACGACCAGGTCCTTGAGGCCGGAGACGACCTCCCACTTCTCACCGTCGAAGGTGATCTGGGTGACCCGGGTCTCCTGCCCCTTGCGCACGAAAGAGTGGTTGACCTCGTCGGCGCCGATGAACTGCGAGTTCGCGTCCGACGTCGCGATGCGGTCCCAGGCGTACTCCTCGATGCGGATGCGCGCCCGGTGGATCGGCTCCTGCGAGGTGACGAAGTGCCGCGCGAGGTGGATGCCGAACTGCTCGGCGGACTCGATGCCGTACTCCTTGGCGAAGGCGTACACCGTGTTCTTGGTGGTGTCCGTCGGCAGGACGTTCGCGTTCGAGCCCGAGTAGTGCACGTCGTCCATGTCGCCGCTGAGCGCGACGGAGACGTTCAGGTCCTTGATGTGGTGCGTGTCGCCGTCACGCGTGATCTTCACGACGCGGTTCTCGGCCTTGCCGTACTGGTTCTGTCCCAGCATCGTCATGCGGGCAGGGCGGGATCGGTCTGTCATGTCTGCTAGCTCCCTCGGTAAACGGAGTAGCCGAACGGGTTGAGCAGCAGCGGTACGTGGTAGTGCTCGCCCGGTACGACGGCGAAGGTGATCGCCACCTCGGGGAAGAACGCACCGCTGTCCCGATTCGCGGGGGCGTCCTGCTGCGCATCGGCTTGCTTCTTCTCGAAGTACGGCTCGACGGCGAAGTCGAGCCGTACGTGGGTCGTCCCCTCCGGCAGTGCCGGCAGGTCCTTGCACCGTCCGTCCGCGTCCGTCGCGGAACCGCCGAGCGGGCGCCAGTCCGCTTCGCGTCCGCCGCGGGCGGCGAGACGGACGGCGACGCCCCCGGCGGGGCGCCCTGCGCTGGTGTCCAGGATGTGGGTGGACACGGAGGCCGTGCTGTCGGTGCTCATGCCTGCTCTTCCTGTACGAGGCCGGTCAGCCGGATGCGGTTGATCTTTCCCAGTTCGGTGCGGACGATCTCCCGCTCCTGCTCGGGCGCGTTGCCGATCCGCTCTCTGACCGCGTCGCGCATCTGCTCGCCGGTCCGGCCGGTGGCGCAGATGAGGAAGACGTGGCCGAACTTCTCCTGGTACACCAGGTTCAGTTCGAGCATCTCCGTCCTCAGCTCCTCGGAGGCACCGGCCATGCCGCGCTGCTCCCGCGAGGAGGTCGGGTCCCCCGGCTCGGGGCGCCCGATCGGCGGGTGCCCGGCCATCGCCTCCGCCAGGTCCGCGGGGGTCAGCTCGGCCGTCGCGGCGTCGCTCGCGGCGAAGAGGTCGTCGGCGGTGGCGTAGGGGCGGCGGGCGAGCAGGGTGCGCGCCCACGCCGTGGAGGCGCAGACCTCGTGGAGGGTGGCGCGAGCCGCGTGTTCCTCCAGGGCGTTGAACCGGGCGAGGCCGCCGGGTGTCGTACTCGAAGTCACGGGAAGCCTCCGTGGCCTTGTGCTGGACGGGCTGCGGACAGCTAACGCCCTCGGAAACACCACGTCAACACTTTGTTGAAAAATGCGGGTAACAAAAACCGCCGTCCGGGCGACACGGACGGCGGCTCACCGCGGGCGGGGCGACCGGGGCCGAGTCGGCCGCGTTTCCCCTGGTCAGACCTTTGCACCCCGCGACGCGGTCAGGATTCCTTCTCGCGATTCAGGTAGTTGTAGACGGTGAAACGGCTGACGCCCAGCGCGCTCGCGACCGTCTCCACGCCGTGGCGCACCGAGAAGGCGCCCCGGGCTTCCAGTATCGCCACGACCTCCTGCTTGGCCTTGCGGTCGAGCTCGGCCAGGGGCTTGCCCCGCTTGCGTTCGAGGGCGGCGAGGATGCGGTCCAGCGAGTCGGCGAGCTGCGGCAGCCGTACGGCGACGACGTCCGCACCCTCCCAGGACAGCACGACGTCGTCGGCGCCGGCCTCCCCGGGCGCCAGCATCTCGCCGCCCATGGCGTCGACCAGCGGCTTGACCGCCGTGACGAAGGGGTCGTCCCCGGTACCGGTCACCTATCGCCCTCCCCGACCACGTTGACCTGGAGCGAGACCCGGGTGGCGCCCGCCTCCAGGGACCTGCGCAGCAGGGCGCCGACTGCGGTGAGCACCTCGTCGGCGGCACCCTCCGCGGTGTTGCCGAACGGGCCGACGTCCACGGCGTCCAGCTCGGCCGCCTCGACGACCTCACGGGCGACCAGCGCGTGCCGCGGCGCCTCGTCGAGGTCGAAGGGCTCGGTCGTGAACTCCACTCTCAATCGCACCCGCTCAACCTACTGCGCGGTGTCGATTTTCCCGCAGCCCCCTCTTGACAAGGCGCGACACCCAGCGGCAGTCTTCCATTAAGCAGAAACGAACTTCCGCAATACGGAATATCGATACGGAAGGGAGCGCCGACCCCATGGGATTCGCAGAGCAGCGCTTCAACGTCAACCTGTCGATCCTCTTCACGGAACTCCCGCTCCTGGAGCGCCCCGCGGCCGCCGCCGCGGCGGGCTTCACCGCGGTCGAGCTGTGGTGGCCCTGGGCCGACTCCCCCACCCCCGAGCAGTCCGCGCTCGACGACCTGAAGAAGGCGATCGAGGACGCGGGCGTCCGGCTGACGGGCCTGAACTTCTACGCCGGGCAGCTGCCCGGCCCCGACCGGGGCGCCCTGTCGCTCCCCGGCGCGGAGTCGGAGAGGTTCCGCGCCAACATCGACGTGGCCGCCGCGTTCGCCGAGTCGCTCGGCTGCACGGCGCTGAACGCCCTGTACGGCAACCGCGTCAAGGGCGTGGACCCGGCCGAGCAGGACGCGCTCGCCCTGGAGAACCTGGTGCTCGCCGCGCGGGCCGCCGACCGGATCGGCGCGATTCTCCTCATCGAGACCCTGAACCAGCCGGAGTCGCCGCGCTATCCGCTGGTCTCCGCCCCGGCGGGCGTGGGCGTGGTCGACAAGGTCAACGCGGCGACGGGACTCGGCAACGCCAGGTTCCTCATGGACCTGTACCACCTGTCGATGAACGGCGAGGACCTGCCGTCGGCGATCGAGCGGTACGCCGACCGGACCGGGCACGTGCAGATCGCCGACAACCCGGGCCGCGGCGCACCCGGCACCGGCTCCCTCCCGCTGGAGGACCTCCTCGACCGGCTCGCGAAGGCCGGGTACGCCGGCTGGGTCGGCCTGGAGTACAAGCCGGGCGACCGGCCGAGCGCGGAGGCCTTCGACTGGCTCCCGCGCGAGGCCCGCGCGGCCCGCTGACCACCGCCGGACGGCACGCCCGGACGCACGGCGACGCGACCGCGCCCCGCGGCAACCCCCAGACGCAGCACAGCAGTCAGAGAGGCACCCGCATGAGCAGCACCCTTCCCAAGATCGCCTGGATCGGCCTCGGCATCATGGGCTCCCCGATGTCGGAGAACCTGATCAAGGCCGGATACGACGTCACCGGCTTCACGCTGGAGCAGGACAAGCTGGACCGGCTGTCCGCGGCCGGCGGCAGGGCGGCGGGCTCGATCGCCGAGGCCGTGCGCGAGGCCGACGTGGTGATCACCATGGTCCCGGCCTCCCCGCAGGTCGAGGCCATCGCGTACGGCCCCGACGGCATCCTGGAGAACGCGCGGTCCGGTGCGCTTCTGGTCGACATGTCCTCGATCACCCCGCAGACCTCGGTGGACCTGGCCGAGGCCGCGAAGGACAAGGGCATCCGCGTCCTGGACGCCCCGGTGTCCGGCGGCGAGACAGGGGCGATCGAGGCCGTGCTCTCGATCATGGTCGGTGGTGAGCAGGCCGACTTCGACGAGGTGAAGCCGGTCCTCGACGCGCTCGGCAAGACCATCGTGCTGTGCGGTCCGCACGGCTCCGGCCAGACCGTGAAGGCCGCCAACCAGCTGATCGTCGCCGTGAACATCCAGGCGTGCGCCGAGGCCGTGGTCTTCCTGGAGAAGTCGGGCGTGGACCTGAAGGCCGCCCTCGACGTCCTGGGCGGCGGGCTCGCCGGCTCCACCGTACTGACGCGCAAGAAGGACAACTTCCTCGACCGCGACTTCAAGCCGGGCTTCCGCATCGACCTGCACCACAAGGACATGGGCATCGTCACGGACGCCGCCCGCAACGTCGGTGCCGCGCTGCCGGTCGGCGCCGTGGTCGCCCAGCTCGTCGCCTCCCTGCGCGCGCAGGGCGACGGCGGCCTGGACCACTCCGCGCTGCTGCGCGCGGTGGAGCGCCTCTCCGGCGCCCGGCTCTGATCCGGCGGCCCCCACAGTCTCCGGGCGGCGCCGCCGCTGACACCTGTCCTGTCGCGCCCAGGCGTCGGCGCCGCCCGGTACCAGCCCCGACCACCGGACTTCAACAAACTGTTGACGTCCAGATCGCCCCGAACCTAGGCTCCACGAAGCGGAAGCAGCTTTCCGCTGCCCCTCGTACGGAAGGTCCACGATGTCGAAGCGCGTGCTTACGACCGAGTCCGGCGCTCCGGTCGCCGACAACCAGAACTCCGCCACCGCCGGCGTCGGCGGCCCGCTCCTCCTCCAGGACCAGCACCTGCTGGAGAAGCTCGCCCGGTTCAACCGCGAGCGCATCCCGGAGCGCGTGGTGCACGCCCGCGGTTCCGGCGCGTACGGCTACTTCGAAGTGACCGACGACGTCACGGACTTCACGTACGCCGACTTCCTGAACACCGTCGGCAAGCGCACCGAGCTCTTCCTGCGCTTCTCGACCGTGGCCGACAACCTGGGAGGCGCGGACGCGGTCCGCGACCCGCGCGGTTTCGCGGTGAAGTTTTACACCGAGGAGGGCAACTACGACCTCGTCGGCAACAACACGCCGGTCTTCTTCATCAAGGACCCCGTCAAGTTCCCCGACTTCATCCACTCCCAGAAGCGCGACCCGTTCACGGGCAGGCAGGAGCCGGACAACGTCTGGGACTTCTGGGGCCACTCCCCCGAGGCGACGCACCAGATCACCTGGCTGATGGGCGACCGCGGCATCCCGGCCTCGTACCGCCACATGGACGGCTTCGGCTCGCACACCTACCAGTGGACCAACGCCGAGGGCGAGGCCTTCTTCGTCAAGTACCACTTCAAGACGAACCAGGGCGTCCGCTGCCTGTCCACCGAGCAGGCCCAGGACATCGCGGGCAAGGACCCCGACTCCCACCAGACGGACCTGCTCCAGGCCATCGAGCGGGGCGTCAACCCGTCCTGGACCCTGCACGTCCAGATCATGCCGGCGGCGGACGCGGCCGAGTACCGCTTCAACCCCTTCGACCTCACCAAGGTGTGGCCGCACGCGGACCACCCGCTGCGGCGCGTGGGCCGGCTCGTGCTGGACCGCAACCCCGACAACGTCTTCGCCGAGGTCGAGCAGGCCGCCTTCTCCCCGAACAACTTCGTCCCGGGCATCGGCCCCTCCCCCGACAAGATGCTCCAGGGCCGGCTGTTCGCCTACGCGGACGCGCACCGCTACCGCCTGGGCGTCAACCACACCCAGCTCGCGGTCAACGCCCCGCGGGCGACGGTCGCGGAGAACTACGGCCGCGACGGCCTGATGGCCGCCAACCCGCAGGGGCGCGCGGCGAAGAACTACGAGCCGAACTCGTACGAGGGCCCGGTCGAGACCGGCCGCCCGCTGTCGGCGCCGCTCGCGGTCCACGGTCACACCGGTACGCACGAGGCCCCGTCGCACACCAAGGACGACCACTTCTTCCAGGCGGGCGAGCTGTACCGGCTGATGTCCGCGGACGAGAGGTCCCGGCTCGTCGCGACCATCGCGGGCAGCCTCTCGCAGGTCTCCCGCGACGACGTCGTCGAGAGGAACCTCGCCCACTTCCACGCCGCCGACCCGGACTACGGCAAGCGCGTGGAGGAGGCGGTCCGCGCCCTGCGCGAGGACTGACCCCAAGGACGCCCGCGACAGCCGAGGACCCGGATGAGGGGTGGTCCACCGGCTGCTCCGGGCAGGACGGGGGCCGCGGCGGCGTGCGAGCCAGTGCGGTGGTGCAGGCCCGCGGACTCCCTTCTCGACCTGAGAGAGGGAAGTCCCGGTCCCGTCGCATCCGCCGCGGTCCCCCACCCACCCCCCTTGCCGGGGGTGCCGCAGACTCCGTCCGGCGGCGCGAACGCCCTGTCGCGCCCGGCCTCGCGCCGTCGGACGGCCACAACCACACAGCCCACCGGCCCAGAGCGCCGGGTACGGACGGTCCCGTACCCGGCGCTCCGCTGTGCCCGGGACCGGCCAGGGGGGATGTGTCCGGGCCCGGCGGCGAGTGCGTCCGGGTCCCGCCGGCGAGTGCGGCACGGCGGTGCGCCGTCCGCCGCAGCGGGGCCGGTACGTACGCAAGCGGGCGTACCTGGCCTACGGAACCCTCAAATCAACCTCTGAACAACGGCGCAGGGCTTCAACTCGCCCCGCCAAAGGCACATCCTCGGCATATGAGGCCCGCCGTCACGGGGGCGGCAGGCCTCACACCGGGGGAAGCACCACAGCACGGGGGAAGCACGACGGCGCGGGGGGAGCACCACAGCACCGCCGCACGGGGGATGCATCACGGGGACGGGAGCCGCGGGGGACGCGGGTCCCGGGCAGGCGGAAGGGCGGCTCACCGGTCGGTGAACCGCCCTTCCGGCCGTCGTGCGGGGAGGAGCCGCCGGCGTCAGACCTTCAGCGTCCTGACCGAGGTGGGCGCGTGACCCGGCTCGGTCGCGAGCTCCTCGAACTCGACGACTTCACTGATGTCGTTCGTCCTGCTCATCGCGATGTTGGTGACGCGCTCCAGGACGGCCTCCACGACCACCGGCACCCGGTACTCGGCGGCGAGCTTCTTGGCCTGCTCGAAGGCGGCGCCCAGCTCGGCGGGGTCGGTGACCCGGATCGCCCTGCAGCCGAGGCCCTCGACGACCTTGACGTGGTCCACGCCGTAGACGCCCAGCTCCGGGGAGTTGATGTTCTCGAACTCCAGGTTGACCTGGAAGTCGATGTCCAGGCCGAGCTGCGCCTGCCGGATCAGGCCCAAGTAGGCGTTGTTCACCAGGACATGGACGTACGGGATCCGGTGCTGGGCGCCGACGGCCAGTTCCTCGATCATGAACTGGAAGTCGTAGTCGCCGGAGAGCGCCACGACCTGGGCCTTCGGATCGGCCTTGGCGACGCCGAGCGCGGCCGGGACGGTCCAGCCGAGCGGGCCCGCCTGGCCGCAGTTGATCCAGTGCCGCGGCCGGTGGACGTGCAGCATCTGGGCGCCGGCGATCTGCGAGAGCCCGATGGTGGTGACGTACCGGGTCTCGGGGCCGAACGCCTTGTTCATCTCCTCGTAGACGCGCTGCGGCTTGATGGGGATGTCGTCGAAGTGGGTACGGCGCTGGAGCGTCGCCCGGCGCTCCTGCGCGGACGCGGCCCAGGCGGAGCGGTCGGGGAGCCCGCCCCGGGCCTTCAGCTCGCGGGCCACCTCGACGAACAGCTCAAGCGCGGCCTTCGCATCGGAGGCGATGCCGTAGTCCGGTGCGAAGATCCTGCCGATCTGGGTGGGCTCGATGTCGACGTGGACGAACTTCCGGCCGGCCGTGTAGACGTCCAGCCTGCCGGTGTGGCGGTTGGCCCAGCGGTTGCCGACGCCGAGGACGAAGTCGGACTCCAGGAACGTCGCGTTGCCGTAGCGGTGCGAGGTCTGGAGGCCGACCATGCCGGCGTTCAGCTCGTGGTCGTCGGGCAGTATGCCCCAGCCCATGAGGGTCGGGACGACCGGAGTGCCCGTCAACTCGGCGAATTCGACGAGCAGGTGCGAGGCGTCCGCGTTGATCACGCCGCCGCCGGCGACGATCAGCGGGCGCTCGGACTCGTTGAGCAGGGTGATCGCCTTCTCGACCTGGGCACGGGTCGCGGCGGGCTTGTAGACCCCCAGCGGCTCGTACGTCTCCGGGTCGAACTCGATCTCGGTGAGCTGCACGTCGATGGGCAGGTCGACGAGGACCGGGCCCGGCCGGCCGGAGCGCATCAGGTGGAAGGCCTGCTGGAAGACGCCGGGGACCTGCGCGGCCTCCAGCACCGTGACCGCCATCTTGGTGACCGGCTTGGCGATCGAGGCGATGTCGACGGCCTGGAAGTCCTCTTTGTGGATCACGGCGGTCGGGGCCTGGCCCGTGATGCACAGGATCGGGATGGAGTCGCCGGTCGCGGAGTAGAGACCGGTGATCATGTCCGTGCCGGCCGGTCCCGACGTACCGATGCAGACGCCGATGTTGCCCGGGTGGGTCCGGGTGTAGCCCTCCGCCATGTGCGAGGCGCCCTCGACGTGCCGGGCGAGGGTGTGGCTGATCCCGCCGGAGGCCTTGAGCGCCGCGTAGAAGGGGTTGATCGCCGCGCCCGGGACACCGAACGCGTCGCTGACGCCCTCGCGCTTGAGGATCTCGACTGCCGCGCGGGCAGCGGTCATACGAGCCATGGAGTACTCCTGCTTCGCCGGCGGATTCGCGCTCCCGTCGCGCCCCTCGGAGAGCCATGTGATCCGTGTGAACCCCGCACCACGCATTCCGTAATGCGGAAAGTAACTTCTACTATCTGGAAGCAATGTAAGTGGCGGGCCGACGAGCCGTCAAGAGTGGGCGACGTGCCCGGACGCGGGTGCGCCCCGGCCTCGTCCGGTTCCCGGCCGTCGGGCCGTTCCGCTGACCGGAGAGGGTCGGCAGGAGGACGATGGGGGCGCTGTCCCGATGCCACGTCGTCACTGGAGTGGGTCATGGCCGAGAGCGTCCCGGTGCGGTGCCCGGCCTGTCGCCGCGAGCACCGGTACGCCGCGCCGTCCTACCCGTGCGAGTGCGGTGCGCCGGTCACGCCGCCGCTGGACCGGCGCGCGGCGCCGGTCGCCGTCACCCACCGCGTCTGGGCGGAGGACTGGGTCACCGTCCGCTGCGGTGCCTGCGGACGCGAGCACGAGTGGCCCCACCCGGAGCTGGACTGCCCGTGCGGCACGGCCCTGCGCATCCCGGTGCCGAAGATGCCGGCCACCCCGCCCGCGGGACCGAACCCCGGCTCCGGCGCTGCCACGGGCGAAGACTTGGGTGCCGACTCCGGACGGGACACCGCGTCCGGCAGCGGCATCGGTGCCGGGACCGACGCCGACACCGGCACCGGTCCCGGGGGCGCCGTGTCCGGGGACGCGCCCCGCGGTGGTCCCGGAGGCGCCGTGAACGGGGACGCGCCCCGTGGTGGTCCCGGAGGAGAGCGTGGCACCGGCGCCGACGGCCGGTCGGGGGGCGGCCGCGGCGCCGCTTCGGGTGCGGGGCCGTCCGGCGGGACCCGGACCGGGACGGGCCGGTCCTGGCCGTCGGCCTCCGGCCCCGCGTCGGTGGGCCGCGCCCACCGCGGCCCGCTGCCCCGCGTCGCCGGCCCGGCCCGCCGTGCCGCCTTCCGGCCCGTCACCATCAGGACGGCCCGGGACGCCGTCACCGCCGCCGCCCTCTATCTGCGCTGGCTCGGGTACCGGGATGTCAGGCGGGCGGACCAGCGGCCGCCGTCAGGAATCGGGCTCGCGGCCCGGGGCTTGGTGGCTCAGGTGGATCCGACCGTGCGTCCGGCCGCGCCGCGGGACGTGGAGTGCCTGTGGCTGACGGCCATGACGGAATCCGCGCAGTGCGTGTACTTCTCGCTCGCCGGCTACGAGGACGAGGCCCGCAGCCGCGCCGACGCCCTGCACGTCGCCCTGTTCGTCCTCGACCTCACGGGCACCCCGCAGCCGGTCAACGGCAGCGCCGACGAACTTCTCGCGCCGCGGGCCTGACCGCGACGGCGGCCCCTTTCACTGCGGCGCGGGCCGGGCCGCGCGCGGGACGGTCCACTCCCCGTGTGCGGGCCGGCCCGCGCACACGGCACGGCCTACTCCCCGTACCCCTGCCGCAGTTCGATCTTCCGCACCTTGCCCGACACCGTCATCGGGAAGGACTCCAGGATCCGCAGCCGGCTGGGGATCTTGTAGTGCGCGAGCTGCCCCTCGCAGAAGGACCGCAACTCCTCCAGCGTGAGCGGGTCCCCGGGGTCGCGGGGGATGACGCAGGCGAGCACCTCCTCGCCGTAGCGCTCGTGCGGCACGCCGACCACCTGGACGTCGGCGATCTTCGGGTGCGCGTAGAGGAACTCCTCGATCTCGCGCGGGTACACGTTCTCGCCGCCCCGGATGATCATGTCCTTGATGCGGCCGACGATCTCGACGTAGCCGTCGTCGCGCATCACGGCCAGGTCGCCGGTGTGCATCCAGCGCCCCGGGTCCACGGCCTCCGCGGTCTTCTCGGGCTCGTCCCAGTAGCCGAGCATGACGCCGTAGCCGCGGGTGCACAGCTCGCCCGCCGAGCCGCGCGGCAGCGTCACTCCGTCCACCGGGTCCACGATCTTCACCTCGATGTGTGGCAGGACCCGGCCGACCGTGCCCGTGCGGTGTTCCAGATCGTCGTCGTGGCGGGTCTGGAGCGACACCGGCGAGGTCTCCGTCATGCCGTAGCAGATCGACACCTCCGCCATGTGCATCTCGGCGACCACCCGCTTCATCACCTCGACCGGACAGGGTGAGCCCGCCATGATCCCGGTGCGCAGCGACGACAGGTCGTACGCCGCGAAGTCGGGGAGGTTCAGCTCCGCGATGAACATGGTCGGTACGCCGTACAGCGAGGTGCAGCGCTCCTGCTGCACCGCCCGCAGTGTCGCCGCCGGGTCGAAGGAGGGGGCCGGGATCACGATGCAGGCGCCGTGCGAGGTGGCGCCCAGGTTTCCCATGACCATGCCGAAGCAGTGGTAGAAGGGCACCGGCAGGCAGACCCGGTCCTGCTCGGTGTAGCCGACCGTACGGCCCACCCAGTAGCCGTTGTTGAGGATGTTGTGGTGGGACAGCGTGGCCCCCTTGGGGAAGCCCGTGGTGCCCGAGGTGTACTGGATGTTGACCGGGTCGTCGCAGCTCAATCCAGCTTCCTGCGCGATGAGTTGTTCCTCCGTCACCGAGGCGGCCGCCGCCGTCAGCGCGTCCCAGGTCGGGTCGCCGATGTAGACGGTCTCGCGCAGTCCGGGGCACTTCCCGCGGACCTGGTCGACCAGGGCGCGGTAGTCGCTGCCCCTGTGCCGCTGCGAGGCGATCAGGACCGAGATCCCCGCCTGCCTCAGCACGTACTCCACCTCGTGGGCACGGTAGGCCGGGTTGATGTTCACCATGATCGCGCCGATGCGGGCGGTCGCGTACTGGACGAGCACCCACTCGGGGCAGTTCACCGCCCAGATGCCGACCCGGTCGCCCTTGAGCACACCCTTGGCGAGCAGGCCGCGCGCCACCTCGCCGACCGCGGCGCCGAACTCGGCGTACGTCCAGCGCCGCCCCGACTCCACGTCCACCAGGGCGTCGCGTGCGGGGTGCGCGGCGACCGCCCGGTCCAGGTTGGCGCCGATGGTGTCGCCGAGCAGCGGTGTCGTACTGGTGCCGTGGGCGTAACTCGCTTCGACGGCCGCCGAGTTCGTCATCGAAAGTCCTCCTCGCGGTACTCCGCTGCGGAACCCGCGGCGGTGGCCTCGCGCAGCTCGATCCGGCGGATCTTGCCGGAGACGGTCTTGGGCAGCGCGCCGAACTCCAGCCGGCGGATGCGTTTGTACGGGGCGAGGACGCGGCGCGAGTGCTCGAAGAGCACCTTCGCGGTGTCCGGGCCGGGCTCCCAGCCCGCCGCCGGCACCACGTACGCCTTCGGGACCGCGAGCCTCAGCTCGTCGGGGGCGGGGACGACGGCCGCCTCCGCCACCGCCTCGTGCTCCAGCAGGGCGCTCTCCAGCTCGAAGGGAGAGATCTTGTAGTCGCTCGCCTTGAACACGTCGTCCGCGCGGCCCACGTACGTGATGTATCCGTCGGCGTCGCGGGAGCCGATGTCACCGGTGCGGTAGTAGCCGCCGGCCATGACCTCGGCGGTGCGGTCGGCGTCGCCGTGGTAGCCGGTCATCAGGCCCACGGGACGGGCCGAGAGGTCCAGCGCGATCTCGCCCTCCGACGCCCCCGGCGCACCCGACACCGGGTCGAGCAGTTCGACGCGGAAGCCCGGGCTCGGCCGGCCCATCGAGCCCGGCTTCAGGGGCTGACCGGGACTGTTGGAGACCTGGACCGCCGTCTCGGTCTGCCCGAAACCGTCCCGGACGCTCACGCCCCACGCCCGGCGCACCTGCTCGATGACCTCGGGGTTCAGCGGCTCCCCCGCGGCGAGGGCCTCGCGCGGCGGGGTGCGCAGCGCGGTCAGATCGGCCTGGATGAGCATGCGCCACACGGTGGGCGGAGCACAGAAGGTGGTGACACCGGCGCGGTCCATCTCAGCCATCAGGCGGGCCGCGTCGAAGCGCGTGTAGGTGTGGATGAAGACGGTCGCCTCCGCGTTCCAGGGCGCGAAGAGGTTCGACCAGGCGTGCTTGGCCCAGCCGGGCGAGGAGATGTTCAGGTGCACGTCGCCGGGCTCGAGCCCGATCCAGTACATGGTCGCGAGGTGGCCGATCGGATACGAGGTGTGCGTGTGCTCGACCAGTTTGGGCCGGGCGGTGGTGCCCGAGGTGAAGTACAGCATCAGCGGGTCGTCCGACCGGGTCGGCCCGTCCGGCTCGAACGCGGCGGAGGCGTCGTACGCGTCCTCGTACGGGCGCCAGCCCCCGCGCTCGTACGACTGCCGCTGCCCGGGCGGGCAGCCGACCGCGATCCTGGTGTAGTCGCCCGGCACCTCGGCGAACTTGCCGGTGTCCTCGGCCCGGACGACGACCTGCCGGACCCGGCCGCGCTCGACGCGGTCCCGCAGGTCCGCGGGGCCGAGCAGCGGGGTCGCCGGGATGACGACGGCGCGCAGCTTCATCGCGGCGAGCGCGGTCTCCCACAGCTCGACCTGGTTGCCGAGCATGACCAGGATGCGGTCCTCGGCACGGACGCCCTGGGCGCGCAGCCAGTTCGCTGCCCGGTCGGAGCGCTCGGACATCTCGGCGAAGGAGACGAGGGTGCGCCGGCCGTCCTCCTCGACGAGGTGCAGGGCCGTCCGGTCGTTGCCCTCCGCGATGACGTCGAACCAGTCGAGGGCCCAGTTGAAGTACTCCGGGCGGGGCCAGTCGAATCCCTCGTAGGCGCCCGCGTAGTCCTCGCGGTGTGCCAGCAGGAAGTCCCGTGCGCTCCGGAAGTCGTCCGTCGCGCTCGTCTTCGCCGTCATGTGTCCTCCTCGTTGCCGGACAGCCACCTAACATCGTGTAATCCGTGATGCAGGTCTCACCACCCCCGAACGGGGGTGCGCCGCGATGAAGGGGCGAGCACGTGGCAGCTGATCCGGCCGAGGCGGCCGAGATGCGGGGTGCGCTGATCCGGCTGCGGCGGACGACGGGGCTGCCGGTCGCCTTCGGCGGCCTGGTCGAGCCGGGGCGCCGGCAGGTGCGCATCAGCGTCCTCAGCGGTACGGCGACGGCCGCGCTCAGCGCGCTCGCGGTGTCGTCGGGCAACGGCCTGGGCGGCAAGGCGGTCGCCCTCGCCCGGCCGTGCGCGGTGACGGACTACTCGTCGTCGCGCCACATCAGCCACGAGTACGACGCCGCGGTCGCCACGGAGGGGCTCTGCTCCGTCCTCGCGGTGCCCGTCGTCGTCCGGCGCCGGGTGCGCGGTGTCCTGTACGGCGCCCTGCGGACGGCCCGGCCGCTGGGCGACCGGACGCTGGCCGCGGCGGTGGAGGCGGCGCGGGACGTGGAGCAGGCGCTGTTGTTGCGAGAGGAGGCGCAGGGTCTGCTGGCCGCCACGCGTGCGGCCGGTACGGCCTCCGGGGCGGTGTGGGAGGAGGTGCGGGAGGCGCACGGTGCCCTGCGGGCCCTGGCGCCCCGCGTCGAGGACCCGGCGCTGCGCGCCGAGCTGCTGCGGGCCTGCGGCCGCCTGGCCCACGCGGCCTCGCGCGAGTCCGCCGGGCCCGGCGGCGCCCCGGGCCCCGGGCTGGCCCCCCGGGAGGTCGACGTGCTGGCGTGTGTCGCGGCGGGGTCGACCAACGCGGCGGTCGCCGAACGTCTCGGGCTCCGCCCGGAGACCGTGAAGGCCTATCTCCGCTCGGCGATGCGCAAGCTGGGCGCCCATTCCCGCACGGAAGCGGTGGTCGCTGCACGGCGGGCGGGGCTGCTGCCGTAGAGGCACCGCGGGGCGCGGGCCGGGGTAGGCGGCGGGACGGCCGACGTGGCGCCACGTTGTCATTCGGGTCCTGGCTGCTGACGGGACGCGCGTCCGCTCTCGGCGACGCGGGAACTTCCCGCGCCGGGCCGGGCCGGGACCGACAGGGGCTGCGGCTGCCGGGCCCGGGAACGGTAGGCGTTCAGGGCCCGGGGCCCGGTCGGGTGCGCGCTCCGGGTGCGGGTGCGGGTGCGGTGGTGCGGACGCGGGTGCGGTGGTGCGGGACCGGGCTGTTGCTGGGACGCGCGTCCGCGTTCGGCGCGGGCCCCTCACCGAGGCGGGCCAGGATCGGCAGCGGCTGCCGGGCCCGGGAACGGTGTGCGCCCCGGGCCCGGGGCCCGGTCGGGTGCGCGCCGATGCGGGTGCCGTGGGGGCCGGCGCGGGTGCCGTAGGGGTCGGCGCGGGTGCCGTGGGGGCCTGCGTGGTTTCCGGAATGCCCCTTGTTCAGCCGGTGCGGCACCGAAAGGCGTTATGCCGAGCTCTTGTTATTTCCCTCACCTCCGCGACCGTCCGAAATCAAGCGGTCCGTTGCCTAATATTGGCCGGACGCGACGCACGAGGGGAGCGGTGACCCGTGACAGGGGACTTCAAGGAGCCTGTGAGACCCCGCCCCGACCTGGTCATCGGCCGGAAGGACCTGTTCGCGGGCGCCCGCGAACAGCTCTCCCGCGGGGGCAGCGTGCTCGTCCACGGACCGGCGGGAATAGGAAAGTCGACCGTGCTGCGGGCCCTGGCGGCGGAATACGCCGACGCGGCCCGGACCGTCCTGCGCTGCTCGGCCACCGAATCCGAATCCCATCTGCCCTTCCTCGCCCTGGCCGACCTCCTCGGCCTCGTCCTCGACGAGGTGTCGGACACCCTGCCCGCCCCGCAGCGCACCGCCCTGGAGTCCGCGCTCACCGGCCGCGGCGAGTCGACCCTTCAGCGCGGCGGTCTCGCCCTGCGCCTCGCGGTGCTGTCCGCGCTCCGCGCCCTGGCCGCCCGCGGCCCGCTGCTGATCGTCGCCGACGACCTCCAGTGGCTGGATCCCGCCAGCACCGAACTCCTCGGCTTCGCCGCCCGGCGCCTCGGCGAGATGCCGGTGCGGATGCTGTGCGCGGTCCGCACGGAGGCCGAGCCCGAGACCCACCGGCACGACCCGCATCTGCGCGTGCTGCCGCCGGACACCCTCGCCGTACGCGTCGACGCGCTCTCCCACCCGCAGGTCGCCGAACTGCTCGGTCACCGCGGTTACACCGGCCTGCCCCGGTCGGCCGTGCGGGACATCCACCGCACCAGCGGGGGCAATCCCCTCTTCGCACTGGAACTCGGCCGGGCCCTGGCCGAGAATCCGGCCGCCCCGCGACCGGGCGAGCCGCTTCCCGTGCCGACCTCGCTGCGCGCACTGGTGCTGCACCGTATCGGGATGCTGTCGGCCGAGGCCCGCCGCACCCTGCTCGTGGCGAGCGCGGGCGCCCGTCCCACCCAGGCCCTGCTCGCCGCCGCGGGGCGCGAGAACGCCGAGACGGAGACCGCGTCGGCCGCCGCGCTCGGACTGCTGGCTCCGGAGCGGGAGGGTCCGGGAATCCGGTTCGCGCATCCCCTCATCTCGGCCGCCGTCTACGCGGAGGCCACCCCCCAGGAGCGGCGCGCCGCCCACGCCGCGCTGTCCACCGCGGCCTCCGACCCCATCGAGCGGGCCCGGCACCTCGCCCTGGCCACCACCGGCACCGACTCCGAGGTCGCCGCCCGGCTGGGCGAGGCCGCCGCCGCGGCCCGGGACCGCGGCGCGCCGTCGGTCGCCGCGGACCTCGGGCTGCTGGCCGCCCGGCACACCCCGGCGGACACCGTCCCGGGCCCGGACGAACGGCGGCTGCAGGCGGCGGAGGACGCGCTGACCGCCGGCGAGACGGATCTCGCCCGGGACATCGCCCGGGAGGTCCTCGGCCGTGCCACCGGGGCCGCCGATCGCGTACGGGCCTGGATGGTCGTCATCGACGCGGCCGGGCAGGCCATGGCCGAGGTGGACGCGGTCTTCCCGCAGGCCCTCGCCGACGCGGGCGAGGACCCCGGTCTGCTCGCGCTCGTGCGCTACCAACTGGCGTGGCGGGCACTGCTCCTGGAGGGCGAGACGGCGAAGGGCCGCGAGGAGGCGGCCCGCGCCGCGGAGCTGGCCGAACGGGCCGGGGACCGGCGCACCGAGCTGCTCGCGCTGGCGTTCCAGGCCCAGATGGAGACCATGATGGGCCACCCCGACGCGCCCGAGACCATCAAGCGGGCCATGCGGGAGCCGCAGGACCCGCGGGTGGCCTGCGACCACAACGGCGCCGGCGCGGCCCGCTTCCGCTGGCTGATCATGGGCGACCGGCTCGCCGAGGCGCGGACGACGATCACCGCGCTGCTGCGCGAGGTGCGCCGGCGCGGGATGGTCGAGAGCGAGGTGCACTTCCTGCGCGGGCTCGCGGAGACGGAACTGCGGGCCGGGCACTGCGGCCGGGCCCTCGACCTCGCCCGGGAGAGCCTGCGCCTGGCCCGGGACACCGGGATCGGGGAGGCGGCCACCGCCATGTTCACCTCACTCGCGGAGGCCGCGGGCGGCGACCTGGACCGGGCGCTCGCGCTGGCCCGGGAGGCGGTGGAGCGCGCCGAGGAGGACGGCGACGTGATCTACCTGTCGCGTGCGCTGGGCGCCCTCGGGCACGCCCACCTGGTGGCGGGGGACGCGCCGGCGGCCGTAGGGGCACTGCGGCGGGTCAGAGAGCTGGAGGAGAGTCTCGGGGTCACCGATCCGGCGCGCGGCCGCTGGCACGGGGACCTCGCGGAGGCGCTGGTCCTGATCGGCGAGCCGGCGGAGGCGCAGGACGTCATCGACACCACGCGGGTCCGTGCGCTGCGGCTGGGGCGGGCGAGCGTGCTGGCCCTGCTCGACCGGGCCGAGGCCCTGGCGCGCGCGGCCCGCGGTGAAGGCGGCGCCGCCGTACGGCAGTTGGCGTCGGCGCAGGACCGGCTCGCCAAGCTGGGCTACGGACTCGAGGAGGCGCGGGCCGCGTACGCACTGGCCGGGCTGCGCCCGCAGCGGCCGGGTCCGGCGTCGTACGACGAGGCGGTGCGGCTGTTCCGGCGCTGCCGGGCCCTGCCGTGGCTGCGCCGGGCCGAGGCGGCCGCCACCGCGCCTGCGGCCCCGGCCGCGCCGGTGACCGCCCCCGTGGCGCTGGACACGCTGGCCGCGACGGAACGCCAGGTCGCCGCCCTCGTCATGGAGGGCGCCACCAACCGTGAGATAGCGGGGCGCCTGTTCATCAGCGTCAAGACGGTCGAGGCCACCCTCACCCGGGTCTACCGGAAGCTGGGGATCCGGTCGCGGGTGGACATCGTCCGGCTGGCGGCCGGGGGCCGCACCGGGTGAGGGCCGGGCGTACGGGACGTGCGAACCCGGCCGGCGGGAGAACCCTCTCGCCCCGGGGCGCGGCCGTGCGGAGGTTTGCCCGGCACGACCGAGGGTTTTCCCTTCAACACCCGGCTAGGGGCGCTCCCCCCTTGGAACGGCCGGGCCCTGCCTTCTAGCGTGAGGGCGTGCCGCTCGGGCACGGGGAGCCGACCACTTCCGTCAACTCATGGCGCCCACAGACATCCTGAGTACCGCTCAGGTATGAACCGGGGGGCGTCGCGGGCCTCCACGAGCGGCCCGCGACGCTCCCCTTCCACCTCCCCGGCCGTCCCGCGAGCGCGGACCCGGACGGCCCTACGACGTCACGGCGCCGAAGCGGATGGCGTGGGGCCCCTCGCCGGACATCACCCCGAGCATCCGCTCGGCCTCCGCCACGACCTCGTCCCGCTGGGCCCCGCTCAGCGTGCCGAAGGGCTCGATGGTCAGCGCGTCGCCCTGCTGCCGCCACACGCCCGCGAGGAAGCCGTCGACGAGCAGGGTGCAGTAGGCCTGGTTGCCCTGCCAGGTGCGCCCCTTGAGGTCGCCGGGCACCACCCGGGACCGGTCGGCGTGCGAGAGGAGCAGGTTGTCGAACTCGGGCAGGAAACGCGGCGGGGCCGGGGTGTCCGCTTCCGGGCGGGGCGCGTCGGGGAGGTCGAAGAGCTCGACGCCGTTCTCGTCCCGGAAGGTGACCAGCTCGGGGCGCAGCCGGTCGAAGACCTCGCGCAGCCGCGTCAGACCGGCCCAGGTCTGCATGTCCTTGACCGAGGCGGGCCCGAAGGCGGCCAGGTAGCGCCGTACGGTCGCGTCCGGCGCGGGCACCGGTTCCGAGGCGCGGCCGAACCAGCGTTCGGCGGTGGTCAGCGCGACCTGACCGCTGCGGCCCCACAGCCCGCGCGGGGTGACCTGGACGAGCGGCAGCCGGCAGCGGGCGGCCACCGACAGCGCGAACGGGTCGGCGTCCGGCCACTCGACGAGCAGCGCCTCCCGCAGCTGCTTCATGGTGCGGGGTTCGGCCTCGACCAGCTCGCGGCCGACGGCGGCCAGCCGGTCCAGGTCGACGCCCGCGAGCCCCTTGCGGAAGCCGTTCAGCTCCCGGTCGCGGGCGGCCTGCACGAGCGGCCGCAGGGTGAGGCAGTCGTCCGCGGTGTGGGTGTGGATGGTGGAGCGCATGGTGACGATCCGTGCGACCTCGCGGTCGGCCATGAGACGGGACAGATCCTGCGGCGTGAAGTCGGCAAGGCGGGCGGCGAGGGCGTAGTACGGCGGTTTCACGTTCTGCGCCTGGAGCCCCAGGAGGTGCCCGACGGCGTCCTTGGCGCCGAGTCCGGAGCGGCGCAGCAGAAGCTGCCGGTCGAGGGTGGCACGGTTCAGCGCGCGGACGCCGAGCACGGGCGCGGACCTGCCCGCCCCGCGGGCGGTGGCCCTGCCCGCCCCGCCGGGAGTCGCCCTGCCGGTCCCCCCTGCGGGCCTCCCCGCCCCTCCGCACTCCGACCTGCCCGCCCCGGCGCGCGCGTTCACGTCCGTCCCGCCGGGCGCGGAGCTGCCTGTCCCCCCTGACGCGGCCGTCCTGGCCGCCGCACCAGTCGCCCCCGGCGTCTTCGGCGTCCCCGGTCCGCTCGGCGTGCCCGGCTTGCTCGGCGTGCCTGTCGTGCTGGGCGTCTTCGTCATGCTCCGCACGCTAACGCTCCTCGCGGACACCTTCTGTCCGCAACGGGCGGGTGTCCCGTCCCGAAGGCCGCCCGTACGCCTTCCGTACGGCCCCCGGCCCTCGCACCGACGCCATATACCCCGTATATCCTGCTCCGTGATCATACCTACGCACGGCGAGGGCGGGAGGCAGCACGATGTCGGAACGCCGCGTACGCCCGGACGCGCCGAGTGCCGGGAAGTCCGGCTGGCGCCGGGCGCTGACGCCGACGTCCTCGCCTCCCGCGAAACGGCGGCCCCCGGAGCCCGCCCCGCAGGCGGCGGAGACCGCCGAGGTCGCCAGTGTCGTCCAGGCGGCGCTGTACCGGGACGGGGTGCGCGTCTCGACGCCGGCTTCACTCGCGGACACGTTCCGCGAACTGCGGGACGCGCCCGACGGCATGGCGTGGATCGGTCTCGCCCGCCCCACGGAGACCGAACTCCTCTCCCTGGCCGCCGAGTTCGATCTGCACCCGCTCGCCGTCGAGGACGCGATGGAGGCGCACCAGCGGCCGAAACTGGAGCGTTACGGCGAGACGCTCTTCGTCGTGCTGCGGGCCGCCCGCTACCTGGACGCGGCGGAGGAGGTCGACTTCGGCGAGCTGCACGTGTTCGTGGGCCCCGACTTCCTGATCACGGTCAGGCACGGCGCCGCGCCGGACCTCTCCGCGGTGCGCCGCCGCATGGAGGACACCCCGGAGCTGCTGAGGCTCGGCCCGGAGGCCGTGCTGTACGCCATCCTCGACTCCGTCGTCGACGGCTACCTCCCGGTCGTCACCGGCGTCCAGAACGACATCGACGAGATCGAGACGGAGGTCTTCCGCGGCGACCCGGAGGTCTCCCGCCGCATCTACGAACTGTCCCGCGAGATGGTCGAGTTCCAGCGG
This sequence comes from Streptomyces sp. GLSS-08, assembly GCF_056387915.1. Lineage (NCBI taxonomy): Bacteria > Bacillati > Actinomycetota > Actinomycetes > Kitasatosporales > Streptomycetaceae > Streptomyces > Streptomyces sp. GLSS-08. The sequence continues at coordinate 182,287 of NZ_JBWJAQ010000001.1, forward strand.
GCCACGCGTCCCCTGGTGGGCATGCTGCACAGCCTGATGGCCGGTTTCGCCAAGTACGGCACCGACGAGGAACTCCAGCGCTACCTGCGGGACGTCGCCGACCACGTCACCCACACCAGCGAGCGCGTGGACGGCTTCCGGCAGGCCCTCGCGGACATCCTCACGGTCAACGCGACTCTGGTCACCCAGCAGCAGAACGCGGAGATGCGTGCGCTGGCGGAGGCGGGCTTCGAGCAGAACGAGGAGATCAAGAAGATCTCCTCGTGGGCCGCCATCCTGTTCGCCCCGACCCTGGTCGGCACGATCTACGGCATGAACTTCGACCACATGCCGGAACTCCACTGGCTGCTCGGCTACCCGTTCGCGATCGTCCTGATGGCCGTGGTGTGCACGAGCCTGTACGTCATCTTCAAGCGCCGCGACTGGCTCTGAGCAGGCACCGCGGGAGCCACGACGGGGTCGGGCCGTCGGTCAGGCGGTGATGTCGGTAGCGGTTCCCAGAGGCAGCCAGCGGAAGCTGTCGCGGATGTCGGCGGGTGCGGCGGCCAGGTGTCGCTCGACGGCGGCGCGGCCTTCGCGGAAGTGCTGCCAGCCCTCGTAATGGACGGGGATGGCCGTGCGGGGCCGCAGCAGACGGCAGAGGTCCAGGGCCTCTGCGGCGGTCATCGTGTACCGGACGGGGCCCGTGACCGGGAAGCGCACGCCTCCCAGGTGCAGCAACGCGGTGCCCACCGTCAGCCGCCGGGCCACCTCCCGCAGACCGTCGTACAGCACGGTGTCCCCGGAGATCCACAGTGCGCCGTGCTGCTGGCCCTCCCAGGTGAGGGCGAAGCCGGTGACATGCCCGGTGATGGGGCGGGACAGCGGCAGACCATGCCGTGCGGGAGTGGCCGTGACGTGGATCGTGGGGCGGTCCGGCGCGTGCAGGCTGGTGCCCGACCAGGAGGCCAGGCCGCGGGCGTTGCCGCCCAGGCGCCGCGCACCGGCCGGCGTGGTGAGGACGACGTCCGCCCTGCCGAGCAGCGCACGGCCGGCGATGTCGAGGTTGTCGCCGTGCTGGTCGTGGCTGAGCAGAACGGCGTCGATGGGCGGCAGTTCGGAGGCGGCGACGGCAGGACCGGTCTGTTTGCGGGAGAACGCGCCCCAGCCGAAGCTGTAGCGCCGGCCTGCTTCGTCGAAGGTCGGGTCGGTCAGCAGCCGCCAGCCGCCGACCTCGATCAGAGTGGTCGGGCCGCCGACGTGGGTGATGCGCAGATCGCTCATGAAGATGCTTCCTTCCGGGGCCGGGGCGGGAGCACACGCCCCGGGGGGTGACTGTGCGGCTCGGACGGGGTGAGCCCCCGGCCGTGGGCCCGGGTCCACGGCCGGGGGCCGGACGTTCCGGGCGGGCAGCCGGGGCGGGCGTCCCGGAGCGCGAACTCCTCGCCCGGCCGGGGCCGTTGCTTGCGTACCGTCCCGGGCGGCAGCGGTCGGGCCGCCCGGGACGGAACCGGGTTGCCGCGCGGAGGCGTCGCGGTCGTCAGGGTGCGTCCTCGGACTGTCGGGGCGGAGCCGGCGAGCGCCCGCCCGGATGAAGGCTGAGGCAGGGGCATCGTAGCGGCGGCGGACGGCACGGGCCGGGCCTTCGGTAAAGGTGGCGTCGGGGCCAGGGCGGCCGGTCGCAAGGGACTCCTCCGCGCCCGGCAGCCCGGCCTGCGGGGCCGCTCCCCGTGTTCCGCGGAGCCCGCCCGCTTCCTCGCGTCGGCGGCGGCCCGGTTCAGATCTGCCGGGAGCGGCCGGTCCAGTACCGCTCGCGGACGGCCCGTTTGAGGACCTTTCCGTTGGCGCTGCGGGGCAGCGAGTCGACGAACTCCACGAGCTTGGGGGCCCGGACGCTGCCCAGCCGCTCCCTGCACAGGGCGATCAGTTCGTCGCCGCCCACGGCGGCGCCGGGGTTGAGCTCGACGACCGCGGTGACCATCTCGCCCCAGTCGTCGTGGGGTATGCCGATGACGGCGCAGTCCTGGACGGCCGGGTGGCCCCAGATCACCTGCTCGACCTCACTCGGGAAGATGTTCAGCCCACCGGAGATGATCATGTCCTTCTTGCGGTCGGTGATGAAGAGGTAGCCCTCCTCGTCGAAGTGGCCGACGTCGCCGGTGTGCAGCCACCCGTCGACGATGGCCTCAGCCGTCTTGTCGGGTGCCTTGTAGTAGCCCTTCATCACGAGGTCGCCGCGGACACAGATCTCCCCGGACACCCCTGTGGGGACCGGACGCCCGTCGCCGTCCCGGATCTCGACGTTGATCAGGGGGTTCGGGCGGCCGCACGACGCCAGCCGGGAATCGGGAGCCACCCTGCCGTCGACGAGGTGTTCCTCGGGGCGGATGAAGGAGATCGCGGCGAACGCCTCCACCAGGCCGTAGCCCTCCGCCATGACCGGACCGAACAGATCGATGGCGCGGCGGAGCTTCTCCGTCGACATGGGCGCCGCGCCGCAGGTCAGGAAGCGCAGGGAGGAGAAGTCGCGGTCCGCGACGCCGGGTGCCTCCATGAGCCGGTAGATGACGGTGGGCGCCAGGAACAGTTCCGTGACGCGGTGGCGCTCGATGGCGTCGAGGACGGCGCCCGGTTCCCCCTTGGGCAGGATGACGACCGTGCCGCCGCGTGCCGTGGCGGCGAGGCTGAACACGCCTGCGGCGTGCGTCATCGGCAGTGCGGCCAGGTTGACGATGGGTTCGTCGGCCCGGTACTGCATGGCGATCATGAAGTGTGCCACCGACACCCCGAAGGACCGGTGGGTGTTCATCACGCCCTTCGACGCCCCGGTCGTGCCGCCGGTGGAGAAGATGGCCACCACGTCGTCCATGTCGTGGCGCACGTCGGGCGGCGTGTCGGGCAGACCCGCCGTCCAGTCGGCCAGCGCCGGGTGGTCCGGCGACTCGTCGAGGCACACGTAGTGCTTGACCGTCGGCAGCGACGGTGCCAGCTCGGCGACCGTCGGCGCCATCGACGGGTGGTAGAACAGCACCTCGCAGTCGAACTCCTCTATCACGCGGTGCAGTTCGGGGGCGGCGGCGGTCGGGTTGAGCGGCACCCAGGACAGACCGGCGCGCCAGATGCCGAGCACGCAGATCCAGGCCCGGGGGTCGTTCGGAGACAGCACGCCGGCCTTGGTCTCCTTCGGGAGTCCGGCCGACAGCAGCGCGTTGGCTATCCGGCACGACAGCTTCCGCGCCTCGTCGAAGGTCCAGCTCCGCTCACCCCCGACGTACGCGGGCGCCTGCGGGGCGTTGCGCCAGCCCCGGTCGAAGAAATCGATGATCGCCATGTCAGACCCCCAGTACCGTGATGGCGGCGACCGCTTCCTCGCCGCCGTAGAATCCGCCGCCGTTCTCCGCCATCGCGATCCGCGCCCCGGACACCTGCCGGGCTCCGCTCTCGCCGCGGAGCTGCTGGACCAGCTCGTACACCTGCGCCAGCCCGGTCGCGCCGAGCGGATGTCCCTTCGACTCCAGGCCGCCGGACGGATTGACCGGCAGGCGGCCGCCCAGCGACGTCACGCCGGTCTCCGCGGCCCGCGCACCTGCGCCGGGCTCGAACAGGCCGAGCGTCTCGGTCAGCTGGATCTCGGAGAACGCCGTCGCGTCGTGCACCTCGGCCACGTCGATGTCCGCGGGCCCCACGCCCGCCTCCTCGTACGCCCGCCCGGCCAGGAGCCGGGTGATGTGCCGGTCCGTGGCGTCCAGTTCGCGCTGCTCACCGGTGCCGATCGCGCAGGCCAGGACACGTACGCTCCGGTCGGCACCGGTCAGCCGCCGCAGCCCGCGCTGCCCGCACACCACGACCGCCGCCGCTCCGTCCGTGAGCGGTGCGCACATCGGCACCGTGAGCGGAAACGTCACGGGCCGGGCGGCGAGGATGTCCTCGACGGTGAGCGGCGTCCGGTGGTACGCCCGGTCGTTGTGCAGGGCGTGCCGGTGGTTCTTCTCCGCGACGGCCGCGATCTGCCGCTGCGTGGTGCCGAACGTTTTCATGTGCGCCCGTGCCATGGCCGCGTAGACGTCCATGAAGATGCTGCGCCTGCCGGTGTCGGCGTCGGCGACCTCTCCGCCCAACGCGGTCAGCGTCGCCGTCAGCCCGGCCGGATCCGACACGTCGTAGGCCCCGTCGAAGACCGCGAACGCCTTGTCGCGGTCGGCCACGTTCATCTTCTCCGCGCCGACGGCCAGCGCGATGTCGACCGCTCCGGCGCGGACCTGGTTGACCGCCAGATGCAGCGCGGTGGCGCCGGTGGCGCAGGCGTTCTCGACGTTGAAGACCGGGATCCGCTCGAACCCCATCCTGCGCAGCGCGATCTGGCCGCCGACCATCAGCTGGCCCTCGAGCGCGGCCTGGGTCGTGTTGCCGAAGAACGCCGCCTCGACCTGGTGCCGCTCCAGCCCCGCGTCGGTCAGCGCCTCGTGGACCGCCTCAGCCGTCAGGTCCGGCACGCCGCGGTCGCTGTGGCGGCCGAACCGTGTCATCCCCACCCCGAGAATCCAGACCGACTCCCCCACGACCCACTCCTTCTGCGTGAACGCAACAGCCGACGGTGCAACGATGTCCCAGGTGCCGAGCGGGGTCGATGTCCGGACGCCCAACGCACACCCGTCCGTCGTTGTGCGGGAGGACAAGCGTCGTCACCGGTGCGGTGCCTCCAGTTCGAGCGCCCACACCAGCTCCACGAGCACATGGGTGGACGACAGGGACGCCCCGGTGATCTCACCGAACCGGCGCAGCCGGTACCTGAGGGTGTTGACGTGGATCACCAGTGCCTCGGCGGTCTCCCTGATGCTCAGTCCGTTGTCGACATACGCCCGGACGGTGTCCTCCAGCAGCAGCCCGAACTCCCCCTCGGCGCGCAGGGGCTCGAGATAGCGGGTGACCAGATGTCTCCCGACGTCGGGGTGCGAAGCCGCCGCCAGCCGCCAGGTGAGTTCCTCCACTCCGAACACACCGGTGCGGCCCATGTGCGCCGCCACGTCCAGCGCGCGGGTCGCGGTACGGAACGAGCTCGCGATCTCGGTGAGGGGTACCTCGGCACCGATGCCGGCCACCCAGTCCTCTCCCCCCTCGGGCCGCCGCACCACCACGCCGACGCAGTCGCCGCCGAGCACGCCGGCCAGGGCCGGCCTGCCCGGGGCGCTGCCGCTGCGCTCCAGCATGCGGCGCAGTTCCTCGGCGCCTCGGCCGCCGCGGACCCGGACCGCGCGGTAGGACGCGCCGGGATCCAGCCCGTACAGGGTGCAGCCACGGTCGAGTTCGGCGTGGTCCAGCGTGCCGGCGAGCAGGGACCGCACGAACGCGGACCGGCGCTGCGCGTCGTGCAGCGCACTCTCGAAGTTCAGTTCCTGGTAGGCGAGCGCCAGCCGTACGGTGAAGGCGTCGCTCACCGACCACAGCAGCCGCGCGCCGTCGAGCGCCGTCTCGGCCGGGACGCTGTTCAGCGCGGCCAGATCGAGGAAGCGCCGCTGCACATTCCCGATGTTCAGCCGGTACGCCCGCATCATGTCCTCGATCGGCACGCCCTGCCGGGCCCGTTCGCGCCCGGTGATCTCCGCCGCCAACAGTTCGCCCGGTGCCGGCGCGACACCCGTTCTCAGGGCGCACAGCGCGATGTCGAGGTTGCGTTCGATCGACGCGCGCAGCGCGGACGTGGGCACCCCGGCATAGGTGGGCAGCTCCCGCAGGCCCTGCGCGATCGTCTGCTCGGTCAGCGTTTCGAGATCACCCGCGAGCTGGCCGATGGTGCGCACGAGCCGCGCGGGTACGGCGGTGCCGTCGTCCCCGCCCGTTCCTTCCGTTCCCCGGCGCGGCTGCCGGTCGGTGCCGAGGGACATCAGCTCTCCTGCGCGCCGACGAGGAGTTCGCGCAGGATGGCGGTGCCGTTGCGCGTCAGGGCGGACGCCGGATGGAACTGGACGGAGGCATAGCCCGGACCGCGCAGTGCGTGCACCTCACCACTGCCCGGGTCGTGGCAGACCCGGATCTCGCCGTCCCGGAACGGGCAGGTCAGGGTGGCGGCGGCCGAGTGCGCGGCGAACGTGTTGTAGAAGCCGACGAGTTCCGGCCGCCCGAAGAAGTCGATCTTCTGCTGGGATCCCTGGTTGGGCTCCGGTCTGCGCACGATGTCGAGCCCCAGCAGGGAACTGAGCACCTGATGGCCGAGGCACACGGCGAGGAACGGGATGCGGGAACGCAGCAGCCCCCGGGTGAGGTCGCGCAGGTGCGTGATCTTGGCGTCGCTGTGCAGCCCCGGATCTCCGGGGCCGGGCCCCACGATCACGAAGTCCTGGTCGTCGAGCGTGTACGGCTCGTCGAAACGGCGCACCGTCACGTCCAGGCCCAGAGCGGCGAGGCAGTGCCGGGCCATCGAGGTGAAGGTGTCCTCCGCGTCGACGACGAGCAGTCGCCGGCCGGTCAGCAGGCGGTCCGGACGGTCGCGCTCCGCCGGGTCCGTCAGCCAGAAGGGGGCCAGGGTGGCATTGCGGGTCGCGAGCGCGGCCACCACGTCGGGATGGTTTCGCAGCCCCGGTCCGCGCGTCGGCGCCGCGGCGCCGGGCGACGCCGGGTGGCCGGTGTCGGGATCGCTGCGCAGGGCGGACAGCAGCCCCGCGGCCTTCGCCCGGGTCTCGGCCACCTCGGCCTGCGGGGAGGAGTGCCTGACCAGGGTGGCGCCGACTCCGATGCCGAGTCCTCCGCTGCGGTCGATGTCCGCGGTGCGGATGAGGATGGACGAGTCCAGGGAGGTGCCACCGGCGCCGTCCCGGCTGATCAGGGCGGCCACCCCGCTGTAGTAACCCCGGCCCTCGGGTTCGTACTTGTCGATGACCCGGCAGGCGCTCTCCAGCGGGCTGCCGGTCACCGTCGGCGCGAACAGGGTGTCGAGCAGGATGTCGCGCACGTCGCGGCTGCTGGAGCCCTCGATGAGGTACTCGGTGTGGGCGAGGCGCTGCATCTCCTTGAGGTAGGGGCCGCGCACCCGTCCTCCGCGGTCGCAGACCCGGCCCATCATCTTCAGTTCCTCGTCGAGGACCATGAACAGTTCGTCGGACTCCTTGGTGTCCCGCAGGAAGGCCATCACTCCGTCGGGATCGGCGCCGCCTTCGGGATAGCGGTAGGTGCCGCTGATCGGGTTCATCGACACCGCGCCGTCGACCAGGCTCACGTGCTGTTCCGGGGTCGCGCCGACGAGGCACCGGTCGCCCGTGTGGATCAGGAACGTCCAGTAGGCGCCGGGTTCACGCTGCAGCAGCCGGCGGAAGAACGCCAGGGCGGTGGCCGCGCTCCAGTTCTCCAGCTGCGCCCGGTAGGTGCGCTTGAAGACGAAGTTGGCGCCCGTGCCGCGGCCTATCTCGTCCCGGATGATCCGGCGCACCGTGCCGGCGTACGCCTCGTCGTCGATGTCGAAGCCGTGCTCGTCCATCCTGATCGGCATGTCCGGGGCCTGCTCCAGCAACTCCCGCAGCGAGAGGCCGCACCGTTCCTCGACCGTCAGGGCGAGCAGCGGGGTGCCGTCGTCCGGGCAGGAGTAGCCGCGCTCGGCCAGCAGCCGGTAGGGCAGTACGGCGAGGACGTCGTGCCCCGGCGCACCGGGGTCCTGCGGGAGGGGGAGTTCGGCGAGCGAGTCCGGATGGGTGACGGTTCCCGTCAGCAGCTCCAGTTGGTCCGCTCCGGTGGTCTGCGGCCGGTGCAGCAGGGCGAACGGCGGCGGGTCGTCGGCGAGGATCCGCCGCAGCAGGGGGTGTTGTCCGCCGGGGAGTGCCTCCTCGGCACCGGGGTTCATGAGCGGCCCGCCTCCTTCAGCTGCCGCAGCAGGGTCTCGGTGGGCAGCGTCATGCCGCAACGCGTCGCGACGTACTGGAGCGTCATGCGGTGGTCGTCCAGGTTGAAGTCGGCGACGGCGTCCCCCACGACGAACGTCTGGATGTCGTGTGCGTAGGCCTCACCGGCGGTCATGAGGATCCCGACGTGGGCGTACACGCCGCACACGATCAGCTGGTCCCGGCCCGTGTCGCGGAGCAGTTCCAGCAGGCTCGTGTTGAAGAAGGCGCTCGGCCGCCACTTGGTGAGCACGGTGTCGCCGGGGCCCGGCGTCAGTTCCTCGACGACGGCGCGGTCCCGCGGCCCGGCGGTCATGCCCGGCCCCCAGAAGTCCTTGAGCAGTCCGCGCTGCCGCTCGGTCATGTCGCCCGGCTGGGCGGTGTAGGCGACCGGCACGTTCAGCCGGGCGCACGCCTGCTTGAGCCGGACCGCGTTGCGGACCAGGGGGCCGACGGGTGACCGGCCGGCCGGAAACGGCCGCAGGAAGTAGTTCTGCATGTCGTGCACGAGCAGGACGGCACGGGACGGGCTCACGGACCACGAGGCCGTGTTCGCGGGAAGGTCGTCCTCGGTGGGCATCGGGTAGGGCTCGATCGCGGGTATGGCCACAACCGACTCCTTTCCAGGTCAGGGGTCACGCGCCGAGCGCGGCCCCGCCGTCGACGGTGAGGTGGTGCATGGTGATGTGCGCCGCCTCGTCGGACAGCAGGAACAGCACGGCGTCGGCGACGTCCCGGGGGCGGGCCAGCTTCGCCAGCGGGATGCCGACGCGGAAGGCTTCCTGGACACCGTCGATCGAGGCGCGGGCCGCGGACTCGTCGTCCCACAGCGAGGTCAGCATGGGGGTGTCGGTCGAGCCCGGGGCGACCACGTTGCAGCGGATGCCGTACGGGGCGCTCTCCAGGCCGAGGCACTTGGTGAAGGTGGACGCCGCGGCCTTGGACGCCGCGTACGCGGCCATCTCCATGCGCGCGACGCCCGCGGCGTTGGAGGCGATGGTGACCAGGGCACCGCGCCGGCGCGGCATCATCGCGCGCACGACGGCACGCGACACGTGGAACACGCCCGTCGTGTTGACGGCGAAGGTCGCCTGCCAGTCCTCGTCCGTGAAGCCGTCGACCCGGCCGTGGTGCAGCACTCCGGCGGCGTTGACGAGCCGGTCGACCGGGCCGAGCCGCTCCTCGACGGCCTCGATCACCGCGTCGACGTCCGCGCTGGAGGTGACGTCGACCGGGAAGGCCGTCGCCCGGTGTCCGGCTCCCCGCAGCTCCTTGGCGAGAACGTCCAGCCGGCCGGGGTCCCGGTCCAGCAGGGCGACGGAGGCGCCGCGTTCGGCGAGTGCCTCGGCCACCGCGCTTCCGATGCCGCCTGCGGCACCGGTCACCACCGCGATCGTGTCCCTCATCGCGGAACTCCTCTCCCTCGGGGTCCTGGTGTGTCGTGGTGCGTCATCGGTCCCGGCCGTGCCACGCGGAGATCACCTCGAACGCCTGCCAGGGGTTCAGGCGCGGGTCGCACAGCGTCGTGTAGGCGGTGTCCAGCCCGGCCAGTCCGGAGGGGTCGGCGACGCACTCGGTGACGGCGTACGGTGTCGTCTCCAGGTGCAGGCCCCCCGCGGTCCCGCCCGCGGCGGCGACGGCGTCCTGGAAGCCGACGACCTCGCGCACGATGGTGTCGACGTAGCGCGTCTTGAGTCCTTTGGGCGCGGTCACGGTGTTGCCGTGCATCGGGTCGGACAGCCAGCTGACGGGATGTCCCGCGGCCCGTACGGCGGACACCAGCGCGGGCAGCCTGTCGGTCACGGCGTCGGCGCCCATCCGGGCGATCAGCGTGAGCCTGCCGGGTGTCCTTTCGGGGTCGAGCAGTTGGCACAGGCGCACCACGTCGTCGGTGTCGGCGGACGGTCCGACCTTGCAGGCGACCGGGTTGTCCACGGAGGCGAGCAGCCGCACATGTGCCCCGTCGGGCTGCCGGGTGCGCTCGCCGATCCACGGCCAGTGCGTGGAGGTCAGCAGCAGCCGGCCGTCGCGGGTGCGGCGCAGCAGGGGCAGTTCGTAGTCGAGGACGAGTGCCTCGTGGCTGGTCCACACGCCGGCGTACGGCTCTCCCAGGCCGCCGCTGCCGCGCAGGCGCAGTGTGTCCGCGGCCTCGGCCGCGGCGTCGTAGCACATCACCATCTGCGAGGGCGCCGGTCGCCGCGCCAGCGCGTCGGGTTCGGGACGGTTGACCATGTGCCCGCGAAAGACGGGAAGTTCGCGACCGTCGACCTGTTCCACGGGCCGGGAGCGGGGCTTGGCGAACTGGCCGGCGATGCGGCCGACCCGCAGGACGGGCCTGCCGGAGCGGGCGCCCATCGCCTCGGCGAGCTGGTCGAGCAGGTCCGCCTTGCGGGACACGGGCCCGGCCGCGCACTCCGCCGGGTCCTCCGCGCAGTCGCCGGCCTGGATCACCTGGAGCCGGCCCCGGGCGACCTCGGCCAGCAGGTCGTGCAGCGTCGCCACTTCGTCCCGGGTGACCAGTGCGGGCCGGTCGGCGAGGAGCCGGCGTACCGGTTCCAGTTGCGGATCGTCGAGCCAGTCGGGCTGCTGCCTGTTGGGCAGCGCCCGCCATCGGCGCATCTCGTCGCAGGAGAGAGCGGCGCCCTCGTCCTCCGCGAGCAGCAGAGCGGTGTTGTCGGACATCGTTGCGCTACCTCCGTACAGGGCGCGAGCGGGACAGGCGAGAGCGCGGGATGCGGCGTGGCGCCTCAGACCCGGAGGGCGGCCCGGGCGGTCCTTGCCGTACGCAGCCGGGGATTGTCGTCGAACAGTGCGGTCAGCTCCTTCTCGGCGACGCCGAGGGCCCGGGCGGAGAAGGAACGCAGGGCGTGCAGGTAGGCGTCCTGCAGACCGGCCTCGTCGACGTGCGGTGCACGGCCGTGCTCCAGCAGGATCCGGCCCGCCACCAGCACCGTGTGCACGTCCGCGGTGCCGCCGAGGGTCAGATAGCCCTCCAGCGGACGGGGGTTGAGCAGGTAGCGCCAGTCGTCGACGGGCACGAGCACCAGGTCGGCCTGCTTGCCCACCTCCAGGCTGCCCACCTCCTGCTCCCAGGCGAGGCCGCGCGCGGCGATCCGGGTGGCCATGGCGAGCGCCTCACTGGCGGGCAGGGTGGTGTGGTCCGCCGCGAGCTCGTTGTACATCTGCCAGGCGGCCCGCATCTCCTCGGCCATGCCCATGACGGGGAACACGCCCCCGTCGGTCGACAGGGACACGTCGAGGCCGGAGCGCCTGAGGCCGGGGATGAGACCGGTCTCGGTCAGGGTGGATTCCCCGGTGGGGCCGTACTTCGCGGGCGAGTGGCTGATGTGGACCCCGGCGTCGAGCAGCATCTGCCGCTCCTCGGGGTCGGCGAAGGCGCAGTGCACGGCCATGAGCCGGTCGTTCAGCAGTCCCAGCCGGTCCAGCCTGCGCACGGGGGTGGTGCCGAAGTGCGCGCGCACCGCTTCCGCCTCGTGGCGCAGGGCGCCGACGTGCGTGGCGAAGGGAACGTCGTACTCGGCGGAGAGGCGGGCCAGGCCGCGGCCGAGCTCGTCGCTCATGTTGGTGAGGTAGGGGGCCGTGGGCCAGGCGCGCAGGCGGCCCGTCCGGTCGGCCGCGCCGCGGTCCAGGACCTGCCGCATCCGGGCCAGTTCGGTGTCGGCGTCGCGGGTCCGCTCGGGTGCCCCGCTGCCCGTCCCGCACACCGTGTCCGCCACCCAGGCGCTCACCGAGCAGCGGATGCCCAGGCCCAGTGCCGCGTCCGCCAGTGCTTCGGGACGGTTGACGGAGCCGAGGTCGCCGAGCGTGGTGGTGCCGGAGCGCAGCTGGGTCCAGAGCGCGTACCGGGCGACGGCCTGTGCCTCGTCGGGCTCCAGGGCGTCCACCAGGCGGCGGAATCCCTCGAACCCGGCGGAGACCTTGGCGATGTCCCCGCCCAGGGCCATGAAGCCGGGCTCGTCGGCCCGGTCGGACGGTGGGCGCAGGGCTCCCTTGAAGGGGAGACGGAGCGCGAACAGATCGTGCCAGTGGTTGTTCACGAAGCCCGGCATGACGAGCATGGACCGGGCGTCGAGGGTGCGCAGCCCCGCCCGTTGCCCGGGGGTGAGCCCGGCGACGGCCTGCGCCACGTCCTCGACCGGGCCCACGGCGGCGATCAGGTCGCCGACGACGAGCACCGACCCCGTGGGGTGCACCCGGGCCTCGGCGTCCGCCGTACAGACGTGTCCGCCGTGGATCAGGAGCGCCGGCGGGCGGTCGGGAAGCCCCTCGTCGTCCAGCTGCGGGGCCGCGCTCATGCCGGGGCCTCCCCGGTCCCGGCCGCGACGGAGTCGAAGTGCCGCTGCCAGGCGTCGAGCGTGGGCACGGCGGCCAGTTCACGGAACTGCACCGGCACGCCTTCCCGCCGCCACCGGTTGACCAGCCGCATCATCTCCAGGGAACCGAGCCCCAGATGAATGAGGTTGGCCTCCGGCTCGATCGCGTCGGGTTCGGTACCGATCATGGCCGCGACGGCTTCGCGCAGCGCGGCGGACACCTCCGTCGGTGTCCCTCCCGAGCTGTCCCCTGTGGTTTCCATCGTTGTCCTGGGTCCTTCGGCTTCGGTGGGATGAGGGTGGGCGGGGCCGGCGCCGTCGTCCCGTCGCGGGGTGGCGTACGACGTCATCGGCCGGCCGCCTGTCCGGACGGGGCGGTGTCCGCAGCGCTGAGCCTGGCCGCCACGTCGGCCGCCAGGGTCTTCTTGTCGACCTTGCCGAGCCCGGTCAGCGGGAGGTTCTCGACGATCGCCAGCCAGTCGGGGAGCTTGTAGTCGGCCAGACCGGCCGCGTGCAGGGCCTCCTTCAGCTCCCGCAGGCCGGGCGGCGGACCGTCCGGGACCACATAGGCGCCGACCCGCTCGCCCAGGAACTGATCGGGTACGGGGACGACGGCGACCTCGGCCACCGACGGATGCGCCAGCAGGTGTTCCTCCACCTCCCCGGCGGACACCTTGTCGCCGCCCCGGATGATGACGTCCTTGATGCGGCCCTCGATGACGAGGGCTCCGTCCCCGGTCAGCCGTGCCAGGTCCCCGGTGCGGTAGAAGCCGTCCTCGGTGAAGGCGCGGGCGTTGTGCTCCGGTGCCCGGTAGTAGCCCTGCAGGGTGTACGGGCCCCGGGCCAGCAGTTCACCCGTGCTGCCCGGCGGCAGGTCCGCGCCGTCGGGGCCGACGATCCGTACCTCGTCGTCGGGCGAGAGCGGCCGGCCCTGGGTGGTGACGACGGCCTCCTCGTCGTCGGCCGGGCGGGTGAGGGTGAGCAGTCCCTCCGCCATTCCGAAGACCTGCTGCAGTCTGCACCCGAGCCCGGGGGTGACGCGTTCGGCGACGGAGCGGGGCAGCCTGGCCCCGCCGATCTGCACGAGCTTCAGGCTCGACAGGTCGGCCGTCTTCCACTCGGCGGCCTCCAGCCACAGCTGGGCCAGGGTCGGCACCAGTGAGGTGAAGGTGACGCGTTCGCGCTCGATGGCCTCGAAGCACTCGTCGGCGATGGGCGTGTCGATGAGGACGACGGTGCCGCCGGAGCGCAGGGTTCCCACCACGCCGGGGCAGCCCCAGGTGAAGTTGAACTCCGCCGGGAGCACCGCCAAGTAGACGTCGTCAGGCCCCAGTTCGAGCAGGTCCGCGGCGGCCCTGGTCTGGTACGTGTAGTCGTCGTGGGTCCGTGGGATCAGCTTGGGCAGCGCCGTCGTGCCTCCGGACAGCAGGAAGAACGCAACGTCGGACGGGTCGGGCCGGGGCAGCGGCGCGGGCTCGGCGTCGACCTCGTCCAGCGCGACGAGTGCGCCGTCGGGGGCGTCGGCCGCGTCCAGTGCCGCCCTGTCCAGGACGAAGACCTTCCGCAGGGTGTCGTACTCGCTCACGAGACCGAGGCCGAGCCGCACGTGATCGAAGCCCTGGTACGTGCCCGGCACCACGTAGGCCACGGCTCCGGAGAGCTCGACGAGGTGGGAGATCTCGCTGGCCCGGTGCGAGACCAGCGAGAACACCGGTTTGGCTCCCATGCGGAACAGGGCGAAGCAGACGATGACGAACTCGGGCACGTTCGGGAGCTGTACGACGACCCGGTCGCCGGCGGCGATGCCCTGCTCGACGAAGCCCGCGGCCGTCCGGGCCACCCGGCGGTCGAGTTCGGTGTAGGTCAGACGGTGCCTGCCCTGCACGAGCGCGGTGCGTTCACCGTGTGCCGCCGCGGCGGCCGACAGCAGGTCCGCGAGGTTCTCCCCCCGCCAGTGGCCCGCCGCCCGGTAGTGCCGTGCCCTTTCCTCCGGCCACGGCGTGCATCCCTCAAGCACGGTCGCCCTCCCCGTCGGCGTCACGGGAGGCGGTGATCTCGACGATGGCGCAGCCCGCCTCCATGCCGGGCGAGGCGCCGATGACCATCACGAGGTCACCGGTGTCGACCTGTCCGGTCGTCCAGAGGTGTTCGAGACCGGCCACGGGGTCGGCGGCGCCCAGGTGGCCGGTGGTGCGGGTGAACTCCCAGATCCCCCGCTTCTCGTCGATCTCCAGCGGGTCCAGGAAGGACGCCTGCAGGGGCAGTTGGGAGAAGCCGATGTGGCAGACCCGGGAGATCTCCGCCATGGTGACGCCGGCCTCCGTCAGCGACTGCCGGGCGGCGGCGGCGACCGTGTCACCGAAGTTCCCCATGGGCGGCGGGACTCCGCGGGCCCACTCCCGGCGCCAGAACTCCCGGCGCTCCTCCAGGTTGAGGGTGCGTCCCACGGTGGGGCCGGGCGGGAACATGGGCTCCCCGCCGCGGTGCAGCTCCTCCATCGCCGGTGCGGACACCGAGCCGACGGACAGCACCCGGGCGAAGCCGCCCCGGCGGGACACCACGGCCGCCGCGCCGGCGTCGCCCAGCAGGAAGAGCTTCGAGGCCCGCCAGCGGTCCACCAGGGGGGTGGAGAAGTTGTCGCCGGAGGTCAGCAGCACCGCCGGCGGCTCGGACGCGGTCATGAGACGGGCGGCGGCCATCTCCAGAGCGGAGAGCATGCCGAGGCAGCCCTGCCGTACCTCCACGGCGGTCACCGGGCGGTCGATCGTGTGCCGCAGGACGTAGTGCTGGGCGGACCAGCCGTCGGGGCCCTGGAAGTGGACGCTGCTGTGGAGCAGCGCGCCGAAGTCCCCGGGTCCGTGACCGGAGCGGGCCAGCGCGGCCTGCGCGGCGCGCACCGCCAGGTCGGGTGCGAGGGTCTCGCCCGCGACGGGCACGGACTCGATCCCCGCCTCCTCCCGGCTCTCCTCGTCGAACAGCCCTTCCTCGACGGCGCGTCGGGTCAAGAACCGCTCCGGCAGGTGGGTCGCGATGCCCGCGAGGTGGATGCCGCTGACCTTCACGAGCGGGCCCCTCCCGCCAGCGCGCCGGAGCCCGCGCCGACCGGCTCGGCGGCAGGCACGAGGAAGCGTCCGACGCTGCCCAGCTTCTCGCAGGTCTCCTCCAGCTCCCGTTCGGGACGGGACTGGCCGACGATGCCCGCGCCGGCCCGCAGCCAGGTGCGGCCGTTCTGCCGGTAGACACTGCGCAGCACCAGGGCCGCGTCCATGCCGCCCGTGTGATCCACGGTCAGGACGGCCCCGCTGTAGAGACCCCGTGCCTCGGACTCGTTGGTGCGGATGCTGTCGTACGCGGCGTCCTTTGGTACGCCGGAGGCGGTGACCGCGGGGAACACCGCCTTGAAGGCGTCCCAGGCCCGCCGGCCCTCGGCGAGCTGTCCGCCCACCCGGGAGGCCAGGTGCTGCACGGTGCCGCGTTCCTTGACGACCATGAACTCCTCGACGTCTATGGTGCCCGGGACGCACACCTCGAGCAGTTCGTCGCAGGCGATCTTCACGGAGATCGCGTGTTCGTAGATCTCCTTGGGGTCGGAGAGGAGTTCGGCGCGCAGCCGGTCGTCCTCGGCCCGCTCGCCGGTCAGGGCCCGGGTTCCGGCCAGGGGCTGGCTGACCACCCTTCCGTCCGGGTCGACCTGCACGACGATCTCCGGGCTGAAGCCCGTCGCCTCGATGCCGCCGAGGCTGAGGAGGAACGAGCGTGCGGGGTTGTTCCCGCGCCGGCCCGCCAGGTACGTGCCGACGAAGTCGACTTCCTGGTCGACCGGGACCACCCGGGAGAAGATCACCTTCTGGAGCTGGCGGTCGTTGATGGCGTCGACCGCGGCCCCGACTGCCCGGCGGTAGTCGTCCGCTCCGGCCTGCCGTACGTCGACGGGGTTCGGCGCGGTCCGCGTTTCGGTGTCATCTGCCGCCAGCACGTCCAGCACGGCCGTGAGGGCGGCCTGGTCGACGGAGCGCAGATACGCCTCGCCGCTCTCGATCCTGACCTCGGTGTGCGGCACGACGAGGTGGAGCAGTCGCTGGTCACCTACATGCCGAAGGTCTCCGCCCTTGGCGTAGGACAGCTCGAACGCCGCCCAGCCGTAGGCCCGCCAGTCCTTGACCTGAACGGCGTCGAGCAGGTTCTGCACCTGCTGGAGGGGGCGGCCGTCCCACGGCAGGTGCACCTCCTCCGGTTGCCGCAGCCGGGCGCCGGTACGGTCCAGCGTGATCTCGGCGAGCGCACCGCCGGCGTAGGACCAGGTGCCGGCGTTCTCGTAGACGACGTAGTCCGGGTGCAGCCCGGACGAAGCCAGGCGGGCGGCCGCGGTCATGGGGTCCGAGGCGAGCCGCAGCCTGGTCTCGAAGTAGTGCCTGGGGGACTGATACATCGCGAGCGTCCTCTTTCTCAACAACCGAAAGGAAAATGCGTGGCGAGGGGTTCACCGCGGCTGCGGGCCGGCTCGCGACCCTGCGGACAGCCGTGCGATCAGTGAGACCGCGGGGGTCGTGAGCACGGTGGAGATCAGCGCCATGACGACGAACATCGTGAACACCGTGGGCGTGATGACACCGAGGTCCAGACCGATGTTGAGCACGACCAGCTCGGTCAGGCCGCGGCAGTTCATCAGGGCGCCGATGGACAGCGAGTCCGTCCAGCTCATGCCGCAGCCGCGGGCGGCGAGCGTGGTGCTGCCCCACTTCGCGGCCGTCGCCGTCAGGACGACGGCCAGGCACCAGCACCACGCCTGCCAGTCGCCGAGCAGTCCGATCGAGGTACGCAGCCCGGAGAACACGAAGAACAGCGGCAGCAGCAGCATCTCGGTCACCGACCGCAGGCGCCCCACGGCCCACTCGACCGGGGCGGAGCCGCGGGGCGTGACGGCGCCGAGCAGGAAGGGCCCGAAAATCGCGTGGATGCCGATCCGGTCCGTGGTCAGGGCACAGAGGAGAATGCCCGAGAAGAGCACCGGCAGCATCGGTCCGCGCGGCCAGGTGCGTCCGTTGAGCGTGCGCTCCAGCAGGGGCCGTACGACGAAGTGCAGCAGGGCGCAGAACAGGGCGGTGAGGCAGGCGATCCGCACCGCCCCGAACGGGGAGGAGTGTCCGGCCACGGCGACGACCACGGCGAGAAGACACCAGGCCGTGACGTCTCCCACGGCCGCGCAGGAGAGCGCGACGGGCCCGACGGTCACGGTCTCGGAGCGTCGCTCCGCGAGGATGCGGGCCAGCACCGGAAAGGCCGTGATGCTCATGGCGACGGCGATGAACAGCCCGAAGGCCGTGAAGTCCAGGCCGTCGGGGGCATAGGGCCGGTACAGGCCGAGCGCCAGCAGCGCCCCCGCGAGCAGGGGCAGGGCCACGCCGACATGGCTGATGGTCAGGACGGTCTTCCCCCGCCCGCGCACGGCCCCCAGGTCCAGCTCATGGCCGACCATGAACATGAAGCACACCAGCCCGAGCTGGGCGAGCGTGTTGATCGGTGATGTCAGTTCCTCCGGGAACAGCCAGTGGTACCCGGACGGCCACAGCAGGCCGAGGAGCGAGGGGCCGAGGAGCGCGCCGGCGACGATCTCGCCGATGACGGCGGGCTGGGACAGTCGCTTGAAGAGACTCGCCGTCAGGTGGCAGACGAGCAGGATCACCGGCAGGGCGAGCAGCAGCGCGCCGAAGGTTCCCGGCGCCGCGGGCGCCTTGTCCGGGCCGGCCGCCGCCTCGTCCGCGCCGGTGATCGTGCCGCCGAGGCGCAGCACGGCCGCCACCAGGACCACCGGGACGAGTACCAGGAGTGCGTAGAGGTGTCGGGTGCGGGCACGCCGCGGAGGCGGCGCCAGCCTCAGATCGCCGGCCATGACGCGTACTGCCGCAGGCCGTAGAGCAGGGGGGCCGGTGTGGGGTTGAGGAGGACGTCGCGCACCTCGGCGAAGACGACGATGTGATCGCCGTGCGTCACCTGCCGGACGACCGCGCAGTCGGCGACCGCGTGGGCGTCGGTGTGCAGATGCGGTCCGGCGGCGCCCGGCTGCACGTTCCAGTCGACGCGGTCGAACCGGTCCGGCGCGCCCGAGGCGAACAGTTCCGCGGTCGACCGCGCCTCCTGGTGGAGGAGGTTCATGACGAACTCACCGCCGGTGAGTGCGGCACCCAGGGTGGGGCTGCCGCGGCGCAGGCACACCAGGAGGGTGGGCGGTTCGAGGGCCACACTCGCCAGGGAGGTGCAGGTCATCCCCCAGGGACGGGCCTCGGCGTCGAACGCGGTGACGATCGCGACGCCCGTGGGGAATCCGGCCATCAACTGCCGCAGCCCCTCGGACCCTTCGAGGCGGAGGTGGCCGCCCGCCTCCGCACGTGTTGCCGGCTTCATGGAAGGTCTCCGCGCTCTACTTGCCGTGCAGGGCATGCAGGATGTCGTACGTGGAGGGCAGCTCCTGGAGCTGTTCGGCCGCGCGGCGCGGTACGTCGGCGAAGAGTGCTTCCGCGCCCGCCACCGAGGCGGGCCTGTACTGCAGGGCGGGCAGCACGTTCTCGGGCAGGAAGCCGAGGCCGGCGAACATGCACCAGTAGTTGGTGTTGTTCCAGAAGTTCTTGTTGCCGAGTTCGGACCTGCCGTGCAGCACCTGCTCACCCGAGGAGTACGGGTTGACCGGCAGACCGGCCCGGTAGAGCTCGACCTTCTCGCGCAGGTCGTCCCCGAGCGGGATCTTCTTGTTCGCCCGCCAGAACTCCGTGTCCGTGCGGGGCGAGAAGGCGAAGTGGGTCTGGATGAAGTCCACCGTGAAGTCGAACATGCTCTCGATCTCGCGGTTGAACCGGTCGATCAGCGTCGGGTCGAACCGCTTGTCCGGGAAGTGCTTGGCGAGCTGCTCGATGGCCGTGTAGATGAAGTAGATGCCCGTCGACTCCAGCGGTTCCACGAAGCAGGAGGACAGACCGATGGCGACGCAGTTGCGCACCCAGGCCCGGCGGTTGCGGCCCACCCTGAAGGACACCTGGTTCAGCGGCGTGTCCTTCGGGTCGAGCCCCCACAGCGCGCAGAACTCCTCGGTCGCGTCCTCGCGCGTGGTGAACTTGCTGGAGAAGACGTATCCGGTGCCGAACCGCGTCAGCATCGGGATCTTCCAGGTCCAGCCGTTCGACATGGCGATCGACGAGGTGTACGGCTCGACGCCGTTGGCCTCGTCGTCGTGCGGGACCGCGGTGGCCACCGCACTGTCGCACAGCAGCTTGTCCCCCATGTCGAGGAACGGCTCGCTCATCGCCTTGTTGATCAGCAGGCCGCGGAAGCCCGAGCAGTCGACGAACAGGTCGCCTTCCAGGAGCTGGTCGTCCTTCGTCCGCAGCGCGGTGATGAACCCGCGCTCGTCCTGGATCACCTCCGCCATCTCTCCCTGGACATGACGCACGCCCTGCTTCTGGGTGGCGAAGCGGCGCAGGAAGTCGGCGACCAGCGCGGCGTCGAAATGCCAGGCGTAGTCCATGGCCGGCGTTCCGTCCGCCTTCCAGGGGCCCTTGTTGGCGTCGAGGACCGCGGTCTCCGGGAAACAGGCGCGGTCGAACGGCCCCGGGTCGTCACCGCGCTGCTGCTTGAGGTACCAGTACTGCGGCAGCGGGACCCCGTCGTGCTGCTGGAGGTGCGCGAAGTGGTGGTAGAAGTAGTCCGTCTCGGCGCCCAGCGGGCGGGGCTCAGGCACCCCGCGTCCCGGTGTGCGCCAGTTCACGAACTTGATGCCCGCCTTGAAGCTGGCGTTGACTTCCCGCATCCATTCGTGCTCAGGAATCCCCAGGAAGTCGAAAAAGGCGGAGTGCAGGTTCGGGACCGTCGCTTCCCCCACGCCGATACGCGGAATGGCCGGTGCTTCGAGCAGGGTGATGTCCACCTCTCCCTGCAAGGCCTTCCCGAGATACGACGCCGTCATCCAGCCGGCCGTTCCCCCGCCGAGGATGACCAGACTCCTGATTCGCCCGTCACTCATGGCACTCCCCCATCGGCATTCGAGTCAGCGGGATCTCCACCCGGCTGTTCACTCAGGTCCACATCTTGCGGACGGTTTCTATATCGAGGCGGAGGGGAGCTATAGCCCTCCTATACCGCGCAGGTCAGCGAGGCCTCCGAGACCTCGGGTGGAGCGTCCGGAACACGCGACGACCACGCACGGGTGCATATCTCATGTGCCGGGATGAAGAACACAGGCATGCGAAACACACGGGCTTTCATGCGGAAATCACGTTCTGCGGGCGGATCTCCGGCTGGTACCCTCGGGGTCGCTCCGCACCATTCCCCTCGACCTCATGGGACCGAACCCTTTCGGTCGATCCGGACCGTGAACACACAAGGGGGGTACGCGTGGAATTCCGGGTTCTGGGGCCTGTCGGAATACATCGAGCGGGGCGCGGTCCCACGCCGATGGCGGAGAAACCGATGACGGTGCTCGCCGCGCTGCTCCTCGCGGGCGACCGCGTGGTCTCCGACGCGCAACTGCGCGAGGTCACCTGGGGGCCGACGCCTCCCGCCACGGTCGACCAGCAGCTCTACACCTACGTCTCACGGCTGCGCAAACTGCTGTCCCCCGGAGCGGCGATCCTGCGTCACCGGCCGGGCTACCGGCTCGTCCTGACCGACGCCACACTCGACTACGCCGAGTTCGAGCGACTGGCCGGCCTCGGCTACGACGCCCTGCAGGCCCGCCGCCACGCCGTTGCCGCCGAACATCTGGCCGCGGCACTCGCGCTGTGGCGCGGCCCCGCGCTCAGCGGTGTGACCGAGCACCTGGCCAGGGTCGAACTCCCCCGGCTGCAGGAGACCCGCATGGCCGCGCTCGAGGGCCGGATCGCCGCGGATCTCGCGCTCGGCCGCCACGACGCGCTGGTCTCCGAACTCGTCGACCTGGTCCAGGACCACCCGCTGCGCGAACGGCTGCGCGCCCAGCTGATGACGGCGCTCTACCGGGTGGGCCGGCAGGCCGACGCCCTGGCCGAGTACCAGCGCGGCCGGGTGATCCTCGCCGAGGAACTGGGCATCGATCCCAGCTCGATGCTCACCGACGTCTTCCAGTCCATCCTGTCCGGGGACCCCGGGCTCGCCGCCCTCCCCCAGGAGATCCGCGTCCATGCCCGGCCCCGGGTGCGGCCGGGCATGCTGCCTCCGGCCGTCGCCGACTTCACGGGCCGCGAGCCCCAGCTGCGTGAACTGTCCGGACTGCTGCGCGGCGACCGCATCGGGCCGGCACCGGTCATCGTGACCGGCACCGCGGGAGTGGGCAAGAGCGCCCTCGCCGTCCAGGCCGGGCACCGGTGCCTGGACGCCTTCCCCGACGGCCAGTTGTACGCGGACCTGGGCGGGCCGCAGGATCGTCCACGAGATCCCTACGACGTCCTCGAGTGGTTCCTCCAGGCACTGTGCGAGCCCGGCACCCCGATGCCCGTGACCCTGGAGGCGCGCACCCAGCTCTACCGCAGCGTGCTCGCCGAACGCCGCTGCCTGGTCGTCCTGGACAATGCCGACTACGAACAGCAGGTGCGGCCACTGCTCCCGGGGGCCACCGGCAGCCGGGTGGTCGTGACGACCCGGTCACGCTTCACGGCCCTGGAGGGCGCGCGGTCGCTGGAACTCGATGTCTTCACCCGCTTCGAGGCACTCGCGCTGCTGCGCCGCGTGATCGGTCCCGACCGCATCGCGGCGGAGCACGACGTGGCCGACTCCCTGATGGTCCGATGCGGTCGGCTGCCGATCGCCGTCCGGGTGGTGGCCGTACGGCTGGCCGCCAAACCCCACTGGCCGCTGGCCGAGATGGCGCGCAGGCTGGCCGGCGGCGACCGGCGTCCGCTGGACGAACTGCGCCTCGCCGACATCGACGTCCGGTCCTCGCTGCGCCCGAGTTACCTGCGGTTGCCGGTCAGGGCGCGGACCGCGCTGGGCCGGCTGTCGCTGCTGCCCACCGCGGAGATACCGGCCTGGCTTGCGGCCTCCGTACTGGAGACCGACGAGTCCCGGGCCGAGGACCTCCTGGAGACGCTGGTCGACGCCCGGCTGCTGGAGGTGCGCGAGACGCACCGGCACGGGCAGCTGCGCTGCCGGATGCCCCCCGTGGTCCGCATGTTCGCCCGCGAGTGCGCGGAGTCCGAGACCGACGCGGCCGACCGCAGGTCGACGGTCGACCGGGCGCTCACCGCATGGCTGATGCGGGCCCGCGCCGCCGTCAGCGCCCTGGCCGACGGACGCCAGGTGGCCGCGGCCGGCGCTCTGCGGTGGTTCGACACCGAGAGGCACGGCCTCGTCGCGGCGTTCCGTCAGGCCGACACCGAGGGGCACGGCACCGCGGCCCGCTCACTCGCCCGTACCGTCACGGAGCTGACCAGACTCAGCGCTGCCGCGGACGGCCGCCTCACCGCCCCGCACCGGCCGGCCCCGCCGCCCCCCGCCCTGACCGGGGCCGACCCCGCGGGCACCGCCTCGCCCCGCCCCTGAAGGACTGTCCCGCCATTCCCGGTGGGCGAACGGCGACAGCTACCGCACCTCCCCGTGTTGCCGGATCGCCCGAATACGCCCGGTATGAGGACGACCCTCGGCCTTGCGATGCACGCATCTGACGCCGCGCGCTGCTCCACCGGGAATTGCGGGGCAGGCCTCAGACGAAAATGCCCCGGTGCTGCGGCCGTACGAGGCCCGCAGCACCGGGGAGACGCGGCCGCCGGTGCTGAGCGACGGGGGATGAAACCCAGCACCTGACAGCGACCGCGCGTCCTGGGGGCCGCCGCTACGTCCTGGCGTCGGCCCGGGTCTCCTGCGCCGGCGCCTTCCCGCCGGCCTGCGGCGCCCGCTGCTGCGCACCTCCCGCCGGGAGGCGGACCGTCGCGAAGGCGAGGACCGCCGCCACGGCCGCGAGCGCGGCCGCCACCCACAGCATGACGTTCAGACCGGATGTGAACGCCTCGCGCACCAGATGCTCCACACCGGCGCGCTCACCCGCCGGTGCACCGGAGATGACCGACTGTGCCTGTCCGCCGCTCAGCGCGACGGCCGTGTCGTGCGGGCCCTCGAGGTCGCTCCTGTCCCTGAGAACACTCTCGATCCGCGACTGGAAGATCACCCCGAACACCGCGATGCCCAGCGCGAATCCCAGCTGCCGGAACGTGTTGAGCGCACCCCCCGCCATGCCTCCGCGCTCGGGCGGCACCGAGGCCAGCGCCGCGGCCGCCAGGCTCGGCGTCACGAGGCCCACGCCCATACCCGACACGATCAGCCCGGCGACGAGGGTGTTGGCCGAGGACCCCGCGTCGAGCATGGCCTGGAACGCGGAACCGACGGCGACGAGAGCGAGCCCCGCGCCCATGGCCGTCCGGGGCGGCAGGGGACCGAACTTTCCGGCCAGCGTCGAGACGACGAAGGCGGCACCGCACATGGGCAGGATGTAGAGGCCCGCCTTGACGGGCCCGTAGCCGAGCACGGTCTGCATCCACAGCGACTCGAACAGCAGGTAGGCGAACGCGGCGCCCTGAAGGATGAGCCCGCTGATCATGATGCCGGTGAACGACGCCCGGCGGAACAGGGACAGATCGAGGATGGGGTGCTCGTGCCTCAGCTCGACGACGACGAAGAGCGCGAGAGCCACCACGGCGACCGCGAACATGCCGAGCGTGAGGGCGGAGCTCCAGCCGTCCGAATGGGCGTGGATCAGCGCGAAGGTGAGGGCTCCGCTCGCCACGGTGAAGCTGAGCGTGCCGAGGACGTCCGCGCGCTGCCCGCCCGTGGACTTCTCCTCGCGCACGACCCGCCTGGTCAGCACGACGGCGGCCAGGCAGACCGGCAGGTTGACGAAGAAGATCCACCGCCAGTCCAGGTACTCGGTGAGCAGTCCGCCGATCACCGGACCGGCCGCCGCCGCGATGGCGTTGGTGGCACCCCACACCGCGAACGCCACTCCGCGTTCCCGGCCGGCGTAGTGCATGCCCAGCAGAGCGATCGTCGTACCGAACATCCCCGCGGCGCCGAGTCCCTGGACTGCCCTGGCCGCGATCAGCACGCCCGTGTTCGGGGCGATGGCGCACAGCAGTGAGGCTGCCGTGAAGATGATCAGTCCGCCGAGGTAGACCTTCTTGCGGCCGATCCGGTCGGCGGAGGAACCCACCCCGAGCAGCAGCGCCGCCAGTGCCAGGGCGTAGATGTCGACGACCCATTCGAGGTCGGCGAGTGTGGTGTCGAAATCCGCCGCCATGTCGGGGAGCGCCACGGTGACGATCGTCACGTCCACCAGCAGCATGAAGGTGCCCAGGCTGATCGCCGCCAACGGCCACCACTTACTCGTACGCATACGAACCCCTTCCCAAGTACGAGAGCCCCGGGGGCCCGTCGACCTGCCCAGCTTCCGGGCCGGGGGCGTCGCGGCCTACGCAGGGCGGGACAGGTGACGGATATCGACGCCCAGGCGGCTACCGTGGAGGAAAGAGGGGGTTTCTCGTCGGAACGAGACGGCCTGCCCGCTTGATCGACTGCAGCACCGGCGCGGTCTCCACATGCTTCACGCTGCTCAGTGCGCCGATCCGCGTGCTCAGGTAGTCGTAGAACTCGTCGATGTCCCGGAACACGGCGATCGCGGCCAGGTTCGACTGGCCGGACGTGGCTGCCGTGAAGCCCACTTCGGGATGCCGGGACAGCTCCTCGGCCACGCTCACCAGGTCCGCCGGCGGCACGGTGAGCCAGAGCATGATCTCCGTCTCGTACCCGAGAAGTCCCGAGTCGATCTCGACGTCGAAGAAGAGTGCCCGCATCTCCCGCAGTTGCTCCAGCCGGCGCCGGACGGTCGACTCCGACCATCCCGTGGCGGCGGCCAGCTCGGCGTAACCGGCCCGGCCGTCCGAGGCGAGCATGGCGAACAGGCTGCTGTCGCCGTCACGCATCTGCACGCGCACTCCTCGCGGCGGTGGCTCGGGCAGCCGGGGCCGGAGCAGCTCGGCCTCCTTGTCCGTCAGGGCGTGAGTCTTTCCATGCCAGCCCGTGGGGCCTCCGAAGAAGGTGTGCAGCAGGTAGTGCGCGGAGATGTCGACCACCCGGGGGGTGCGGGGGAGTTTCTGCAGCAGCAGGGACGCGCCCTCCGCACGGTGCGGGGCCCGGGTGAGACAGACGATTTCGGTGCCGCCGGCGGTGAGACTCACCCAGGACGTGTCGTCACGCCGTGCCAGGGCGCCGGCGACGCTGCTCGCGGTGTCCGGCGTGCACCGGACCCGCACCAGCCATTCGATGTGGCCGAAGCGGGCGGCGTCGGGCAGCCCCAGCACGCGCATCGCCCCGGACCCGCGCAGCCGGCGGTAGCGCCGCGCCACGGTCTGGTCGGACACGCCGAGGACCTCGGCGATGTACTTCAGCGGAGCCCGCCCGTCGAGTTGCAGGGCGTGCACGAGGCGGAGATCCAGCTCATCCAGACCATGAGATTCCATCTGCAGCACGCTAGTTGACGTCGTCATCCGGCAGGAGGGGCCTTCCGAGTCGCGTTTTCCGACAGAAGGGACACGCTGGATGGCGTGCCCCGGCAGAACTGCCGAACAATGCGGAACACGTGGCACCGACGGGGGCACGGTGCCCGTCGGACACCCGCCGCGGCGGCCGACGACATGCGAAGGGGCATGCTTGTGGACACGGCGTACTCGCAGTGCGGCCGGAGGGTTTCCGTGCCGGGCCTCCCCCGGGGCGTCGGTCTGACGGCACTGTGCACGGCGGGCGAACGGGAGGCGGAGAGCCGGCGCCCCGACCGGTTCTTCGAGGACCCTCTCGCCCGGGTGCTGACCGAGGTCATGGGCGTGTCTCCTCGCACGAGGGGCCCGTGGGACGGGCATGTCGTGAGGGACCCGGCACCGGTACGGGACTTCGTCGCCCTGCGCACCCGGTTCTTCGACGACGCCCTGCGTGCCGCGCCCGCGCGGTGCCGCCAAGTGGTGATGCTGGGTTCGGGGCTGGACTCCCGGGCCTTCCGCCTCGACTGGTCGCGGGGCACCGTGGTGTACGAACTCGACCGGAGCGACGTCCTGCGTCTGAAGCACGACATGGTGACCATGGCGGGCCAGGCTCCCCGCTGCACGCGGGTGGAGGTGGTCGCCGACCTGCGAGGTGACTGGCCGGGGGCGCTGCGGGCCGCGGGCTTCAATCCGTGGCGGCCAACGGTGTGGGTCGTCGAGGAGTTGCTCCCCTATCTGAGTCGCGCCGAGAACGACCGGGTGCTGACCGGGATCACGGCGATGTCCGCCGCGGGCAGCCACCTGGTGGCCGATCACTTCGACCGGGCCCTGCAGCGTTCCGTGAACTTCTCCGCCATGACCGAGGCCCGGTGCGCGGTGGGTGCGGTCTGGCGCTCCACGCTCGAAGCCCCGGACGGATGGCTCGCCCCCTACGGCTGGTCCTGCGGTCTCACCGACCCCGGTGAACTCGCCCTTCGCAACGGACGCAGACCCCCCGGCCTGTTCGCTCCGCACACCGGGGGCAGCGGACATCTGTGGCTCATGAGCGCGGTCCGCTGACCGCCGCCTCCATAAGCACGGAGACGGCGGGGACATCGGCCGGGAACCGAGGGACACGAGTGAAAAGCACGCACCCGGTTACCGGGGTCGCATTCGGCTCGGATCAGCCACGGATTGCTGGCGGAGCGCATTCCACAGGTGGCCCCGCAGGTGATTGAACTCGTTATTGCATTACCGGAATGCCGGTGGTACACCTTGGCTCGGTGCTTTTCCAGAGAATGCGGCAGCAACTGCGGAAGGCCTCGTTGCTGATACCGTCCTCCTGCCTCCGCGTTCTTCGTGGAAGCCCTGCCTCATTGGGCGGCATCGGGGCGGAATGCGACCTTCAGATCCATTGCGCTTCGCGCGCGATCCGCAACGCGTCGATGCGGTTGCGGGCCCCGAGCTTGGTCACCATGGAGGAGAGGTAGTTGCGCACGGTCCCTCCGGAGAGGTGCAACTGCGCCGCGATCTCTCCCACCGTGTCACCCCGGGAGACATGCTCCAGCACGGAGAACTCCCGCGGGGTCAGCGGGCAGTCCTCGTTACCCAGCGCGGCGATCGTCAGTTCCGCGTCGAAGACCCGCTCGCCGCGGTGGACCCGGTGGATGACCTCGAAGAACTGGTGAGGTGGCATGCTCCGTTCCGCCAGGCCGCCGATCCCGGTCGCGAAGGTCCTGCGGACGATCGACCGGCTGAACGTCGTGGCGAGCAGCATGCTCCGGCACCCCGGGAGCCCCGCTATCTTGTCGGCGATGGCTATCGCGTCGCCGTCCCCGCCCTCCAGGCTGATGATCACCACGTCCGGCTTGTGCGACTCGGCGAGCTCCAGCGCTTCCAGATGGCTGTCCGCCGACCCGATCACACGGATCTCCTCGTGTCGCTCAAGCAGCGCAGTGAGCGCGAAACGGGACAGATACAGGTCGTCGGAGACCAGCACATCGATTCCCACTCGATCCCCCATTTGTTCCTCGAGAGGCCCGGAGGCCACAACACCCGATCCACGCCAAACAATAGCACCGGTGTGCGAGTTATTGAAGCGTGATCCTAAATTGCGCAGACGCCGAGTGTAAATGCAGAGTAAAGTCGGAGCCGCTTGGTGAAGTCCCCGCGCACGGTGGTCGTCCGGCGCGTGTATGGCCATTATCGGACAGCTCGACTGGGTAAATTATGTAGGCCGTCTATATGAATCACCGCCGCCGTCCACACCGGCACGGGCAGCGGCCGGGGGACGAACTGCGCCGTCCCGTTCCCCGGGCGCCTGCCCTCCCGCCGGCATCGCGGCGGGGCCTCAGACCTGGTTGAGGCCGCCGTCGACGAAGAGCTCCGCCCCGGTGGTGAAGGAGCTCTGGTCCGAGGCCAGGAAGACCGCAGCGGCGGCTACCTCCTCCGCTTCGGCCAGCCGGCCGAACGGCACCATGGCGGCGAGGGCGTCCGCCACCTGCCGCCCGCCCGGCGCCGAGAGGCTGCGGATGCCGGGGGTCTCGGTCGGGCCGGGGCTGAGGGCGTTGACCCGGATGCCGCGGCGTGCGAGCTCGGCGGCCCAGGTCCGGGCGAAGTTGCGGACGACGGCCTTGGTGGCGCTGTACGTGGTCATGCCTGCGACGCCCCTGGAGGCGTTGGTGGAGGAGAGCACGATCACCGAGGCGCCCTTCCGCAGCAGGGGCAGCGCCTTCTGAACGGTGAAGAGTGTCCCCTTGACGTTGGTGTCGAACGTCTTGTCGTAATGCTCTTCGGTGATCTCCCCCAGCCGGGCCAGTTCACCGAATCCGGCGTTGGCCACGACGACGTCCAGCCGTCTGCTGCGCTGCTCGATCGTGGCGAACAGGCGGTCGAGGTCGGCCAGGTTCGACACATCGCCGTGAACGCCGTAAGCCCGTTCCCCGACGGCCTTCACAGCCACGTCCAGCTCCTCCCGCCGCCGGCAGGTGAGGTAGACGGTGGCCCCCTCGGCGGCGAACCGCCTGGCAGTGGCCAGTCCGATCCCGGTCGACCCACCGGTCACCAGGGCGACTTTCTCATCCAGCTGTCCCATGATCTCCACTTCCTGAAGGGCAGGTCCGGTACCTACGCGGTGACTGATCCCATTTGCAGCAGCCGGTTGCGGGCCTCCTGGCGGTGGGCCGGCGGTTCCCGCTCCGCGCACTCGGCGGCATAGACGCCGATGAGGCTGTGGAAGCGGTACTGCTCACCCGGCTCCTCCTCCAGCAGGTGATGGGCGACCAGGACCGAGAGCAGTCTGCGGGCCGAGTCCCGGTCCGTTCCCGAAAGCGCCTGGGCGATCGGAACCGTGAACGGGCCGCTGCACAGGCCCAGATGACGGAACATGCGCGCCGCGTCCACGGGCAGCGCCTGGTACGACGCCTCGAACACACTGCGCATGCTGGCCGCCGCGTCGCCCTTCACCGTGAGCCGGTCGAGCCGCCCCTGTTCCGCCACGTACTGCTCGACGAGCGCGGCCACCGGCACGCCGGGGTTGGCCGCCAGCCCGTCGGCCACGATGCGCAGCGCCAGCGGCAGTCCCCCGCACAACGTCACCAGGCGCTCGGTGGCCACGTCCCGCGCCCTGAGCCGCCCTCCGCTGAGACCGGCGAGCAGGTACGCGGACTCCTGTCCGGACAGCGGCCCGAGCGTGACCAGATGGGCACCGTCGCGCACCGCGAGCCCCCGGAAGCGCTGCCGGCTGGTCGCGAGGACACCGGACGAGCCCCCGGGGATGAGGGGCCTGAGCTGATCGGCACCGGACGCGTCGTCGAGCACCACCAGCATCCGCCGGCCGTGCAGCACGCTCCGGTAGAGGGCGGCGCGGGCGCCCACACCCGGGGGTATCCGCGAACTCTCGACCCCCAGGCTTCCCAGGAGCTGCCCGAGCGCGTCCGCGGCGTCCACCGGCGGGCCCTGGAGTCCGGTGCCACGCAGGTCCACATACAACTGGCCGTCGGGAAAACGGTCGGCGAGCCGGTGCGCCAGCTCCAGGACGAACGCCGACTTGCCGACCCCGGCCGGCCCGTCGACGACCGTCACCGAGGCCGTCCCGCCGTGCCGCAGGCTGTCGTCGACCAATGTCCGCGCCAGGTGGGCCAGTTCCTGGAAACGCCCGATGAACCCGCGTACCAGGGGCGGTAGTTGGAGCGGTTTGAAAGCTCCGCGGAAGGGGGTCTCGCGGGGGACCGCGAGGAGCACCGGGGTGCTCTCCCCGGCGGGAGACCCGAGCCCCGGGTGGCCGGACAGGATCTGCTGGTACAGGTCGCGCAGATCGGCGCCGGGCTCTATGCCCAGCTCACTGCTCAGCAACTGCCGGGTCTCCTCGTACATGTGCAGGGCGTGCGCCTGCCGTCCGCTGCGGTACAGCGCCAGGATCAGCAGCCAGCGCAGCTTCTCCCGCAGCGGTTCCTCAGCCACCGCGCACGTCAGCTCGGTGACCATCTCGGCGTGCCGTCCGGCCACCAGCATGTCGGCGGCCCTCTCCTCCACGGCCGTGAGCCGCAGGTCCCGCAGCCGGGCGCGCTCCATCCCGGCGAACGGCCCGGGGACTCCGAGGTACGCCTCGCCGTGCCAGAGCGACAGTGCCTGTTCGTACAGCTGCAGCGACGCGTCGCAGTCGCCCTCCCCCCGTGACCGGCGCGCGTCAGCAAGACCGCGGGTGAAGAGGGTGACGTCCACGCTCTCGGGGTCCAGCCGCAGGCAGTACCCGCCGGATTCGGAGGTGAGCACCGCGCCGGCCGCCCGCCTGCCGCGCCCGGGCTCCAACACCCTGCGCAGCCCGCCTATGTAGGTGTGCACGCCGTTGGCGGCCGTCTGCGGCACACCGCCTCCCCATACGGCGTCCACGATGGTCTCGACGGCGACGACGTCGTTGGCGCGGCTCGCGAGCAGGCCCAGCACGGCCCGCTGCTTGGGCGGGCCCAGCGGCACCTCCGACCCGTCCCTCCACGCACGCACCGGTCCCAGGAGCTGTATGCGCAGGGGTCTCTCCATGGCCATGGGCCGTTCGCCTCCTGAAGTCGTGTCCCGTCCGTTCGCCCAGCCCTGGCCCGCGCGGTCTCCGTCCGGCAAGTCCGAGTACACCGGGATATGCGCAGGACTTCAGTTCCGTATCCGCCGCGCAGGAGAAATCCACAGGGTTCCTCGTGAACCCGTTACCTGGTAAAATTCTCCGGAAGCCGCGGGGCCGACTGCGCTATCGCGGGGACCCGCGCGGCATTCCCGCCGCGACCGTGGGGTCACGGAATCTCATATCTCTCCTCCGAATCGGGCAAGCGCGTCGAGGATCTTGCCCCGGCGGGGGCCTGTCCAGCATGGAAAGACGTGCCTCATAAGCGGACCGGAGCGCGTGGTTCGCCTATGCGAAAAGAGACGCATCGCCGCAGCTCACCGTTGAGACAACAGCGCAGAAATGAGCGGAGAGTCGGTGCACGGGGCCGGTCGGGGCCAGGCGCCGGGCGCCGGGCCCCCGGCCCCGCTCACGGGCGCCACGGGTCACCGGAAACCCCGCACGACCCGTCCGGGATGAATTCAGGCCGACAGTCCTGTTCGAGCCGGAGTCAGATTAGCCACGGGGCGTCCGCGGGCTCAACACCGATATGGCGTCGCCATTGCGCGTTCACGGCGGGCGGCGGTGCGGTCGAATACCACCCCGGCTGCCGGTCCCCTGCGGGTCGACCCGGGCAGAAAGAAGTCCACGACTAAACCACTGGTCGAAGATTGACTGAGCATGGTTCCCCCGTCTTTCTGCCCGTCTGATGCACGCGTAAAGTCCAGAAAGTGCACGCGGTGGGTCACGATAGCTGCGGTATGGCCGGTTGTCACCCCACCCTCGCGCCGCCCCTCGGGCAGGCGTGGCACCACTCCGGCGCCACGGATGCACACCTCGCCACTCGATCTTGAAACACGCGGGCACGTGGGCCCCCGGCTGCGGTACAGTCAATATTCGAACGCGTTTCAAAACCGATGGGAGACCGATGAGCGCGATCGACTCTGCCGAGCCGAAGGAGCGGTCCGCACCACCTCCGGACGTCGGCCCCGCAGCTGACCAGAGCACGGGACGACTCCTTCGCCCCTACGCAAGGAGCTTCGCGGCCGTCGTGGTCCTCCAGGTCCTGGGCGCTGTCGCGGGCCTGGTCCCGCTGCTCGCGGTCGTCGAGCTGGGCCGGAGCCTGCTCGCGCCCGGCCCGACCGATCACGATCACGTCTGGAACGTCGTGATCGCGGGGGCCGCGGGTCTCCTCGTCCGGCTGCTGTTCACCGCCGCGTCCGCAGCGATCGGCCACATCCTCGACGGTCAGGTGCAACTGACCTTCCGCAGGCGGCTGGCCGAGCGGCTCGGACGCGTGCCGATCGGCTGGTTCTCACGACGCCGGACCGGTGAGCTGGCCAAGGTGGTCGGTGAGGACGTCAGCGCGGTGCACCCGTTCATCGCCCACGCCCCCGCCGAGCTCACCGCGGCCTTCGTGGTGCCCCTCGTGTCACTGGTCTACCTGTTCACCATCGACTGGCGGCTCACGCTGATCACCCTGGCACCCGTGGTGGCCGCCGTCGCACTGGTCCCGCTGATGGAGACCGAGGCCCGCAAGCGCGAACAGCAGGAGTTCGACGGGGGCATGGGCCGGATCTCGAGTTCCGTCGTGGAGTTCGTGCAGGGCATCGCGGTGGTCAAGGCGTTCGGCGCGTCCGGACGTGCCCATCGTGAATTCCTCGCCGCCGCCGACGACTTCGGGGCCGTCTTCTACCGGTGGGTGCGTGGTATCGCCAGGATCGGCGCCGCGATGCAGACGGTGCTGTCGCCGCCGTTCGTCCTGCTCGTCGTACTCCTCGGCGGTACGCCCCTGATCACCGGCGGCGACATGCCCCCGGCCGACCTGCTGCCCTTCCTGCTGCTCGGACTCGGTCTCACCGCCCCCATCGCGGCCCTCAGCCACGGCTTCGACGACCTGCAGGCCGCCGGCCGCGCGGTCGGCCGGATCAAGGAGGTGCTCCAGGAGCAGCCGCTGGCGGAGCCCGCACACCCGGTCGCACCCCAGGGTCACCGGGTCGAGCTGCGTGACGTCCGGTTCGGGTACGAGGACGGTCACGAGGTGCTGCGCGGGATCGACCTGGTCCTCGAACCGGGCACGGTCACCGCGCTCGTCGGGCCGTCGGGAAGCGGTAAGTCCACCCTGGTCCAGCTGTTGCCGCGGTTCTTCGACCCGACCCACGGTTCCGTCGTCCTGGGCGGTGCCGATCTGCGGGAGATCGGCAGCCACAACCTGTACCGGACCGTCTCCTTCGTCTTCCAGGACGTTCGCCTGCTGCGCGCCTCGATCGCGGAGAACATCGCGCTCGCCGTACCGCACGCCGACCTCGACGACGTGGTCCGCGCCGCCAGGCTGGCGAACATCCACGACCGGATCCTCGAACTGCCCCGCGGCTACGAGTCGGTGGTCGGCGAGGACGCCGGACTGTCGGGAGGCGAGGCGCAGCGGATCTCGATCGCACGCGCGCTGCTCGCCGACACACCGGTCCTCGTGCTCGACGAGGCCACCGCCTTCGCCGACCCGCAGACCGAGCAGGCGCTGCGCCAGGCCCTGGCGACGCTTCAGGGCGACCGGACGCTGCTGGTCATCGCCCATCGACTGGAGACGGTCGCCGACGCCGACACCGTCGTGATGCTGGACGACGGACAGATCGTCGAACGCGGCAATCCCGCCGAACTGCTCGCGCGGGGCGGCAGGTTCGCAGAGTTCTGGCAGACCCACCGATCCGCGGTCGG
This sequence comes from Streptomyces sp. GLSS-08, assembly GCF_056387915.1. Classification (NCBI taxonomy): domain Bacteria; kingdom Bacillati; phylum Actinomycetota; class Actinomycetes; order Kitasatosporales; family Streptomycetaceae; genus Streptomyces; species Streptomyces sp. GLSS-08. The sequence goes on from NZ_JBWJAQ010000001.1 coordinate 215,735, forward strand.
TGACGAGGCCGAAACCCACGGTGGCGTACTCCAAGGAGACGAACGTCGATGATCCGCCTGCTGTTGCGCGTGCTGGGACGCGAGTACGCCCGGCCGTTGCGTCGCACCGTGGCCCTGATGGCGACGACCGCCGTCGTCGAGGGTCTGTCCTACGCCCTGCTCGTGCCCGTGCTGCGGGAGTTGTTCGGCAGCACGCCCGACGACGCCTGGCCCTGGCTGATCGGGTTCGCGGGTTCGGTCGCCCTCTACGCGGTGCTGCGCTATCTCAGCGACCTGTCCGGGTTCCTCGTCGCCGCCGGGATGCTGCGCGGCCTGTACCACCGGTTCGGCGATCACCTCGCCAAGCTCCCCATCGGCTGGTACAGCACCGGGCGGCTCGGTGAACTGTCCGTCCTGGCCAGTCGCGGTGTCCTTCAGGCGATGGGTGTGATCGCGCATCTGCTGGCGCCGTTCGTCGCCGCCAGTGTGACCCCCCTGACGATCGTCGCCGTGATCTTCGCCCTGAACTGGCAGATGGGTCTGGCCGCACTGGCCGCCGCGCCGGTCGTGGCGGCGATCCAGGTCTGGACGGGACGCTCGATGGCCGCCAGCGACGCGGAACGCGCCGAGCGCGACCACGAGGCCACGGGGCGGGTCATCGAGTTCCTCCAGGCCCAGCCGGTGCTGCGGGCCGGCGGCCGGACCAGCGAGCGCTTCGAGCTGCTGGACGACTCGTTGCAGGGAGTGCAGCGGGCGTCCCGCCGGTCCACGCTGTCGTCGCTGCCCGGCACCCTGGGCCTGACGCTCACCGTGCAGGCCATGTTCACCGGACTGCTGGTCCTCGGCGCCTACCTGGCGCTCGGCGGTGACATCGGCGTGGCAGAGGTGCTGACGATCCTGGTACTGGTGGCCCGCTGCGCGGATCCCCTGCTGTCGCTGTCCGAGACCGGCGGCAAACTCCGCGGGGCGCGCTCCGTGCTGGCGGGACTCGACGCGGTGTTGCGCGCCGAGCCGCTGCCGGAAGCCACCGACCCGGTCCGGCCGTTGCGCCATGACCTGGAGTTCGAGTCCGTCGTGTTCCGGCACGGCGACCGGACGGTGATCGACGGGATGTCGCTGTCCGTACCGCAGGGCCAGCGGCTGGCCGTCGTCGGACCGTCCGGCACGGGCAAGAGCACCCTGCTCCAGCTGCTCGCGCGGTTCTACGACGTCGACGCGGGCGTGGTGCGCGTGGGCGGGGTGGACGTGCGTTCCATCGACACGGAGGTGCTGATGGAACAGATCGCCATCGTCTTCCAGAACGTCTACCTCTTCGACGGCACGATCGAGGAGAACGTGCGTCTGGGCCGGCCCGACGCCACCGAGGCCGAGGTGCGGGCGGCGGCGAGCGCGGCGCGGCTGGACGAGGTGATCGAGCGGCTGCCCGACGGCTGGGAGGCGAAGGTCGGTGAGGGCGGCGCCCTGCTGTCGGGCGGTGAGCGCCAGCGTGTCTCGATCGCGCGGGCCCTCCTGAAGAACGCGCCCGTCGTGCTGCTGGACGAGGTGACCTCCGCGCTGGACCCGGTGAACGAGGCGGCCGTCCACGAGGGCATCGAGCGCCTGATGGCGGGCCGGACCGTGGTGATGGTGGCGCACCGGATGCGGACCGTCCAGCGCGCCGATCGCGTCGTCTTCCTGGAAGACGGCCGGATCGCGGAGCAGGGCGGCCACGACGAGCTGCTGCGCCGCGGTGGCCGCTACGCCGATTTCTGGAACATCTCCATGGCACCGGTGGCCACGGACTGAGCCGGCGTCCTTCGGTTCCCGCCGTGCGCGGCAGACGAATGGGGCGGGCCGTACGTGAGTCGCGTACGGCCCGCCCGCGGATGCGGGTGCGGCCGGCTTCCGCGGTGGCCGGGCGAGCGCCGTGCGCCCCCGGCGAGGGGCGCACGGACGAAGGCGAGGCCGGGCGCGGGAGTGCGCACTGGCGCACGAAAGCTCCGGTCCGCCGGGTCGTGGCCCGGCGGTCCGGAGCTTTCGTGCGCCTCAGCCGTGAGGTTCCGCCGTCCGGTCACGGCCGGGGCCGCGGCGTCCACCCTTCGACGAACTTCTCCCGCGCCTTCGACCGCTGCAGCTTCCCGCTGGTCGTCTTCGGGATGCTCCGCTTCGGTACGAGGTGGATCGCGGCGGGCCGGACACCGGTACGCGAGCTGACGGCTGCCAGCACGGACCGGCGCAGCTCGTCGTGCCGGTCGCTGCCCAGCTCCGTCTCCACGATCAGGTGGAGTTCCTCCGAGTCGCTGTCGTCGTGGCAGTATCCGACGGCGATCACGGCGCCGAGGCGGACCCCGGGCACGGTCTCCGCGGCCTGCTCGAAGTCGGAAGGGAAGTAGTTGGCGCCCCGGATGACCACCAAATCCTTGGCCCGGCCGGTGATCCGCAGGCCGCCGTCCCGCAGATAGCCGATGTCACCGGTCTTCCACCAGTCCGGCTCGTCGATCGCCGCGGCGGTCTCCTGCGGCAGATCGAAGTACCCGACCGTGCGCGAGGGGCTGCGGAACTGGACGTGGCCGATCTGGTTCTCCTCCAGGCGGTGACCGGCCCCGTCCACGATGCGCACCTGCGTGCCGGCGACCGGCTCACCGCAGTCGACGACGTGGAGCGCGTCCTCGCAGGCCGGGTCGACATCGATCACTCGCGCGTCGGCGACGGCGGCCTGCCGGTCGATGGTGTCGGACCCGAACCGGCCCTCCGGCCGGGTGCTGGTGATGACCAGCGTGGCCTCGGCCATGCCGTAGGCCGGGGTGAACGCCGTGGAGGGCAGGCCCCACCGGGTGAAGCGGTCGGCGAAGCGCCGCACGGTGCCGGGCTGGATGGGTTCCGCTCCGCAGAGCGCCACCCGCCAGGACGACAGGTCCACTCCCTCGAGTTCCTCGTCGCGTGCCCGGGCGGTCACATAGCCGTAGGCGAAGTTCGGCGCGGCCGAAACCGTGCCGCGGTGGTTGCTGATGTGCCGCAACCACTCGGCGGGGGCGCGCAGGAAGCGCGTGGGCGGCATGAGCACCGCGCTCCCGCCGGAGTAGACCGGGCACAGGATTCCCGTGATCAGGCCCATGTCGTGGTAGAGCGGCGCCCAGTTGACGGTCGTGTCCGTGCTCGTCCAGCCCAGCGCGGCGACGAACTGCTCGCAGTTCGCGGCGAGATTGGCGTGCGAGATCATGACGCCCTTGGGCCGGCCCGTCGAACCGGAGGTGCACTGGATCAGCGACAGATCGTCGCCACCGGGCAGGCGGATCGGGTGCATCGGCGCTCCACTCGCGGTGGCGCGTGCGTAGAGCACCTCGCTGTCGATCAGGTGGGTGTCGTCGACGAGATTGGGCAGCACCTCGATCACCGCCGGGGTGGTGATGATCGCCGCCGGCCGCAGATAGCCCACGAGATCCTTCAGCTGGCCCTCGAACCCCGCCGCTCCCCCGAAGGAGATGGGCAGCGAGATCGCCGTCGGCATGGCTCCGAGCAGCTGGGTGCCGAAGAAGGCGGTGAGGAACTGCGGTCCCGTCGGCAGGCAGAGGACCACTCGGTCGCCGCGGCCGACACCCTGGTCGGCCAGCGCCGCCGCGCACCGTGCGGCGCTCTCGACGAGGGCGTCGTAGCGCAGGGTCACCTCTTGGCCCGGTTCCGGGATCAGCGTCACGTGCGATCCGTCCGAGCCGCGTTCCGCGTGTCCCACCAAGGCGTGCAGGATGCTCGGGAAACGCGGGCGAAGTCCGGTCATCCGATGTGCTCCTTGAGAGTGCTGGACGGATCGACGATCCACGGTTGTACGGAGACGTCGTCGGAGACGATGCGAGCGGGGTGGAACCCGTGCCGAACGGCGAGATCCCGGGCGGCCAGCACACCGGCCGAGGTGAGACCGCCGTAGGACGGGCTCGTGGTCCCCGCCTCGATGCCGAGCAGCATCGTTTCGGCCATGCAGGAGTACACGATGCCGGGTGGCAGCGTGATGCCCGGGAAATGGGGGGTCTGCATACCGGGAAGCTGAATGCGGCCGCCGGACACCAGCGTCACGTTCGCCATGCCGGCCACCGCCGGGTGCACGTCGCCGGGGACGGCGAGGTCGCAGACGAGCACCTTCCCGTCACCGGAGAGGTGGTGGGGCAGGATCACCGGGTCCGCCGAGTTGGTGGCGCTGACCACGATCGGGCAGTCCCGCAGGGCGTCCATGTCCTCGGCCACCGAGACGTCGACCCGGTGAGCGGCGAGCCGTTCGGCGACGGTCCTGAGCCGCCGGGCCGAGCCGGGCCGACCGACCAGCACCATCGACTCGCAGTGCGGGGCGATGAGTTCGGCCATCACGGCGCCGATGTTGCCTATCGCTCCGACGAGGCCGACGCGGCGTTCACCGGCGGCGGACTCGGCGAGTTGCAGCCGCAGCAGGTCGTAGGCGCAGGCGGCGGTCAGCGAGTTGCCCGACGTCACCCGGATGTCACTCTCGACCACGTCCCGGGCCGCGTTGGTGACGATCGAGGTGTGCCCTCCGAGACCGATGACTCCGGCACCGAGCGAGACACCCAGTTCCACCGCGTCGAGCACCGTGCGGCGCAGCCACGCCCCCTGACCCGACCGCAGGGCGGCGTTGGCCTGGGCGGCGGTGAAGGGTGCCGCCACCATGACGACCTCGACCTCGCCCCGTCCCTCGGAGGTGATGCGGTGCCGGGCGACCTCGAAGGGGTCCAGTTCACCCCACATCCGGTCGAGTGCGGCCTCACACTGTTCGTCCGACCAGTCGGCCAGCTCCGGCGCCATGTGCCACAGCTTGCCCGGGACATCCAGGTTGGCCAGGAACGCGACGCGCGGCACCTCGGCCCGGCGCCCGCCCTGCTGTGCGGGCCGGTCGCGGCGGGGCAGCGGGACATGGTGCGGCGGCTGCCACGCACCGGCCGGCGGGACGGTCAGATGTTCCAGCAGTGTCGTGTACTCGCCGCGGGAGAGCAGTGCGGCGACGTCGTCGAACGCGGCGGCGACCCGGTCCACGTCCGTCGTCTCCAGCAGCGCCGACGGCTGGACGCGCACCGTCGTGGGGGCGGACAGGGTGGGGATGACCCTGATCCGGTGTGTGTGCAGCAGACGGCCGGCGATCAGGTAGCCGAGCGACTCGGAGTCGAACACCTCGCGCAGCAGGCCCGATTCGGGCTGCGGCAGCGCGAATTCGACGCCCAGGAGCAGCCCGCGGCCGCGCACCTCGACGATGGCGTCCGGCCACCGGGCCGCCACCTCCGTCAGCCGGTCCCGCAGGAGCGTGCCGATCTCGGTGATGCGGTCGCAGTAGGCGAGGGAGAGGTCCAGCGTGGCCGTCGCGATGCGCGACGAGAAGTCGTCGTCGGCGAAGGTGGAGGTGTGGTGGCGGCCGAATTCCGGTACGTAGCGGTTCTCGGCGACCAGCATGGCGGAGATCTTGGCCAGACCGCCCCCGAGGGACTTCGAGAACAGGTAGTAGTCGGCGACCACCCCTGAGCCCTCGGACGCGAGGAAGGTGCCCGTCCGCCCCATGCCGCACTGGATCTCGTCGAACACCAGCGCCGCCTCGTGCCGGTCGGCCAGCTCACGCAGGGCGGCGAGTGTCCCGGCCGGGACCTCGTGCACTCCGGACTCGCCCTGGATGGGTTCGACGAAGCAGGCGGCCACCGGCGACAGCCGGCGGACGGCGGAGTGCGGCACCTTGGCGGAGTCGACAGTGACCGAGTGGACCGGGACGTGTTCGGAGTCGAGCGCGGTCACCACCGCCTCGGGTGTCCAGTCGCTCAGCCGGCGGTGCCGCGGACCGGGTACGTGGAGATCCGCCGGCACGTTGCCACCGTGCGTCAGCGTGCCCGCTCCCGCCGTCTTCCCGTGGAAGGCGTTGCGCAGCGAGACGAACACCGGGTCCGTCCGCCGCAGGTCGGCGATCCGGTCGAGAGCCTCGCTCAGCACCTCCGCGCAGGGGCGGCCGGCCGCGGGTCCGTCCGCGCAGGGGACGTCCGCGAGGCCGTCGCGCCGCACGCGCCGCAGGGACAGTTCGACCTCCTCCTGCAGTGCGCCGAGCCGCCGTCGGTGCTCGACGGTGGCGTGTTTCACCGCGGCTTCCACGGCCTCCGCACCGGTGTTCCCGAGGGTGACCACGTAGCTGGCGCCGGTCGTGGCTCCGACCGTCGCCGACAGCCGTTCCGCCAGCTCCGCCGCACCCGGGCGGATACTGGCCTGTGCGTTGAACGGGATCCGCGCGTCGAGGCAGCGCCGCGCCACGTCGAGCAGCGCCGGGTGGTTGTGCCCGAAGAGGGAGGAGCCCGCGCCGCCGACGAGGTCGAGCACCTGCCCCTCGGTGTCGGAGTGGTGCTGCGAGCCCCGCAGTTCCCGGGTCAGGTGATCGCCCTGCCCGGCGAGGTAGGTCACATCCAGATGCAACGCCCGCAAGAGCCGGGCGAACTCCGGCCGGGCGTACCGCGCGAAACCAGAATCGGCGTTCATGCCTCGCTGTCTCCTTGCCTGACCCGCACTGCCAGTGATGCGGTGACCTGGTCCACGACCTCGCGCAGCGTCTGCATCGAGGCCGCCTGTTCGTCCGAGATGCGGCAGTCGAACCTGGCTTCCATCTCGACGATCAGACTGACCGAGCGAATGGAATCCAGGCCGTAGTCCACCAGCGGGACATCGGGGTTGATTTCAGGTACCTGAAGTTCGTGACAGAACAGTTCATTGACGACTTCGAGAATCTCGCGATTCATTGCGCTTCTTTCCCCCATTCGCTGCACTCTCCCTCCGACAGGTATGGGCCCGAAAGGACAGGGCGAATCGTAGAGTTCAACGCCGTATCGCCACGGCGAACGAAAAATCTGCCTCCGAGCGAACCCACACCGGAACCGGGTCGCCGCGGTACGACGCGGTCAACGCGCCGTCGGACTGCGTGAGTTCGATCCTCCAGAACAGGAACTCGTTCTGTGGGCCGGTGCCGTTCAGGGCCTTGAAGGCCGCTTCCTTGGCGGCGAACAGCTCTCGCGCTGTGTACTCTCCGATCGGGGGGAGCAGCAGGCGCCGTTCCCTTTCACGCAGGACGAACCGGGCCACGCGAGGACCGACGGCCGCGTCCTCGATGTCGGCCCCCACCGCCCGGGCGCCGGGGACCACCACCGCGACCGCCAGGTGCTCGGTGTGGGAGATGGAGCCGGCGAATCCTTCCGGGAAGCGCGGCCTGCCGTCGGGCTGACGGAGCACGGTCCGGTCGGCCGACCCGGCCGAGGCCAGAGCCGCGGCGGCCGCACGACGGCCCGCGGCGAACTGCTGAGCCACTCCGTGCGGCCACGGCACCGGATGACATCCGATCACTGTCTCCGGTGCCGCACCCGCGGGAACGCTCAGCTCAACAGCCACCGTGTGTCCTTCAGTTGTGCAGCGACGCGACGTGGGCCGCCAGTGAGTCGATCGAGCGCAGCACTTCCGGCTGGACGTCGTCCTCCCACTCGAAGCCGAACGCGTCCTCCATGGCCACCAGCAGGCTGACCAGCGCGTTGGAGGACAGTCCCGCCTCGCGCAGCGAGGCGGTGTCCGCGACCCGGGCGGTGAACTGGCCGCTGCCCAGGAGGTCGTCCAGCAGCTCCCGAATGCGCTGCCTGGCCTTGGATGCCTCGTCAGGCATGCGATTCCGCTTCCTCGATGAACTTGCGGACGATCGCCTGGAAGCCCTCGGGGTCGTCGAGGAACGGAACATGGCCGGCGTTCGGCATGATCTCGCAGCGGCCGTCGGCGAACAGGGCGGCCACCTCGTGACCGCGCGTCGGGCTCAGCAGGATGTCGTCGTCGCCGAGGACGATCACCGTCGGCGCCTGGACGCGGGACAGCAGCTCGGGGCTGGTGTCACCCGACTGGACGAGGGTCAGGCCGTTGGTGAGTTCCTCGGGGGTGGACATCGCCATGAAGCTCTCGCGCAGTCCCAGGAAGCCCGGCGTGCCGGACTCCTCGTTCATCTCCCCGCTGATCACCTCGGGATACATCTGGGCGTACAGCGCGGCCGTGCCGTGGCTCTTCAGCGTCAGCAGCCACGACCGGTTCAGCTGCCGGTGCCGCCGCATGCCCTTCGTGCCGAAGACCGGGCCGGCCAGGACGAGGCCCTTGACCCGGTCCGGGTACTCCAGCGCCACGTCCCTGGCGAGCTGCGTGGAGGCCGAGGTGCCGATGAGGTACGTGGACTCGATCTCCAGCGCGTCGAGGAGTCCGATCACGTCCGCGGCGTGTTCCTCCCAGGTCGGCTCCTGCGGAAGACGCGAGGAGGCGCCGTGGTTGCACAGGTCGTAGGTCACGACGCGGTGGTGCTGGACGAGTTCCTCGGTGTACTCGCGCCAGAACGGGCTGGTGATGAAGAAGTTGTTGAGGCACGTGATGGCGGTCCCTTCACCGCTGGCCTCGTAATAGAGTTCGACGCCCTCGCGGGTGATGATGCGCGGGGTGTCGCGGTACGACAGATCGTGGTGGTCCTGCTCTTCACCGGCTGACATGGCTTTCCGTCCTTTTCGTCTCTTCAGCGATTTGGGGGCCCGGCAGGACGCGCGCGAACGCGGCGACGACGTCCGCCGCCGAGGTCTCGTCGGAGAGGGCACTGCAGGACTGGCCGCAGTACATCGCCATCTCCTCGATCCGGCCGCTGGTGGCACGGGTCGGTACCGCCGAACTGAAGCGCGGAACCAGGTACGTCTCGCCCTCGACCACCGTCCTGCCGATGAACTTCTTGGGCTGCGCCGGGTCGGCGGTCACGGCGGTCGCCAGCACACGGTGCCGGCGACCCGGCCACCCGATCTCGTAGACGTCCGTGATCACGGTGGCGCTCGCGTCGGCGGCGGTCACCGCCGCCTTGAACCGGTCGTGGGCCCGCGATTCGTGCGCGACGACGAACGCGGTGCCGAGCAGCACGCCGTCGGCTCCGGCAGCGAGTGCCGGGATGGCATCGGTGGGCGAGCCGATCCCGCCCGCCGCGACGAGGCAGGCGTCCGGGCACCGCTCGCGCAGCGCGGCGAGAAGCTCGTCACGCGTCGACGTGCCGAGGAGATGACCGCCGGCCTCGGTGCCCTGGACCACGACCACGGCACCCCGCTCGGCCGCGTGCACACCGTCCGCGACGGTCCCGACCTGGACCACCGGCTGCCGGCCCGCCGCGGCGACGCGGTCGAACACCGCGTCGCCCGGCATGCCGAAGAAGGACAGATGCACGCGCTCCGGCGTCTCGTCCAGGACCTGTGCCACCTGACGATCGAGCTCGTCCGGTCCGACGACCTCCGGGATCAGATTCACGCCGACAGGCCGGTCGGTACCCGTGGTCAGCCGGTCGAGCATGGCGGAGAGGGCTCCGCCGACCAGCTTGTAGCCACCCGCGCAGCCAGCGGCGCCTGCGTTGGACACGGCGCACGCCAACTCCGACCCCGCGACACCGCCCATGCCCGACTGCAGCAGGCTCACGTCCAGGCCGAGCACTCCCGCCGCCGTCGAACGCATCAGCTCAGGCTCTCGACCGCGGCCGCCGCGGCGTCGGCGCTGCCGAACCGCTCGGTCAGGGTGTGCACCCAGCGCTCCAGGCCGAAGGCGAGGCAGCTGGTGTGCGCCGGCTCCTCACCGGCCTGGATGGCGCAGCGCTCCCCGAAGAAGTTCCGGTGGTAGTTGACGGAGCCGATCGCCAGGCCGTTGACGACGAACTCCTCCTTCACCGGGAACAGCCGCTGCATCTTCGCCTTGCCGCTGTCCTTGTCGAAGAAGGGGTCGGTGGCGACTTCGAGCTTGTGGTCCAGCCCGAGCTCGGCGAACAGTGTCGTCACGGCGTCCTTGGCGCGGAGCAGGTGGTTCTTGGCCACCTCTTCCGGTCCGACGCAGACGATCTCCCGCATGGAGAAGCCGAGGAGCCGTTGCAGGCCCTGGTAGTGGTCCTCGTTGCGGAAACAGGTGCCGACCGTGGTCCGCATCGTGCCGCCGGCCGGCAGCGTCGAACCCGCCAGGTCGAGGTAGATCGAGTAGCACGCCGCGGAGGGCAGTGCGAACGCGGTGGGCTCCATCACCTCGGTCGGCATCCGGTCGACCGGGCGGGGTGACTCCGCCAGCAGGGCACCCAGACGCTGAGGGTCGAGCCGGGTCGCGGCGAGGCCCAGGTGCGGGAAGTTGTCGTAGTAGTCGAAGGTGTCGAGGTCCTTGCACCGCATCAGGAACGGGAACCGGAACTCCGCCGCGTCCCAGCCTTCGGCCAGGCGGAGAAAGACCGCGTCGATCGCCCGCAGCAACCGCAGCTGGCTGCCGTCGAGCACTCCCAGGCCGTTGTCGGTCGCTGTGGTCATCGGGCTGCTTCCTTCTTGAAGAATCGGGCTTCCAGCGCGGTGAGGGTGCGGAAGTCGTCCAGATCCACGTCCTCCGGGTCGATCGGGTCGCCCGTCAGCTCCTCCAGCAGGAACATGAACTCGACGAAGGCCAGCGAGTTGATGGCCCTGCTGTCGATCAGATCCAGGTCCTCGGGCAGCTGGTCGAGCTTGGGGTTGCGGCCCAGGATGAACTCCCGGACCGCCTGCATGGGTTCGCCCGTCACTTGATGTCCTCCCTGCCCACACCGGACTTCGAAAGGAACTTCCTCGTCCGCTTCAGTACCTGCTCGTGCGCCTCCACCCGGGCCGGGTGCTCCAGCGCGCGCCGCCGCAGCGCGAGCGCGTCCGGGATGCCCGCGTCGCGGTAGGCGGCCGGGTTGTAGAGGGTGCCGATGCTGTACTGCAGGTAGCTCTCGAGGTACTCGGCGATCACCGGTATCTCGTCCTTGTCGCGTTCGGCCACCTGCTTCAGCAGCTCGGTGAAGATCATGCGCCCGAAGGCGACATGCCTGCTCTCGTCCACGTGGTGCACCCGGTTGATCTCCCGGGCGATGTGCGGCAGCGACTGGTCGGTCGCCATGTGCGCGTTGTAGTAGTCGACGATCTCCTCGAAGATCAGGATGCGCGCGAACACGATCACCTCGCGGGCCACCCGCGACAGGTGGTCGACGGAGCCGGCCTTCAGCGTCGGCTGCGCGGGATACAGCTTGCCGCCGTACCGCAGGCAGAACTTCGCGAAGAACCACATGTGCTCGTTTTCCTCACCGATGAAGTGGTGCAGGAACTCCGAGACGTTCGCGTAGGCCGGCTCGTGGATGCGCATCACGACTTCGCTCATCAGCTCACGGATGCCGTGGATGTTGAGGCTGAAGAAGTTGATCGACTCGTACCTGGTCAGCGCGATCTGCTGCTCACGCGTCAGCTCGTCCCACATGGGCGTGCCGGCCAGCGTGGTCAGGCTCTCGCTCATCCACGGCAGGTCGGGCTCGATGGAACCGGGCCAGTCGAACATCGTGTAGGGGTTGTAGTAGCCGGATTCGGCCAGCTGCTCCAACCGGTTCGTGTCGAGGCGAACCGGTTGGACCTCACGTACCGCCATTTCGCTCGTCCTTCCCAACGGAGTGGTTCAAGAGTTCAGCTTCAACGCGCCGCACGAATATCCGCGCGCACCTGGACCGGCAGCGGTGAACCACATTCGTGATGGCCGAAGGACGCATTACCGGATGCGGTGGACGGGATCACCTTGTTGTAGATGGACCCGACGCACAGCTCCTGGAAGTCGCCGGTGTCCGGCGACAGTCGCGCGGCCAGCTGCGCCTTGGCGATGTCGACGGTCTTGCACAGGCCGTCCTCGTCCTCGACCTCCACGCACGCGTGCGGCAGGTCGAGGGCACCGCCGAGCACGCCGCAGAACCAGCCTCGTTTCGCCTCGGCCCGGTAACCGGCCGCACGGAAGCGCTCGGCCAGCAGCAGGCTCGCCGCGATACAGCTCGTCGCACCCAGCGCGTGCACCGACTCGTAGTCGGCCTGCATGGCGACGGGGATCATCTGCCAGCGGTATCCGGCGCCGAGGTAATCGCGGGTCAGGCGCCGCAGTTCGGAGGAGACGAGGGGGGTCCGGGCGCCCGTCGTGGTGATCGTCGCCGCGTACTCGGCCGATCCCCTGCTCGGTTCCGGCGCCGCCCCGCCGACGACCCGGCCGCCGAAGCGTTCGACGTCCGGGGCTTCGAAACTCCACGGTGCGGTTCCGTCGCAGGCGACGCAGTCCAGCCGGACCCGGAAGTCCCATGACTTCTCGCGCAGCAGGTCGTCGACCGGCCGGCCGGCGAAGCGGAAGAGCATGCGGAAGGCGAGCTCCGGCTGGGTGTTCCCCCTGCCGGAATACATGCCGAGGTTGTACAGGTCGTTCACGTCGAAATGGCGCACGCCCGACCGGTGCTCGAAGGGCAGGCCCGCGTCCACCAGCCTGTCGATCTCCGGCGCGTCACAGCGCAGCATCTCCTGCGCCACGGATTCCGGATGGACTCTACTGGAATACTCCGCGGGAATGAATTCGATGGACTCTGCCACTTTTTCCCAGGGAGTATTTTCCGTTGCAGCACGGGGTGGCACAGTCCATCCTCCAGGTAAAATGACCGCACCGACGACTCGGTACCCGATGATTGCGGATGTCCCGCCCAATACCGGCCCTATTCTGCGGAACGATCTCGACGGTACCAGCCGGAGATTGCGCTGCAACAGATTATTTCCGCATATGCGTCCATGCGTTTCGCATATGCGGAATGGAGAAATCAATACCGGGCCGGTGCCCGGTGGCCGCGGCACCGCGGGGCGGCCGGCCCGGCGGACTGGGCACGGCGGGCGGGCCGCCGGGGCGTCGTGCCCGTTCACGCCCTCCCGCAGAGGCCCTGGAGAACCCCGGCCGGAAGGACGGCACCGGATGCACGGCGCCCGGACACGACTGTGCCGCACCAGCGGTCAGGCCACCCGGGTCGGCGGCCTTCGCTGGTGCGGCGCAGTGGGTCAGGCCTGGTCGGCGAGCACGTCCTGGCTGCCCTGCCCTGCCGCCGGCACCGCCGCGCGGGGCAGGACGGCGACAGCAAGGAGGACGGCGACGAGCACGACCACGGCGCCGAGGGTCATACCGAGCGCGTATCCGTCGTTCAGGGAGTCGGGCGTGAGTGTGTCACCGGTGCGGTTGTTGGCGGCGGTGCCGAGGGCGGCCAGTCCGAGCGAGGCGCCGATCTGGCGCGTGCTGTTGAGCAGGCCGGAGGCGGCACCCGTCTCGTCGGCCGCGACACCGGCGGTCGCGATGGAGACGGCCGGTGCGAGGCAGAGCCCGATGCCGACGCTGGTGACGATCGACGGGCCGAGGACGTCGACGGCGAAGGAGCCGTCCGCGCTGATCAGACCGAACCAGGCGAAGCCGACGGCGGTCAGCACCCCGCCGCCGATCAGGAGGTTCCGGGGAGCGAACTTGTAGCCGAGCTTGACGGCGAGGACGGAGCCGATGACCACACCGAACGCGAACGGCAGGAACTGGACGCCCGTCCTGGCCGGCCCGCTGCCCAGGACGCGCTGGAGGTACAGAGAGACGAAGTAGAAGGCCGAGGCCATGGCACCGCCGAGGAACAGCGTGTACAGGTTGGCGCCGGCGACCGAGCGGTTCGTGAACAGTCCGAGCCGGATCAGCGGGTCGCGGGAGGTGGTCTTCTCGACGAAGACGAACGCGGCCAGCAGGAGGACGGCGACCGCCAGGGTCGTCAGGGTTTCGGACGAGCCCCAGGGATGCCGGTCGGTGCGGATGACACCGAACACCAGCAGGGTCATGCCCGCCGTGGCCAGCACGGCGCCCAGCACGTCCGGGCTGCCGCGGTGGGCCGCGACCCGGTCGGCGGCGACGCCGCGTGCCGCCAGGTACATCGCGACGGCGACCAGGGGGACGTTGACGAACATCACCCATTCCCAGCCCGCGTACTCGGTGAGCAGGCCGCCGATCAGAACGCCGAGGGCGCCGCCGGCGGCGTTCATCGCGCTCCATACGCCGAAGGCCTTCACTCGGGGCTTGCCCTCGGGGAAGGTCGAGGCCAGCAGCGCCAGCGCGGCCGGGGCGAGCGCGGCGGCCCCGACACCCTGCGCGGCGCGGGCCGCCACCAGCTGGCCGGGTTCCTGCGCGAAGCCGCCGATGAGGGATCCCAGGCCGAACAGGGGGAGTCCGATCATCAGGATCCGCTTGCGGCCGTACCGGTCGGCGACCTTGCCGCCGAGCAACAGCAGCCCGCCGAAGGTGAGGGCGTACGCGTGAATCACCCAGGTCAGGCCCACCTCGCTGAAGCCGAGGTCGGAGCCGATGTCCGGGAGCGCCACGTTCACGACCGACAGATCCAGCGACACCATGAACTGCACGACCGCCACCGCGGCAAGGATCAAGCCTGCCCGGGCGGCACCCTCTACGACCACCGGCTTCTCGCCGGTCGATTCCGTCTCAGTCACCGTAACCCAGTCCCTCTACTACGTCCGGCAGATTTTTCGAACACGTTCTGAAATTATCACCGGGTGCGGCCCGCTGTCGAGCGCGCCCGGCCCGGAACGATCCGGTTTCACGGAAAGGCATGATGGAACGGTGTCCCGAACCAATGCACCGCACGGCCGCGTCGGCCGCCCGCCCGTGACCTCCCGTACGCAGATCCTGGCCGCGACCCGCCGGCTCATCGAGCAGGACGGCTGGGAGAAACTGACCATCCGCCGGCTCGCCGCCGAGATCGGTATCGGGGCGACGACCCTCTACCACCACGTACGGGACAAGGAGGACCTGCTCTTCCTGCTGATCCACGAGTACGCGGAGCAGATCCCCCACCCCGACCTGCCCAGCGACCCGCGGGAGCGCATCGTCGCGTCCATCACCGCGGTCCACGACGGCCTCGCAGCCTGGCCGTGGGCCGCGGAGGTCCTCACCGCGGACGGATTCATCGCCCGGCTCGGCGACTCGGCCCTCTGGCTGGTCGAGACCATCGTGGCGGGGGCCGTCGACTACGGGTGCACGCCCGAACAGGCCGTGCACGTCTTCCGCAACCTCTGGTACTACACGGTCGGCGAGATCCTCGTCCGCGCGCACTCCGCCCGCCAGCGCGAGGAGTACCAGCGGTCCGCCGACCGCGCCGCCGCCGCCGGCAACCCCGCCGTGGCCCGGATGCCGCACCTGTCCGCCCTCGGCGACCAGTGGGCGGAGCTGTCCTGGCAGGACACCTATCCCCAGGCTCTGCGGGCCTTCGTCGACGGACTCCTCGCACAGGCCACGGACACCCGCGCCTGAGTTCCTCATCTCACGGCGTGAAATACGCACGCGACCCGGGCAGAGATCCCTACTCGACGGTAATCTTAAATTGAAGGTCGTAATCGTCAGGTGCCGGTCAGGGTGCCCGGGTCCCGTGCAGGATTAACTGCGACTCATGAGAAATTCATATGCGAACCTCCGGGCCGGACGCTGTAGCGTTGGCCATATTCCGATGCCCGCCCATGTATGGGGACAGCGCGGCATCGCGCGTCGTGTTCGCGATCTCGCTGCCGGATCGGTCCGGCATTTCAGTGCCCCACAGCTGTCGACTCGACGGGCATCGAACTCGGAGGAGCAGAAAATGAGCACCCCTGTCTTCATCACGTCGGCTGCGGCCTGGATTCCGCCGGCGGAATCGGCGAAAAAAGCGGTGGCGAGCGGTAAATACGCCGAGGCCGATCTCGAGGTAAACAACATCGTCTGTCTGCCCGTCGCCAAGGACGACATCACGGTTCCGGACATGGGGGTGATAGCCGGACGCCGGGCCCTCGACCGGGCCGCGGACGTGGTCGGCGACCATGTGGACCTGCTGGTGCACGCGTCGCTCTACCACCAGGGCCGCGACTGGGGCTGGACCTCCTCGGCCTACATCCAGCGCGAACTCGGGATCACCGACGCCTTCTCGGTGAACCTGGACGGGCTGTCGAACGGCGGCATGGCGGCGCTGGACTACGCGGTGGGCCAGCTCCAGGCGGGCCGGGGGACGAGCGCCATGGTCACCACCGCGGACCGGTTCGCCGAGCCCGGCGTCAACCGGTGGCGCGGGGCGTACGGCATCGTCGGCGGTGACGCCGCCACGGGCATGGTGCTCTCCACCACCGGCGGCTTCGCCCGCGTCCACGCCATCGAGTCGCTCACCGACGCCACCCTGGAACCGCTGTGGCGCGGCAGCCAGCCGTTCACCTCCGCCTACGGGGAGTTCCTCCACGATCTGCGCACACCGAAGAAGTCGTATCTGGAGGAGGTCGGCAAGGAGTCGGTCCTGCAGCGCTGCGAGGTGGCGTTGCAGACCCTCGTCGGCTCGGTGCTCGACAAGACGGGGCACAAGATCGACGACTTCGCCAAGATCCTGACGCCCCACATGGGACACGGCCTGATGCAGGTTCAGTTCCTCCAGCCGCTGGGCATCACGGCCGACCGCACGCTGATGGACTGGGGCCGTTACACCGGGCACCTGGGCTCCGGCGACCTGCTCGCGGGCGTGACCCGGCTGATCGAGACGAAGGCGGTCCAGCCGGGCGACCACGTGCTCCTGACCAGCGCCGGCGGTGGCTACTCGCTGACCGCGGCCGTGATCGAGATCGAGTCCGTGCCGGACTGGTCCGAGATCACCACGGACTTCCCCCTGCCCGCCGACGTCACGGAATGAGACCGCCGATGAGCGTGCCTGCGGCTCCCGTCGCACTCCTCGGCACCGGGTCCTGTGTGCCGGACCGTGTGGTGTCCAACGCCGAAGTCGGTGGGCCCGCCGGTGTCGACGACGCCTGGATCCTGCGGAAGACGGCCATCCGCGAACGGCGTTGGGCCGAACCGGGCCAGGCCACCTCCGATCTCGCCACCGTCGCCGCGCGCCGGGCGCTGGAATCCGCCGGGATCACCGCGGACCAGCTGACCACCATCGTCGTCGCCACCTCGACGCCCGACCAGCAGCAGCCGGCGACGGCGGCCTTCGTGCACCGGAACCTGGAAGGGGCCGGGACGAACGTCGCGGCGTTCGACGTGAACGCCGTGTGCGCCGGGTTCGTCTACGCGCTCGACGCGGTCCAGGCGATCGTCGCCCGAAGCGGCGGTCACGGGCTGGTCATAGGGGCCGACGTGTACTCACGGATCCTCAACCCCGCCGATCCGAAGTCCGTCATCCTGTTCGGCGACGGCGCCGGTGCGGCGGTCGTGGGCCCGGCCGGCTCCGGCCGGGGCATCCGGGCGTCGGCGTTCCACTTCTTCAGTGACATGACCGAGCTGATCCGGGTTCCGGCCGGCGGCAGCAGGCAGCCCTACGACCCCGCGACGCACGAAGCCGGTCTGCACTACTTCGCGATGGACGGACGGACCGCCCGGGAGTTCGGCAACGCCACCGTGCCGGGTCTGGTGAAGCAGTTCCTGCACGACAGCGCGGTACAGCCGGCCGACATCGCCCACGTGGTCCCGCACCAGCCGAACGGTGTCATGCTCGACGACCTGGTGTCGAGGCTGGACCTGCCGAACGCCACACTGCACCGCACCGTCGGTGAGTACGGCAACACCGGCTCCGCGTCGGTGCCGTTGACCCTGGACAGGGCGGCCCGCTCCGGGGCCCTGCGCCGAGGGGACCAGATCCTGATGCTCGGCATGGGCGGCGGCGTCTCGATCGGTCTCTCGCTGATCGAGTGGTGACGCAGGACTGCGCCGGACGGAGCAGGAAAGGACGGCGCCGCGCCGCGCCGCGAACCGGCCGCTGACCCGTCCGGACGCGACCGGGAGCGGTGGCCGGACGCCGGGCGGCCCGCGAGGCCGCCGCACCGCATCCGCATTCCCCGCACCGGCGTCCGGGCGGGTTGGACCGTTGATTCCCGCGCTGGTGCGATCCGAGGAGACTCTCGTGCCCATCGACCGTTTCATCCGCGCCCTGATCCAGTGGCAGGCAGCCGATCGACCGGCACCGGCACGCATGCTCACCGTGGAACAAGTACGCCGCCGCTACGCCGACGGTGCGGCCGGCTCGCGCCGCGGTGCCGCGCCGGACCCCGTGGCCGCGGTCACGGACCGGCAGATCGACGCCCGCGACGGCACGTTCGGTGTCCGGACGTATCTGCCGGTGACCGACCGGGGCCGTCTCGTGACGTATCTGCACGGCGGGGGCTGGATGGCCGGTGACGTGGACACCCACGACCCGGTGTGCCGTCGTGTCGCCGCCGCCCTCGGAGCCGTCGTCGTCTCCGTCGACTACCGGCGCGCACCGGAACACCCGCATCCCGGCCCGCTCCAGGACGGGATCGCCGCCGCGCGATGGGCGGCCCGCTCGTTCCCCGGGCGGGCGCACGTGATCGCCGGCGACAGCGCGGGGGGAAGCCTGTCCCTGGGGATCGCCCTGCACCAACGGGACCACGACGGCGTCGAGTTCGCCGCGCAGCTGCTCATGTACCCGGCAGCGGACCCGGACATGAAGTCGGAGTCCATGCAGAAGTACGGATCGGGCTACCTGGCGGAGGCCGATGACCTGCGGTGGTACTACGACCAGTACGTGCAGGATCCGGAGCACCGCTCGGACCCGGCGATCGACCTGCTCAACGCCGACCACCGCGGGCTGCCTCCCACCGTGCTGGGCACCGCCGAGTTCGACGCGCTGCATGACGAAGGCGTCGAGCTGGCGGCCCGGCTGGCCGCCGCCGGTGTCGCGGTGCAACACGTCCCCGCGCCGGGCTTGGTGCACGGCTATCTCCTGATGGCCGACGTGGTCCCCGCGGCCGCGGCGGCGACGAGCGACGTACTGGCGGCCGTGGAGCGGTTGCTGGCCTCCGCACCGACGGCGAACTAGACGGAGCGCACAGGGCTCGCGGACATCAGAGCGGACGCATTGGTCCATATTCCGAGAATGTGAGGGATGTCAGCATGAAGGAACTGTACGGCCTCGGTGAGATGCCGCCCACCGGCGCAATGCCGGAGAAAATGTACGCATCGGTCATCAGGCCCGAGCGATTCGGTCTTCCCGAGCAGGCCTTCCAGACCGAGGTCGTCGACGTTCCCCCCGTCGGGCGGGGACAGGTCCTGCTGTACGTGATGGCCGCGGGAATCAACTACAACAACGTGTGGGCCGCGCTCGGCAAGCCGGTCGACGTCATCGGGGCCCGACGGCGCAAGGGCGAGGCCGAGAACTTCCACATAGGCGGATCCGAGTGCTCGGGAATCGTCTGGGCCGTCGGCGAGGGCGTGCGCAACGTCAAGGTCGGCGACCACGCGGTCATCTCCGGCGGCGTGTGGGACGAGACGGCACAGGACATCAGGCTGGGAGCGGATCCCATGACCTCGGCCTCCAATCTGGCCTGGGGCTATGAGACGAACTTCGGCGCTTTCGCCCAGTTCGCGCTGGTGAACGACTACATGTGTGTCCCGAAGCCGGACCGGCTGTCGTGGACGGAGGCAGCGGCGTACGTCCTGTCGGGTGCCACCGCGTACCGGCAGCTGACCGGCTGGCAGCCGAATGTCGTCAGGCCCGGTGACCCGGTCCTGATCTGGGGTGGCTCGGGCGGGCTCGGCTGCATGGCCATCCAGATCACCCGGGCGCTCGGCGGTGTCCCGATCGCCGTCGTCTCGAGCGACGAACGCGCCGACTACTGCATGAAGCTGGGCGCCCACGGTGTGCTCAATCGCAACGACTTCCACCACTGGGGCCGGCTTCCGGACATCCAGGACGCGAACGCCTACGGGGAATGGCTGAAGGAAGTCAGGCGATTCGGGAGCGCCTTCTGGGACAAGCTCGGTGAACGCCGGGCCCCCAGGATCGTTTTCGAGCACGTCGGACAGAACACCATTCCCACCTCGATGTATCTGTGCGACAGCGCGGGAATGGTCGTCATCTGCGGTGCCACGACCGGCTATCACAGCGACGTCGACCTCAGGTTCCTGTGGATGCGGCAGAAGCGACTGCAGGGTTCGCACGGCTTCAACCTCCGCCAGTGCCATGAACTCACCCAGCTCGTCGACAAGGGATATGTCGATCCCTGTCTCAGCCAGGTCGGCGACTTCGCGGACATCGGGAAGTTCCACCAGCTCATGCACGACAACCAGCACCCGGCCGGAAACATGGCCGTGCGCGTCAATGCTCCTGCCGACGACGAGTAGCGCCACGCCCGCCACCGGCCACCTCGCGCTGGGCACGACCGGCTGACAAGGAGATCTGACCGTGAGCACCACCGGCACGCAAACGACCGCGGACGTGCGCACCCTTCCCGACGCCCTGCGGCTGCGCAGCGAGAAGCAACCCGACGAAACCGCCTACGTCTTCCTGCGCAACGGCGAGGAGCCGAGCGACGCGC
Organism: Streptomyces sp. GLSS-08; assembly: GCF_056387915.1. NCBI lineage: Bacteria > Bacillati > Actinomycetota > Actinomycetes > Kitasatosporales > Streptomycetaceae > Streptomyces > Streptomyces sp. GLSS-08. The sequence continues at coordinate 235,903 of NZ_JBWJAQ010000001.1, forward strand.
TCACCTACGGGGGGCTCGACGACGCCGCGGGCGCGCGCGCCGCCGCGTTCGCGGCCGAGGGACTGTCCGGCCGCAGCGCCGTGCTGCTGTACCCCTCGGGCCTGGAGTTCGTACGGACCCTCCTCGGGTGCATGTACGGGGGCGTCGCCAGCGCTCCCGTGCAGGTGCCCCGGCGCCGCGAAGAGGTCCAGCGGCTGCGCCGTATCGCCGACGACGCCGGCACCACGACCGTGCTGACCACCACCGAGGTCGTCCGGGACCTGCGGGAGCGTTTCGGCGACATGCCGGCCCTCGCCGGGCTCACCCTGCTCGCCACCGACGCCCTTTCGTACGCCCCGGACGCCGCCGTGCCGGCGCTCCCGGGCCCCGAGGACACCGCGCTGCTGCAGTACACGTCCGGCTCCACGGGTGACCCCAAGGGGGTGGTGGTCAGCCACGCGAACTTCCTGGCCAACGTGATCGAGACCGACGAGCTGTGGCCGTGCGAGCCGGACGGCACCGTGGTGAGCTGGCTGCCCCTCTTCCACGACATGGGCATGCTGTTCGGGGTCGTCATGCCCCTGTGGGCGGGAATCCCCTCGTATCTGATGGCCCCCGAGGCGTTCATCCGGCGTCCCGCCCGCTGGCTGGAGGCCATCGCCCGGTTCGGCGGAACCCACGCGGCGGCGCCCAGCTTCGCCTATGAGTTGTGCGCGCGCGCCGCCGCGGAGGGCAGGACGGCCGCCGTGGGCGACCTGTCCCGCTGGCGGGTGGCGGCCAACGGCGCCGAACCGGTGCGCATCTCCGCCATCCGCTCCTTCACCGACGCGTTCGTGCCGTACGGCTTCGACCCCCGTGCCATGTGCCCCGGTTACGGGCTGGCGGAGAACACCCTCAAGGCCACCGGCAGCCGCCAGGACCAGGAGCCCTCCGTCCTGTGGGTGTCCACGCGGGCGCTGGGGGAAGGCACCGCGCAGCCCGTCGACGAGCCCGCCGCCGACGCCGTCCCCCTGGTCAGCAGCGGTGCCACGGTCGGCCGTACCCGGGTACGGATCGTGGACCCCGCCACGCGGCAGCCCCTCACCGACGGCCGGGTCGGTGAGATCTGGGTCAACGGCCCCTGCGTGGCGGGTGGTTACCTGGGGCGCCCGTCGGTCAGTGAGGAGACCTTCCGGGCACGCGTCGCGGGCGCGGAGGGACCCGCCGACGACACCTACCTGCGCACCGGCGACCTGGGCTTCCTGCACGACGGCGAGCTGTACGTCACCGGACGCCTGAAGGACGTCATCATCCGCAAGGGCCTCAACCACTACCCGCAGGACATCGAGCTGTCCGCCGAGCGCGCCGTACCGGGTCTGCACCCGAACTGCGCGGCCGCCTTCTCCTGCGACGACGGTGAGCGCGAACGGCTGGTGGTGGTCGTGGAGACCGACGGCCGGCTCCTCAACTCCCCGGGGGCCGAAGCCGTACGCCGGCACGTGTACGACGCCGTACGGGAACAGCAGCGGATCACCCCGGACGACATCCTCATCGTGCGGCGCGGTTCGCTGCCGAAGACCTCCAGCGGCAAGGTGCAGCGCCGGGCGTGCAAGCGGAGCTACGAGAGCGGCGACCTGACCGCCGTGGCCGTAGCGGTCGCCACGGTCGGGAAGGAGCCATGATGAGCCGGCTCCGTACGCCCGGAAGCCGGCCCGGGGCCCGCATCCTCAGCGTCGGCGTGTACCGGCCGGCCCGGCTGGTGAGCAACTAGGAGATCTGCCGTTCCCGCGACTCCGACGAGTGGATCCGCCGCCGGTCGGGCATCGCCGGCCGGCGCTTCGCCGGCCCCGACGACACGGTCGTCACCATGGCGGCGTGGTGGTGGTCGGCTCGGAGAAGATGAGCGACATCATCGATCCCACGGACCGGGGCACCGCGTTCCTCATCGGCGACGGCGCCGGGGCGGTGGTGGTCGGCCCGTCCAGGACGCCCGGCATCGGCCCGGTGGTGTGGGGGTCCGACGGCGAGAAGCACCGCATGATCGCCCACGACCGCGGCTGGCTCGACACCCGGGAGCCGGGGAACCCGTGGCCGACGCTGCCGATGACCGGCCCCGAGGTGTTCCGCTGGGCGACCCGGAGTGTGCCGGAGATCTCCCGTGAGGCCCTGCGGCGGGCGGGTGTGGAGGCCGGCGATCTGGCCGCTTTCGTCCCCCACCAGGCCAACGCCCGCGTCGTCGACATCGCCGCCGACGCCCTGGGCCTGGCCCCGCACACCGCGGTGGCCAAGGACATCGTCACCACCGGCAACACCTCGGCCGCGTCGATCCCGCTGGCGATCGACCGGCTCCTGTCCGAGGGGAGCGTCCCCAGCGGGGGCCTCGCCCTCCTCGTCGGCTTCGGAGCGGGCCTGACCCACGCCGCGCAGGTGGTCACGCTGCCCTGACCCGCCGACCCCCCCGCCCCTCATGGCCTTGGTGTTCACGAATCCCCGGGCCTACCCACTATGAACCGTGCGTATACACCGCATGTATAGTCCCGGCATGCCTTCTCTGACCAAGAAGATGAAGAAAACGGGGACCGGGTTCCGTGCCGCCGCAACGCTGGCGGCGGGCCTCGCCCTGGCGCTGCCGCTGACGGGCTGTTCGTCACTCGACACCACGGCGCCCAGCACGGTTCGCGCGCACCCGTCCGCCGACACCCGGGTGCGGTTCGGGACGGTGGACTGCCGCCGGGCCAAGTGCATCGCGCTGACCTTCGACGCCGGGCCGAGCGAGAACTCGGCACGGCTGCTCGACATCCTGAAGGAGGAGCGCATACCCGCGACCTTCTTCCTGCTGGGCAAGCGGCACATCGAGAAGCACCCCGAGCTGGTCACCCGCATGGCAGACGAGGGGCACGAGGTGGCCAGCCACACCTGGGACCACAGGATCCTCACCCGGCTCCGGCCCGACGAGATACGCGAGGAACTGCGAAGACCCAACGACGCCATCGAGAGGCTCACCGGGCACAGGCCGACACTGATGCGCCCGCCGCAGGGGCGTACGGACGACACGGTGCATCGCATCAGCCGCGAACTCGGGCTCGCCGAGGTCCTGTGGAGCGTGACCGCCAAGGACTACACGACGAACGACTCCGCGCTCATAGAAAGGCGCGTCCTGCGCCAGTCGTCCCGGGACGGGATCATCCTGCTCCACGACATCTATCCCGGCACCGTGCCCGCGGTCCCAGGGATCATCCACGCGCTGAAGGAGCGGGGGTACGTCTTCGTGACGGTGCCGCAGCTGCTGGCGCCCGGCACGGCCGAGCCCGGGAAGGTGTACCGGCCCTGACCTCCCCGTCACGGCCGAGCGGGGCCGTCACCACACCAGGTGCAGGGACTCCGGGGAACGGTGGATCAGGGTCGGCCGCATCGTGACGGCACCCTTCTCGGCCAGCCGCAGGCCGGGCAGACGTGCGGTCAACTGCTCCAGCGTCAGGCGGACCTGCTCGCGGGCCAGTTGCGATCCGGGGCAGCTGTGCACACCGAGCCCGAACGCGAGATGACGGTCCGGGTCACGGGTGATGTCGAACTCGTCCGGCCGCGCGTGCCGGGCGCCGTCGCGGTTGGCCGCACCGAAGGCGACGAACACGGCCGCCCCGGCGGGGAGTTCGGCGCCCGCGAGGGTGACAGGCCGGGTGGTGACCCGCCGGAAGCCCTGGAGCACGCTGTCGTAGCGGGCGGCCTCCTCGACGGCGGCCGGTGCCCGGTGGGGTTCCGCGCACAGCAGGTCCCACTGCCGCGGGTGCCGCAGGAGGTGCAGGATCGTGTTGCCGATCAGCGCGGTCGTCGTCAGATGCCCGGCGATCAGCAGGTTCTGGAGGTGGCCGACGATGTCGTGCCGCTGGTCGGGCGTCAGCTCGCCGGTCCCGGGTGCCAGCGAGGCGACCAGTTCGGTGGCCAGGTCGTCGCGCGGCCGGGCCCGCCGGTCGCGCGCGCACGCGTCGAGGACGTGCTGCCCGGCCACCACGTCCCGGGCGGCGGCCACCTGTTCGTCCTCCGCCAGCGGGCGGAAGAGGAGTTCCTCGGCGCGGTGGCCGCCCCGCACCACGGCCGGTACGTCCCGGGGATCCAGACCGATGATCCGGCAGACGACCTCGCCGGGCAGCCGCCGCGCGTACGCGCTCATCAGCTCGACCCGGCCGTCCTTGGCGAACCCGTCCACGAGCGCGGCGGCCCGCTCGGCGGCGTACGGCAGGACGGCCATGACGCGGGCGGACGACAGGCCGCGGACGAGCGGGGCACGCAGCTCCCGGTGGCGGGCGCCGTCGGAGGTGACGACGACGGGCCGGCCGCCGAATCCGCCGCCGAGGACCGCGAGCGCGGCCGGAGACGGCACGACGTCCGGGCGCAGCGCGTTCGCCGACGAGAAGTCCTCGGGGCGCCGCAGCACCTCGCGCACGTCCTCGTCCCGCGCCACCAGCCAGGCGTCCAGCTCGGAAACGTACAGCAGCCTCTCGGCGCGCCGGGCCCGGTCGTAGAGCGGGTAGGGGTCGCGCTGGAACCCGTCGAGCCTGCCGTGCGCTTCACGGTCCACGGGAGCAGCCTCTCGGGCGTCGGGCGTCGGGCGCGGGTCGCGCCCATGGTCCCGTACCGCCGGGCCGGGGCGGTAGGACGCTTTCGGCCCGAGTGGCCCGGTCGGGCCGGAGTGGCCCGGTCCGGGAGGGTGACCTGGCCCGACCGGGTGGACTGGTCCCACGGGGGTGGCCGGGGCGTCCCGGAGAGACCGTCGCGCACCCGTTCCGCATACGATCGGCTCGTGGTCCTTTTCGTCCTGGAACGCGTCGCCCCGCTGTCCGCCGCCGAGGCCTGGCGCCGGCTCACGCGGTGGGAGCGTCACGCCGACGTGGTCCCGCTGACCCGCGTCACCGTGCTCACTCCCCCGCCGGCCGGCGAGGGCACCGCTTTCGTGGCCCGGACGGGGGTGGGCCCGCTGGCCTTCGACGACCCGATGGAGGTCGTCGCCTGGCAGGTCCCGGCCGAGGGACGGCCGGGCAGGTGCCGGCTGGCCAAGCGGGGCGCGCTCGTCACGGGCTGGGCCGAGATCGAGGTCCATCCGTGCGGCACCGGGAGCGCTCGGGTGGTCTGGCGGGAGGAGCTGCGGGTGCGGTGGCTGCCCCGCCTGTTCGACGGTCCGCTGGCGTGGGCGGGGCGCGCGATGTTCGGGCGGGCGATGACCGGGCTGCTGAAGCACGCCTGACATCGAACTCGGAGGTCTTACGCGCAGGGTCGCTCGAACCGAGCCGCGCCGCGGGCACCCCCGGTCCTGCGCCGCGGCGGGCTCAGGAGGTGGCCGAGTCGGTCTGCTCGTCCTGCGCGGTGGCCAGCTTGTCCTGGCGGTCGCGGTCGCCGTCGCGGCCGGTGCTGAGGACCGTGTCGCAGATCTCGCGCAGCTTGTCCGCGGCCTGCTTGGAGAACAGGCCGCACAGGCCGGCGATGCCGGAGAAGCCGTACGGGTTGGTCGCGCCGGCGCCCGAGCTGCCGGCGAACAGGCCGCCGCGCAGCAGGAAGTGGACCAGCAGGGCGAGCGCCACGCCGATACCGGCCCTCAGCAGGTACCACCACAGCCAGCTCGCGTACAGGCGCCGGTTGCCCACGTAGGTGGCGAACGAGGTGGCCGCGTGGACGAAGCTGCCCAGCGCGCTGCAGAGGATCACCGCGAACAGCATCGCGACGTCGGCGGTGAGCGACCAGTGCCCCACTCCGAAGGGGGACCAACGGTCGACGGAGCCGTCCTGCGTCTCGGGCTGGACCAGTTCCAGGACCACCGGCCAGAGGCTGACCAGGGCCCCGCAGACGAGGACGACCTCGGCCAGCAGGAAGACGCCCAGCGCCGTCGTGGCGGCCGGGGAGAGACACCGGGTGGCCTCCGCGTCGTCCTCCGCCGGGCTCCGCCCGGTCCCCGTCCCGCTCAACGGCTCCGCCCCCCGCACACTCGCCCGCGACGGCGCCCCCTGCACCCCCGGGCCCTCACCTTGCCGCCCCCGCGTCCGACGTACAAGTAGCGTGCCGGACGGGGCCGTTGGCGGGTCGGCCGGTGTCAGCGGACCGCGCCGGCGGGCCCGCCTTCGATGGGTTCCGCGTCGGCGGGCTCGCCCGCGATGGGCCCGCCTTCGGTGGGCTCCCTGTCGGCGGGCTCGCCTGCGGCGGGCTCCGCGTCCGCTTCGGCGGTCAGGCCACCGAACCGATCCGGCCGGTCCTCGACGGCGTCCCGTCGTGGTGGATCGGGGTGTGCGCGCCGGTCAGCGGGACCCCGCTGCCGCCGCGCCGGTTCGCCACGATCTCCGCGGCGATCGACAGCGCCGTCTCCTCGGGCGTGCGGGCTCCGAGGTCGAGGCCGATGGGTGAGCGCAGTCGGGCCAACTCCATGTCGGAGAGGCCGACTTCACGCAGCCGCTCGTTGCGGTCCAGGTGGGTGCGGCGGGACCCCATCGCGCCGACGTACGCCACCGGGAGCCGCAGGGCGAGCTTCAGCAGCGGGACGTCGAACTTGGCGTCGTGGGTGAGGACGCACAGGACTGTGCGGGAGTCCACCTCCGTGCGCTCCAGGTACCGGTGGGGCCACTCGACGACGATCTCGTCGGCCTCCGGGAAGCGCGCGGGGGTCGCGAACACCGGGCGCGCGTCTGCCACCGTCACGTGGTAGCCGAGGAACTTGCCGATGCGGACCAGCGCCGAGGCGAAGTCGATCGCACCGAAGACGATCATCCGCGGCGGCGGGACCGACGACTCGACGAGAACCGTGAGCGGTGCTCCGCAGCGCGAGCCCCGCTCGCCGATCCCGATCGTGCCGGTGCGGCCCGCGTCGAGGAGGGCGCCGGCCTCGGCGACGACGGTGCGGTCCAGTTCGGGACGGGCGCCGAAACCGCCCTCCCAGGAGCCGTCGGGCCGGACGAGCAGTGCGCGTCCCAGCAGCTCGCCCGGGCCCTCGACGATCCGCGCGACCGCAGCCGCCTCCCCACGGGCGGCGGCTGCCAGCGCGGTCGCGAGGACCGGCCGGGCGGGGTCCGCCGCCCGGACCGGAGTCACCAGGATGTCGATGACGCCGCCGCAGGTCAGTCCGACGGCGAACGCGTCCTCGTCGCTGTAGCCGAACCGCTCCAGGACGGTCTCGCCGTCCTGGAGCGCCTGCCGGCACAGCTCGTAGACCGCTCCTTCCACGCAGCCGCCGGAGACCGAGCCGATCGCCGTGCCGTCGGTGTCCACCGCGAGTGCGGCGCCGGGCCGGCGGGGCGCGCTGCCGCCGACGGCCACCACGGTGGCCACGGCGAAGTCGCGTCCCTGCTCGACCCACCGGTGGAGCTCCTCGGCGATGTCCAGCATGTCTCGGTCTCCTCAGCGGTTACGGGGAGGGCGTCAGCGGACGCCCATCCAGTTCTCGATCGGGTTGAGGGCGAAGAAGACGAGGAAGACCGCCGCCAGCCCCCACATGAATGCCCCGATCTCCCGGGCCCTGCCCTGGGCGGTCTTGATGGCGGTGTAGCTGATGACTCCGGCCGCGACGCCCGCGGTGATGGAGTACGTGAACGGCATGACCACCACGGTCAGGAAGACCGGGATGGCCGTGGCCCGGTCGGACCAGTCGACGTGCCGGGCGTTCATCATCATCATGGCGCCGATGACGACGAGCGCGGCGGCGGCCACCTCGCCGGGGACGATCGCGGTGAGCGGGGTGAAGAACAGGCAGGCCGCGAAGAACAGGCCGGTGACGACGGAGGACAGGCCGGTCCTGGCGCCCTCGCCGACCCCGGTCGCGGACTCGACGAACACCGTCTGTCCGGAGGCGCCGGCGAGACCGCCGACCGCGCCGCCGGCACCGTCGATGAACAGTGCCCTGGACAGGCCCGGCATCCGGCCCTGCGCGTCGGCGAGCTTGGCCTCCGTGCCGACGCCGATGATGGTGGCCATCGCGTCGAAGAACCCGGCGAGCACGAGCGTGAAGACGATCATGCCGACCGTCATCGCGCCGACCTCGCCCCAGCCGCCGAACTCGACGTCGCCGAAGAGCGAGAAGTCCGGCATCGAGACGGCGCTGCCGTGCAGTTCGGGGGCACCGCTCGCCCACTGCTTCGGGTCGATGACGTCGAAGGCGTTGAGGACGACGGCGAGCACGGTGCCGCTGACGATGCCGATCAGGATCGCGCCGGGCACCCCCCGGGCCTGCAGCATGAAGATCATCAGCAGGGTGACCGCGAAGAGCAGCACCGGCCAGCCGGCGAGTTCGCCGGCCGGGCCGAGGCTGACGGGCGTGGCCTTGCCCTGCTGCACGAATCCGGCCTTGTAGAAGCCGATCAGCGCGATGAACAGGCCGATGCCCATGGTGATCGCGTGCTTGAGCGCCAGCGGGATCGCGTTCATGATCATCTGGCGCAGCCCGGTGACGACCAGGAGCATGATGACCACGCCGTACATCACGCACATGCCCATGGCCTGCGGCCAGGTCATCTCCGGGGCGACCTGCGAGGAGAGCACGCCCGAGACCGAGAGGCCCGCGGCGAGGGCCAGCGGCACCTTGCCGAAGAAGCCCATCAGCAGCGTGGTGAGGGCCGCCGCGAACGCCGTCGCGGTGATCAGCGGCTGCTGGCCGAGCATGTTCCCCGCGGCGTCCTTGCCGGACAGGATGAGCGGGTTGAGCAGCAGGATGTACGCCATCGCCATGAAGGTGGTGACTCCGCCGCGCACTTCGCGCGCGACCGACGATCCCCGCTGGGATATGTGGAAGTACCGGTCGAGCCAGGACCGGCCGGCCGGGACACGGGTACCCGTGCCCGCGTCCTCCGCGGCGGTCTTCGGCTCCAGGGACTGCTGGGTCATGATGCCTGACTCCCAAGGTTCACAGGGGCACCCGCGAAAGCCCTGACTGGCTGCGGGATTTGGGAAGGTGCTTCGGCTGCACGACCCGGGGGACGGCCCGAGGCGAACGGAGGGAACACGACTGCTGGACCTGCTGGGGTGCTGCTTCAAGTTCCGCGAGCGGTGCGGTGCTTGAGTGCTCCGGGCGGCGCGGAGCTGTGACGTTCCGTGCGCCGCCCGGAGGGTTCTAGGCGGTGCCGGTGAGGTGCTCGGGACGTACCGGCGTCCGGTTGAGCTCCAGGCCCGTGGCGTTCCGGATCGCCGCGAGGACGGCCGGGGTGGACGACAGGGTCGGGGCCTCGCCGATGCCACGGAGCCCGTAGGGGGCGTGGTCGTCGGCGAGTTCGAGCACGTCGACCGGGATGGTCGGCGTGTCGAGGATGGTGGGGATCAGGTAGTCCGTGAAGGACGGGTTCCTGACCTTGGCGGTCTTGGGGTCGACGATGATCTCCTCCATGACCGCCATGCCCAGGCCCTGGATGGTGCCGCCCTGGATCTGGCCGATGACGGACAGCGGGTTGAGCGCCTTGCCGACGTCCTGGGCGCAGGCCAGCTCGATGACCTTCACAAGGCCGAGTTCGGTGTCCACCTCGACCACGGCGCGGTGCGCGGCGAAGGAGTACTGGACGTGGCCGTTGCCCTGTCCTGTGCGCAGGTCGAAGGCCTCGGTCGGACGGTGCCGCCACTCGGCCTCGACCTCCACGGACTCGCCCTCCAGGACGTCCGCCAGGCCGGCGAGGACCTCGCCGCCGTCGGTGACGACCTTGCCGCCCTCCAGGAGCAGTTCGGCCGTCGCCCAGGCGGGGTGGTAGGAGCCGAACTTGCGCCGGCCGAGCTCCAGGACCTTCTCGCGGACGAGCTCGCAGGAGTTCTTGACGGCGCCGCCGGTGACGTAGGTCTGGCGGGACGCGGACGTCGAGCCGGCGCTGCCGACCTGCGTGTCGGCCGGCGCGATGGTCACCTGGGTGACGCCGAGTTCGGTGCGGGCGATCTGCGCGTGGACCGTGACACCGCCCTGGCCGACCTCGGCCATCGCGGTGTGCACGGTCGCGACGGGTTCGCCGCCGACGACCTCCATGCGCACCTTGGCGGTCGAGTAGTCGTCGAACCCCTCGGAGAAGCCGACGTTCTTGATGCCGACCGCGTAGCCGACGCCGCGGACGACGCCCTCGCCGTGCGTGGTGTTGGACAGGCCGCCGGGCAGCTGGCGCACGTCGGCGCCCTCGGAGCTCTCCCACTGGCGCTCGGGCGGCAGCGGCATCGCCTTGACGCGGCGCAGGAGTTCGGCGACCGGGGCGGGTGAGTCCACGGGCTGTCCGGTCGGCAGGAGGGTGCCCTGTTCCATCGCGTTGAGCTGCCGGAAGGCGACCCGGTCCATGCCCACCTCGTCGGCGAGCTTGTCCATCTGGGCCTCGTACGCGAAGCACGCCTGGACCGCACCGAAGCCGCGCATGGCGCCGCACGGCGGGTTGTTGGTGTACAGCGCGACGGCCTCGATGTCGACGTCCTCAACGACGTACGGCCCGACGCTCAGCGAGGACGCGTTGCCGACGACCGCCGGGGAGGCCGACGCGTACGCGCCGCCGTCCAGCACGATCCGGCACTTCATGTGCGTGAGCTTGCCGTCCTTGGTCGCCCCGTGCTCGTAGGAGAGCTTGGCGGGGTGGCGGTGGACGTGCCCGAAGAAGGACTCGAACCGGTTGTAGACGATCTTGACCGGCTTGCCGGTGCGCAGTGCGAGCAGGCAGGCGTGGATCTGCATGGACAGGTCCTCGCGGCCGCCGAAGGCGCCGCCGACACCGGAGAGCGTCATGCGGACCTTGTCCTCGGGCAGGCCGAGGACCGGCGCGATCTGGCGCAGGTCGGAGTGCAGCCACTGGGTGGCGATGTAGAGGTCGACGCCGCCGTCCTCGGCGGGCACGGCGAGGCCGGACTCCGGGCCGAGGAAGGCCTGGTCCTGCATGCCGAAGGTGTACTCGCCCCTGACGACGAAGTCGGCCTTCTTGGCGGCCTCGTCGGCGTTGCCGCGCACGATCGGCTGGCGGTGCACGATGTTGGGGTGCGGGACGTGGCCGATGTGGTGGTCGTCGCGACCCTCGTGGAGGAGGATCGCGTCGGGCGCGGTGGCGGACGCCTCGTCCGTGATGACCGGCAGTTCCCGGTACTCCACCTTGATCTTGGCGGCGGCGCGGCGCGCGGTCTCGGGGTGGTCGGCGGCGACGATCGCGACCGGCTCGCCGTGGTGGCGGACCCTGCCGTGGGCGAGGACCGGGGTGTCCTGGATCTCCAGGCCGTAGTTCCTCACGTCGGTCGGCAGGTCGTCGTACGTCATGACGGCGTGGACGCCGGGTGTCGCGAGGGCCTCACCGGTGTCGATGGAGACGATCTCGGCGTGGGCGACCGTGGAGCGCAGGATCTGGCCCCAGAGCATGTCCTCGTGCCACATGTCGGACGAGTACGCGAACTCGCCGGTGACCTTGAGGGTGCCGTCGGGGCGGAGCGTGGACTCGCCGATGCCGCCCTTGGTCCCGGAGCGCTGGGTGAGGTTGGTGGGTGTACCCGTGGTTCCCATGGTCAGACCGCCTCGGACTGCCGGGCGGCCGCAAGGCGGACCGCGTCCATGATCTTCTCGTAGCCGGTGCAGCGGCACAGGTTGCCCGAGAGCGCCTCGCGGATGTCCGCGTCGGTCGGCGTCGGGTTGTGCTCCAGCATCTCGTCGGCCGCGACCAGCAGCCCCGGGGTGCAGAAGCCGCACTGGACGGCGCCGGCGTCGATGAACGCCTGCTGGATCGGGGCGAGTTCGGTGCCCTCGCCGGTGTGCGAGTCCTGGCCCTGGGCGTCCCATCCCTTCGCCGCGTCGAGCGAGGTCCCGCGCCCCTCCGCGGTGCCGCAGGCGCCGGAGGCGCAACCGCCGTGCTCCGCGCGCTGCCTGGCGAAGTCCGCGAGCCCTTCGACGGTGACGACCTCGCGGCCCTCGACCTGGCCGGCGGCGACCAGACAGGAACACACCGGTACGCCGTCGAGGCGCACCGTGCAGGAGCCGCACTCGCCCTGCTCGCAGGCGTTCTTGGAGCCGGGCAGTCCGAGGCGCTCGCGCAGGACGTACAGCAGGCTCTCGCCCTCCCATACGTCGTCGGCCTCCTGCGGACGGCCGTTGACCGTGAAATTGACGCGCATTACGCGACTCCCTCCGTGCCGGCGGCGGTGCCGCGGTACGACTGCCAGGTCCAGGTCAGCGTGCGGCGGGCCATGACGCCCACCGCGTGACGGCGGTAGCTCGCCGTGCCCCGGACGTCGTCGATCGGGTTGCAGGCGGCGGAGCACAGGTCCGCGAACTGCTTGGCGACCGAGGGGGTGATGATCTTTCCGTTGTCCCAGAATCCGCCCTCGTCGAGCGCCGCGTTCAGGAAGTCCTCGGCGGCCCTGGCGCGGACCGGGGTGGGAGCGGCGGAGCCGATGCCGGTGCGGACCGTGCGGGTCTCGGGGTGCAGCGCGAGGCCGAAGGCGCAGACCGCGATGACCATCGCGTTGCGGGTGCCGACCTTGGAGTACTGCTGTGGTCCGTCGGCCTTCCTGACGCGGACGGCCCTGATCAGCTCGTCGGGGGCGAGGGCGTTGCGCTTCACGCCGGTGTAGAAGTCGTCGATCGGGATCAGTCGGGAGCCTCGGACCGACTCGGCCTCGACCTCGGCGCCGGCCGCGAGGAGAGCGGGGTGCGCGTCGCCGGCCGGGGAGGCGGTGCCGAGGTTGCCACCGACTCCGCCGCGGTTGCGTATCTGCGGGGAGGCCACCGTGTGGGAGGCGAGGGCCAGGCCCGGCAGTTCGCCGCGCAGGTGCTCCATGATCCTGGTGTAGGGGACGGAGGCGCCCAGGCGCACGCTGTCCGCGCCGACCTCCCACTCGCTCAGCTCGCCGATGCGGTTCAGGTCAAGGAGGTACTCGGGCCGCCGGTGGTCGAAGTTGATCTCGACCATCACATCGGTGCCACCCGCAATCGGCACAGCCGTGGGGTGCTCGGCCTTTGCGGCGAGCGCCTCCTCCCAACTGGCGGGGCGAAGGAAGTCCATGAGTGGCTCTCTTCTTCGTATCGTGGGCGTTCTGATCAAGCCAGATCGTGTGCGGCGGGCCCGGCTCGTTCATCCGCTGTCAACGCGGATCGAGGCCAGTACACCGCTCCGTGCTCCACCGGGGTCAGTCACTGAAACCATGAAGGAGTTGGCTGGCCAGCGCGCACATCTTGTAGATTCGTATGAACAAAGGTCATCAGTAACCTCTTCGCTTTTCCCGGGAAACATCCGGCACGGCCCGGGGAAGAGGGAGCTCGGCTCGCGAAAGCCCAGCCCAGGGCCTCGGAGAGCCCGGGGCGACCGGCCCCGGGGCCGCCGGGCCGCCCCTCACGAGCCGGAAACCCGCGTCCGGGGGTCCCCATCCCGGATCCATCGTAGATTTCTAGACAAAGAACGGCGGCGACGAGACATGCGGCTGCGCGCACTGCTGGACACCGACGCGCTGGGCCTGCGGCTGCTCGGCGGCGAGGACGAACTGGACCGCACCGTGCGCGGTGTGATGACCACGGACCTGAAGGACCCCAGCCGCTACCTCTCCGGTGGCGAGCTGGTCCTCACGGGTCTCGCCTGGCGGCACGACGCCGAGGACTCCGAGCCCTTCGTGCGCATCCTCGCGGGCGCCGGTGTCGCGGCGCTGGCCGCGGGCGAGGCGGAGCTCGGCGACGTCCCCGACGACCTGGTCCTGGCCTGCGCCCGCCACCGCCTGCCGCTCTTCGCCGTCAACGAGTCGGTGGCCTTCGCGACGATCACCGAGCACGTCGTGCGGCAGGTGTCGGGCGAGCGCGCCGGTGACCTGGCCGCCGTCGTGGACCGGCACCGGCGGATGATGACGTCCGGTCCCGCGGGCGGCGGCCCCGACGTGGTCCTCGACCTGCTCGGCTCCGACCTGGACCTGCGGGCCTGGGTGCTCTCCCCCACGGGCCGGCCCGTCGCGGGCGCCGAACGCAACGGCCCCGGGCTGTCCGCCGAGGTGTGCGCCCGGCTGGCCGCCGAGCACCTGGCGGCGGTCCGTACCGGCCGCCGGGGGCCGCACCGGGTGGCGGTGGGCCCCGCGACGTACTCGCTGTTCGCGGTCCGCTCGTCCGGCCGCTCCGCGTCCGCCTCCCGGGACGTGCGCGAGACGGTGCTGTCCGACTGGCTGCTCGCGGTCGAGGCGGACGCCGGGGACTGGCCCGCGGAACGGCTCGACCTGCTCCAGGGCGTCACCCAGCTGATCGCCGTCGAGCGCGACCGGCGCGACGCGGCGCGCACCGTGCGCAGGCGGCTCGCCCAGGAGGTCCTGGAGCTGGTCCAGACGGGTGCCGCGCCCGCCGAGATCGCGGCGCGGCTGCGGGTCGCCGCGCCGGTGCTGCTGCCGGGGCTCGGCGCCGCCCCGCACTGGCAGGTCGTGGTGGCCCGGGTCGAGTGGGACGGCGGCGCCGTCGACGGGGGCCCGGTCGCCCAGTCGCTGCTGGAGGAGATCCTCGTCGACCCGCTCTCGACGGGCCCCGAGCACTCCGACCGCATCGCGGTCGCCCATACGGGTGACGAGGCCATCGCGCTCGTCCCCCTTCCGGCGGTGTCGGCCGAGCACGACGGCTCCGAGTCGGGGCTGCTCGCCGACTCCCTCCTGGAAGCCGTACGGAGCCCGCTGTCGGCCGGGCTGAACGACGACGGGCGGCTCACCCTCGGAGTGAGTGCCGCCGTGCACTCCGCGGAGGGGCTGCGCGGGGCGCTGGAGGAGGCCCGGCACGCGCGGCGGGTGGCTGCGGCGCGCCCGGGGCGGGTCTGCGCGGCCGGACACCAGGAGCTGGCGTCCCACGTGCTGCTGCTGCCGTTCGTGCCGGACGACGTGCGCCGCGCGTTCACGGCCCGGCTCCTGGACCCGCTGCGCGACTACGACCGGCGGCACCGCGCCGAACTCATCCCCACCCTGGAGGCCTTCCTCGACTGCGACGGTTCCTGGACCCGCTGCGCCAACCGGCTGCACCTGCACGTCAACACGCTGCGCTACCGGGTGGGCCGTATCGAGCAGTTGACGGGCCGGGACCTGTCGCGCCTGGAGGACAAGCTCGATTTCTTCCTGGCGCTGCGCATGAGCTGAGGTCGCGGGCCCGCGCCACGGGCGGCATCGGGTACCGCCGCCGTCCCACGACTTTGTGAAATCCTTCACCCGCCCCCTTGGCCGGGCCCCGGAATCCGTGCTGAGATGCCCCCACTCAACAGCTCAACGGTGTGCTCGGGGAGGGCAACGTGGCGCATCCCGCCATGTCCGGTTCCGGAACGACTGCGGGGGACGATCCGCTCCAGAGGGCGGTGTGGCGGCTGCGCTCGCGCGCCTGCTGGGCCGACGCGGCCGCGCTCGTGGAGCCGCACTCCGCGGCGGCGTCGCTGCAGAGAGCCTCCCTGCTGGTCGAGCGGTGCCTTTACACCGAGCACGGCTGGGCCGAGGCGGAGGACGCGCTGCGCACGGCGGAGGCGCAGGCGCGGAGCGACGACGAGCGGGGCGCGGCGGCCTGCGAGCGCGGCCAGCTGGCGTACGCGTCCACCCTGCTCGGGGTCCGCGACCGGGCCGACGAGGCGCGGGCCGCGCTCGGCCGGGCGGCGGCGCTGATCGCGCCGGGCGCCCCGGGGCGGGCGCTGCTCGACTTCCGGCGCGGGCTGCTCGCCGAGAACCTCGCCCACTCCCCGCAGTCGGCGCGCGCCGCCTACCGGCGCGCCCACGCCGGGGCCACCGCCCAGGACGACCCGCTGCTGCTCTCCTTCACCTGGCGCCACCTCGCGGGACTCGCCCTGCGCGACGGCGAGTTGGCGGAGGCCCGGCACGGCTTCGCGGAATCCCTGCGCATCCGCGAGGAGTTGGGCTACCTCGTCGGTACGGCTCCGGCGCTGGCGTCCCTCGCGGCCGCCGAGTCCGAACCGGAGGCGTCCCGGCTGCGGGCGGAGGCCGCCCGGCTGTTCCGGCTCCTGGGCGGCGTACCCACGTGGCTGGCCCAGCAGCTGTCCCCGCCGGCGGCGACGGCCTGACCCCGCGGGACCCTGCCCTGGCGCCGGGCGGGGAACTACGCGCCGGTGAAGTGCTCGCGCACCAGTGACTGGACCACGGTCAGGTCCTGCGCGGTCAGCGCGTCCAGCAGGGCCGTGTGCTCGGCCGCGTCGGCCACGAGGTCGGCGCGGCCGCGGGAGACGGGACCGCCGACCAGGGGCCACTGGGCGCGGCGGTGGAGGTCGTCGGCGATCCGCAGCAGCTGCTCGTTGCCCGCGAGGGCGAGGACGGCGCGGTGGAAGGCGCGGTCGTACTCGGCGTAGCTCGCGCGGTCTCCGGTGGACGCGGCGCGCGCCGTCGCCTCGGCCAGCGGACGCAGCTCGGCCCAGCGGGCCGCGGGCACCGTGCGGGCGAGGCGCAGCATCACCGGGACCTCGATCAGGGCCCGCACCTCGGCGAGTTCGGCCAGTTCGCGGGCGCACCGCTCGACGACCCGGAAGCCACGGTTCGGCACGACCTCGACGGCGCCCTCGACGGCGAGCTGCTGCATCGCCTCGCGGACGGGCGTCGCCGAGACCCCGAACCGCTCGCCCAGGACGGGCGCCGAGTAGACCCCGCCGGGCTCGAGTTCGCCCGCGACCAGCGCCGTGCGCAGCGCGTCGAGGACCTGCCCGCGCACGGAGGAGCGCTGGACGAGCCGCCGCCCGTCGGTGCGGGGCCGTGGGAGCGGGGGCTCGCCGTGTGTGTGCTCCCCGCGGGCCGCGCCCGCGCGGCCCGGGTGGTGGCCCGCGGCGTCCCGCCGGTCCCGGCCGGCCGGCCGCGGCTGCGGCGGCACGCGCACGGCCGCGGCGGGGGCCTTCGGGGTCTTCGGACCCGTGGGGCGGGGCACGTCGCGCGGGCCGGCCTGCTCCACGGGTCCTCCTTGCGGGCTTGGTGTCACTTGGGGGTCATTGCGGTGGTTGTCACCTGTCCGTCAAGCACCATAGGCGCACGGGCCCCCGGTTCACACCTCGGCAAATCCGAGTAAGGTAAGCCTTACCTTCGAACGATCCTGAAGTGGTGGTCCTCGATGCCCCTCTCCGCCCCGGCCGCAGACACCTCGTGCGGCGTCGCGGCACCCCCGGCCCTCTCGGCCGTCACGGACGCGTACGCCCGGCTGACCGAGGTGTTCCCCGGGCTGGCGGTCGACGAACTCGGGCCCGCGGAAGCGGCTCCCCGGGGCGGCGGCTGGGTTTGCGCCGCCCGGCTAGCCGAGGGCGGGGCCGACCTGGACGCCTTCCTCGTGTGGGACGAGGAGCAGGTGCTCCGGGACTACGGGCGGCGGGCCCGCCCCGACGTCGTGGCGAGCTTCGGACTCCACCGCTACGCCTGGCCCGCCTGCCTGCTGATCACCGTGCCGTGGTTCCTGCTGCGCCGGGTCCCGCGCCTGCCCGTGGAGCACGTCACATACCAGCGCACCCTCGGCCGCATGGCGGTGCGGGTCGGGGAGTTCGCCTGCCTGCCGGACGACCCCGCGGCCACTCTGCCCGGCGCCCGCGTCGTACCGGACGAGGCGGCGCTTGAGGCCGAGGTGCGGGCCGCCGTCGCCGAGCACCTGGAACCGGTCCTCGGCGGTTTCGGGCCGCGGATGCGGCGGCGCGGGCGCGCCCTGTGGGGCATGGCGACCGACGAGATCGTCGAGGGGCTCTGGTACGTCGCCCACCTCCTCGGCGAGGAGCGGCGGGCGATGCGCGAGCTGGAGCGGCTGCTGCCGGGGACGACGAAGCCGTACGCCGGATCCGCGGCGTTCCGGGAGCTGACCGGACCGGACGGGGAGCCCCTGCCCACCCGGGACCGGGCGAGCTGCTGCCTCTTCTACACGCTGCGCCCCGAGGACACCTGCCTCACCTGCCCGCGCACCTGTGACACGGACCGCGTCGCCAAGTTGACCGCGACGGCGACGGGTTAGCGCCCCGGGGCACCATGCCGGGAGTGCGTCCCCTAAGATCGACTCGCACCGGGAGCATCCGACCGACGCGTGCCGGGGCCCCCGCGGATCACGAGCAGTTCACAACTTCCTCACCAGCCGCGGGAACTTTCCGTGGAACCACCCGTACGGGTAGTCTTGTTCGTACTCAACTCCCGTTCCTCGCGCGGCAGTTCGAGCAAAATGCCGCCCTGCGCAAGCCCTTGCACCCCCTTGGCGGCCTCTTGCCCCGAAACCCCCTGAGGGCCGACGGGATTGGGCCACTATGGCGGGCGATACGCCCTATCCCAATGCAAGGGACCCTGATGAGACTGACCGACATATCGCTGAACTGGCTGCTTCCGGGCGCCGTCCTGCTCCTGGGCATGCTGGCGGCGGTGGCGGTGCTCGCGCGCGGCAAGCGGGCGGGGGAGAAGGCGACGCGCGCGGACGACTCGTGGGAGCGCACCGAGGAGCGCCGCAGGCGCAAGGAGGCCATATACGGCTCCGCCTCCTACGTGCTGCTGTTCTGCTGCGCCGCGGTCGCCGCGGCTCTCTCCTTCCACGGACTCGTGGGCTTCGGCGAGCAGAACCTCGGCCTCTCCGGCGGCTGGGAGTACCTGGTCCCGTTCGGCCTGGACGGTGCGGCCATGTTCTGTTCCGTGCTCGCGGTGCGCGAGGCCAGCCACGGTGACGCGGCACTCGGCTCGCGCATACTCGTGTGGACGTTCGCGGGCGCGGCGGCCTGGTTCAACTGGGTCCACGCACCCCGTGGCATCGACCACGCGGGCGCACCGCACTTCTTCGCCGGCATGTCCCTGTCGGCGGCGGTGCTGTTCGACCGTGCGCTGAAGCAGACGCGTCGCGCCGCACTGCGGGAGCAGGGCCTGGTGCCTCGTCCGCTGCCGCAGATCCGCATGGTCCGCTGGCTGCGCGCCCCCCGCGAGACCTACAGCGCCTGGTCGCTGATGCTGCTGGAGAACGTCCGGACGCTGGACGAGGCCGTGGACGAGGTGCGCGAGGACCGGCGCCAGAAGGAGCAGAACCGGCTGCGCCGTCGGGAGCAGGAGCGGGTCGAGCGGGCGCACCTCAAGGCGCTCAGCCGCGGCCACCGGGGCCTGGTCGGCCGGGGCAGCCGGCAGCTGGAGGCGACCGTGGAGAGGGCTCCCGCCCCGTCCTCATCGGAGCCTGCCATATCGGCGTCGGAGCAACTGCCCGCGCGCTCCCGCGCCTCCCTGGAGCCGGTCCGCGGCGCCACCGACCCGGTCATCGACCTCACCGCGGAGGACGACACCATGGGCCTGCCGCGGCTCGACTCCCTGGAGCGCAAGCTGAAGGACCTGGAGCAGCAGTTCGGTTAGGACGTGTCCGGCCCCCCGGGCCGGACACGTCGGTGGAGGGGGGCGCGGCATGATGTCATGCCGCGCCCCCCTCCAGTTCGAACCACACCACCTTGCCCACGCCGTGCACCCGGACGCCCCAGGCGTCGGCCAGGGACTGCACGAGCACGAGGCCCCGGCCGTGCGTACCGTCGTCGGCGATCGGTACCCCCAGCCGTGGCCTGCGTCCCACGAAGTCCCGTACCTCCACGCGCAGGGCGTGCGGTGAGACGGTGGCGGTCAGCAGCGCGTCATGGTCGGTGTGGATCAGGGCGTTGGTCACGAGCTCGCTGGTCAGCAGCTCCGCCGTCTCCGAGTGTCCCGGTCTCCCCCAGTGCCGTAACAGCTCCCTCAGTGCTCTGCGGACCTCCGGCACCGCCCGGAGGTCCCCCCGTCCCAGCCTGCGCCGGAGCTGCGTCGCTCCCGGCTTCTGCGGACCGTCGTCGACCGTCTCCTCCACTGTCCTCGCCGCGGATGTCCCCCGTGTCACCGGACCACCCGCACGTGCCTGCCTCTTCATGACCCCCGCCCGCACTCCGATGTCGGTTTCCTTCCTGCTCGAACACGTTCACGGGGATCCATGCCCTCCCCCGGACGGCGACAGTCATCCCGGACCGGCAATCACCTGCCGGACACCGGCGGGTTCCCGGCGCGTCACCGGGCAAGTGCCTCCCCGGGGCGGAGCCGTCCGGAGCGGCGAGGCCGGCGGGTCCCGCCGCTGGTCTGCGCGGACGAGGCAACTGACGTGCTTTGCACACCATTTGCGCGGTCCTGTGCACCGGCCCCCGGGACGGACCGGCCGCCGACGGCCGGTGAACCGGCGCGTCCGCGGAGGCGACGCGCCGGACGAACAGGCGGTTCGGCACCCCCTCGCGCCGGGCTCCGCGTTGGCGCACGGATGACCGGGCATCGCCCCAACTGCCGACGCGCGTCTGCCGATCGAGTCGTAGACGACGTGGAGGCGTTCAGGGCCTCGGAACGTTGCGCAGGTTGGAGCGGGCCATCTGCACCATGCGGCCCACGCCGCCGTCGAGGACGATCTTCGAGGCGGACAGGGCGAAGCCCGTGACCATCTCGGCACTGATCCTCGGTGGAATCGACAGGGCGTTGGGATCGGTGACGACGTCGACGAGCGCGGGCCCCTTGTGCCGGAAGGCGTCCTTGAGCGCGCCCGCGAGCTGCTTGGGCTTCTCGACGCGGACCCCGTAGGCCCCGCAGGCCCGGGCGACGGCGGCGAAGTCCGGGTTCTTGTTCGCCGTGCCGTGCGCGGGCAGTCCGGCGACCAGCATCTCCAACTCCACCATGCCCAGCGAGGAGTTGTCGAAGAGGACGACCTTCACCGGCAGGTCGTACTGGACGAGGGTGAGGAAGTCGCCCATCAGCATGGCGAATCCGCCGTCGCCGGACATCGAGACGACCTGGCGGCCGCGGTCGGTGAACTGGGCGCCGATCGCCATCGGCAGGGCGTTCGCCATCGAGCCGTGCGAGAAGGAGCCGATGACCCGGCGGCGGCCGTTGGGCGAGATGTAGCGCGCCGCCCACACGTTGCACATGCCGGTGTCGACGGTGAACACCGCGTCGTCGTCGGCGATCTCGTCGAGGACCGAGGCGACGTACTCGGGATGGATCGGGACGTGCTTGTCGACCTTCCTGGTGTACGCCTTGACGACCCCTTCCAGCGCCTCGGCGTGCTTCTTCAGCATCTTGTCCAGGAAGCGCCGGTTCTTCTTGGTCCTCACCCGGGGCGTCAGGCACCGCAGGGTCTCGCGCACATCGCCCCAGACCGCGAGGTCGAGTCTGGAGCGGCGGCCCAGGTGTTCGGGACGCACGTCGACCTGGACGATCTTGACGTCGTCGGGCAGGAAGGCGTTGTACGGGAAGTCGGTGCCGAGCAGGATGAGGAGGTCGCACTCGTGGGTGGCCTCGTAGGCGGCGCCGTAGCCGAGCAGGCCGCTCATGCCGACGTCGAAGGGGTTGTCGTACTGGATCCATTCCTTGCCGCGCAGCGCGTGCCCCACCGGCGACTTGATCTTCTCGGCGAACTCCATGACCTCGGCGTGCGCACCCGCGGTGCCGCTGCCGCAGAACAGGGTGACCTTGTCGGCCGCGTCGATCATCGCGACGAGCCGGTCGATCTCCGCGTCGCCCGGGCGCACGCTCGGCCGGGAGGTGACGAGCGCGGTCCCGGCGGCCTTCTCCGGTGCGGGCAGGTCCGCGATGTCACCCGGCAGCGTCACGACGCTCACGCCGCTGCGCCCGACGGCGTTCTGGATCGCCGTGTGCAGCAGCCGGGGCATCTGCTGCGGATGGGAGATCATCTCGCTGTAGTGGCTGCACTCCTGGAACAGCTGCTGCGGGTGGGTCTCCTGGAAGTACCCGAGCCCGACCTCGCTGGACGGGATGTGCGAGGCGAGGGCGAGGACGGGCGCCATGGAGCGGTGGGCGTCGTACAGGCCGTTGATGAGGTGCAGGTTGCCGGGGCCGGAGGAACCGGCGCACGCCGTGAGGCTCCCGGTGATCTGTGCCTCCGCGCCCGCGGCGAACGCGGCGGTCTCCTCGTGCCGGACGTGGATCCAGTCGATGGCCGGGGAGCGCCGGACGGCGTCCACGACCGGGTTGAGGCTGTCGCCGACGACCCCGTAGAGCCGCTTGACGCCCGCCCGGACGAGGATGTCGACGAACTGCTCGGCGACGTTCTGCTTGGCCATGACTTCACGTGCCCTTCGGTCTCCGGAGATCCCTTCGGGTTCCATGAATCCACAGGCGTGGGTGTTACGCCTCCCAAACGGCCGCGGCGGTCCGGTCGTCGGCGTACCCCTTGACCCTGACCTGGGTGTCCGCGAAGAACGCCGCGAGACCGGGCGCCTCGCTCCTGGACCAGCGCCGGGTCAGATGGGCGGCCAGCTCGGGTTCGCCGCGCAGGGGCTCCGCCAGGCCGCTCGTGCACAGCAGCAGCGTGTCACCCGGGCGGGCGACGGAGGCACGGAAGCGGAAGGGGGCGCGGGGCGGCCGGGGCGCCGGCTCGTACGGGCCAGGGGGCGTCGCGATCCCGAGATCCATGGTGAGCCGGTCGCCCTCCGGGGTCTCGTGGGGCGGCGAACCGAACCCCACGACGGCCTCCCCCGCGGTTTCGGTGACCCGCGGCTCGATGTCCTGCCACTCGCCGTCCCGCAGCCGGAACAGTCCGCCGGTGCCGACGCCGAAGAAGACGCGCGTACGGCAGTCCGGGTCCGCGGGCAGCAGGAGGCAGCGCAGGCCGGCGGTGTACTCCTCCGGCTCGACGCCCTGGTCGGCCGCGGCGGCCCGCAGCTTGCCGAGACTGCGGTCGGTGAGCCGTTGCAGCCCCGACTTCAGGTCACCGCGCCGGCCCGCCCGGATGTCCTCGGCCAGCCGCGCGTGGCTGCGCCCCACGGCCCGGCCGATCCACCGGCACGCCTCCGCCGCGGCCCGGTGCGCGCCGGGCGCGGCCCGGGCGCCGGTCGCCATCGCCACCAGGACGAGCGCGTTCTCGCCCGTCCCGAAGCGGGCGGTGAGCAGCGAGTCCCGGCGCGGCTCGCCCCGGTACCGCGCGGAGTCCCCGCGCACGGAGACCGCGCGCAGGGTGCACGAGCCGTACCGGGCGCCGTCCAGCACCGTGTCGGCGACGAGGTCCGCCAGCTCGTCCGGATCGGCGGGCGGCAGCGCGGTGGGCTCGGCCTCGTAGGTGGGCGGCCCGGACCCCACGTGGCCGACGGGGGCCGGTGCGGCGGGGGCGCCGGGGCCGGGGGCGGACTCGGGCGGTCCGGCGTCCGCGAGGGACGGCCATGCCTGGCCCCCGACCGGCCCGAAGGACGCCGACGGGACTGGTACGCCCCGCTCCGGCGCCCCGGGACGCGCGGGAACCTGCGCCCCCTCGACGGGCAGGAAGCCGGCGGGCGGTGGCCCGGCGGGGGGCCGCGGGCCGGCGGGGGCCGGAGCGTGACCGGGGGCCTGTGGACCGCCGGTGGACGTCGAACCGACGGGAGCGGGGGCCGCGTCAGGGGGCACGGCGGGGGGCATGGCGGGGGGTGACGGTACCTGGCCCGGCTCGGAAGCGACTTGGGGTCGCGGACCGTCGGTGGGCGGACGCGGACCGTCGAGGGGCGGACGACCGTCGGCAGACGGACGCGGGAGGTCGACCGGCGAATGCACGCCCTCGGTGGGCGAACGGCCGTCGACCGGCGGGCGTGGGCCGTCGACCGGCGGACACGCGCCCTCGGTGAGCGGACGGCCGTCGGCAGGCGGACGCGGACTGTAAGCAGGCGGACGCGGACCTTCGACCGGCAGACGCGGACCGTCGGTGTGCGGGAAGCGGCCCGGGGCCCGGGGACCGTCCGTGAGGGGCGAACCGGCGGCGGCTCGGGGGTCTTCGGCGGGCGGGCGCGGGGCCACGGCGGGGGGCGGGGGGCTGTCGTGAGGGGGCTGAGCCCCGGCAGGGGTGGCAGAGGGCGTCGGCGCGGCTGCGGGGCGGGGCGGGACTTCGGCAAAGGCGCCGCCGGATGCACCGGTCGCCGGCCCGCGCTCGCCCTGGAGCGCGTCACCGCGCGACCCGGGGTCGAGCGCGTCACCGCGCGACCCGGGGCCGGCGGACGGGCGTCCGGAGCCGCCGGTCCGCTGCTCGGGTACTCCGCGCGTCTCCGCCGGCCGGGGCGGCACCTCGTCGGCCGCCGCACCCGGCGCCCGACCACCCCCCACCGTGCCCGCCGCCGACGCGAACCGGTCGTCGAGGGAGTCGGCGGCGGCCGCGGGCCCCGTGTCTCCGGTGGCGTCGTCGTACAGCTGGCCCCACCAGTCGTCCTCGTGCCCGGCGGGCCTCTCCCCCTGCTGGCTCATGCCGGTAATTGTCCACCGCGGGGGCCGGAAGGAAACGGTGCATCACGAAAAACCGGCCGACGGAGATCGTCGAACGGCGTGTCGGACGGCGGACGGGCGAGTGGCTCGAACACCTCTGCGCGAAACCGCCGGGCGGTCCCACCCCCCACGGGAGAACCGCCCGGCGGCGCCGGAGTGACCCGGGCCCACGCGCGTCGTGGGCCCGGGTCACGGTCTGGAGGACCGGGTCGTCGCCCCGTGCACAGGTCGTCCCGGCCCTGAGTGCTGACCTGGTTCCCTGAACGCCCCGCCGTGATGCACGGTCACGATCACGAGAACGCGACACCCGCGTCCGCGCAGGCCGGGCGGAGCCGGGCCGGGCATGACGGCCGGTGATCGGTACCCCCGGTGGCGTCACCTTGTCAGAAAGACGGGTGGTAGCGCGATGATGTGCCGAGGCGGTTTTACGCCGTGGCTGTTTTCCGCCACGGGCGGGCCGCCACTGATCCTCGGGGAGGGATGCCCGCGCATGCTGGGAGCGATAGGTCTGGACGAGACGCACGAGTCGGCGTACCGGGCGCTGGTGTCGGTGGGCGCCGCCGACGTGCCCGATCTCGCGCGCCGGCTCACGCTCGGCGAGTACGACACGGAGCGCGCCCTGCGCCGCCTGGAGCGGCACGGTCTGGCGGCGCAGTCGACGGCCCGGCCCGGACGGTGGGTCGCGGCGCCGCCCGGGGTGGCGCTGGGCGCGCTGCTCACCCAGCAACGGCACGAGCTGGAGAAGGCCGAGCTGGCGGCGGCGCTGCTCGCCGAGGAGTACCGGGCGCAGGCAGCCGAGCCGGCCGTGCACGACCTGGTCGAGGTGGTGATCGGCGCGGCGGCGGTCGCGCAGCGGTTCCTCCAGCTTCAGCTGGGCGCGAGCGAGGAGGTGTGCGCGCTGGTCACCGGGAACCCGGTGGTCGTGTCGGGGACGGACAACGACGCCGAGAAGCAGGCCGCCGACCGGGGTGTCGCGTATCGCGTGGTGGTGGAGCGGGCGGTGCTCGACCTGCCCACCGGGATCACCGAGCTGACCGCCGCGCTGGGCCGGGACGAGCAGGTGCGGGTGGTGGACACCGTGCCGACCAAGCTGGTGATCGCCGACCGGACGCTCGCCATGGTGCCGCTGACCTCGCACACCGCCGAGCCCGCCGCCCTGGTGGTGCACGCGAGCGGACTCCTGGAACTGCTGTCGGGGCTGTTCGAGTCGGTGTGGCGGGAGGCGCTGCCGCTGCGGCTCGGCAGCCGGGGCGTGGCCGAGCAGCAACCGGACGGCCCGGACGGCACCGACCTGGAGATCCTCTCGCTGCTGCTCGCCGGGCTGACCGACGCGAGCGTCGCCAAGCAGCTCGATCTGGGGCTGCGGACCGTGCAGCGCCGGGTGAAGCGGCTGATGGAGCTGACGGGCGTGACGACCCGGCTCCAGCTCGGCTGGCATGCGTACGAGAGGGCCTGGGTGGCCCGGGAGCGACAGGACTGACCTGCGGTTTCGCCGGTTCTCCCGCACCCTGGACAGATGGGAGTGTGGGAGCTCCTGCTGGTCGGCGTGGTGATCCTGCTCGGCCTGGCCGGAGTACTGGTGCCCGGCGTCCCGGGTTCGTGGCTCGTCTGGGCCGCGGTCCTGTGGTGGGCGCTGGAGGATCCGCGCAGGCTCTCCTGGACGGTGCTCGTGGGCGCGACGGTGGTCCTGCTGCTGTCGCTGGCGAGCCGGTGGGCGATGCCCCCGCGCCGGCTGCGCGCGGGCGGCGCCACGGTCCGCATGGCGGTGTACGCGGGTTCCGGCGCGCTGCTCGGCTTCGTCGTCCTGCCGGTGCTCGGCGCCGTGCCGGGTTTCGTGGGCGGGGTCTATCTCTCGGAGCGGCTGCGGCTCGGGCGGCACGGAGAGGCGGTGGCCGCGTTGCGTACGGCGATGCGGTCGGGCGGCTGGAGCGTGCTGACGGAGCTGTTCGCCTGCCTGCTGATCGCGGGCGCGTGGGTGGCGGCGGTGATCTGGGGCTGAGCGGTCGGCCGGGACTCAGGGCAGGACGCTGCGCGGGGTGAGGGTGGCGAGGTCGACGGTGTCGGCCAGGGCCCGCATCCCGGCGTCGTTGAAGTGGAGGTGGTCGCCGGGGTCGTAGGCCGGGCGGATGCGGGACGGCCGGCCGGGGTCACGGACGGCGGCGTCGAAGTCGGCGACAGCGTCGAAGAGGCCGCCCGCGCGGATGACGGCGTTGACCGCCTGCCGCGCGGTCTCCCGGGTCCGCGTGTGGGCGCCGTGCCCGCCGTACGGGGTGATCGTGGCGCCGATGACGCGGATGCCGCGGGCGTGGGCACGGCTCACGATGCGCCGGTACGCGTCCTCGAAGGCGCCGGGGTCGAGTTGTTCCGGCGTGCCCTTGAGGTCGTTGACGCCCTCCAGCACGATCAGGGCGCGCACCCCGCTGCGGGAGAGGACGTCCGCGTCGAGCCGGGAGAGCGCGTCGGGTCCGACGCCCGCGCGCAGCAGGCGGTTTCCCGCGATCCCGGCGTTGAGGACGCCGAGGCGGCGGCCGGGCGGCAGGCCGCGCAGCCGCTCGGCGAGCCGGTCGGGCCAGCGGTGGTGGGCACCGAACGTCGACCCGGTACCGTCGGTGATGGAGTCCCCGAGGGCGACCACGCTCCCCACGGCGGGCGCGTCGGACACGTCGACGCCGGTCAGGTAGTACCAGTTGCCGAGCGTGGCGGTGTACGCGCGGCCGTTCTCGTCGCGGGTGTGATCGCCGTGCCGGGCGAGGAAGTTGGTCTGGAGGGCGGCGCGGTGGTAGGTCGCCGGGCCCGAGTCGGCCGGGGTGTGCACCGAGATCAGCAGGTCGGCGCCGGCCGGCACGCGCAGCCGTACGGGGTCGCTGACCAGGTCCCGGCCCGCCGGGACGAGAGCCGACTCCGCGCCCGCGAAGGTGGCGGTGCGCAACGAGCCCGCGACGGCGTCCGCGCTCACGGTCGCGCCGGGCTTTCGCAACGCGACGCTGAGGGCGCCGAGTCGCAGGGGCGCCGTGCCGAGCCGGTTGGAGATCCGGACCCGGACCGCGCTGCCGCCGACGCTCGTGTGCACCACGTTGCGCACGGAGGCGCCGGGCAGCCCCGGCACGGTACCGGAGGGCGCGGCCTCCCAGGTGCCGGTCCAGTCCCGGGCGGCGGGCCGCAGGACCCCGGACGTCAGGGCCTCGGTGACGGAGGGCGTGGGCGGCAACGGATCGGTGCCGGGGGCACCGTGGGGCACGCCGGGCGCGCCGAGGGCCGGGAGCACGGCCGCAGGCGCCCGACGGCGGGCCGCGCGACCGGCGGGGGAGGCACCGACTCGGGCCGCGCGACCGGCGAGCGGAGCCGCGGGACCGGCGCCGAGGGCCGTGCCGCGGACGGCAGACGGGGCGGCGGGGGCCGCGCCACGGGTCGGTGCGCCGGCGAGGAGGGCGTGGCGGAGCCGGTAGTCGTGCAGCCGGGCGTCGTGCTCGGGGGCATCGCCGTCGGCCGGTTGGTCCGGCGCACCGCCGCGCCGGGCCACGAGGTCGTCGCCCAGGGCGGCGTGACGGGGGCCGTCGACGGCACGGGCGGGTCCGGGACCGGCGGCGGCCGCCGTAGGTGGGGCGGGCGCCACGGCTGTCACCAGGGCGGCCAGCAGGTACCGGACCTTGATCGCTCGAGTCATGGGGCCATGGGTTCCCAGCCGCCGTCCGCCCCAACACGCCGTCACACCCTCGGGCGCACCCGGCTCCTTCTCCGGACCCGGGACCAGAACCCGATGCGCGCTTGGCGCGGGAGTGTTTGGCTGCTGCCATGACCGAATTCAGCGAGCGGGAACGCGCCTACCTGACGTCGCAGCGGCTGGGACGGCTGGCCACCGTCGACGCCCATGGGCAGCCGCAGGCGAACCCGGTCGGGTTCTTCCCGCAGGACGACGGGACGATCCTGATCGGCGGCTACGCGATGGGGGCGACCAAGAAGTGGCGCAACCTCCGGCAGAACCCGAAGGTGGCCCTCGTCGTCGACGACATCGTCAGCCTCGACCCGTGGCAGGTGCGCGGCATCGACATCCGCGGGGAGGCCGAACTGCTCAACGGCCCACACGCGTTGGGGCCGCACTTCAGCGAGGAGCTGATCCGGATCCACCCGAGGCGGATCCACAGCTGGGGACTGGAGCACTAGGGCCTGCCGTTTGGATCATGCCGGCATCGCGGGGTCTGGCACGCACATCTGCGGCGTTGTCGTCGGTCACAGCCGGCCTGATCCACAGGCCCTAGCCGGCAGACCTGGAGTCCGCCGCCCCGAAAGGGGTCTTCTCCGGCGCCACGGCTGTGTGGTCTGCCTCCGTGTCCAGGACGGAGAGTCGGTCCCGGACCTCCTGGGCGCTGTGCGACAGCGCCTGCCGTTCGGCGAGGGCGAGGGCGCGGATCCATTCCGCCCGGGCGGCCTTCCGGTTGCCCATGGCCAGGCGGGTGTCACCGAGTCGCATCAGCACGCCGATCGCGTTCCTGTGGTCCCCCAGTTCCTCGAACACGTCCAGTGCCCTGTGGTAGGTGGCCGCCGCTTCCTCGTACCGGCCGAGCAGATGGAGGGTGTAGGCCAGACTGTCCAGGCAGATCGCCTCCCGCCATGGCGCGTTCAGGCCCTGGAACAGGGCAATGGCCTCCTCGGCGTGCACGAGACCCTGTTCGGGCCGGCCCAGGCTGGAGTGCAGCCAGGCGAGGCCGTTGAGGCACTCGGCCGTCCATACGTCGTCCCCCGCCTCCCGGGCCAGCACGAGCGCCCGCTCGGCGGGCACCAGCGCTTCCCGGAGTCGGCCGAACTGGTGCAGCACGACCCCCATGCCATGCTGCGTCCGGGCCTGTTCACCGACCGCGCCGATCTCCTCGAAGAGCTCGGCGGCGCGTTCCATATGACCCAAGGCCTGTTCCTGGTGGCCCAGGTAGGCGTGGATTCCGCTGAGGCTGCGGTGGCAGCGTCCCTCCTCCAGGCGGTCGCCCCGGCGTTGCGCCACCTCCAGGGCAGGGTTCAGTGCGGTGATCGCCTCCGGCCAGTACTCCTGCCGGTTCAGATGTTCCTTCAGTGACCAGGCCAGCCCGGTGATTTGGCGATCAAGTCGCTTGCTGACGGCGGTGTGCAGCAGGGCCTGCAGTACCCGGTGTTCGGCGGTGAGCCATCGGTTCGCCTGTTCCGGGGTCGTGAGGACTTCGGGGGTGACGCCCGCGCTCGGGGAGCCGAGGTCGAGTTCGGGCAGGGAGTCCTGTTTGAGCAGCCGGTTGCCTGCGTGTGCCGTGAACAGGTAGTGGTCCAGGACCCTCAGGGTGGCCGTGTGGCGTTCGTCGGCGTGGTCGTGGGTGTGGGTGAGTTCGGTGGCGTGGTCCCGCAGCAGGTCGTGGAGGGTGAACCGGCCGGGCAGGGGCTGTTCGAGGAGGCAGGAGCGGGTGAGTGCGGCCAGCAGGCGCCGCGTTACCGGGAGAGGGAGCCCGGCGAGGCCCGCGGCGGCCGGGGCGCTGATGTGAGGTCCGGGGTGGAGGGCGAGGAGACGGAAGAGGCGGGCGGCGGATGCGTCCAGGGACCGGTAGGACCAGGAGAACGCGGCCCGCACATCGGTGGTGGTGTCGAAGCCGGTGAACGCGTCCAGGCCACCGCGGGCCTGCCTCAAATCCTCGGCGACAGCGTGGAGGGGGAAGGCGGGTTCGAGTTCGGCGCGGGCGGCGACCACGGCCAGTGCCAGGGGCAGCCGCCCGCACAGCCGGACGATGTCACCCGCGGCGTCCGGCTCGGCGGCCAGACGCTCGGCACCCAGCCGCCGCGCCAGCGTCTGATGGGCCTCACTCTGCGAGGGCAGCGCCAGGGTCAGGGGCTTGGCTCCGTCGGCCGCGATCAGGCCCGGGAGCTGGTTGCGGCTGGTGACCAGGGTGAAACAACCCTCCCCCGCGGGCAGCAGGGGACGGACCTGCTGTTCGTCGCGGGCGTTGTCCAGCACGAGCAGGACCCGCCGGCCGGCCAGCAGACTGCGGAAAAGCGCACTGCGGGCGGGAGTGTCCTCGGGAATCCGCTGGGCGGGAACCCCGAGAGCGGTCAGGAAGCCGTGCAGGACGTCACCGGGTTCCACGGCCGGCGCATGCGGATGGAACCCGCACAGATTGACGAAGAGCTGCCCGTCGGGGAACAACGAGGCGATCCGGTGCGCGTGATGAACGGCGAACGTGGTCTTGCCGACACCCGGAGCACCCCCGATGACGACGGCCCGGGCACCGGCCGGTCCCGGACGGCCGAACGCACCACTCACCCCGGACAACCACGCACCCTCGGTCGTCCGGCCCGCGAACACCGCCAGATCACCCGGCAACTGCGCCGGACGCACCACCGGCAGCGGTTCACTTGCACTGCCGCTGGCGGTCGGGGCGCCGCTCGCACCTGGCGGGTCCACGGCGGCCGCGGCGGAGGGCGCGCGGGCGCCGGGTCCGGGCCGCTCCCTCTCTTGTGGCCCTCCGGACGCGGCCGACGTGTGGGGATCGCCGCCCCCGGAGCCCGCACCGGATGCGGGTGCCTGGCCTGGCCCCTTCAGCGCCTCGGTCGGGCACAGGGGTGGCAGGTCGTGGCGGAGGATGCCGTCATGCAGGGCGCGCAGTGCGGGGCCGGGTTCGAGGCCGAGTTCGTCGGCGAGATGCCCGCGCAGGTCCGCGTAACATTGCAGGGCCTCGGGGTGCCGGCCCGCCAGGTACAGAGCCCGCAGCAGCAGAGCCCAGCCGGTCTCCCGCAACGGGTGCTCCACTGTCAGTTCCCGTGCCGCCTGCACGGCCTGCGTGATCCGTCCGCTCAGCAGCAGGGCGGTGGTGTGGACCTCCCGTGCGGTCTGCCGCAGGTCCTCCAGACGGGCGGCTTCCTGGGCGGCGAACAGGTGATGCGCGGCGTCAGCGAGCGGGGCACCTCGCCACATGCCCAGGGCTCGCTCGGCCTCCTCCAGGGCGCGCTCGGGCTGGTCCTGGTCCAGCAGTCGGCGTGCCTGGGCTACGGCCCGTCCGAAGCGCACGGTGTCCCGGCTCTCGGGCGGGGTGCGCAGGGCGTAGCCTGCGGGCTCGGTGACCAGTACCTCGAACGTCCCCTCGCGCAGGTGCGGGGGTTCCAGGACGGCGCGGAGCTTGCTGACGTGGGCGTGCAGGGAGGCCGTCGCCATGCCCGGTGCCCGTCCTGGCTGCTTTGCCCAGAGCTCTTCGCACAGTGTCTCGGAAGCGACCGCACAGCCGTCGGCGATCAGCAGCCGCACCAGCAGCAGCCGCTGCTTGCGCGGCCCCGCATTCAACAGGGCGCCCGCGCGCCGCACCAGCAGCGGGCCCAGCAACCCGAAGTCGAGTTCATACCCCACAGCCGCCACCGTTCCCCGGTATCCCGCTCAACGGTGTTACTCCCCTCACCTGTGCACGCGACATGCGGACGGGCACGCGCGGTTCCCTCGCGCCGGACACGTGCGTGACCGCCACGACCCCCGCACGGTGACCCGCCCGCCCGGGGCGGGTGGTGGCGTGGACGACCGGAGCGGTGAGTACTCCGTCGTCCCTTCCCGCCATACCGAAAAGGGACATTAGCAGGGCACTGACCCCAGGACTCCTTCGGCGGCCCGGTCCGCTGCCGCGATCAGCAGGCCGATGACCCTCTGCTTAGCCGGGTGGGACCCCGTACGGGGCACTGGAACCGCGTCTACGCGGGCAACCGTTCCCTCGGGCGAGGCGTCCGCATCGCGGGGGCACCCACCGGGGGATCCGTCCGCCCACGCCCTCTCCCGCCTGAACCACCCTGGCCTGGCGCCCGTTGCACAGGACGAGACGACGTGCTGCGAAGCGAGGACGACCATGGGCGAAGAATTCATCCTGCGAGTGACCATCGGAGTGGTCCTGGGACTGCTGGTGGGCGCGGCTCTGCTCGCCCTCGTAGGCGCCGGTCACCGGCTGGTGGGTGGTCGGCGGTTCGGCAGACACCCGTCAGCAGGGAACCGGGCGGAAGGGCGGCCGGCCGGTGGCCGGCGGTCCGGACCCGGGGTGAGCCGCGACCGGCACCGGCGAGGTCAGACCGGGTGACCGAGGGCCGCGAGGTGTTCGACGAACGGGACGACCTTCCCGTGTAGTGCCGACGGCGTTTGCGGGGATGTCCTCCGCCGAGCGCCGTCGGCAGCCTGGCCGGGCATGAGGCGAACCAGTTCGCGCGCGACCCTCATCCAGGTCGGCAGGTGGGCGAAAGTCGCCCGCCCCGCTCCTGCCGGCGCGCTACTTCCTGAGGTCCCCCAAGTGGCGAGGGTTGGTGACCACAGGTCAGTAGGGCTCGCGGAGAGCTGACGTCTGTTCCGAGGAAGTGCCGGATGTGATCGCGTCATGGGTTGCCCCGCGATCGGGACGGGGGCTGATGCGGGTGATGGTGTAGGTGCTCGGCCCGCCTGATGGTCGTCCCTGGCAGGATGGCGGTATGGAACGTGTACTTGGAATTGGCGGCTACTTCATGCGGGCTGCCGACCCGGCGGTCCTGAACGCGTGGTACCGCGACTGTCTGGGCCTGGACGCCGACGAGAACGGCCTATGGCGTCAGGGAGACGGGCCGACGGTGTTCGCGACGTTCGAGTCCGAGACCGACTATTTCGGCTCCCGCGCTCAGCACACGATGCTCAACTTCCGGGTCGGTGATCTGGAGGCGATGCTCGCGCAATTGCGCGCCAAGGGAGCAGACGTGGCGGAGGAGATCCAGGACATGGAGGGGATCGGTCGATTCGGCTGGGTCACCGATCCCGAGGGCAACCGAGTCGAGCTGTGGCAGCCCGCCTGACCGCGCCTTCCCTCATGCCGTGACGTGCCGGCGGGCCATCAGGTCGTCGAGGTGTGAACTTGGTCAGGCCCGCGCGGCCATGTCCTCTTCTGCGTCATGCGGTCTGTCAGCGGGGCGCCTGGGTGACCTCGTGGCCGAGCCTGCCTCGCGCTGGAAGACGCCGTGGGAGTCCGGGCGTCACGACCGGCGGGGCGGCCGAGCCGCCCGCAGCTCCCCCCAGGGCCCGCCGAGGTGTTGGAAGGACCACCAGAATCGACGAACGGCCTGAATCAATGGGTGTGGGTGGTGACCAGAGGCTTGGTCTCGTCGACGACGTAGGTGGACAGCATCATCGTTGTCACCGTCCCGATGTTGCGGGCGTTGTGGATGGTGCCGGAAGGGATGAAGAAGGGGTCGCCCGTGCGAAGTCGCAGGGTAGTCCCGTCGTCGAACTCCATCGACACGTCACCGCGGACGATGTATCCAACCTCCACTCCCGGGTGGCTGTGGCGGCCCGATTCCCTCCGCCGGGGGATTTCGACGAGTGTCTGCACGGTCTTCCAGCCCTTGGCGGGCGAGGGGTTCTCCTGGAGCAGGGTGCGCGTCACGCCCCCGGCGGTCGGATCGGGAACAGGCGGGCGACGACCATCGAGTGCCGTGGAAGATGCCTCGGCAGCCGACGCAAAGGCGGCGGCGCCGAGCGCTCCGGCTGCGGCCACGCCACTGGACCGTAGAAGAGAACGACGATCCAACATAGTGCACTCCTTTTCGTGATTCGGCACCCGGGAGGAATGCCGGGCCATTGCGGATTCGGGCAGCGCTTCTTCGGAAGACGCGGCGGAGGAGTCGTGTGCCATGGTCTTCGAATCTGCGATCCCCTCATGTGAACGCCCGGAACAGCGGGACGGTTCACCCCGGAACAGCGGGACGGTTCACCCAGCACCATTGCGTCTCGTACACCGGGCTGCCGACGCTCTTCCGGGCAGGCAGGGGTGCTGCCTCGTTCTTCCTCGGGCTCGGCCCATGTCGTGCCGGCAGCTTTCCACCGAAACGACAGGGCACTCAGGGCGGCCGCTGCGCGTCAACAGGCTCTACGGGAGACCTCATGGGGTGTCCTTCACGGTGGCCTCCTACCTGCAGGTCGTCCGCGGATACGACGCGGTCCAGACCGGCGTGATCTTCAGCGCGGCCACCCTCGGAATCCTCGTTTCCTCCGTCGCAGCCGCACCCCTCGCCAAGCGCCGCCCCCAGCGCACCCTCATCCTGACCGGATTCGGCACCACCATCGCCGGCATCATCGTCCTGACCGTCGTGGTCGGCGGTTCCCCCAGCCCCTGGGCCTTCGCGCCCGGACTGCTCCTCATCGGCCTCGGACTCGGCGTGATGCTCACTCCCTCGGTCCACATCGTCCAGTCGAGCTTCACCGAGGACCAGCAGGGCGAGATCTCCGGGCTCTCCCGCAGCGTCTCCAACCTCGGTTCCTCCCTCGGCACAGCGGTCGCCGGCACCATCCTCGTCGCCGGGCTCACCAGCCATGCGCGGACCCGGCGTTCGCTGACGAAGCCCGCCACCGGGGACCCATGCGGGCATGGCGCCGCCGCCCGCACCGCTCTACCAGGCGACAAGCTCGGCGATGCTCCGAACTATCAGCCACAGGCCGAGGAGTAGAGACAGGGTGACGACCAGCTCCTCCTGGTGCTGCGCGAGCCAGTTCCGCAGGGCGTTCAACCGGGCGTTCGCGACCGC
The DNA here is from genome assembly GCF_056387915.1 of Streptomyces sp. GLSS-08. Taxonomy (NCBI): domain Bacteria; kingdom Bacillati; phylum Actinomycetota; class Actinomycetes; order Kitasatosporales; family Streptomycetaceae; genus Streptomyces; species Streptomyces sp. GLSS-08. The sequence goes on from NZ_JBWJAQ010000001.1 coordinate 270,496, forward strand.
AGGCGCCCAGACCACGTACATCTCCATGACGATGAGGCTCAGTGTGGCCAGGAGGCAGTAGCCGGTCAGGGCGAGCCAGGCGGCGGGGGTGGAGAGGTTCGCGCCGACGGCGGTCGCGGCTCCGACGCCGACCAGGGCCCAGGGCTGCAGCAACCATGCCAGACCGGCTGCCGCGGCCAGGGACGCGCTGTCGATGCGAGCGGTCCAGCGTGGCGGCCGGTGCGGGCGAGGCGGTCGGCGGTGCCGGTGCGCGCTGTACAGCACCAGTGCCAGGCCGATGGCGAGTTTCGCCGCGATCGCGGCGGTCGAGGGCACGCTGTGACGGGCCGGGGGCTGTCCGCCGGTCAGCAGCATCACGCAGGCGATCACCACCAGCAGGTTGGCCAGCCATGACAACAGGAACGCCAGGCCGTTGCGAACGCCACGCCGGGAGGAGAGCAACAGGATGAACGCGCTGTTGTGCAAGGGCCCCAGGGTGACAGCCGTACCGATCACAACCAGGTCGAGGACCATGGCAAAAGCTGCTCCTGGACGTCAGGGCCGTCTGCCACCTGTGAAGGGGCGGACCGGTCGACAGAGCGAGGCGGCGCTGTTGCGGTGCCGCATCCCGACTTTGCAGGCGGCGGCCCCGCTGGTCAAGCAGGCCAGACCCGCATGTCGCCGGCGGCTGCCCGACGGCCCTGCGGACGAGCGGGGGGTACGGCCGCGCGCACACGGAGCCACCGGCCGACCGAGCTGTCGGCGAGGTGGGGACGATCAGAGCGGCAGCGTCGTTGCCCGGCTCGACGACGGTCTGCTCGTCCAGGGCGGTGCCCCGTCGGCTGCACCCCGCTCCGCCGTGCCGACGAACTCGGCCTGCTTGAGGTAGGCCGCCGTCTCCAGCAGGAGGTTCAACCGGTTCGTGGCCTGGTTCAGCCAGGTGATGTCACCCTTGGCCAGCGGTACGGAGGAACCGCAGATGCTCCCGTCGGCGGGGAACAGATTCGGGTACCCGACCACGACGACACGCGCCTCGGGGCTGCGCCGCTGATGTCGGTGAGCATGTCGGGCACACGGGTGCTCAGCCGTGCGAAGTCAGCCGCGCCGCAGGTCGATGCTCACGAAGGACACCGACCTGGTGACCGTCACGGGAGATCTGCAGTCGGCCAGCCTGTTGTCGGGTGCACGACGTGCAGGCATGCCTGTTGCCTCAACGGCATCGGCGCAGCTCCGGTTCACCCCGGCCGGGCGAAATGATCCGCATCGACGTCAGGCTACGGTTCGACGATGTGCCGCAGATAGGTGTGCGGGTCGGCGAGATAGCGGCGCCAGTGATCCACCACACCGAGCTGCTGCCAGGTGACCCTGCGCATACCGTGCTCACCGACCTCGATGATGTCCGCGCCCGGCAGTGCGGTCAGCAACGGGCTGTGTGTGGCGCAGATGACCTGTCCGCCTTCCTTGGCCAGCCGGTCGATGTGCCCGATCAGCTCGAGGCACGAAGAGAAGGAGAGCGCTGCCTCGGGCTCGTCGAGAACATAGAGCCCGGCGTGCAGGAACTTCCCACGGAACGCCGCGAGAAAGCCCTCACCGTGGCTGACGTGGCCCGGCGAGAACCCCTCCCTGTCCAGGGCGTCCAGCGCGGTCTCCGCACGCAGGAAGAAGCCCTTGCGGGCCGACCAGCTGGTGGCCATACGGCGCCCACGCCCCGAGGCGGCGTCGAATTTCATACGCTCACCGAGGGTCGACTTCCCGCGCGAGGAAGCGTAACGCCAGTCGTGGGAACCGCCGTAGGAGTCGAGACCGAACCCCTCCGCCAGCGCCTCGACCAGGGTCGACTTCCCCGAGCCGTTCTCACCGACCAGGAACGTCACCGGCGCGGTGAACCGCAGCCCTTCATCGAGCAACTGTCGGACGCAGGGCACCGACCACGGCCAGGCCTCCTCGTCGTACGAGGAGAGATGGGCATACGCGCGTTCGATGATCACAGGACCAGTGTCGCCCGAACTCCGGAATCCCGTATGCCTCTTGCCGTCGGCGTCAGTACCTCCCGCTCGTCGTCCGGCGGTCTCCGCCTCTGGTTAGACACGGCAATCATCCGACCGCCGGAGGACCGCGCCCTGCTCCGGGCCATAGTCTCGAACACATCGGAAAGCGACCGGCCAACGGCTCGGCCACCGGTTCTGACGCTCCGCCCAGGCCGCGCTTCGCCCGCCCACTCCAGTCTGCAGGCGCACCACGCCCGCTCCCACAAGAACCCGAGGGATCTCCCATGCCCAAGCACGCTCTCGTCTCCTCGCTCATCGGCTTCGCCATCGTCGGCGCCGTGACCGCCGGCGGTATCGCCATGGCCTCCAACTCCACGGAACTGACCCTGGCCAACGGCTCGGCCCGCTACACCGCTCCGTCCGGCGACAGCCCCGGCTCGGCAACCTTCACCGCGGACGTGCGCGACGACTCCGGCGTCCGCAGCCTCAAGGTCCTCGTGTGGCCCGGCAGTTCGAAGCTCGACCCGACCGCGGCGGAGCTTCGGCACACGAACGACGCCACATGCCGCAGCACCTCGGACGACACCTCCCGCTGCACCTACACCCTGAAGGTCACCAAGAAGGAGGCGGCCGAGCTGGACCGAGGCACTTGGTACGTCTCCGCACTGGCAACGGCCAAGGACGGAGACACCGTGTTCGTTCCTCACGCCGCCACCCTCCACATCAACGATTAGGCAGTTTCGTTTGGATCACCGGGCGGACCAGAGGAAGACGCCTGCGATGTGGAGTCCGGCCAGGTAGATGGTGGCGGTCTTCGCGTAGCGGGTGGCGATGCCTCGCCACCGCAGCCGGTTGTAGACGCCTCGCCAGTTGCCATACTTCTCCGGCAGGTGAACCCACTGCGTTCCGGTCTGGAACTTGTAGGCAATCGCGTCGATCACCTCGCGGTGGTCCCGCCAGCGGCCACCTCGCTTCGGCGTTCGGTCCGGGAACAACGGCTCAATCCGCGCCCACTGCAGGTCAGTCAACGGCGCCCCCGGACTAACGACCGACTGATCCAAACGAAACCGCCTAGTGGTTCTCGGGGCCCAAGGCGTCGCGGACGGCGGCCAGGATGGCTTCGGTATCGGCGCCCAGCGCGCGGGCGGAGGAGGTGAAGTCGCGGGCCAGGGTGGCCAATTGAGAGGCGTACGTGTGGGTCGGGCGGGCGGGGACCGCCGCGACCCGGGACCCCGCTCCGCGGCGGGTGCGGATAAGCTCGGCGGCTTCCAGCTCGCGGTAGGCGCGGGCCACCGTGCCCGGTGCGAGACCGAGGTCCGTGGCCAGTTGGCGCACGGTGGGCAAGCGGTCGCCCTCGGCCAGCTGTCCGGTGACGATCAGCGCGCCGAGCTGGGCTCGGATCTGCGCGTACGGCGGTACCTGGCTGTTCGTGTCGACGCGGACGGCAGGCTCGTTCATGGCCGGGGGGCCTCCTCCGCCGCGTTGTCGCCGACGGCCCTGGGGGCCACCACGGTGACCAGAGACCACGCGACTGTGAACAAGTTCAGCAGGGCCAGAGGGTAGAACACCCAGAAGGTGAGCGCGCCCATCACACCGGCGCAGCCCGTGTCCGTCACCGAGATGGAGACCATCAGTACGGCGTACAACTGCTGACTCGAAACCAACAGGCCCCAGGCTCCGGTCACTGCCCACGCCCGGTCGCGGCGCTGCTGCTCCGGGCCCGGTCCGTGGGCGATGCGGCGCAGGGCCCAGACGCAGGTGGGAGTGGCTATGGCGAGCGCGCCGAACATCGGGAGGCTGTAGTACAGGCCGGGCCAGGGGCCCAGAGTGGTCCGCATTCCGTTGCAAGTGACGGCGACGACCTTTCCCGCATGGAAGACATGGCCGGGGTCCCAGGAGGCCGTCGCGGCCGTGATCGTCAGGAGCGCGGTGAGCGTGATTCCCTGAAGGGCGATCAGAGGGCCCATGCGCGGCGGGATGTGGTCTCTTACCAGGCGCGGCTTGAGACTCGCGGTCCGGACCACGTCCTGGGGTACCAGGGTCAGCGCGTCGGCGAGAAGGACGCCTGCCACCGCGCACAGCCCGAAGGCGGTGATGGAGAACACGACACGCTGCTCGAACTCGACGTTTCCCAGCGTGGACAGCGCCTGCGCGGCATTGACGCCGACGGCCAGGCCGGACCAGCGGGCGTAGTGATCGGCGTGATCGAGGAAGCGGTGCTGGAGCAGGGCGCTGTCGCGCATAGGGGTCCCCTCAAATCATCTTGTATCAAGTCGCGAGTACAAGATGTCGCGGACCTCACCTTGTGTCAAACATCAGGTACAAGACGGGGGTGCACGGGGTGCATCTGCCGCACGCGGTATGGATTCACCTCGGCGGGAAGCGGGGGCCGACGCCGAGCGGCCCGGGTTGGCGGTGATCCTCGCGCCCCCGTGCCAGACCCTCCCCCCGGCGGACCCCTAGGGCCTGCGGGTGGACCCCTGGGGCCCGCGGGTGGGCTCCAGGGGCCTACGGGTGGGCCCCAGCACTCCTTCGAGGGTGAGCAGGCGTTGTTTGCGGTCGAGGCCGCCCGCGTACCCGGTCAGCGAGCCGTCCGCGCCGATCACCCGGTGGCAGGGGCGGACGATCAGCAGCGGGTTGGCGCCGATCGCGCCGCCGATGGCGCGGACGGCGGCCCGCGGGGCGCCGATGCTCGCGGCGATGGCGCCGTACGTGGTGGTCGCGCCGTACGGCACGGAGTCCACGGCGGCCCATACCCGCTCCCGGAACTCGGTCCCGTCACCCCTGAACTCCAGCTTGAAAGCGTCGAGTTCGCCGGCGAAGTAGGCGGCCAGCTGTTCCTCGGCTGCGCGGAAGAGCTCGGGCGTGTGCCGCCACTCCGGCAGGCGGGTGCGACCGCCCTTCTGGCCCGGTACGGACAGGGAGGTGAGGGTGCCGGAGTCGTCGGCGGTGAGGAGCAGCGGGCCGACCGGGCTGTCCAGGGTCGTGCAGTGCGTGGTGGCGTGCGTGGGCATGATCAGTGGGTTTCCCGTTCCGAGTCGTGGGCGGCCGCCGTGCCGTCCGCAGTGGTGCCGGTGCTCGCTTCGGCTGCGCCGGCGGCGTGCAGGTGGTTCAGGGCGTAGGCGCGCCAGGGGCGCCAGGTGTCGGGGACGTCCTCGTCCGGGGGTGCGGAGTCCGGGTCGCCGAGGGCCCGGGCGCGGATGACCGCGACGGTGCGCGGGTCCATGCCCGGCAGTGCGAGCAGCGCCCGCTCAGCGTCGTCCCGGTCGGCGCCCGCGTCGAGCCGCAGAGCCCCGTCGGCGAGGGCGGCGGTCAGCGCGCCGAGCGGGCCGTCCGGCTCCGCCTGTGCGAGGACGCCGGCCTCGGGAAACAGGTGGGTGAGCGTCCCGCAGGGGGCGTCCAGCACCTTCCCGTACCGCCGCACCAGCCGCTCGGCCCCGGTCCGGCCGACGAGCGCGCGCACGGCCAGTTCGTCCGGGTCGGCGGTGCCGGGCGACCGCAGTCCCGGGCGGGCGGCGACCAGCGGTGCCAGCCGGGGATCGGCGGCGAGCCGCTCGTCCACCGCGTACGGGTCGGCGTCCAGGTCGAACAGCAGCCGCAGCCGTTGTACGGCGGTGGTGAGATCACGCAGGTCGGTGAGGTGCAGCCGGGCGTCGAGCCATCCGCCGGCGTGGGCGCAGGACTGGCGTCCGGGTGTGCGCGGGCGTTCGTCGACCGCGACGATCCCGGTGCCGTACGGGAGGCGGAGGGTGCGCCGGTACGTACGGCGTCCGCGGGTGCCGTGGACCTCCTCGACGCCCGGCACCGCCTCGCGGGCCAGGACGTCGAAGACGGCGCCGGACTGGTAGGGCCCACGGTGGGCGAGCCGCAGCGGGATGCCCGCGGTGGGGGCCGCCGCGCGCGGGCCGGCGGGGCCGCGCCGTGCCGCGGCGGCGCGCAGCTCGCTGGGCGTGGACGCGTACACCGCCCGGACGGTGTCGTTGAACTGGCGCACGCTGGCGAACCCGGCAGCGAACGCGATCTCGGTGACCGGCAGGCCGGTGGTCTGCAGCAGCACCCGCGCGGTGTGGGCACGCTGGGCGCGGGCCAGCGCGACGGGACCCGCGCCGAGTTCGGCGGTGAGCTGCCGCTGCACCTGGCGGGCGCTGTACCCGAGGCGTGCGGCGAGCCCGGCGACGCCCTCCCGGTCGACCACTCCGTCGCCGATCATGCGCATGGCACGGCCCACGACGTCGGCGCGTACGTCCCACCCGGCCGACCCGGGGACCGCGTCCGGGCGGCACCGGCGGCAGGCACGGAAGCCGGAACCCTGCGCCGCGGCCGCCGTCGCGTAGTACCGCACGTTCCTGCGCTTCGGCGTCACCGCCGGGCAGCTCGGCCGACAGTAGATCCCGGTCGTCTCGACGGCGAAGAAGAACTCCCCGTCGAAACGGGCGTCGCGGCTGCGCACCGCCTCGTACCTGGTCTCTTCATCGATCACGTCATCCAGTCTCCGCCCCCGCACCGTGCGGCGCTGGCGGAAATCGGACACGGCGCTGCCGCCCGGCGGCCGGACGGACGCGGACCATCACGCCGCACCCGGCGCCACAGCCCACAGCCCACGGCCCACGACCCACGGCCCAGGGCCCACAGCCCAGGGCCGCTGCCGAGCCGGGGCCCGAGCCGACGTCCACGCCCCCGAGCCTCGTGCCGCCGCCTCACAGGGTGCGGCGCCGACAGGGGTTTCCCCGCGAGGAGACACCGGCACCGGGTCCTCCCCGCGGAGGGAGCGGGTGCCGGTGTTGCAGGCCGACGCCGGTGTTGCGGGCCGACGCCGGTGTTGCGGGCGGCGTCGGCCCCGTACGACGGAGGTCTACGACCAGGGGCCCCGTTTGGCGCGCATCGCGGCGCGTCCCTCCGCCCCCTTCCGCTTCCAGTCGCGGCGGATCTCCGCGCGCACCCGGGCGTCCGTCTTGGCGACGATGCGCTGGTTCTCCCGCAGGAGCTTGCGGTAGCTGTCGAGGCGGCGTTCGGGCAGGGTGCCGGACTCGACGGCGGCGAGGACCGCGCAGCCGGGCTCCGCGACGTGCGCGCAGTCGTGGAAGCGGCAGTCGCGGCCGAGTGCCTCGATCTCGGCGAAGACCTGGCCGACCCCGGTCGCGGCGTCCCACAGGCCGACACCCCGCAGACCGGGGGTGTCGATGAGGACGCCCCCGCCGGGCAGCGCGAGGAGGTTGCGGGTCGTCGTGGTGTGGCGGCCCTTGCCGTCCGCGTCACGCGTGGCCCGCACGTCCATCACGTCCTCGCCGGTCAGCGCGTTGGCGAGGGTGGACTTGCCCGCGCCGGACTGCCCGAGCAGGACCGACGTACCGCCCGACAGGACGGCCGCGAGGACGTCGAGGCCGTGCCCGGCGCTGGAGCTGACGGGCAGCACCGGCACTCCGGGGGCCGTCGTCTCCACGTCCTGCACGAGGTGCGCGAGCGTCGCCGGGTCGGGCACCAGGTCGGCCTTGGTCAGGACGACCACGGGCTGGGCCCCCGATTCCCAGGCGAGCGCGAGGAAGCGTTCGACGCGGCCGAGGTCGAGTTCCAGGGCGAGCGACACGGCCACGACCGCGTGGTCGACGTTTGCGGCGAGGATCTGCCCCTCGGAACGCTTGGAGGAGGTGGAGCGCACGAAGGCGGTCCGGCGCGGCAGATACGCGCGTACGTAGCGCGGGTTGCCGGAGGGTTCGACGGCGACCCAGTCGCCGGTGCACACCACCCGCAGCGGGTCGTGCGGCGTCACGAACGCGGTGTCCGCGCGCAGGACCCCGTCGGCGGTGACCACGTCGCACTGGCCGCGGTCGACCCGGATCACGCGCCCGGCGAGCAGCCCCTCGACGGCGTACGGGGCGAACGCGTCCGCCCATGCCTCGTCCCAGCCGTAGGGAGCGAGAGGGTGTGCGAGAGGAGAAGCGAAAGCGGAGGAGGACAAGGGAGACCCTTCACAAGGGCGGCCCCGGCACGCGCGCTCAGGCGCGGAAAATGAAGGTGGAGGTCAGCCGGCGGCCACGGAGGTGGACTTGATGAACGTCTGGATGCGGGCAGCGCCCGTCGCAGTGACAGTCATCGGTCAACACCTCCTGGTTTCCGCTCGGTCGGGCCCCGCGACTCACGCCGCAGGGGTACGAGGTACACCCTAGGCGCACCCCGCGGGCGGACGCCACCGAATATTCACGGCGGCGCGCCCGCGCGTGGCGGCGGCTCACGAACGTGTCGTGCAGGGGCGTCCGTTGAGGGTGAAGTCGTGCGCGGGCGCGTTCGTGTCCTGCCAGGAGGCGATGAAGCCGACGCCGAAGGTGCCGCCCGCGGGGACGGACTTGTTGTAGTCGGCGGCGGTGGCGGTGACCCGGGAGCCGTTCTGGGTGTAGTCGCCGTCCCACATCTGGCTGACCCGCTGACCGTCGCGGAAGGTCCAGCCGACGCGCCAGGTGTCGAGGGCTCTGGTGGAGGTGAGGGTGACGGCGGCCTGGAAACCGTCGGGCCACTCGCCGACGATCTCGTACTCCACGCGGCAGGTCGCGGGCGCCCGCTTCGTGGGCTCGGTGGGCCGGTGCGAGGTGGAGGCGGGCGAGGAGGACCCGCCCTGGATGTTCGGGCCGGTTCTCGTCTCGGAACGGGTCCTGGAGCCCGACGGCCGGGGCGACGCCGTCGAGCTCGCCGTGCCGGTGCCGGTGCCGGTGCCCGTGCCGGTGCCGAGGGAGGGGAAGGACGGGCCGGGGTCCGCCACCGGCTGGCGGTCCCCGGCGTCGCGCGCCGAGGTGCTGCCCTCGGAGCCGTCGAAGGGCATCAGCGAGACCGCGAGCGCCAGCGCGGAGACGAGGACGGCGGTGACCAGCGTGCCGGTGCGGCCGATCCTCGGCGCGGGCAGCTCGCCCATGGCGATACCGGTGTCCGTGGTGGGGTCGGCGCGCCGGCCGGCCAGACCCGCCTCCGCCGCCCGGCGGCGGCGCTCCAGATAGGCGAGGCCGCCCCAGCCGACGACCCCGCCGGCCAGCGCGCCCGGCAGTCCGCCGCCGTGCAGGCGCAGACAGGCGGCGGCCTCGGCGCACGCCACGCACCGCGCGAGGTGGTGCGAGAGGTCTTCGGGTGTCTCGGTCCCGGGTGAACGGGTGACCGCGTCGAGGAGCCGTGCGAAGCTGCGGCAGCGCGCGTCCATGGGCGTGTCGAGGTGGTTGCGGTGGCAGCGGTCCCGGAACAGCGCCCGTACCTGGGCGAGTTCGGTGGCCGCGGTCGCCGGGTCGAGACCCAGTCGGCGGGCCACCGCGGACAGCGGCAGCGCCTCGACCTCGGCCAGCCACAGCAGCGCGGCGTCCGGTTCCTGGAGGTCCCTGAGACCGCGCAGCGCGAGCGGGCGGTGCAGCGGCGGTCCGGTGTAGCGGGCCGCCTTCTCGGAGTTGAGCCACAGCCGCAGGTCGGGATCGAGGCGGTGTCCGCTCCCCTGTGCCTCCCAGGCGGCGGCGGTGGTCCGGACGGAGCTCAGCAGCAGGGGGATCCGGGGCAGCCGCAGCGTCCGGCGTCCGGCGCCCCCGGCGTCCTCGTCCCGTGCCTCGCGTATGCCGTGCGTGAACGCCTCGGTGGCGAGCCGCGTGGCCGCGGCGGAGCCGGAGGTGCACAGATCGGCGTACGACAGGACCGCGTCCCAGCACTCCGAGAACCACGCGGCCTCGGTGGTGTCCTGGGGGGTCGGCAGGTCGGGCATGGGGGGCTCCCGCGTCAAGTGCGTCCTCAAGATACGTCAACTCGCTGCCGCTACAAGGGAGTTGGCGATCGGCTCGCGACAGACCCCGACCTTTTCACGGTTCCCGCACAACTGACAAGCAGCATATTCAATTGCGCGCGGAAGCGCGGCGGCCGGGGCGGGACGGCCGCCGCGCGGACGGCGGCAGCCGTCCCGGGGTGTTGTACGGAAGAACGCCCGGGACGGCTCGATGTTCTGTGGGTTTTTTTCGCGCGGGCGCGGCCCCGAGGGGCGCCGGACTACCCTCCGGCGTGCCCGGCCACCGGTTCGTGCGCCGGCAGGCTGTCCATGAACGAACTCACCGAGAAGACCGCCTGGCCGGGGCCGGGCGGCCCGTAGCCGGGGGGTGAGGAGAGGCCGAAGTCCTCCATCGTGGAGCGGTAGGCCTCCAGCAGGCGGATGTGGTACTCCAGCGGGGCGCCCTGCGGGTTGGCCTTGCCGAGCGGGGTGGTCGGCTCCGGGCACCAGGTGGTGAAGCGGGGCGTGATGCCGTGCGACATGAAGAAGCGCAGTCCCTCGGTGGTGGAGGCGATGGCCTCGTCGACCGTGGTGAAGCCGAAGGGCTCGGCCATCTCGACGCCCGCCACGAAGTTGGGGATCACGTTGCGCGCGCCGAAGATCTCCGCCGAGTCCAGGATCCGCCGGTGCCACTCGTCGCGGCCTACGTAGCGCTCCTTGCCGGGGCAGTACAGCTCGAACAGGCGGCGGTCCCACACCTCGTAGTTGGGGTGGTAGATCTGCACGCCGTAGTCCTTGAAGCGCTGCACGTCGTCGCGCGGGAGGGCCTGGGCGACGACCTTGCCGATCCAGCGGCCCGGGAAGCGTTCCTCGATGGCCTTGGCGTAGTGGCCGTAGAAGTCGGCCTCGTCCCGTCCGGCGACCGTCTTGGTGATCGCGCCGCCGGTGAGGGTGTAGGCGGTGGAGGTCTTCGTGGTGTCGTACCGGTCGATGATCTCCAGGGCCTCCAGGACCTCCTCGACGTCCTTCACCCCGGTGTAGGGGCGGCCGGCCGCCTTGTGCTGGCGCCAGTTGTGGTTGATGTCGCAGTACTGGCACTCCTCCTTGGCGCCGAAGTACTGGCACACCCGGAAGACGGTGAGGTAGATCAGGTAGCCCCACTGGATGGTGGGCGCCACCTCCATCACGGACTTCCCGCTGGAGAGCTTGTGCCGGTAGTAGTCCGGCATGGGCGGGACGCCGACGTCGGAGATCCGCTTCCCGTCCAGGTAGAGGCCGAGCACGCCCTCGTCGTCGGCCGCGACGCGGTAGGGGGACGCGGGGTTCACGCGGACGGAGACGACCGTGCGGCGCAGGTCGTAGGGGCCGCCGGTGAGGATGATCTCCTCGGGCGGGCGGCGCAGCGCGGCCTCGCCCAGCTCGGGCAGGGTGCCGTGGTCGAAGGAGAAGATGAAGTACGACTTCGGCTTGACGTCCCCGTCCTCGTTGTCCGAGAGGGCCGAGTCGTCGAAGGCGACGCCCCCGCGGAGCAGGTCCTCCTTGAAGACGGCTTCCCGCGGCACGTGCGGGAACCGTTCCATCAGATCCTCGACCAGCGCGGTGCGGCTGCCCATCCCGTTCTCCTCGCTCCCGGCGTTCGTGCTCGACTCCTCACGGTATGCCCCTGCCTGCGGCACGGCCGTGCCGGGTCCCCCGGGAGGGGTCCGTCCGCGCCCGCGGAGCGCCGTGGGCCGGGGCGCCCCGCCTTGACCACCGGCTCGTACGGTCTTGATCGCGAGGCGTCCTTCGGCTGGGATGCCTCGTACGCACCACGACATCACAGCCGGTGCACGGCCGGCCGGGACTTCCAGGGGAGGGACGCCACGCATGACCGGGACGCTGACCAACTGGGCGGGCAACATCACGTACTCCGCCGGGGAGCTGCACCGTCCGCAGTCGCCCGACGCGCTCGCGGCGCTGGTCGCCGCCGCCACGAAGGTGCGGGTGCTGGGGAGCGGGCACTCGTTCAACACGATCGCCGAGCCGGGTGACGACGGCGTGCTCCTGTCGCTGACCGCGCTGCCGCCGGCGGTGGACGTCGACTCCGGCGCACGTACGGTCCGGGTCGCGGGCGGTGTCCGGTACGCCGAGCTCGCGCGCCGGGTGCACCGGGCGGGGTTCGCGCTGCCGAACATGGCGTCCCTCCCGCACATCTCGGTGGCGGGCTCGGTGGCGACCGGTACGCACGGCTCCGGGGTCACGAACGGTTCCCTCGCCTCGGTCGTGCGCAAGGTCGAGCTGGTGACGGCCGACGGCTCCACCGTGACGGTCGGGCGGGGCGACGAGCGCTTCGACGGAGCGGTGACCTCCCTTGGCGCGCTCGGTGTGGTCACCGCCCTCACGCTCGACCTGGAGCCGGCCTTCGAGGTGAGCCAGCACGTCTTCACGGAACTCCCGCTGGCGGAGCTCGACTTCGAGACGGTCGCGGCGGCGGCGTACAGCGTCAGCCTCTTCACCGACTGGGTGCGGCCGGGCTTCCGGCAGGTGTGGCTCAAGCGGCGAACCGACCAGCCGCCGGCCGACTTCCCGTGGGCCGTGCCCGCCACCGTGGCGATGCATCCGGTGCCGGGCATGCCCGCGGTCAACTGCACGGAGCAGTTCGGCGTACCCGGCCCCTGGCACGAGCGGCTGCCCCACTTCCGCGCCGAGTTCACCCCGAGCAGCGGGGCGGAGCTGCAGTCCGAGTACCTGCTGCCGCGCGCCCGCGCGCTGGAGGCGCTGCGCGCCCTCGACGCGGTCCGGGACACGGTCTCGCCGGTCCTCCAGGTCTGCGAGGTGCGGACCGTCGCCGCGGACCGGCAGTGGCTGAGCCCCGCGTACGGGCGGGACACCGTGGCGCTGCACTTCACCTGGGTCGCGGACACGGCGGCCGTCCTGCCCGTGGTGCGGCGGGTGGAGGAGGCGCTCGACGCGTTCGGTCCAAGGCCGCACTGGGGCAAGGTGTACACGATGCCGTCCTCGGTGGTGCGGGGGCGTTATCCGCGGCTGGCCGACTTCGCGTCGCTCGCCGCCGCGCTGGACCCGGCGGGCAAGTTCCGCAACGCGTTCGTCCGGGAGGCCCTCGGCGTCTGACCCGGGAGAAGGGCGCCCGGTGTCCCCGCGGTACCGGCCTCGGTTCCCTCACCGGCGACTCCACGGCCTCCCGGCCGGGCCGCCCCGCCCTCCCCTTCCTACAGCCCCTTTCCTAACCCCTTGTCGAAAGGCTCCGCGGGTCCTAGCCTTGCATGTGGGCCCAGTGCCCCGGCATGGATCGCACGGGTCGAGGGGGCCAGTCCGGTGAAGCGCACGTCCCGCGACATCCGCACCGCCAACCGCTACGAGGTGCTGCGCCAGATCATCGCCGCCTCCCCCACGTCCCGGCAGGAGCTGGCCGCGGTGACCGGGCTGAGCCTGGCCACGGTCGCCACGCTGGTCGGGGAGCTGCTCGACCTGGGGATGCTGACCGAGGTCGGCTTCGAGGACTCCGCGGGCGGCCGGCCGCGCGGCCTGGTGGCGGTGAACGCCCCGGGCGGCGCGCTGATCGGCGTCGACATCGCCGAGACCTACGTACGCGTCGAGCTGTTCGACCTCTCCCTGGACGTCCTCGCCCGTGCCGGGGCGGATCTGCTCCCCGGCGAGAACCGCCCGGAGCAGGTGGTCGCGCAGGTCGCGGCGGCCGTCGGCTCGGTGGTGGCGCAGGCCGGGGTGGCGGACGCCCGCGTCCTGGGGGTGGGAGTCAGCGTCCCCGGGCAGGTCGACCGCGAGCGCGGGGTCTGCCAGTACGCGGCGAACTGGGACTGGCACGACGTGCCGCTCCTGGACCTGCTCGCCGAGCACGTCCCGTACCCGCTGCACCTGGACAACCCGCTGCGCGCCTGTGCGGTGGCCGAGCTCTGGTTCGGCGCGGCGCGCGGCCGCGGGGACGCGGTGGTCGTCAACCTCGGCACCGGTGTCGGCGCCGGTCTCGTGCTGGGCGGAGGGGTGCACCGCGGGGTCAGCAACAGCGCGGGCGAGTGGGGTCATACGACGCTCGTGCTGGACGGACGCCTGTGTCACTGCGGCGGCCAGGGCTGCGTGGAGACGTACGTCGGGGCGCCCGGCATCATGCTGAACCTGCGGGAGCTGAGCCCCGGCAGCGCCCTGCTCCACCCCGGGGACCAGACCGCCACGATCGACGCGCTGGCCCGCGGCGTGGCGGCGCAGGACCCGGTGGCCCTGAAGGTGGTGGGCGACACCGCCCGCTACCTGGGCGCCGCGGTCTCCGACCTGGTGAACCTCCTCAATCCGGAGGTGGTCGTGCTGAGCAGCTGGGTCGCGGCCGCGCTCGGCGAGCCGCTGCTGCGTGAGGTGCGCGCGGCCGTCGCCCGGCACGCGCTGAGGCGGCCGCTGGCGGCGACCGAGATCGTCCTGTCCCCCATCCCCACCGACCCGGTGTGCCTGGGCGCCGCCACCTTCGCGCTGGAGGGCGCCCTGTCCGCGGTGGCCCCGAGGTCCGCCGCCGGACCCGCCCCGCGGGGCACCGCGTCCGCCCCTGCCAGGAGCCGTACCGCACCACCCGCGTGAACGGACGGGCGTCCTCGTCGTACGGACGCGTCCGGCACCCGCACAGCGAATCGCATCACGGGCCCAGCTAGGAGACCGATGTCGTTCCGCACCTCCCCCTTCGGGAAGTCCCAGTCCGCCACCGACTACGTCGAGGACGTCTCCCCCGGCAGCGGGGTTCTCCCCCCGCGCGCCCGGTACGCGTCCTCCGACGCCGACTCCCTCTCTCTGAACGGCAGGTGGCGCCTGCGTCTCTCCCCGGCCGCCGACACCGAGGACGACTCCTTCGCCGAGGAGGGCTACGACTGCGGGGACTGGGCGGAGGTGTCCGTCCCCGGCCACTGGGTCCTCCAGGGCGACGGGGCCTTCGGGGCTCCGATCTACACCAACCATCTCTACCCCTTCCCGGTCGACCCGCCGCGGGTGCCGGACGAGAACCCGACCGGCGACCATCTGCGCTCCTTCGACCTGCCCGCGCGGTGGCCCGCGGACGGCGGCAGCGTGCTGCGGTTCGACGGGGTGGAGTCCTGCGCCCGGGTGTGGCTGAACGGTACGGAGCTGGGCGGGTTCAAGGGCTCGCGGCTGCCGCACGAGTTCGAGGTGGGGCGGCTGCTCCGGCCGGCCGGCAACCGGCTCGCGGTCCGGGTCCACCAGTGGTCGGCCGGTTCGTACCTGGAGGACCAGGACCAGTGGTGGCTGCCCGGCATCTTCCGGGACGTCACCCTGCTGCACCGCCCGGCGGGCAGCGTACGGGACTTCTTCGTGCACGCCTCGTTCGACCACGTGACAGGCGAGGGCACCCTGCGGGTGGACTCCGACGTCGATGGCCGGGTCGCCGTGCCCGAGCTGGGCGTCGACGTCGCCACCGGCGAGTCCGTGACGCTGCCGGTCGCGGCGTGGACCGCCGAGACACCCCGCCTGTACGACGGCGTACTGGCGACGGAGGGTGAGCGCGTCCCCCTTCGGATCGGCTTCCGGACGGTCGCTCTCCAGGACGGACTGATCAAGGTCAACGGCCGTGCGGTCCTCTTCCGGGGCGTCAACCGGCACGAGTGGCACCCGGAGCGGGGCCGCGCCCTGGACCTGGCGACCATGCGCGAGGACGTGCTGCTCATGAAGCGGCACAACGTCAACGCCGTCCGCACCTCGCACTACCCGCCGCACCCCGCCTTCCTCGATCTGTGCGACGAGTACGGCCTGTGGGTGATCGACGAGTGCGACCTGGAGACCCACGGCTTCACCGAGCAGGACTGGCGCGACAACCCGGTGGACGACGACCGCTGGACCCCGGCCCTGCTGGACCGCGCGGCCCGGATGGTCGAGCGCGACAAGAACCACCCGTCGGTGGTCGTCTGGTCGCTCGGCAACGAGGCGGGCACCGGGCGCGGCCTGACCGCCATGGCCGAGTGGATCCGCGGCCGGGACGGCTCACGGCTCCTGCACTACGAGGGCGACCCCGACTGCCGTGACACGGACGTGTACGCGCGGATGTACGCCTCCCATGCCGAGGTCGAGCGGATCGGCCGGGGTCTGGACGGCGGCGGCCACCGGCGGCGGACCCTGCCCTTCGTCCTGTGCGAGTACGCGCACGCCATGGGCAACGGCCCCGGCGGACTCGCCGACTACCAGCGGCTGTTCGAGTCCCACGACCGCCTCCAGGGAGGTTTCGTCTGGGAGTGGATCGACCACGGCGTCAAGGACGGGCGGTACGGGATCGCGTACGGCGGCGACTTCGGGGAGGAGCTGCACGACGGGAACTTCGTCTGCGACGGGCTGCTCTTCCCCGACCGGACGCCCTCGCCCGGACTCGTCGAGTACAAGAAGGTGATCGAGCCGGTCCACCTCGCCGGCGACGGGCGGCGCGGAACGCTCCGCATCACCAACCGGTACGACTTCGCCGACCTGTCCGCGCTGGCCTTCACGTGGTCGCACGAGGTGGACGGCGAGACCGTCGAGGCGGGCACGCTGTCGGTGCCCGCGCTCGCTCCCGGCGAGAGCGCCGAGGTGAAGCTGCCGCCGCCGCCCGACGGACGCGGGGCCGAGACCGGGTGGACGGTCCGCGCGGTGCTGGCCGGGGAGACCGCGTGGGCGCCGCGGGGCCACGAGGTCGCCTGGGCCCAGATCCCGGCCGCCGGCCGGCGCGCGCCGCGCGTGGTGCCTTCGGCGGGGCCGGTGCCGGGCGAGCGCACGATCACGCTGGGACCCGCCGTCCTGGACGCCCGCACCGGTGCGCTGCGTGCGATCGGCGGGACGGCGGTGACCGGACTGCGCCTGGACGTGTGGCGCGCGCCGACCGACAACGACGACGGCGCGTCCTGGCAGCCAGACCTGCGCCACGGCCCGCTGTGGCGCAGGCTCGGCCTGCACCGGATGCGGCACCGCACGGACGGGGTGGACGTGTCCGGCGACGCGCTGACCGTACGGACTCGGGTGGCGCCCGCGGGACGGGACATCGGCCTGCGCACGGTGTACCGGTGGACCTCCGACGGGACGCGGCTGCGGCTGACGGTGTCCGTGGCGCCCGAGGGTGCGTGGACGGTGCCGCTGCCGCGGCTCGGGATACGGTTCGGGCTGGCGTCGTCCGCGGACCGGGTGACGTGGTTCGGCGGCGGTCCCGGCGAGGGCTATCCGGACACCAGGTCCGCCTCGCGGCTGGGCCGTTGGGAGGCGTCGGTCGACGCGCTCCAGACGCCGTACGTCCGTCCGCAGGAGAACGGCGCGCGGGCCGACGTGCGCTGGGCGCAGCTCGGCGGGCTGCGCGTCGAGGGCGACCCGGAGTTCTGGTTCACGGCGCGGCGCTGGACGACCGAGCAGCTCGACGCGGCGGACCACCTCACGGACCTGGAGCCCGGCGACACGGTCTGGGTGAACCTGGACCACGGCCAGCAGGGCATCGGCTCCCAGTCGTGCGGTCCCGGCGCGCTCCCGCAGTACCAACTGCGTCCCGAACCGGCCGAGTTCTCGTTCGTCTTCGCGGAGCTAGACGGCTGACACGGTCACCGGGACGGCGTCCGGCCTTCTCCCGCGTCCGTCAGTGGTCCGCGCAGCAGGGCGTCGGTTCCGGGACCTCGAAGGGGACGAGGGTGCCGCCGGCGGCGGGCATCGCGGTCAGGACGAGCACGCCGTCCCGCCACTCCGGGCGTACGTGGTCCCGCGTCACCAGCCGCTGCTCCGGCGGGGGTTGGCCGGACGCGCCCAGTACGGCGACGCGGGCGATCGCGGAGGCCGACAGGGCCTCCGCGACCGTCACGGTGCCCGTGAGGCGCGTGACGCCCGGGTACAGCACCGCGCGGCCCACCGCGTCGGGTACTCCCGGGGACACCTCGTACCCCTGGGCGGTGAGACGCTGCCGGACGGTGCTCAGCAGCGCCCGTGAAGGGGCGGCGAGGGAGAGGGCGACCCGCGGGCGGTCGCCGCGCACCAGATGGGTGCAGCCGAACCAGTCCTCGGTGAGGGCCAGTTCGGCGGCGAGGGCGCGCAGCAGGTGGTCCGCCGCGCGCAGGTCACCGCTTCCCCCGTCCACCGTGAGGGTGTGGGGTGCGCTCACGACGGCAGGATCCACACGGGGTTGGAGTAGAACCACAGGTCGCGCCACGGGTCGGCGTCGCCGACGACGTCCACGGCCGGGCCCGCGGGGTCGACCGCGGCACCCATCAGGCCGGTCGCCGAGCGGTTGCCGTCCGTGCCGCGGAGCCGGACGTAGAGCGGGCGGTCGACCTCGCCCAGGGAGTACGTCAGCCGGACCGTGCCGGTGGACTTGCCGACCTCGTACGAGCGGACGACCCCGGCCGTCGGCGCGGTGAAGGTGTCCTTGTCCTGCGCGGCGCCCGTGACGTCTCCCCGGATGACGTCCACCCGGGCCAACCGCGGGACGAACCCCGCCCAGTTGGGGCCGCCGGCCAGGGCGACGTCGGCCGTCAGGGTCACCTTCGTGCCCTTCTTGACGTGCAGCGCCCCGCCGAGCGTGGCCCAACGGCCGCCGCCCGCCGCCCTGACGTCGAGACCGCTGACCAACTGGCCGTGGTCCACCCAGATCCGGCCGGCGCGGATGCCGTCCATGACGGCGGCGTACGAGAAGCCGTCGGCGCCCACGTGGGTGCGGCTGTACTGGCCGGGCCAGTAGTCGCCCTGGGTGAGGTCGACCCTGCCGCCGTAGACGGGGTCCGTGTGCCTGCCGTTGGCGGTGAAGTCGCTGTCGGGGCCGCCGCGGACGGCCGTGTCCGTGTACACCTGGTGCGCGTCGGAGTTGGCGGTGATCCACCACGGCTTGCCCTCGGCGAGCAGGCTGTCCCAGAGGCCGCCGACGGTGGCGGTCATCCAGTCGAATCCGCCCCAGGTGCGGTAGCTCTCCAGCGGGTAGCCGGCGAAGGAGTTCGCGCTCGGGCTGTTGTCGTAGATGCCGCGCGCGCGGCCCATGCCGGTGGGCGCGGCGATGCCGGCGGCCTGGTGGCCGGGCGCGCCCTCGAAACCGACCGCGATCTGGTGGCCCGCGGGGGTGGCGTCGCGCCAGCCGCGGATCTCGTGCGGGGAGTCGACACCGCGCCGCGCCGGGTGGTTGGCGAGCATCAGGGCGTCTCTGACCTTGCGCCGCCGCACCTGCTCGGCGAGGAAGTCGAGGCCCGCGACGGCCAGCGCCTCGTTGGCGGGCGTGGAGTCCGAGGCGCCCCGCACGCTGCCGTCGTACGAGGTCTCGAACTGCTTGAGGACGGCGACCTCGTTCCTGCCGGGGTGGACGAAGACCGTGCCGTGCTCGGCGGCCGGGATGTTCCACTCCAGCCCCTGGAAGACGAGCGTGTCCTCGTGCGCGGCCCGGGCCTCCCGGATGTCCGGATTGACCTTCTCGACGCCGATCCTGGCGTGCGTCTCGCTGCCGTGGTCGGTGATGACCATCCAGTCGAGCCCGTGCCGGGCCCCTTGGCGCACCTGGTCGCCGACGCGGTACTTGCCGTCGCTGCTGTACTGGGTGTGGATGTGGTGGTCGCCGGAGAGCCAGAGGAAGCCGCCCTTTCCGCCCCGGCCCTCGGCGGCGTACGCGGGTGCCGTCGCCCCCTCGGCGAGGACGCTGCCCGCCGCCAGCCCGGCGCCCAGCAGACCGGCGCGCCGCAGCAGCGAGCGGCGCGACCGCTGCTCGGGGGTCAGTGCCTCGTCCGGCACCGAGGTGTCGAAGGCGGCCGGGAGCGGCTCGGCCACGTGGTCGTGTGTGTGGTGGTGATGCCCGTGCCCGTGTCCGTGCCCCATGTCGGCCTCCTGAGTCCGGCGGCGCCGGACGGCCGCGCGACAAGGAGGATCGACGGAACACATGAACGCCGAACGGCCGCGACGTGATCTCCGGACGGCCCCGGAGAGGCGGCTCCGCCCCGCCCCCCTCAGCCTGTTCGGTACATTGGGCTGCTCCCCAGGGACCCTAGGGTTCCGAACACGCAGAGGTGGGTGGTGAGGGGATGGCCCGTGCCGGGCTCACGGTCGACCGGCTCGTGAGAGCCGCCGCCGATCTCGCGGACGAGGTCGGCTTCGACCAGGTCACCGTCTCCGCCCTGGCACGCCGCTTCGGCGTGAAGGACGCGAGCCTGTACTCGCACGTCAAGAGCCTCCAGGAGCTGCGCACCAGGGTCGCCCTGCTGGCCGGCGAGGAGATGATCGAGCAGATCGCCGACGCCGTCGCAGGACGGGCCGGCAAGGACGCGCTGGCCGCGTTCGCCGGCGCCTACCGGGACTTCGCCCTCCGACGGCCGGGACGGTACGCGGCCACCCAGATCCGCGTCGACCAGGATCTCGTCGCCGGCTCCCGCGCCCTGCTGCGGACCGCCGAGATCACCTACGGCATGCTCCGCGCCTACGGGCTCGACGAGCCGGACCTGACCGACGCCGTACGGCTGCTGCGCAGTTCGTTCCACGGCTTCTGCGGCATCGAGGCCGCCGGCGGCTTCGGCGCGCCCCGTGACGTGCAGACGTCCTGGGACCGCGCCGTCGAGGCCCTGCACGTCCTGCTGGAGCACTGGCCCAGGGAGGAGCCCGGCAGGGATGAAGTCCCGGCGCACGATGCAGGTCTCCGGGCCCTGACATGCTTTCGAGCGAGAACGGATTTTGACCGCGGCAAGGTCGAGGCGGGCGTCCAGGCCGAGGTTGACCTCCTCGTACGGCCGCACGTGGGAGCGGAACAGCGGGGTTCTCAGAGCTTCACCTGGATTCGATCCGCCCCATGGGGGCGACGCTCGCCGACAAAGCCTTCCGCGCTGCCGTCCAGCTTGACGACGCCGCGCGGCGGCCCCCGACGCCAGGAGGAGTCGGGGGCCGCCGCGTGCTCGATGCAGGCGTTGAGGCAGCAAGGCGAGCGTCAGATCCGTGCGATCAGGGCGTAGCGTTCGTCGGTCACCGGGCCGCCCCACAGGGCGGCATCGGCGCTGAGGGGCTCGGTGCGCACGTCACTGACGAGCGGGCGTACCGCGTCGGCCAGTTCGGCGGCGGCGATGCCCCCGTACCAGGGCAGTGTGTCGGCGCCGACGACGTACGGCACGTCCTTCTGTCCGGCTTCGCGCCAGCGGCCCTCGACGAGGATCAGGAGGCCGCCGGGGCGGATGCGGCCGGCCCACTCGCGCAGGGCGGCGTGCGGGTCGGGCAGGGTCCACACCAGGTGGCGGGAGAGCAGGACGTCAAACTTCTCCTGGCCCGTGGGTGGTGCGGCGGCGTCCCCGACCAGGAACCGGCCCGGGAGTTGGGCGGCGGTCAGTTTGGCGCGGGCGGCCTCGACCATCCGCGGCGCCAGGTCCACCCCGGTGACCCGGTGCCCGGCCTGGGCGATCAGCTCGGAGAGTGATCCGGTGCCGCAGCCGACGTCCAGGACGTCGGCCGGGTCGGTGGGCAGCCACGCGGTCAGCAGGTCCGCCCACGCGGCGCGGGTGTGAGTGGCCTTGAGGCCGTGGTCCGGCTCGTCGTCGAAGCCCGGGGCGGCGGCGTCCCAGTAGGCGGTGATGGCAGCAGCGGGGCTTGTCATCCAGTGATCCTCTCAGCCGCCACTGACAACGCTCGCGGGGCGATTGCCGTGGTGGGCCAGAGCCTGGTGCGGGTCGTGGCCGGGGGCGGGGGCAGGGTCGGTGTGGACGGTCGCGGCCGTCAGCCGGGGAACCGCGTGGATCAGGGCGTGTTCGGCGGCGACGGCCAGCTCGTGGGCCCGAGCGACGCTCAGGTGTGCGTCGACGATGATGTCGGCCTCGGCACGCAGGGCGTGGCCGATCCACCGCATCCGCACCTGCCCGATGCCGCGTACGCCCTTCACCGCGTGCAGCGCCTGCTCTGCGGCGGCGATCAGGGCGGGATCGACGGAGTCCATCAGGCGCCGGCAGACCTCGCGGGCGGCGTCCTTGAGGACCAACAGGATCGCGGCGGTGATCAGCAGACCGACGACCGGGTCGGCCGCCTGCCAGCCCAGGGCCGCACCGCCGGCGCCCAGCAGGACGGCCAGGGAGGTGAAGCCGTCGGTACGGGCGTGCAGCCCGTCCGCGACCAGCGCGGCAGATCCGATCTTCCTCCCGGTGCGGATGCGGTGGCGGGCCACCCACTCGTTGCCCACGAACCCCGCCAGCGCGGCAGCGGAGACGGCCCACAGATGGGTGATGTCGCGGGGGTTGAACAGCCGGTCGAGGGCCACCCAGGCGGCCAGGGCCGCGGAGGCGGCGATGGTCGCCACGATCAGGATGCCCGCCAGGTCCTCGGCCCGGCCATAGCCGTAGGTGTAGCGGCGGTTGGCCGCCCGCCTCCCGAGGACGAACGCGATGCCCAGCGGAACGGCTGTCAGGGCGTCGGCCGCGTTGTGGATGGTGTCGCCGAGCAGCGCTACCGACCCCGACAGGGCGACGATCACCGCTTGAACGACAGTGGTGACCCCCAGGACGGTCAGGGAGATCCACAGCGTCCGCATCCCCTCCCGTGAGGTCTCCATCGCCGCGTCGACCTTGTCGGCGGCCTCGTGACTGTGCGGCCGGGCCAGGTGGGCGACGCGGTGGCGCACCCGGGCCAGCCGCGAGATCTCTTGCCCGTGCCCCTCCTCCGCATGGTCGTGGTCGTGGTGGTGGTCGTGTGTGTGGGTGTGCTGATTCCCCTCCATGAGCCTCACCGTGGCACACGGATTCGATTGCAGCTACAGCCGTCATACCTGGCCTGACCAGGTGCGACACCCTCGCAACAGCGCGCGCGGGGCAGTTGGTTGACAGCCCCAGCTCACACGTCTCCTGCCGCCCCGGCACCCGCCGGGCAGCGGGGCCTCCGGCGGCAAGCGGCGTGAAATCCGCGCGCTCACGCCCCCGGACCGCGGCCACCGGCGCGCGTCCGCCGAAGTGCCCTGCGGCTGCTCGTTCATGGGGGAACGCTAGAGCCCCGACGCTTCGGCGCCGGCCGAACCGTGCCGGTCCTCCCGCCGGCTCCTGGGGCGTCCCGGTTCCGGTCGGGACGCCCCAGGAGTCACCTCACCTCACCAGTCCCCTCGGGACCAGCCGCTGCGCCACCAGTTCGTCGCGGACCAGGCCGGCGTACACCGTGGCACCGTGGACGGAGGTGTGCGTGTTGTCGCGCTTCTCGTTGTAGAGGTAGAGCGCCTTGGAGCCCTCGACGCCCAGTGACTCGACGACGGACTTCGTCCTGGCCGTCAGGTCGATCAGCGGCACGCCCTCGGCGGCCGCGACCGAGCGGACGACGGCCGGGTGGTCGACGCCCAGGCCGTTCACGAGGAGGGCGGTGTTGTTGTTCAGCGTGCCGTCCGCGTTGAACCAGCGACGGACGACGGGTGTCACCAGGACGGGCCTGCCGCCGCGAGAGCGGACGCCCGCCACGAGGGTTTCCAGATTCGCCCGGTAGGTCGCCTCGTCGGTCGTCTTGTCGTTGTGCGCGAGCTGGACGAGGACCAGGTCGCCGTCGCGGACCAGCGGCCGGACGGTCGCGAAGAGCGCCGGATTCTCGAGGTAGGTGACCGTGCTCTCGCCGGAGTCGGCGTAGTTGGCGACGGAGAGCCCCCTGCGCAGGTACTGGGGCAGCTGCTGCCCCCAGCCCGAGTACGGGTCACCCGGCTGGTCGCAGACCGTGGAGTCGCCCACCAGGAAGATCTGGCGGACGTGCCGGGCCGGGGTCACCCGGATGTCCGCCAGTGCGGGCGCCGGCCCGCCGAGCGCGAGGTCCAGGCCCGCGCCGCCCTCGGGACCGGTCGGCTCGCCCTCGGGGGTGCGGACGTTCACGGTGAAGCTGCGGGCCACGCGCTCACCGGCCGCGGTGGCCGTCTCGGGAAGGAGCGAGCGCCGGGTCTCGCCGCGGACGCTCGTGCTCGCGGGGGCTTCGCCGCCGAGCAGTACCTTCACCTCGTACGTGCCCGGCGCCACGTCGAAGTGGCAGGCGGTCGCCGTGCAGTTCTCCCGGCCGAGGACGCCACTCCCCCGGCCGGTCCCCGCCTGCGCGGGGGTGACCGACAGGGCGGTGGCGGCGACGACCGCCCCGAGCACAGCGGTCTTGACACGTCTCATCGCGGCTCCTCCGGCAGGACGACTCACCCGGCGGCTGGACGGTACCGTTCTCAGCAAGCGCTTTCTAGAAGTGCGCGTGAAAATTGCTGGAGCCGCGACTTCATTGACGTGAAAGCGCTTCCCGTGATGAGGACGACACCCCCGCCAGGGGAACGCCGGATCTCATGTCCCGCGTGTCCACTGCTGGTTGGTTCCTCCGGTGCAGGTGTACGTGATGAGGGCGGCCCCGTCGGAAGTGGACGCACCGGACACGTCGAGGCACTCCCCGCTCGCCCGCGACTTGAGCAGGACGTAACCGCCGGAGGCGGTGACCGACCACTGCTGCGCCGTCGCGCCGGTGCAGTCCTCCTGGGTGACGCTCGTGGCGCCCTCGGTCAGGCACAGGGAGCTGTGCCGGGTCATCAGCGTGTAGTGGCCGCCGCCGGAACTCCTGAACCAGAACCTCTGGTTGGTGCCGCCGTTGCACGTGTACTGGCTGAACGCGACGCCTTCGAGGAGCGACCGGCTCGGCAGGTCGGCGCACTTGCCGCTGTGCCGGGCGGTGAGCGTCTCGTAGCGGGCGCTCGTGCCGCCGACCGTCCCCGTGGCCGTGTCGACGGTGATCTCGGGGTACCAGCTCATGCTCAGGCTCGTCGAGGTCGGGAAGGAGAGCGGCAGCCACACGTACCGCGAGTCGTTGACCGTCCCGCCGAACGCGTTGCCCCAGCGGTCCCCCAGATAGAGGTAGGAGGTGCCCGAAGTGCCCTGCACGGGGAGGACGTACGCGGTCTGCGAGCCGTAAGCGGTGGAGTCGCCGACGTTCGTCATCGCGCTCCACGGACCCGTGAGGGAGGTCGCCGTCGCGTACTGCTGCTGGTTGGGATTCCAGCCCGTGGCGCCCGAGGTCAGCATGAAGTAGACGCCGCCGCGCCTGAAGAGGGCGGGGGCCTCGCGGTGGCCGCCCGGCCACGGGTTGGCGGTCAGCGCGGCGATGCCCGTGTAGTCGGCGGTGAGCCGGTACAGGTGCAGGTCGTAGTTCTCGCGAGCGGCCGAGACCAGGTAGCCCGTACCGTCCGTGTCGACGAAGACCGTGAGGTCACGGGACATGTGCTGGCCGAGGGGCCGGAAGCTGCCGCGATAGGTGTAGTCGCCGTCGACGGTGCCGGACACGGCGACGGCCGCGCGCGCCTCGCTGTAGTCGGTGCCGTTCTCCTTGTGCATCCACATCACGAACGTGCCGGTGGCCGCGTTGTACATCACCTTCGGCCGCTCGATGTTGGCGTTCGCCAGCTCGCCCGCGCTGGACCGGGTCAGGACGTGGTTGCGGAACTCCCAGTTCTTGAGGTCGGTGGAGCGGTAGGCGTCCACGTATTGGAAGGTGTTGTCGGCGTTGCGGTGCTCACCGAACCAGTAGTAGTAGGCACCGACCTTGATGACGCCGCCGCCGTGCGCGTGGACGGCGTTGCCCGAGGTGTCGGTGAACTGCGTGCCGTTGACGACGGTCTGCGGTGCCGCCGCGGCCGGTCCCGCGGTCGTGAGCGCCGCGGCGAGCGCGAGGCACAGGGCGACGACGACGGCGTACGCGCGGCGGGTGGTGCTCGGCGTGCTGGTCGTTCCGGTCACGTCACACACTCTCCCTCAGCACCGTGAAGTGCCGGGCGAAGCCCGAGAGTCCGGGCAGGGTGCGGATCGGGGTCCAGGTGCGCAGGCCGTCGAGGCTGTCGCTGTAGTAGTACTTCTGCTCCGCGTAGCCGTCGAAGTAGATCCGCCAGGCGCCGTTGTCCAGGTGCACCAGGGCCGGGCCCTCGCGCCAGCTGCCCCAGCCCGCCCAGTCGCCCCTGCCGACGAAGGTGTAGGGGCCGGCGAGCCGGTCGGCGACCGCGTGCTCCAGGTACTTGGTGGTCTCCTGCTTGGTGATGGCGTGGTACTTGCCGGCGTAGCGCACGATGAACGTGTCGATGTAGTTGGCGGTGTCGAGCCCCGACAGCGGCCTGGGCACGGACCAGTTGCGCAGGGACGTGTCGGACGCGGTGAGCAGATGCGGGCGGAACACGGACGTGTTGGTGGTGTCGAGCGCGACGACGATGTTGACGCTGCCGTCCGCGGGGTCGACGAACCACTCGGGCGCCCAGGTGCGGGCCAGGCCGGCGGTGGGCAGGGTGTGGTTGGCGACGAACTGCCAGCTCGTACGGTCCTTGCTGCGGGCGAACCCTATGGTGTTGCCGGTCCAGTTGGTGGTGTGGACGATCCAGTAGTAGCCGTCGGAGTGCTTGATGACCGACGGGTCGCGGATCAGTCCGGTGGGCGGGGTGTAGGCCGGGCCCTTCAGCAGCCGGTACGACAGGGCGTCCGCGGAGTCGTAGATGTACAGGTTCGACTCGCTGCTGTTGGTGAAGGCGGTCATCGTGTAGCGGGTCGCGGCCCGGACGGCCGGGGCCGGGGTGTCGGCGACGGGGACGCCGAAGTCCGGGGTGCCGTCCGCGTGCCAGCGGAGCCGCTGGATCCGGGTGTGCCGGTTGGGGTCGTTCAGCGGGTCGCCGGTGATCTCCTTGTACGGGCGGGCGTGGTACACGAGGACGTCGGTGCGGCCGTCCTCGGCGACGGTGAAGCAGTTGTGGCCCGGCCCGTACTGCCGGGTGGTGTCGTTGCCGGTGAAGACCGGGGCGGGCGACTTGGACCAGGAGCGGGCGTCCAGGAGGTCGCTGCCGGCTTCGGCGGTGAGCAGGCCGAGGCAGTAGTGGTGGTCGGTCGCGCTGGCCGAGTACGACAGGAAGACGCGTCCGTCGCGCTGGATGACCGAGGGGCCCTCGTTCACCTGGTAGCCGACGGTCTCCCAGTCGTACTCCGGTGTGGTGAGGCGGACCTGGGGGCCCTTGAGCGTCCAGGGGTTGGCCATCGCGGAGAGGAAGACGCCCGTGTTGTTGTCCATGCCGGGCTCGTGCTGCGCCCAGGCGAGGTAACGGGTGCCCTGGTGGGTGAACGTGGTGGCGTCGAGCGAGAAGGTCTCCCACGCCGTCCTGAGTCGGCCCTTCTCCGTCCAGGTTCCCTTGAAGGGATCGGGGTTGGCGTTCTCCAGCACCCAGATGCGGATCGCCCACACGTCGTTCGCGGGAGCCGCGGCGAAGTAGATGTACCACTTGCCGTCGATGTGGTGGATCTCCGGGGCCCAGATGTGCGCGCCCATGTCGCCGCTCGCGTGCTTGCGCCAGATCACCGACTCGTCGGCCGTGGCGAGTCCGTTCAGGGTGCGGGAGCGGCGCAGGATGATCCGGTCGTACTCGGGGGCGGTGGCCGTGAAGTAGTAACGGCCGTCGGTGTGCCGGTGGATGTGGGGATCGGCGCGGTTGCGGACGAGCGGATTGACGTACGGGGCGGTCGCCGCCACGGCTGTCGGGGCGGCGGTCGGTGCGGCCGCCGCGGCGACGCCGGGCGTGGCGGTGAGCGCGCCCGCGGCCAGGGCGCCCTTCAACAGCAGTCTGCGGCTCGGGGTGTCGGGCAGGTCGTCGGCGCGGCTCATGCGGACCGCCTCTCCGTGGTGGGGGACACAGGGGGTCGCTCGGACCATGCCGTTCGGCATACCGAACGGCATCTGTCATCACGAACGCCGAAAAGGTAAGGGCGTGTCACGAGGAGGTCAACGGGTCCGACGGGACGAAGATGGCCCGGCCTTCCGGCCGGGTTGCCCGAACTCCGGCACGGACTCACCGACGACGGCCTGCGCGCCCGGCACCCGACCGCCGGGAAGCACCCGGGCCGGACATGAAGGCGGCCCTCGCGGTACCGATCCTCGCGAGGGCCCTTGGACGTTCGGCGTCAGTCGATCAGACGACCGCTCTTCACGGCAGCCACGAAGGAGGACCAACCGCCCGCCGGGAACACGAGCACCGGCCCGTGCGGATCTTTGCTGTCTCGCATCGGCACGACGCCGGCGAAGTCGTCAGAGATTTCGACGCAAGCGCCACCGTCCTGGTTGCTGTGGCTGCTCTTGCGCCAAGATGCGGCGCTCAGGTCGATGGATCGCACGTCGCTTCCTCCAACATCCGCAGGATGAACTTGCGCGACTCCACCGGGGTGAGCGCCAGGTCGCGCACCGCATCGTACGTGTTCTGCAAACGTACAACCGGACCGGCTTCCTCGATGAGTTCACCCCGGTACCCGTTCTCGGTATACGCCACAGTCCTGCCGTCCGGAAGGAGCAGATACCAGACGTCCACCCCCAGGAGACCGTGCAACCCGGCGCTCTGCAGCAGCACTTGGACCGTGACGTCGGGGCGCTCCGCAACCTCTCCCAGGTACTCCAACTGTTCCCGCCACTCCCGCACATCCCGCAACGGCGTCCGCAGCACCGCCTCCGACAGGATCGTCCGGAACCTGGGAGCATCCTCCCCCTCCAGTAACTCCCGCCGACCCATCCGCGCCTCGACCTGCTGCTCCAGCTCCTTCCCCTTCAGCCCACCGGCCGCCAGCACCTCCCGCGCGTACCCCGGCGTCTGCAACAGCCCCGGCAGGACGCTCACCGCGAAGTGCCACAGGCTCACCGCCTGGGCCTCCAGCGCCATGTACCGCCGGTACCGCTCACGGAACTGCGTATGGTCCCCCGCGGCCAGCTCCCAGAGCGCGAGCAGCAGTCCGGGCGTGCCGTAGTGCGTGTCGAGGGCCTGGACGACCTCCGGGCTGCCCAGCGTCTCGCCCTTCTCCATCTTGCCGAACAGGGACCAGTCCCAGCCCAGCCGCTCGCCGAGCTGCCGCAGGCTCGTCCCGCTGCCCGCCCGCAGGATCCGCAGCTCCTCGGCGAACCGCTGACGTGGTTCCTGACTGCGGCCGGTGATGACGCGACGCTGCGGCATACGGCTGACTCCCCTCCGAGAGGCTCGCGTGGACGGTGTGGAAGGTGTGGAACGGCCCTCGGGGCACGGGGAAGCACGAACCCGTCCACAGCCCGGCCGCCCCGATCCGGACGCATTCTCGTAACGCTTGGACTACGCAGCGTAATTCACCCAGCGCAGCCGGGTCATGGAATCCGCCGTACTGACCGACAAGGACAGGTATGACCGCCTCATCGCACCCCCCGCAGAGCACGACGAGCACGAGCACCACCGGGGCCACGGCCTCGCCGACGGCCAGGGCCGTACCCGGCCACCCCACCGCCGTGCCCGCCTCGGCGCCCCCCGCGTCCAGGGCCCAGGAGGCCCTCGCCGCCCGCGACACCCTCGCTCACGCCCTGAGCCAGGCGGGCATCCAGCTTCCCGCGCTGGACGTCCGTAGCCCCTGGGCGGACGACCGCGAGGGCGAGATCCGGTACGCGCTCGTCCACCTGGGGGTGTGCTCCGCGCCGGTGGCCCTGATGCTCGCGGACGTGATCTCGAAGGGAAGCGGCAGGTGACCGAGGGCGGGGGCGAAGTCCCTGGTGTCGGAGAGGCCGTCCGCGACACGGCGCGCGACCGGGTCGGGCGGGTCATGGGCCACGAGGGCCCCTACCTCCAGATCCGCCCGCTCGGCGGTGGCCTCGAATGGGACGCGGACCCGCGCCACGTCCGAGCACTGAGCCAGGCCGAGCTGCTGAGCGCTCTGGTGGCCGAGGTCAACGCCCGCAGCAGGCAGGGAAACCCGTGACGGAGCCACCCCGGCACCACGGCATGGTCCGGCACCCGTCCGTCGCGGGGCAGGAACTTCCGTCACCTGTACGGCCGGGACGCCGCGCGGGCGAAATACCTCTCCGGGAACCGGGAACCCAGGCGCCCCGCTCGGCACGGCGGCGGCGGCCGGCGTGCCGCGGCACGCCGAGGTCCGGCCGTCGCGACGGCGGGAGCCCGCGACCGCGAGCAGTGCGCCCTCAGCCGAGCAGCGGACCGTGGACACCCCGGGGCGGCGTCCCACGCATCGGCTAGCTTCGGGGCATGACCAGCGACACCTCCCGCACCCTCACCGACGCACTCGCCACCGGCACGATCGTCCTGGACGGCGGGCTCTCCAACCAGCTCGCGTCGGCCGGCCACGACCTGAGCGACGAGCTGTGGTCGGCGCGGCTGCTCGCCGACCGGCCCGAGGCGCTCGTCGAGGCGCACCTGGCCTATTTCGAGGCGGGCGCCGACGTGGCGATCACCGCCAGCTACCAGGCCACCTTCGAAGGCTTCGCCAAGCGCGGGGTCGGCCCCGCACGCGCCGCCGAACTCCTGTGCTCCAGCGTCGAGTCGGCGCGCGAGGCGGCCCGGCTGGCACACGCCGGGGGGATCGGCCGGCCGCTGTGGGTGGCCGCGTCGGCAGGCCCGTACGGGGCGATGCTGGCGGACGGCTCCGAGTACCGGGGCCGCTACGGCCTGAGCGTGGGCGAGCTGGAGCGCTTCCACCGCCCGCGCCTCGAGGTGCTGGCCGCCGCCGCTCCCGACGTGCTGGCCCTGGAGACGGTGCCGGACACCGACGAGGCGGCGGCCCTGCTGCGGGCGGTCCGCGGCCTGGGCGTACCGGCCTGGCTGTCGTACTCCGTGGACGGTGACCGCACCCGCGCCGGGCAGCCCCTGGAGGAGGCCTTCGCGCTCGCGGCCGACGCCGACGAGATCGTCGCGGTGGGCGTGAACTGCTGTTCCCCTGCGGACGTGGACCGCGCCGTCGGGACGGCCTCGCGGGTCACCGGCAAGCCGGTGGTGGTCTACCCGAACAGCGGCGAGACCTGGGACGCCGGCCAGCACGCCTGGGACGGCCGGGCCACGTTCACTCCCGAGGAGGTCACCGGCTGGCGCGCCTCGGGTGCCAGGCTGATCGGAGGGTGCTGCCGGGTGGGGCCGGACGCCGTCGCCGGAATCGCGGCGGCCCTGCGGGCCGGGTGATCGCCAACGCCGGGCTCCGGCCCGCCCGCTGAGATGAGGGGCGCGCCCACACCGTCCCGCCCCGTCGGCCTCGCTGTCGGCGCCCTGTGTCATCATGCGGACGCGTCCCAGGGGAGTGGGCCGCGAGCTGCGGATGACCAGGGGGTTGGGGATGGGCGCGGGTACGGAGCCGGACGGCTCGTCCAGGTCCGACGAGGAGTGGGAGCGGTTTCTGCGCGAGTCGGTGGCGGGTGCCGCCGACTCGCCCAAGGAGCCGTCGGCGCGGGCCCGCGCGGTGGCGAAGCGGCTGCGCGCGGAGCCCGGCCAGGGCCCGGAGGGCCGGCGCAGCTACTCGCCCGCGCGCCCCGAGCGGCGTACGGGCTGGTACGCGTTCG
Organism: Streptomyces sp. GLSS-08; assembly: GCF_056387915.1. NCBI lineage: Bacteria > Bacillati > Actinomycetota > Actinomycetes > Kitasatosporales > Streptomycetaceae > Streptomyces > Streptomyces sp. GLSS-08. The sequence continues at coordinate 301,423 of NZ_JBWJAQ010000001.1, forward strand.
GACTGCTGGCCTCGCTGGTGCTGCTCGTGGTGGCGCTCGCGCCGGGGCGGATGGTGGAACTGTTCGCCGGTGCCGACTCCGACTCCCCGCCGTCGGCGGCCGAGACCGCCCGCCCGACTCGGGCACCCGCGACGGAGGCGGCCCGACGCCCCACCACGAACGCGCCGTTCCGCGGTTCGCCGGCGGCGGGCTGGGCGGCCGGAGCGGCGGGGATCACCGTGCCGAAGGCCCGGGCGGCCGGCTGGATGAGCCCGGCCGAGGTCGAGCGGGCCCTCGCCCGCAGCCGGGACTTCCTCGTCGCGTCCGGCCTGGACCGCGGGGTGCTGCGGGGCGAGCGCCCCGAGAAGGCGATCGCACTGATCAACCCGCACCAGAAGGACGTCCAGGACCTTCTGGAATCCGCTTTTCAAACCCCGAGCGAGAAGAACGACCCCCTGCTCCTCTTCAGCCGCTTCCAGCCCTCCCGCACCCGCCTGGTCGGCGAAGTCGTGAAGACCCGGGGCCGGCTCACCTACCGGGAGGGCGAGCGCGGCGCGCTCCAGGTGACCGCCGACGTCACCTTCGTCTACCCGGTCACCCGCGCCGACGAGGGCGGCGATGACGAGATCGTGCGCACGATCGTCCGCCGCGAGCTGGTCCTGAGCTGGGACGACCCCGCCGAGGTGATCACCGAGCCGGGTACGTTCTCGATCGTCTCGTACAAGTACGACATGACCAACGGCGGCTGCGACGCCCCCACCGGCTACTTCACCCCGCCCTTCGGAGCGGACCGCCATGCGGACGGGGCGGGCACGGAGGTCGACCCGTACGACCGCACCGTGCCGGTCGGGCGGGGCGGATCCTCCGCGGACGAATGCCGGAGGGCGACGCGGTCCTGAGTCCTGTCTGGCGTGCGGATCACGAGTGTGGTGCGATGCAAAACGGAGCCAGAGCACCGCACCGCACAGGTGCAGTCCGACCACGATCTCCTGGGCGGACGCGGGCCTTGTTGTCTGCTATGCGTACGACCATTTCTGGTCCTTGTGTCCGTTGCAGCTCCACTGGATTGCGGCAGCGCCCACGCCGAAGCTTCCGGAACCGGCAAGGCACATTTTTGTCTTCCTGTTAATGATCTCGGTTCCGCTGCGGTACCACTTCTGGTCGGCGTGTCCGTTGCAATCCCACACCGAGGCCCTTTGGCCCTGATATGTGTCACCGTTCAGGATGCCCAGGCATTGGCCGTTGCGGTTGACTATCTGGTAGAAGTTCCCGAGGACGTCTTCGGCGTCGTATTTGAAGGTCCAGAGCTGATCAGGGTTGCCGTTGCAGTTCCACGTGAGTGCCGATGTGCGATTGTCTCCGTTGAGGCTTCCCAGACAGTAGCCGTAACCGTTTCTGAGGCCGAGACTGGCCGCCGATGCCGTCGGCGCGAGCCCGACAACCGTCAAGAATGCGGCTGATATGGCACCCGTGACGACCGATGCGCGTGCAAACTTATTCACAGTCAAAGACTCCTTCAGAAAGTACCCGTGAAACGATTCTCGCGATTAGGGCATAGGGGGCAGCCCCGGAATCGCCATTGGACCGCCGGGCTTCAACAGTCGAACACGTCGGCCACACCCCCTGATCGCGGGCGAATCTCATCAGTGGCTACGTGGTCGAGGAATCACCGGCCGGCGCGTGATCGAGTATGCCAACGGCCAACACGGCTGTGTTGGCAATCCCTCCACCTTTCCTATGCGTTGCGTCTACACCTGAAGGGCTTGGTGAGGGTAGGTGGTGGTGCCGTGGGTGGTGCGACAGGCACCCCGGCGATCACTCGGGGGTGCCCCGGGACATGTTCCCGGGCAGGGACTGCGACCGGTACTCCTTGGGCGAAAGCCCGTACGCCGCGCGGAAGGCACGAGTGAAGTCGGAAGCGCGGGGAAAACACCATCGAGCTGCGACAACGTGGATCGGCCTGTCGCGTAGAGAGGGATCGGCCAACTCCCGGCGCGCACCGTCAAGCCGCCGGCTGCGGATCCATGCCGCGACCGTCTTCCCGTGCGGCTGTCGCTGAAAGATCCGGTACAGATAACTCACAGATATGTGATGAGCGGCAGCGATCGCCGACGGCGTCAGGTCCGGATCGTGCAGGTTCCGCAGGATGAACGCCTGAACGCGTTCCGTCATGACCCGTTGACGGGTCTCGGGTGTCAGGGCGGCCTCCGCGTCGACCCCGGAGGCGAACCAGGCGGACACCAGATCGAGCAGGACCGTGCCGAGGCGGGACGCTTCGGACGCCTGAAGAGCGTGGGCCTGTCGGTCCAGGCCGACGAGGAAGTCCGTCAGTAGTGCCCCCACTCCCTCCTGCCCCGGCAGCCTCCGGCCCAGCAACTTGCCGATCAGGTGCGGCGGAACGGGCAGCGACGCCCTGGGGATGTCCACTCCGATCCCCTTGACGACACGGCACTGCCGGTCGTCCGCCGCTCGCAGGTCGTACGGCCGCGAGCTGTCGACGACGTGCAGGTCTCGTGAGGCGAACGCCTCGCTCCGGCCTCCATGTTCGAGAGCCAACCCTCCGTGCAGCAGCAGTGAGAGGTGATACGTCTCGGGGTCGGACTGACGGACCATCTTCGGACTCCGCCGAAAGCGCGTCGGCAGGAAGGACGTCGGCAACAGCGTCACCGGCCCCAGCTCCATCAGATGGCACTCGGCCCAGAAGTCGGAGGCGTGGACGCTGACGGCCTCGCTCGGGCGGGTCCGGGCGAGCAGTTCACGCCAGGCCTCGAATCGGTCCTCCGCCGGCACGTCCTCGCTCCGGAACACGGTCCCGATCATGCTGCCCCATCCCGACGGCCCCCGACGAGTTTCCCGCACATCCTTGCACGCGGAGATCATCGCGTTCGCCGCACCGTCCTGGCGCCCCCGCTGCCCCACACACGCCCGAGCAACTCCTCGCGGCGGAGGACCCCCCGCGTCGATCTTCTCGGCCTGCGGGTCAGGACGCCGGGCTCCGTCCGCGCCGGCGCATCGGAGGGGTCCGGTGCCGGGATTCTGTGGGCAGACTGGGCGTATGACAGCGACATCGATGAGCAAGGGCGGCAACCTTCCCGTCGCCGCCAACGCGGTGCGGGTCGAGATCGGCTGGTCCGGGGGCCCCGGTGCGCCGGACGCCGACGCCTCGGCGCTGCTGCTCCGCGCCGACGGGCGGGTGAGGGACGACGGGGACTTCGTCTTCTACAACCAGCCCCAGCACGCCTCGGGTGCCGTGCGTCATCTGGGGAAGCGGCGGGACGGTGGCGGTACGACGGACACCGTCGGCGTGGATCTGGGGGCCCTGGAGCCGGAGATCGAGCGGGTCGTGCTCGGCGCCTCCGCGGACGGGGGCACCTTCGGCCGGCTGTCCGGTCTGCGGTTGCGGCTGCTCGACGCCGGCACGGGTGGGCAGCTGGCGCTGTTCGAGATGGAGGCGACGACGGAGACGGCGTTCATCGGCGGTGAGCTGTACCGGCGGGCCGGGCAGTGGAAGTTCCGCGCGGTGGGACAGGGGTACGCGTCCGGACTCGCGGGCCTGGCCACCGACTTCGGGATCAGCGTGGACGAAGAACCGGGCGCCACCGCGTCGACGGCTTCCCCCGCCGCCGCGACCGCACCCACGTTCCCGCCCGCGCCCGCCGCCCCGACGCCCACGCCTGCCGTCCCGGCCTGGCCCGCACCACCGGCGCCGCCCGCTCCCGCTCCGCCCGCCGCCTCGCCCTACGCGAGCGCTCCGCCCGCCGCCTCGCCTTACGCGAGCGCTGCGGCCCAGCCCGGCCCCGCCACCCCGGCCTCCCCCTCCCCGGCCTCCTCCTCCCCGCGTCTCGTCAAGGGCGAGGAGCACTTGCCGGTGGACATGCGCAAGCGGCTCTCCCTGCGCAAGGAGCAGGTGGCCGTCAGTCTGCGCAAGCACGGGGCGGAGGGGGTGAGTGCGCGCGTCATCCTGGTCCTGGACGCCTCCGGGTCCATGGCGTTCCTGTACTCGAAGGGTGTCGTGGCCGACGTCGTGGAGCGGATGGCCGCGGTGGCCGCGCAGCTCGACGACGACGGTGAGATGCAGGCGTGGACGTTCGCGTCGAACCCGGCCCGGCTGCCGGACCTCGCCGTGGGCGACCTGCCGCAGTGGCTTCAGCTTCATGTGCGGGTCGGTGAACTGACGTTGTTCCGGCGCAGGAAGCCGCGCAGGGGGATGCTGCCGGGCCAGGTGGACATGCGGGCGGTCGGGGTCCAGAACGAGGAGCAGAAGGTGATCGCCGAGGTGCGGGCGTACGTCCGTGAGCACCCGGCGGCGGCCCCCACCCTGGTGCTCTTCTTCTCCGACGGCGGCGTCCACCGCAACAGGGAGATCGAGGCCGAGCTGCGGCAGGCGGCGGACGAACCGGTCTTCTGGCAGTTCGTCGGACTGGGGCGGTCCGACTACGGCGTCCTGGAACGGTTCGACACCCTGCCGGGCCGACGCGTCGACAACGTCGGGTTCTTCGCCGTCGACGACATCGGCGACCTACCGGACACGGAGCTCTACGACAGGCTGCTGTCCGAGTTCCCGTCGTGGGTCCGGGAGGCCCGGCGGCTGGGGATCATCTGAACGGTCGGCCCCCCGCATCGGCGAGGTGGCAGGATCAGCAGGGGAACGTGCCGCTGTAGAGGACGTGTCCGTAGGAGGAGCTTCCGGAGCCGAAGCCGTAGGTGCCGTCGTCGCTCCAGACCGCTTCGCGGGAGCCGTTGACGCAGGCCGTGGTCGGTGCGATCGCGAAGCCCTCCAGGTTGCCGGCGGGCATGACGGCCGGGTTCGTGTAGGTCACGTCCGGCACGATCGCGCCGGAGGCGTCGACCTTCATGAAGGTGTGGGTCTCACCGCAGGTGTTGTCGCAGGTCGCGACGAGGCGCTGGGTGCCGGCGTCAAACGTCACGTCCATCACGGAAGCCTTGCCGGTCGCGATCGTGCCGAACGTGGTGAACGTGCCGTCGGAGTTCAGACCGTAGACGTGCAGCGAGCCGTCCCACTCCAGACCGGCGAAGAACAGGCCCGACCCGTGCAGCGGATAGCTCGCCGGGTCGTAGGCGGCGCCGGTGCGCGGGTCGACCCAGCCGTTCGCGGTCAGCCAGCTGTCCGGCACGTACCCGACGCCCTCGAAGCCGAGGTTGGCGTCGTCCTTGTCGCCGGTGTCGAGCTGCGGGAACTGCGCGGTCATGTCCCACTGGTGGACCGGCGTCAGCGTCGATCCGGTCGCGGCCGGGTCGAACTCCAGGATCGTGTCCCTGGGCCGCGTGTTGTCGGTGTTGTCGCGCTCGGAGGTCACGTAGATGTGGCCGTTGCCGCCGACCGTCAGGCCCTCGGAGTCCGGCTCGCCGGAGCCGCCCGCGAAGCGGATCTGCTTGCCGGTCGCGCTCCAGGTCGCGTCCGGGATCCACTTGCCGTTGCTCTTCACCAGCTTGTACAGCCAGTTCTTGTTCTTGGCGGCCCACAGCACCGACGGGTTCGCCGGGTCGAACGCCAGGCCGCTCAGGTCCCGGCCTTCCGGGCCGGTGGACGTGGTGAACGCGCAGACGTTGTCCGCGATCGTGACGTTCGGGCCGCCCGGCCAGGCCAGGGTGCCCGTCGGGGCGGAACCCGTGCCGGAAGGCGCCTCGGGCGCGCAGCCGCTGGTGAGCGAGCCGCCGCCACCCAGCAGTTGCCCGTTCTGCGGGTCGCCGCCGCCGGTGCCGCCCGAGCAGGAGTTCGCGGTGCCGAGCGTCGCGGTCGTGGCGGTCCGGAACCAGCCGGTGCCATTCGCGCAACGCTCGTCCGACGGCTGGGCACCGCCGGTCGTCCAGGTCACCGAGTCGATGGTGTTGCCGCTGCTGTCGGTGAGGAAGACCGAGTCGTTGTCGCCGAGGCCGATGGTCGAGTCGAACGTGATGTAGCCGCCCGCGGGGATGCTGCTCGCGCTCGGCGAGGAGGACGAGACCGACGCGGCGGAGTGCGAGGTGTCGTTGTCGGCGTACTTCCACGACCCGACGCTGACCGCGCTCGTTCCGCCGTTGTACAGCTCCACCGTGTCGGAGCCGTTCGAGGTGACCTCGTTGATCCGCACCCGGCTCGCCGCCGGGATCGACGACGGGCAGCCCGGGGCGTTCGCGGCGCCGAACGTGGCCGACGGGGCCGCGGTCACCCACGCCCCGGTGCCGCCGCCGCAACGCGCCATCGCCGGCTTCGCCCTGCCGGTCGCCCACTCGACGCGGTCGACCACCGTGCCGCCGGACGTGTAGAGCACCAGCTTGTCCGCATCGCCCAGTCCCTTGGGCGAGTTGAAGGTGACGAAGCCACCGGCCGGAATCGTGCCGGAGGACGGGGTGAACGACTGAGGCGAGAAGCTGTCGTCGGCCATCTTCCAGCCGCTGACGCTCACTGCGGTCGAGCCGGCGTTGTACAGCTCCACCGTGTCGTTGTTCGACGAGGTGACTTCGTTGATCCGAACGTTCTGATAGCCGACGGGGTCCGCGGCAGCCGCGGGCGGAGCAGCCAGCAGCCCGGTGGCGAGCAGTCCGGAAAGGGCCAGAGCCACGGCGCACCCGGGGGCGGCGCCGGCACGTGAGTATGAGGTAGGCACGAGGCGGAACTCTGGTGAGACGATCTTGAAACGGCGTGTACTCCGGCTGAACTCCACCCACTGGCCACCGGAACGTCAGGCGGACGAAGCCGCCGTTGCCCGCGTACGCGCGCACCGCGTCGGCGTCGGCGTCCGCGGGCCCCGGCCACCCGCCGTTGTCGGTCGGGGCCGGTTGCTCCCTCATCGCGCCGCATCAGCCCGGCGTCCGGCCCCGCGGCCGCGTGCTGTCCGTCGGTGCCCACCAGACCGCGGCCCGCCGGGCGGGGCCGCTCGGCGGGGTCGGCGTGGTCACGGCCGACGGACACCCGCGGAGCGACGCAGGCGCCGTCCGGCTGACAGCGGCGCCGTACCCCGCATGGGCGGACCGGGCCGGGGAGCCGCCACGGGTGCGGCCGGCGCGCGGGTGGACTCCGCCTGCCACAGCTCCATCTCGTGGTCCCGCGGCCCGTACAGCAGCTCGGGCTCCGCGCCGAACATCCGCACCGGGTGCGACGCGTCCCAGGCGGGCCAGCCAGGGTCGCCGTCCACCGCGAAGCGCACCCACGCCGCGTGCATCACGTCGGCCAGCTCCTGCGGGGCTCCGGGGCCCGCGAGCTTGGCCGACTCCGGCACATGGGCGGTGTCGAAGACGAAGCCCAGTTCCAGCGCGTGGCACGCGCCGAGCCCCGGCACGTTGGAGGGCCAGGCGAACTCGTAGACGTGGGACGGGGCGTGGCCGACGCGGGCGTCGGCGAGCCGCTGCAGGGGGCGCCGCAGCAGATGGTCGGTGACCAGTTGGCCGACCAGCTCGGCGGTGCCCGCGTCCGGATGGGCGGCGCGGTAGCCGCGCGGGACCTCGGGGCCGCAGTGGCAGCGGGCCATCGCGCCGGCCACGGCCACCGGACCGAGCCGGTCGATGCGTTCGAGCAGTCCGGTCGGCGCGAGCCACAGCCGGTACTCCTCGCTGGTCCAGCCCAGCAGCAGACCGACGTCCCGGGCGGCGCCGTCGAGCAGGGCGGCCAGCGGATCGCGCGGCACCAGGTCACCGTCGACGACGATGCCGAACGCCGGTCCGCCGAGCACCGGGCTGGCACGGCGGCCGGCCTCGGCCTGGACCTCGGCGAGGACGGTCCGGTCGACGCCGGCGAAGGCGGCGGCGGTCGCCGGGATCCTCAGCCGTGCCGCCATCCGCCGCACCAGGCGCCGCACCTTCTCCCGCTCCGTGGCCTCCGGCGGGCCGCTCTGCAGGACCGCCCTGCGGAAGAGGCCCTCGGCACGCGGGCTCGCCAGCAGCGCGCCGATGCTGATCGCGCCGGCGGACTCGCCGAAGACCGTGACGCGGTCCGGATCGCCTCCGAAGGCGGCGATGGCGTCGCGCACCCATTCCAGGGCGGCGAGCTGGTCACGCAGGCCCAGGTTCGGCAGCGCGTCCGGGAAGAGGCCGTAACCCTCCACCCCGAGCCGGTAGTTGAGCGAGACGAAGACGACGCCGTCACGGGCGAAGGAGCCCCCGTCGTACACGGGGACGGCGGACGAGCCCCGGGTGAGGGCGCCGCCGTGGATCCACACCATGACCGGGAGCCGGGCCGCCGGATCGGGGTCGGGGGGCCACACGTTGAGGTTGAGGCACTCGTCGCCGGGCACCACGGGGTCGGACAACAGTCGCGCGAACGCCTCGGAGTACGGCGGCTTCGGCGGGGTCGGCCCGAACGAACCCGCGTCGCGGACGCCGTCCCAGGGCTCCGGCGGGACGGGCGGACGGAAGCGGTGCGGACCGAACGGCGGGGCGGCGTAGGGGATGCCGCGGAAGACGGCGGCACCCTTCTCGCGCCGCCCGCGCACGGCTCCGTACGGGGTGGTGACCACAGGATCCTCGGACACGCCGACCATACGTCCCTCTCCTTACCGCGCTGCGGGGCTGCAGCAGTCACCGCATCACATCACCCGGCGCCCCCGCGGCCCGGACGGCACGGAACCGGTCTTCAGCGTGTCCCGCCCGGGTTGCGTGCCGCTGTCGCGCCGGTCGGGTCCGGGTCGCGAGGGTGCGGCGGACGGCCCGCCGCGGCTCCTGTTCGACGGGGCGGAACGCTCGCCGGGCCGCGCGTGCCGTTGATTTCCCGGGTCTTCCGGGGCGAGTTGCCGCACGCTTACTGTAGGAAGCGCTTTCTATCCGGTCTTCGCCTCCGGGGCGCGACCGTGGCTGTTCGAAGGTTCGTCGGCCCTCGGGACGGGGCGGAGAGGCGGTTGTGGATGGTCCGGAGCCGGAGCGGGACGGCCGGGCCGACCCTGGCGGTCGTCGCGCGCGAGGCGGGCGTGTCCGTGCCGACGGCCTCGAAGGTCGTCAACGGCCGGGAGGACGTGGCACCCGGGACCCGCAAGAGGGTCACCGAGGCCCTGGACCGGCTCGGCTATGTGCGCAGGCCCCGGTTCGACCCGGCGCGGGCACCCCGCCTGGTCGATCTGGTCGTGCACACGCTCGACAGTTCCCGCTCGGGAGCGGTGCTGCACGGGGCGGAGCAGGCCGCGCACGACGCGGGCCTGGACGTCGTGGTGACGACGGGGCCGGGCCGGGACGGGCGGCCGGGGCGCGGCTGGCAGGACAGGATCACCGCCAGGGGCTCCGCGGGGGTGCTGTTCAGCCTGGCCGAGCTGTCCCCCTCCCAGTACGCCTGGCTGGAGCAGCACCGCATCCCCTTCGTGATGGTCGACCCGGCGCGCGAACCCCCGCCCGGCGTGGTCTCGGTCGGCGCGGCCGACTGGCGGGGCGGACTGCTGGCGACCGAGCACCTGCTCGCCCTCGGCCATGAGCGCGTCGCCGTCATCGGAGGCCGCCGGCACGAGGCGGCCGGCGGTGCGCGGGTCGCCGGGTACCGCTCCGCGCTCGCGGCGGCCGGTGTCCGGTGCCGGCCGGAGTACCTCCGCCACGCCGGGCTCGACGAGGGCGGGGCCCACCGGCGCATGGGCCGGCTGCTCGACCTGCCCGAACCGCCCACCGCGGTCTTCGCCTGCTCCGACACGATGGTGCTGGGCGTCTACCGGGCCCTGGCCGAGCGGCGGTTGCGCGTGCCGGACGACGTCAGCGTGGTCGGTTTCGGCGACCTGCCCGAGGCGCGCTGGGCGGCACCCGCGCTGACCACCGTGCGCCAGCCGCTCTCCGAGATGGCCGCGACGGCGCTGCGGCTGCTCGTGCGCATGATGGCCGGCGACCGGCCCGAGGGGACCCGCACCGAGCTCTCCACGCGTCTGGTGGAGCGGGCCAGCACGGCGCCTCCCCGCGGCGGCCCGGGGCGGTCCTTCCTGCACGGCGGTCCGGGCCACGTGCTCCGCGGAGTGACCCCGGGGTGACGCCCCGGCGATTGAACGGAACCCGGCGAACGGCCGTACGAAGGAGCGGCGGACCACGAGGCCGGGCCCGCCGACGGGTCCGCGGTGCCGTCACCGGGCTTCGCACGGAAGGAAATCCGGGTTGTCCCTCTTCACACGCTCACAGCGCCCTCGGCACACGGACGGGACACCCCGACGGAAGGAGACGCCGGAGAACGGGTCACCCGGGCAGGAGGCAGCCCCGGACACCGCCTCCGCCGAGCCGGGCGACACCTCCGCCGGTCCTGGGGAGGGTCCGGCGGACTCCGGTGACGCGTCCGCCGATCCGCGCGAGATCTCCGCCGGATCCCCTGACGCCGCCGCCGGTCCCGGCGAGGCGTCAGCCGTCCCCGGCGAGGTGCCCACCGACCCCGGCGGTGGTTCCGGCGCCCCGCGCGACACCCCTGCCGCCCCCGACCGCCGCACCCGGCGCCCGAGTGGCACGCCGCGCGGCCTGCGGGCACGGCACCCCGCGCTCGCGCGCGGCTTCGCCCGGGGCACCGACGTGCTGGCTTTCGCGGTCGTCGTCACCGCGCTGCTGCTACCGAACAGGCTCGGCGACCTCCGGGCCGCCGGGTTCGCGCGACTCCCCGTGGAGGCGATCCTCGGCGCCGCCGTCCTGATCGTCCTGCCGCGCAGACCGCGTGTCGTCGTGGCCGCGACCGCAGGGCTGGGCCTCGGCGCGCTGACGGTCCTGAACCTCCTCGACCTGGGTTTCGACGAGTTCCTCGGACGGGGCTTCAACCTCGTCCTCGACTGGAGTCTGTTCGGCGACGCCCGGGCGTATCTGAAGGACTCGGTCGGTCCGGCGGGCGCGGCCGCCGCCGTCGTCGCGGTGATCGTCCTCGTCCTCGCCGTGCTGGTCCTCATGGCGCTCGCGGTCGTACGGCTCGCCCGCCTGCTGGCCCGGCACCGCCCTCTCGCGACCCGTTCGACGCTGGCGCTGGGGACCGTCTGGGTCCTGTGCACGGCGACCGGGGTGCAGCTCGGGGGCGTGCCCGTCGCCGCCGGCCACGCGGCGGCGGGCGTCCAGGACCGGGCACAGCGGGTGCGGGCCACCCTGCGGGACGAGGCGGCGTTCGCAAAGGCGGCGCAGAAGGACACCTTCGGCGGCACCCCGCCCGGCCGGCTGCTGACCGGGCTGCGCGGCAAGGACGTGATGTTCACCTTCATCGAGAGCTACGGCCGCAGCGCGGTCGAGGACCCGGTCACCGCACCGGGGGTGGACGCGACACTCGCCTCCGCGACCGAACGGCTCGGCAGGGCCGGGTACGCCGCGAAGAGCGGCTGGCTCACCTCGGCGACGTACGGCGGCAGCAGCTGGCTCGGCCACTCCACCTTCCTGTCCGGCCTGTGGATCGACAACCAGCAGCGCTACCGCACCGTCACCGCCGGGGACCACCTCACCCTGACCAGCGCCTTCAGGAAGACGGGCGCCTGGCGGACGGTCGGCATCATGCCCGGCGTCCAGAAGGCCTGGCCGGAGGCCGACTTCTACGGCCTGGACCACCTCTACGACTCACGGAACCTCGGCTACAAGGGCCCGAAGTTCAGCTGGTCGACCATGCCCGACCAGTACGCCCTCACGGCCTTCGAGCGCCTGGAGCACGGCAGGAAGCACGACAAGCCGCTGATGTCGGAGATCATCCTGACCTCCAGCCACCAGCCCTGGGCCCCGATCCCGAAGACGGTCCCCCAGGACCGGGTCGGGGACGGCTCGGTCTACGAGGGCATCCAGCGGGCCGGCAAGAAGCCCGCGGACGTCTTCTACGACTCGGCGAAGGTGAAGCAGGAGTACGGCAAGTCCATCCAGTACTCGGTCAGGAGCCTCATCGACTACGTGATCAGGTACGGCGGCAGGAACACCGTCCTGGTCTTTCTGGGCGACCACCAGCCCATGGCCCGGGTCAGCGGCAGCCACGCGAGCCGTGACGTGCCCTGCGCGATCGTCGCCCACGACCCCGAGGTGCTGGAGAAGATCGCCGACTGGGGCTGGACGGACGGTCTCCAGCCCGAACACGACGCCCCCGTGTGGAAGATGGACTCCTTCCGCGACCGCTTCCTCACGGCGTACGGGTCGACGCCGTCACCGTGAGGCGCCGGCCGCCCAGGCGATCCCGCCGAGCAGATGCGCGCGGAAGGCGGGGTCCGCGTAGGCCTTCGAGGCGTGCCCGAGCGCGGTGTAGAAGACCCGGCCCGCGCCCTGCTCCCGGCACCACGCCAGCGGGTGGTCCGCGCCCATCCCGCCGCCCTCGTACGAGGACTCGTCGGCGCGGACGAGGACGCGCACCCGACTCCGGGGGTTCTCGCGGAAGTCGTACCACTCGTCCGTGAACTCCCAGACCGCAGGCAGGTGGCGGGTCGCCGGGTGGTCGCGGTCCTCCACCACGGCCCTGCCCGGCTGGTGGGCGGGGTGCCGGGCGAACCACGTCCCGAGCAGCTCGCCGAAGTAGGGCCAGTCGTACTCGGTGCAGGCCGCCGCGTGCACCCCGGCGAACCCGCCGCCCGATTCCACATACGCGCGCAGCCGGGTACGCCCCTCGGGGGTCAGCACCTCCCCGCTCGTGGACAGGAAGACGACCGCCGCGTACGCGTCGAGGGGCGCCTCGAAGGCGGCGGGGTCCTCGGTCGCGTCGACGCCGAAGCCGTGCGTGCCGCCGAGTTCGCGCACGGCGGCGACGGCGTCCGGGACGGAATCGTGCCGGTAGTCGGTGGTGCGGGTGTACACGAGTACGCGAAAGGCCATGCCGCGGAGCCTATTCCCCGGCGGGTCCGGGATCCCGGGCGTCCGGACCGCGCCGGGACTCTTCCACCGCGACGGTTCTCGGTCCCCACGATGTCGTCGGGGGCTCCGTCGCCTGCGGCATTGCCCCCACGCTCGACCGGTTCCGTGGCCGGGCCGGCCGGGGCGAGGTGAACACCTGCCTGGCCGGGCGTCCGCGTCCGATTCCTTCAAGACCGGCCGCCGCCGGCCTGCCTACCGTGATCACATGACTCCACGCTTCGCCGTGATCGGCATCGCCGTCTCCGACCTGTCCGCCTCGCTCGTCTTCTACCGCCGGCTCGGGATCGTCTTCCCCGAGGGTGCGGAGACTCTGCCGCACGTCGAGGCCGAGCTGCCCGGCGGTCTGCGGCTGGCGCTCGACACCGAGGAGACCATCCGGTCCTTCCACGCCGACTGGCGGGCGCCGGCCTCTGGCGGCGGGCGGGTCTCGCTCGCCTTCTGCTGCGACGCTCCGGCGGAGGTCGACTCGCTCTACGCGGACCTGACCGGCGCCGGGCACCACGGGGAGCTCGAGCCCTGGGACGCCTTCTGGGGCATGCGGTACGCGGTCGTGCACGACCCGGACGGCAACGGGGTGGACCTCTTCGCACCCCTGCCCGACGCCTGATCAGACGCCCGCCAGCAACTCCCCCAGCGGCATGCCCGTCAACTCGCGTACGTCCCGGGCCAGATGGGGCTGGTCGGCGAAGCCGGTGCGGGCCGCCGTCTCGGCGTACGGCACGCCGCAGCGGGCGAGGGCGAGGGCCCGCTGCAGCCGCAGCACGCGGGCCAGCGTCTTGGGTCCGTAGCCGAAGGCTGCCAGCGAGCGGCGGTGCAACTGTCGTGCCCCGAGGCCGAGTTCGTCCGCCGTCGCGGCGACCGACCGCCCCGCGCGCAGGGCTGCCACGACCTTTCGGAGCTGCGGATCGGGTGGCCGGGCCCGGCCCGCCCGCTCCAGGGCGACCTCTTCGAGCGCGGTCACGGGGTCGGCGGCGGCGTCGATCCGGCCCGCGAGGCGCCGCACCTCAGCGGCGGGCCACAGATCCGCCAACTCCACCCGTCTGTCGCGCAGTTCCTGCGCGGGCACCCCAAGGTAGGCGGGGGCCGTGCCGGGGAAGAAGCGCACGCCGGCCCAGCGGCCGGCCGCGCCCGCGGGGACGTACGCACGGGTGTCCGGTCCGGCGACCAGCAGCCGCCCCTCGTTCCACAGCAGGTCCATGCAGCCGTCGGGCAGCACGGGCCGTGCCGTGTCGCCGGGCGCCCCGTGCGACCACACGACGGCGCCCGCCAGCCGGGACGCCCGTTCCACGTACACGTACGCCAGGCTACGCCGCCCGGTTCCGGTACTCCTGCGGACTGACGCCGTGGACCCGTTTGAATGCGGCGGACAGGGCGAACGCGCTGCCGTAGCCGACCTGCCGGGCGATCGCGCCGATGGTCTCCCCGCCGTCGCGCAGCAGGTCCGCCGCGCGGGCCAGGCGCCAGCCGGTCAGGTACGTCATCGGGGGCTCGCCGACGAGGTCGTTGAAGCGCCGGGCCAGCGCGGCCCGCGACACCCCGGCCTCGGCGGCGAGCGACGCGACCGTCCACGGGTGGGCCGGGTCGTCCTGCACCAGCCGCAGCACCCGGCCCACGACCGGGTCCGCGCGCGCCCGGTACCAGGCGGGGGCCGCGGCCTCGGGGCGGGAGAACCAGGCGCGCAGCGCGGCGATGACGAGCAGGTCGAGCAGGCGGTCGAGGACGACCTCCTGGCCGGGCTCGTCGCGCACGATCTCGGCGGCCAGGATCGGGGTGAGCGGGCACTCCCACACGTCGGAGGTGAGCGACAGCAGCGGCGGCAGGGCGTCCAGCAGCCGGCCGCTGATCTCGCCCCGCACGAGATAGGTGCCGATGAGCATCACGGTGGAGCCGTCGGGCCGGTCGCCCCAGCTGCGCACCCCGAGGTCCCAGTGCCCGCCGAGCGACCGCCCGTCGGGGTGGACGCACTCGCCGCCCGGCAGGATCACCGCCTGCGGCGCGGTGTCGGGGTGGTCGGCGCAGAGGTACGGGTCGGGCCCGCGCGCGACGGCGAGGTCGCCCGGTCGCAGCCGTACCGGTTCTCCCCCGTCCGGCACGACCCATGCCTCGCCGCGGACCACGAGCATGATCGTGAGCGGGGCGCGGTCCTCGACGCGCACGCTCCAGGGCGGGTCGAAGCACGCGCGGATCATGAATGCGCCCCGCGCGCGTGGACCTTCGAGCAGGTCTGCGAGGGGGTCCCCCCGCGTAAGCATGTTCGAGTGTGGAGGAGCGTCCATGCCGCCAGCGTAGAGGCCCGGCGGGAACGGCCGTGGACGTCCGCTCATGGGAACGAGGCCTTCGGAAGGGGTGACCGGGACGGCGGCGGCCGGAAGAGGGGATGCCGCGACGGCGGCAGCCGGAAGAGGTGACCGCGACCGGGGCCGGCTGAGAGGCGTGGCCGCCGGGGCAGGCCGCCCCTCGGCCCGCTCCGGGCCACCGGTGCGGCGAGGTCACCGCTCGGGCGGTGTCTCGTCCTCGTGCTTGGCCGGCGGGTGGTGCAGGCTCCTGGCGTGCGCCCGAAGCCGGGAGGTCACGTCCTCCGGGGGCAGGAAGCGCGACCAGCGTTCGGGGAACTCGGAGGGCATGTCCCCGTCGTCGGGGTCCGCATCGCCGTCGCCGGAGCGGGCCGCGGAGGCGCGGGCGATGTACTCGGCGGCCTGGGCCCGGCGCAGCCGCTCGTTGGCCGCGCGGGCCGCGGCGGTGGCGGCGGCCGGCCAGACCCGGTCGATGGCGGCGTTGACGGCGGCGCCGACCAGCACCGCGAAGGCGGACACGCCGATCCACAGCAGGACGGCGACGGGTGCGGCGAGCGATCCGTAGATCGTGGGGCCCTCGACGGTGCTGGTCAGGTAGATGCGGAGCAGGAGGCTGCCGAGCACCCACATGCCGAGGGCCACCAGGGCCCCCGGCACGTCCTCGATCCAGGGCGAGCGGACCGGCACGGACACGTGGTAGAGCGTCGTCAGGAAGACGACGGACAGCACGATGACGACGGGCCAGTACAGGATCTGCACGACGGTGGTCGACCAGGGCACGATCTGCACCACCGCGTCCGGGCCCGCCACCATCAGGGGCAGCGCGACCGAGCCGATCAGCAGCGCCACGATGAAGAGCAGGAAGGACATCACGCGGGTCGCGACGATGCCGCGGGTCCCGTCGAGGCCGTACATGACGGTGATGGTGTCGATGAAGACGTTCACCGCGCGGGAGCCCGACCAGAGGGCGAACAGGAAGCCGAGGGAGATGACGTCGGGCCGGCCGCCCTTCATGACGTCGTCCAGGATCGGCTGGGCGATCTGGGTGACACCCTTGTCGGACAGGACGGTGCGGGACGCCTCCAGCAGGTTGTTCTCCAGGCCGGCGATGCTGTCGGCGCCGGTCCAGTCGTCCACGTAGCCGAGCAGTCCGATCATGCTCAGCAGCAGCGGCGGCACGGACAGCAGGGTGAAGAAGGCCGCCTCCGCGGCCAGTCCCAGGATGCGGTACTCCATGCACGAGTTGACGGTGTCCTTGAGCAGCAGCCAGGCGGTCCTGCGCTTCGACACGTTCCGGTACAGCGCCTTGGCGCGGTGAAGACGGCCGGAGGGTGGCCGTTCAGGTGTTTCTTTTGCCTGGTGCACGTCCTTACCGTATCCGTATGGCAGCCAGCACCCACACCGTGACCAATCAGCCTCCGCCCCTGGTCGGATATGACGTCTTCGCCGCCGACCGGGCCCTCGTGGAGGCGGTCGAACGTCATCTCGATCCACAGCTCCTGGACGAGGCGCGCGAGGAGCTCTCGGGCCTCGGACGCTCGTCCGGTTCCGCCCAGGTCCTGGAGTGGGGGGTGCTGGCCAACGAGCATCCGCCCCGGCTGCGCACCCACGACCGCTACGGCAACCGCGTCGACGAGGTCGAGTTCCACCCGTCCTGGCACCGGCTCCTCGGCAAGGGCGTCTCGGCCGGTCTGACCGCCGCCTGGAACCGTCCCGGCGGGCACGTCCGGCGGGCGGCCGGGTTCGTGATCTGGACGCAGGTCGAGGCGGGCAACGGCTGCCCGCTGTCGATGACCCACGCGGCGGTCCCCGCGCTGCGCACGGACCCCCGACTGGCCGCCGAATGGGAACCGCGGCTGACGTCCACAATCTACGACGAGGGGCTGCGGCCCGCCCACCAGAAGGCCGGCGCCCTCTTCGGGATGGGCATGACGGAGAAACAGGGCGGCAGCGACGTCCGCGCCAACACGACGGCGGCCCGGCCGCTCGCCGAGGACGGGACGTACGAGCTGACGGGCCACAAGTGGTTCTGCTCGGCGCCGATGTCGGACGGCTTCCTGGTGCTGGCGCAGGCTCCCGGCGGTCTGACCTGCTTCCTCGTGCCGCGCGTGCTGCAGGACGGCACACGCAACGTGTTCCGCATCCAGCGACTGAAGGACAAGCTGGGCAACCGGTCGAACGCGTCGAGCGAGGTCGAGTTCGACGGCACCTGGGCGCGTCGGGTCGGGGACGAGGGGCGCGGGGTGCGCACCATCATCGAGATGGTCGCGGCGACCCGTCTGGACTGTGTGCTCGGCTCCGCCTCGCTGATGCGGCAGGCCGTGGCCCAGGCCGTCCACCACTGCACCCACCGGCAGGCATTCGGCGGCACGCTGGTCGACAAGCCGCTGATGCGCAACGTGCTGGCCGATCTGGCGCTGGAGTCGGAGGCGGCGACGACGCTCGCGATGCGGCTGGCCGCCGCCTACGACGACGGCGGCGAGCAGGAGCGGGCGTTCCTGCGGCTCGCGGTGCCGGCGGCGAAGTACTGGGTGACCAAGCGGTGTACGCCGGTTGCGGTCGAGGCACTGGAGTGTCTGGGCGGGAACGGCTACGTCGAGGAGTCGGGCATGCCCAGGCTGTTGCGCGAGTCCCCGCTGAACTCCATCTGGGAGGGCGCGGGCAACGTCCAGGCGCTGGACGTCCTGCGCGCCCTCCAGCGGGAGCCCGGGGCTCTCGACGCCTATCTGCGGGAGGTGGGCCGGGCGCGCGGCGCCGACCACCGGCTGGACGGCGCGATCAAGAATCTGCTGACCGAACTCGCCGACCTGGAGGGCGTCGAGGCCCGGGCCCGCCGCCTGGTGGAACGCATCGCGGTGGTCCTCCAGGGGTCGCTGCTGGTCCGGTACGCGCCGCCGGAGGTCGCCGACGCGTTCTGCGCCTCCCGGCTGGGCGGTGACTGGGGCTCGGCGTTCGGCACACTGCCGCACACCCTGGACCTCGCCTCGGTGGTGGAGCGGGCGCGGCCGGTGAGCTGACCGGCGGGCCGTCCGTGCCCGGGCGCCTTCCGGCGTCGTACGGAACAGGGGTGGTGCTGCGCCGACACGGCACCACCCCCGCTCCGCGGGCCCCGTTCAAGGAGCACGGACGCCGCACGGGCGGCGCTGTTCAAGTTTCGGACACCAGGGGGCGCTTCGCCAGGGTTGCAGGGGGTTGCAACTCGCCCGTTCCCTTCGGGCGGATCGTGCACCTCCGAGGCCGCCGGGCTGCACTATGAGAACGGCAGCCGGCACGGAGGGTGGAGCTCTGGCCGAAAAAGGGGCTCGGAAGCCGGTTGCCCCAAGGCTATGCAGGAGGATCCGGTGGGGCACTCGGCGATGGATGTGACGCGGCTCGCCGCCCTGGACGCCGCGCAGGCGGCACGCGTGCTCAGCGAGGTGCGCAGCGCCGCTCTCGCGGGGCAGCGCACGCGGGTGGCGCCGCGGCCGGTCATCGAGGAGTCCTGGGAGCGGATGCTGCGCAGCGGGGTCGACCCCGACCACGACTTCCGGGCCGGGCTCCTCGGCGACGAGGAGATCGAGCGCCGGCGGCACGCCTCACCGCTGCGGCACGTGCTGCCGGTGCTGCGCGAGGGGCTGCTCTCGGTCGCGGACACGGCGCAGCACATCATGGTCGTCGCGGACGAGGAGGGCCGGGTGCTGTGGCGCGAGGGCAGCCCCGCGGTGCTGCGCAAGGCCGACGGGCACGGCTTCGAGGTCGGCGCCGACTGGCGCGAGGACGTGGTCGGCACGAACGGCGTGGGCACTTCCCTGGTGACCCGGCGCCCCGTGCAGGTCTTCTCCGCCGAGCACTTCGTGCGCACCCACCACTCGTGGACGTGCACCGGCGCCCCGGTCACCGACCCGCGCGACGGCCGCCTGGTCGGGGCGGTGGACGTGAGCGGACCGCTGGAGACGATGCATCCGGCCACGCTGGCCCTGGTCGACGCGGTGGCCAAGCTCGCCCAGGCGCGGCTGCGGGAGCTGCACCAGGCCTCGCTGGAGCGGCTGCGCGCGGTCGCGGCGCCGGTCCTGGCGCGGCTCGACGGGCGTGCCCTGGTGGTGGACCGGGACGGCTGGACCGCGGCGGTGACCGGGATGCCGTACACGAGCCGGGTGGCACTGCCCGCCTCCCTCGGCCGGGACGGCCGCTGCCGGCTGCCGTCCCTCGGGCCGTGCGCGGTCGAGTCCCTGCCCGGCGGCTGGCTGCTGCGGGTCGCGGACGAACCGCCGCCGCGGGGGGCGGTCCGGATCGTGCTGGATCTGGCGGATCCGCGGCGCCGGGCGGTGACCGTGTCGGGCGGCGCGGGTTCCTGGACGCACGAGCTGAGCCCCCGGCACGCCGAACTGCTCTGTCTGCTGGCCCTGCACCCGGGCGGCCGCGGCGCCTCCGGCCTGGCCGACGACCTGTTCGGCGACCGGGGCCGTACGGTGACGGTCCGCGCCGAGATGTCCCGGGTCCGGCGCTACCTCGGGGCCTTCCTGGAACACCAGCCGTATCGTTTCTGCGACTCCGCCGACGTCGAACTCCTGCTCCCGGACGACCCGCTCGACCTGCTGCCCCACTCGACGGCCCCCGCGATCGTCCGGGCGCGGACGGCCCGGCCGCGCGCTCCCCGGCCGCGCTGATCCGGCGGGGCAAGGGGACAGCGCGGCGCGGATCGCCCCCCACATCCTCCGGGTCGGGTGTGGGTCAGGGGGGTGGCGCGGTGCGGCGGATGTTCTCGTATTCCATCGTCCTCGACCAGGTTCGGTGCTCTCTGCCGTAGCATCCCCCTCATGGGCCACCCCGCATGCTCCTCGCTCAATGTCTTGACATCGAGGGGCAGTTGGCCTTACCGGGAGGATGCATGAAGCAGCGTGGCAGGCACCGTCGCAGAAGAAGGGGGCAGGCGCTGCGCGCCACCCTGGCCGGGACCGCGCTCGCCCTGACCGCCGCGGCCACCCTGATCAGCACCTCCCAGGCCGGGGACGTGGCGGACCCGGGCAGGCTCACCCCGCTCACCTCGTCCGCCGAGATCGGCAAGCTCCAGCTGCACGAGAACCTGGTCGCCGAGAGCACCCTGGACACGCTCACCACGAACATGGGCGGCAACGTCGGGGTGCACGGCGTGCTGCAGAGCGCCAACCACCCGATGCGTACGAAAGCCCAGTGCGCGGGCACCGAGACGGCCGCCCTGCCGGTGGAGCCGACGGCCACGCGCGCGTACTGCTGGGACAACGGGGACGCCACCACCCAGAAGTGGCTGCCGCAGTCCGTCACCACCTCCGGTGACGCCGACGACGACGGCACGTGGGGCGACGACCGCGTCATCCTGGCCGGCTGGACGCACAACGACCACAAGGCGGACGAGCCCCCGGAGGACACCGGGCTGGCCCGGATCGCCTTCGTCGACGCGAACGACCCGGACGACCTCAAGTACCGCTGGGTCCTGCTGGTGGCGCCGCTGAGCGGCGGCAAGAGCTTCGGGGCGGTGCGCTCCCACGTCGGCGGCATGGTCTGGTACCAGGACAAGCTGATCGTCACCGCGAAGAACGGCGCCGACCACGACAACGCCCTGTTCGTCTTCGACATGCACCGCATCCTGCGGGCGAGCGTCGACAGCGACGCGGTCGGCAAGGTGAGCGGCGGCTACTCGGCGCACGGCTACCAGTACGTGCTGCCCGCCGTCGGCTCGTACAACCTGACCGGCGGCGCCTGTACGTCCAGCCACGACAACGCGGTCCCCTGCTTCGCGTCGGTCTCGCTGGACCGCACCTCGACGCCGGACAGCCTCGTCGCCAACGAGTGGTTCAGCTCGGGCGGCACCCAGCCTGCCCGCCTCTGGCGCTACTACTTCAGCACCGCGAGCGACCGCACCGGCCTGCTCGGCAGCAACGCGAGCGACCTGGTGAACGCCGACGAGGCCTACGAGACCAAGGCCGTCGGGGTGCAGGGCGCCCTCTCCCACAAGGCCGCGGGCGCGAGCGAGGCCGACTGGTACGTCGGTCAGGCGCCGGGGATCCGCGGCCGGCCCGGCACCCTCTGGCGGCAGAACGGGAGCGGGGCCTCGGCGGCCCGGTGCACCGCCGACCGGACACTCGCCTGCTGGGGCCGGCACACGGAGTCCTTGTCGTACTGGCACGGGACCGGCGAGCTGTGGACGCTCACCGAGTGGGCGGCGAACAAGGACGACGCGTGGGAGCCCGACGCCATCCCGGAGCGGGTGCTGTACGCCGTCCCGCTGTCGGCGGTGGACAGCGCCCTCGACTAGGGCCTGTTCGTTTGGGACCCTTTTGGATGCGAACCGCGCCCCGTGGTTCCCTGGCCGGCATGAGCAACCTCATCGTGACCACCTGGTCCCTGGAGCAGACGGACCCCTCCGACCTGCTGCCCGCCTCCGCGCCCGGCGCGGACGTCAGGATCGTCCGCGCCGAGGTGCCCTCGCCCGAGTTCAGCCGCTTCCTGTACGCGTCGGTCGGCGGGGACATCCGCTGGACCGACCGGCTCGGCTGGACGTACGCGCGGTGGCAGGCGGTGCTGGACCGGCCGGGCGTGGAGACCTGGGTCGCGTACGACCGGGGGACGCCCGCGGGATACGTGGAGCTGGACCCGCAGGACGACGGGGCCGTGGAGATCGTCTACTTCGGGCTGATACCCGCCTTCCGGGGCCGCCGGATCGGCGGGCACCTGCTCTCCCACGGTGCCGCGCGCGCCTGGGACCTGGCCGGGCGCTGGCCCGGGCGGGCCGAGACCAAGCGGGTCTGGCTGCACACGTGCAGCAAGGACGGCGAGCACGCCATGGACAACTACCTGCGGCGCGGCTTCAAGCTCTTCGACACCAGGGTCGAGGAGGAGCCCGACGTACCCGCACCCGGCCCCTGGCCCGGGGCCGAGGCCAGGTGACCGGCCCGGGGCGTGACACCCCCTCGGCATGAGGACAACCACGCCGCCATGTGATCGACAACACTCGCGTCTTGCGATTCGGGACAAGCATGTCCACATGGCGGACAATGGTGGACTCCCCCGAGATCCCCGTGACACGCTTCCGTCATGTCTGGAACTGGAATTGCCTTGGTGAGTCGGCGACACGTCGATCTCTGCCGCATGTCCAGCGCCATCTGTCCGGCGAGCTGATCAGCCCAGCGCCGCCGAGATCCCCTCTTCGTGAACCCTGCGCAATGACGCGCCCATACTTCGGTATGTGCCCATATGTGCACGCCCGAGCCGCCCTCTTGCCTGTCCCGTAGTCCCGAAGGACGTATCAGTCATGGCCGCCACCCCGCAGAATCCCGCCGCGCCCCGCCGCAAGGTGAGCCGTCACCGCGGCGAGGGTCAGTGGGCCGTGGGTCACTTCACCCCGCTCAACGGCAACGAACAGTTCAAGAAGGACGACGACGGTCTCAATGTGCGGACACGCATTGAGACGATCTACTCCAAGCGGGGCTTCGACTCGATCGACCCCAACGACCTGCGCGGGCGGATGCGCTGGTGGGGCCTCTACACCCAGCGCAAGCCCGGGATCGACGGCGGCAAGACCGCGATCCTGGAGCCCGAGGAGCTGGACGACAAGTTCTTCATGCTGCGGGTGCGTATCGACGGCGGCCGGCTGACCACCGCACAGCTGAGGGTCATCGGCGAGATCTCGCAGGAGTTCGCACGCGGCAGCGCCGACATCACCGACCGGCAGAACATCCAGCTGCACTGGATCCGCATCGAGGACGTCCCCGAGATCTGGAACCGCCTGGAGGCCGTCGGCCTCTCGACCACCGAGGCCTGCGGTGACACGCCCCGCACCATCCTCGGCTCTCCGGTCGCCGGCATCGCCGAGGACGAGATCATCGACGGCACCCCCGCCGTCGAGGAGATCCACCGCCGCTTCATCGGCGACAAGGCCTTCTCCAACCTGCCGCGCAAGTTCAAGACGGCGATCTCGGGCTCCCCGCTGCTGGACGTGGCCCACGAGATCAACGACGTCGCCTTCGTCGGCGTGCACCACCCCGAGCACGGCCCCGGCTTCGACCTTTGGGTCGGCGGCGGCCTCTCCACCAACCCCAAGATCGGCCAGCGCCTCGGCGCCTGGGTCCCGCTGGACGAGGTCGCCGACGCCTGGGAGGGCGTCATCTCGATCTTCCGCGACTACGGCTACCGGCGGCTGCGCAACCGCGCCCGGCTGAAGTTCCTGCTGGCCGACTGGGGCGTCGAGAAGTTCCGCCAGGTCCTGGAGGACGAGTACCTGAAGCGCAAGCTCGTCGACGGCCCGGCGCCCGCCGAGCCGGTCGCCCGCTGGCGCGACCACATCGGCGTGCACCGGCAGCGTGACGGCCGCTTCTACGTCGGCTTCGCGCCGCGCGTCGGCCGCGTGGACGGCGCCACCCTGACGAAGATCGCCGAACTCGCCGAGGCCCACGGCTCGGGCCGGCTGCGCACCACGGTCGAGCAGAAGATGATCGTGCTCGACGTGGAGCAGGACCGGGTCGAGTCGCTGACCGAGGCCCTGGAGGCGCTGGACCTGACCGTCCGGCCCTCGGCCTTCCGGCGCGGCACGATGGCCTGCACGGGCATCGAGTACTGCAAGCTGGCCATCGTCGAGACCAAGGCGCGGGGCGCCTCCCTGATCGACGAACTCGAGCGCCGCATCCCCGAGTTCGACGAGCCCGTCACCATCAACCTCAACGGCTGCCCGAACGCCTGCGCCCGTATCCAGGTCGCGGACATCGGTCTCAAGGGCCAGCTGGTCCTCGACGACCGGGGCGAGCAGGTCGAGGGCTACCAGGTGCACCTGGGCGGCGCGCTCGGCCTGGAGGCCGGCTTCGGCCGCAAGGTCCGCGGCCTCAAGGTCACCTCCGACGAGCTGCCCGACTACGTCGAGCGGGTTCTCAGGCGCTACCAGGCCGAGCGCGAGGACGGCGAACGCTTCGCGGCCTGGGCCGCGCGCGCCTCCGAGGAGTCCCTGTCGTGAGCCCCGCGGACGACGAGACGGAGGACAGCGCATGAGCGAGCGCGCGGCCCCCTTCTACTGCCCCTACTGCGGCGACGAGGACCTGCGGCCCAGCGAGGAGAGCCACGGCGCGTGGGAATGCGCGGCCTGCAGTCGAGCCTTCCAGCTGAAGTTCCTCGGGCTGCTGTCCCGGGGAGTTCCGCGCAACGACGGTGGAGGGGACGAGACATGACGACGCTTCAGGACGGACGGACGGCCGAGGACCTCAAGAGCCTCGCCGAGCAGGCCGGACGCGACCTCGAGGACGCGTCCGCACTGGACATCCTGCGGTGGGCCGCGGACACCTTCGGCGGCAAGTTCTGCGTGACCTCCTCCATGGAGGACGCCGTGGTCGCGCACCTCGCCTCCCGCGCCCGGCCCGGGGTCGACGTCGTGTTCCTCGACACCGGCTACCACTTCCCCGAGACCATCGGCACCCGGGACGCGGTCGAGGCCGTGATGGACGTCACCGTCATCACGCTCACCCCGCGGCAGACGGTCGCCGGGCAGGACGCCGAGTACGGCCCCCGGCTGCACGACCGCGACCCGGACCTGTGCTGCAGGCTGCGCAAGGTGCAGCCGCTGGAACAGGGCCTGACGGCGTACGACGCGTGGGCGACAGGACTGCGCCGCGACGAGTCCCCGACCCGGGCGGACACGCCGGTCGTCGGCTGGGACGACAAGCGCCGCAAGGTGAAGGTCTCGCCGATCGCCCGCTGGACGCAGGACGACGTGGACGCCTACGTCGCCGAGCACGGGGTCCTCACCAACCCGCTGCTGATGGACGGCTACCCGTCCGTGGGCTGCGCGCCCTGCACCCGCCGGGTGCTGGAGGGCGAGGACGTACGGGCCGGCCGCTGGGCGGGCCGCAACAAGACCGAGTGCGGGCTGCACGGATGACGACGACCACGCACCACTCCCAGGACTCCCAGGAGAAGCAAGTGACGACCGGAGCCACCATCTGGCTCACGGGTCTGCCGAGTGCCGGCAAGACCACCATCGCGAACGATCTGGCCGGCCGGCTGCGCGAGGAGGGCCACCGCGTCGAGGTGCTCGACGGTGACGAGATCCGCGAGTTCCTCTCGTCGGGCCTCGGTTTCTCCCGCGCGGACCGCGACACGAACGTGCAGCGCATCGGCTTCCTCGCCGACCTGCTCGCCCGTAACGGCGTCAAGGCGCTGGTGCCGGTGATCGCGCCGTTCGCGGACAGCCGTGCCGCCGTGCGCGAGCGCCACCGCGCGAGCGGTGCCGCGTATCTCGAGGTGCACGTGGCGACCCCGGTCGAGGTGTGCTCCGTACGCGATGTGAAGGGGCTGTACGCCAAGCAGGCGGCGGGCGAGATATCGGGGCTCACCGGGGTCGACGACCCGTACGAGGAGCCCGTCTCGCCCGACCTGCGCATCGAGTCCCACACCCAGACCGTGCAGGAGTCCGCGGCAGCGGTGCACTCGCTGCTCACCGAAAGGGGTCTCGCATGACGACCGCAGCTACCGTCTCCGAGGAGACGGACAGCCCGTACGCGCTCTCGCACCTGGACGCGCTGGAGTCCGAGGCCGTCCACATCTTCCGCGAGGTGGCGGGCGAGTTCGAGCGGCCGGTGATCCTCTTCTCCGGCGGCAAGGACTCCATCGTCATGCTGCACCTGGCGCTGAAGGCGTTCGCGCCCGCGCCGGTGCCGTTCACCCTGCTGCACGTGGACACCGGACACAACTTCCCCGAGGTCCTGGAGTACCGCGACCGCACGGTCGCCCGGCACGGCCTGCGGCTGCACGTCGCCTCCGTGCAGGAGTACATCGACGCGGGCAAGCTCCGGGAGCGTCCGGACGGCACCCGCAACCCGCTCCAGACCGTGCCGCTGACCGAGCGGATCCAGGCCGAGCGTTTCGACGCCGTCTTCGGCGGCGGACGCCGGGACGAGGAGAAGGCCCGCGCCAAGGAGCGCGTGTTCTCCCTGCGCGACGAGTTCTCCCAGTGGGATCCCCGCCGCCAGCGCCCCGAGCTGTGGCAGCTCTACAACGGCCGCCACGCGCCCGGCGAACACGTCCGCGTCTTCCCCCTCAGCAACTGGACCGAGCTGGACGTGTGGCAGTACATCGCCCGCGAGGGCATCGAACTGCCCCAGATCTACTTCGCCCACGAGCGCGAGGTGTTCCAGCGCGCCGGCATGTGGCTGACCGCCGGTGAGTGGGGCGGCCCCAAGGACGGCGAGACGGTCGAGAAGCGGCTCGTGCGCTACCGGACCGTCGGCGACATGTCCTGCACCGGCGCCGTCGACTCCGGCGCCACCACCCTGGACGCCGTGATCGCCGAGATCGCCGCCTCCCGGCTCACCGAACGCGGCGCCACCCGGGCCGACGACAAGATGTCCGAGGCCGCGATGGAAGACCGCAAGCGCGAGGGGTACTTCTAGCCATGACCAGCACCACCGAACCCGCCCTGCCGCTGTCGGTCGAGCAGTTGTCGGCCACCACCCTGCTGCGGTTCGCCACCGCGGGGTCCGTCGACGACGGCAAGTCCACCCTCGTCGGGCGCCTGCTGCACGACTCCAAGTCGGTCCTCACCGACCAGCTGGAGGCCGTCGCACGCGTCTCCGCCGGCCGCGGCCAGGAAGCACCCGACCTCGCACTGCTCACCGACGGCCTGCGAGCCGAACGCGAGCAGGGCATCACGATCGACGTCGCCTACCGCTACTTCGCCACCGCCCGCCGCCGGTTCATCCTCGCCGACACCCCCGGGCACGTGCAGTACACGCGGAACATGGTCACCGGCGCCTCCACCGCCGACCTCGCCGTCGTGCTCGTCGACGCCCGCAACGGCGTCATCGAGCAGACCCGCAGGCACGCCGCGGTCGCCGCCCTGCTGCGCGTCCCGCACGTCGTCCTCGCCGTCAACAAGATGGACCTCGTCGAGTACCGGGAGGCCGTCTTCTCCGCCATCGCCGAGGAGTTCACGGCGTACGCCTCGGAGCTGGGCGTCCCCGAGATCACCGCGATCCCGATCTCGGCGCTCGCCGGCGACAACGTGGTGGAACCCTCCGCGAACATGGACTGGTACGGCGGTCCGACGGTCCTGGAGCACCTGGAGAGCGTGCCGGTCAGCCACGACCTGGCCCACTGCCACGCGCGGCTGCCCGTGCAGTACGTGATCCGCCCGCAGACCGCCGAGCACCCCGACTACCGGGGCTACGCGGGCCAGATCGCGGCCGGCACCTTCCGCGTAGGCGAGAGCGTGACCGTGCTGCCGTCCGGCCGCACGACGCGGCTCGCCGGGATCGACCTGCTGGGCACGCCGGTCGACGTCGCCTGGACCCCGCAGTCGGTGACCCTGCTGCTCGAGGACGACATCGACATCTCCCGCGGCGACCTGATCGTGCCGAGCAAGGACGCGCCCCCGACCACCCAGGACGTCGAGGCGACCGTCTGCCACGTCGCCGACGAGCCGCTCAGCGTCGGCCACCGGGTGCTGCTCAAGCACGGCACGCGCACGGTCAAGGCGATCGTCAAGGACATCCCGTCCCGGCTGACCCTCGACGACCTGTCCCTGCACCCGCACCCGGGCCGGCTGGTCGCCAACGACATCGGCCGCGTCAAGATCCGCACCGCCGAGCCGCTGCCGCTCGACTCCTACGCCGACTCCCGGCGCACCGGCTCGTTCATCCTGATCGACCCCGCCGACGGCACCACCCTCACCGCGGGCATGGTCGGCGAGTCCTTCGCCGCACCGGAGCCGGTCAGGGACGCGTCGGACGACGACGGGTGGGACTTCTGACATGACGTCCACCGACTTCTACTCCACGTTCGCGAAGGAGGGCGGCCGGGTCGGCAGCGGCGCCCTCGGCAGCGGGCAGGGCGGAGTCGCGCGATGTGCGCGATGACGTACGCGCACTGCCTGCGCGCCCCGTCCCCCCACAGCACGCGAAAACGAAGACCTGCCGACTTCCCGGCCACGGCCTGAGAACACCGTGACCGCCGGGCCAACGAGAGGAACACCTCCCGTGCCTGCCAACCGCTCCACCACCTTCCGCCGCACTGTCGCGGCCGTCGCCGCACTGCCCCTCCTCACCCTGGCCGCCTGCGGCTACGGCTCGGACTCGAAGGACGACGGCGCCGCGAAGGTCGCCGCCGGCGCCGAGAAGATCGACGGTCTCGACACCGTGAAGATCGGCTACTTCGGCAACCTGACCCACGCCACCGCGCTGGTGGGCCGCCAGGAGGGCCTGTTCCAGAAGGAACTGGGCGCCACGAGGGCCGAGTACGCCACCTTCAACGCCGGCCCGTCCGAGATCGAGGCCCTGAACTCCGGATCGATCGACATCGGCTGGATCGGCCCCTCCCCCGCGATCAACGGCTACGCCAAGTCCGACGGCAAGAGCCTGCGCATCATCGGCGGTTCGGCGTCCGGCGGTGTGAAGC
This sequence comes from Streptomyces sp. GLSS-08, assembly GCF_056387915.1. Taxonomy (NCBI): domain Bacteria; kingdom Bacillati; phylum Actinomycetota; class Actinomycetes; order Kitasatosporales; family Streptomycetaceae; genus Streptomyces; species Streptomyces sp. GLSS-08. Next base: position 329,820 of record NZ_JBWJAQ010000001.1, read on the forward strand.
TCGTGGTCGACCCGAAGAAGATCAAGTCCCTGAAGGACGTCAAGGGCAAGAAGATCGCGACCCCGCAGCTCGGCAACACCCAGGACGTCGCGTTCCTCAACTGGATCGCGGAGCAGGGCTGGAAGGTCGACGCGGAGAGCGGCAAGGGTGACGTGTCCGTGATCCGCACGGACAACAAGATCACCCCGGACGCCTACAAGTCCGGCTCCATCGACGGCGCCTGGGTGCCGGAGCCGACCGCGTCCAAGCTGGTCGCCGAGGGCGGCAAGGTGCTGCTCGACGAGGCCGACCTGTGGCCCGGCAAGAAGTTCGTGATCACGAACATCATCGTGTCGCAGAAGTTCCTCAAGGCGCACCCGAAGGTCGTCGAGGCCGTCCTGAAGGGCGCGGTGAAGACCAACAAGTGGATCAGCGCCAACCCGGCCGAGGCGAAGGCGGCGGCGAACGCCCGCCTCAAGGAGGACTCGGGCAAGGAACTCCCGGCCGACGTCCTCGACCCGGCATGGAAGTCCATCCAGATCACCAATGACCCGCTGGCGTCCACCCTCGGCACCGAGGCGGACCACGCGGTCAAGGCCGGTCTGCTGGAGGCCCCCGACCTCAAGGGCATCTACGACCTCACGCTGCTGAACAAGGTTCTCAAGACCGAGGGCGAGAGCACCGTCGCCGACGCCGGTCTCGGCGTCAAGTAGCCGCATCCGCCACTGATCAGTTCCCAGGAGGTGACGACCATGGCAACCGCTCTCGTCAAGGCCGGCGACACCGGTACGTCGGTGGAGCACGCCGTGCGGATCGAGCACGTCTCGAAGTCCTTCGCCGGGCCCGCAGGACAGCAGCTCGTCCTCGACGACATCTCGCTCGATGTCGCGCCGGGCGAGTTCGTCACCCTCCTGGGGGCTTCGGGCTGCGGCAAGTCCACACTGCTCAACCTGGTGGCGGGGCTCGACGCCCCGTCCGCCGGCACCATCACCACGGCCGGCCGGCCCGCCCTGATGTTCCAGGAACACGCGCTCTTCCCGTGGCTGACGGCCGGCAAGAACATCGAACTCGCCCTGAAACTGCGGGGCGTGGCCAAGGCCGACCGCCACGGCCGGGCGGAGGAGCTGCTGGAGCTCGTCCGGCTGAAGGGCGCGTACGGCAAGCGGGTGCACGAACTGTCGGGCGGTATGCGGCAGCGCGTCGCGCTGGCCCGCGCGCTCGCCCAGGACAGCCGGCTGCTGCTGATGGACGAGCCGTTCGCCGCGCTGGACGCCATCACACGGGACGTGCTGCACGACGAACTGACCCGGATCTGGAGCGAGACGAACGTCTCCGTGCTGTTCGTGACGCACAACGTGCGCGAGGCCGTCCGGCTCGCCGAGCGGGTCGTGCTGCTCTCCTCCCGTCCCGGGCGCATCGCACACGAGTGGACGGTGGACATTCCGCAGCCGCGCCGCATCGAGGACACCGCCGTGGCGGAACTGTCCGTCGAGATCACCGAACAACTGCGTGGGGAGATCCGCCGCCATGGCCAGCACTGAGACCAAGGCCGACGCGAAGGTCGGGGACCACGACGGGCTGGCCGGGCTGGAAGCGGGCCTCGACGCGCTGGAGACGGTCCAGAGGGGGCGTACGCCGCTCCGCCAGACCCTGGTGCAGAAGGTGCTGCCCCCGGTCATCGCCATCGCGCTGGTGCTGGTGGTGTGGCAGGCGCTGATCTCGTTCAAGGTCGTCGACGACCCCACCAAGCTGCCCTCGCCCGCCGACGTGTGGGCGGAGGTCGAGGACGCCTGGCGCGAGGGCAAGCTGCTCGGCTACATCTGGACGAGCGTCTCGCGAGGTCTGCTGGGCTTCCTGATGGCGCTGGTCATCGGCACCCCGCTGGGGCTGCTGGTGGCACGGGTGCGGTTCGTGCGCGCCGCCATCGGCCCGGTCCTGTCCGGCCTGCAGTCGCTCCCGTCGGTGGCCTGGGTGCCGCCCGCCGTGATCTGGCTGGGCCTGGAGCCGTCGATGATGTACGCGGTGATCCTGCTCGGCGCGGTGCCCTCCATCGCCAACGGTCTGGTGTCGGGCGTCGACCAGGTGCCCCCGCTGTATCTGCGGGCGGGGCGGACGCTGGGCGCGAAGGGGCTGCTGCACACCTGGCACATCGTCATGCCGGCTGCCCTTCCCGGCTATCTGGCCGGCCTGAAGCAGGGCTGGGCATTCTCCTGGCGCTCGCTGATGGCCGCGGAGATCATCGCCTCCTCGCCGGAACTGGGCGTGGGCCTTGGGCAGTTGCTGGAGAACGGCCGCACGGTCAGCTCCATGTCCATGGTCTTCCTCGCCATCCTGCTCATCCTGATCGTCGGTATCGCCATCGACCTGCTGATCTTCAGCCCGCTGGAGCGGTGGGTGCTGCGCAGCCGCGGTCTCCTCGTGAAGAGCTGATTCCCGTGCCCGCAGCCGCCCGCCCCGTCCTGCTCGTCATCGCCCACGGCAGCCGCGACCCGCGTCATGCCGCGACCGTGCACGCCCTGGTGCGGCGCGTGCGGGCGCGGCGGCCCGGTCTGCGGGTGGAGACCGGCTTCCTGGACTTCAACGTCCCGTCGGTGAACGGGGTGCTGGAGTCGCTGGCGGCGGAGGGCGTACGGGACGTGGTGGCGCTGCCGCTGCTGCTGACCCGCGCCTTCCACGCGAAGGCGGACATTCCCGCGGTGCTGCGGAACGCGCCGTCGCGGCTTCGCGTCCGCCAGGCGGAGGTGCTCGGCCCGTCGCCGCTGCTGACGGCGGCGCTCGAACGCCGTCTGTACGAGGCGGGGCTCGGGCCCGCCGACAAGTCCTCGACCGGGGTCGTCCTGGCCTCGGCGGGGTCCACGGACCCGGAGGCGATCGCAGTGATCGCCGACATCGCGCGGGAGTGGCGGCGCACCGGTTGGTGCGCTGTGCGGCCTGCGTTCGCCTCCGCATCCCTTCCACGCACTCAGGACGCCGTGCGCGAACTGCGGGCACTCGGCTGTGCCCGGGTGGCGGTGGCGCCGTACGTCCTGGCGCCCGGTTTCCTGCCCGACCGCATCGCGCGGGGCGCCGCCGAGGCGGACGTCCTGGCCGAGGTCCTCGGCCCGGCGCCCGAGGTGGTGCGCGCCCTGCTGGAACGCTACGACGAGGCCAGGCACCCGGCCCTGGCGGCACTCGGCGCGTAGCGGCGCCAGGGTGACTTGCCCCGGGCGTGGGGCGTGCCACGGTGACACGCCCCTAGCGCGGGGCGACGTCGGGGTGGCGTGCCCCACGCTCGGCCGGAGCGGTGACGTGCCCAGCGCCCGGGCTGCCGTAAGGGTGCCGTGGCATGGACTCGGTGCGGTCACCGCGTAGCCGCACCACAAAGACGTGCCCCACGCCCCAGCCGGAGTCACGGAGACGGCCCCGTGCCCCGGCCGGCGTCACGGAGACGTGCCCCGTGCTCGGGCAACCCGTGCCGCCCGCCGCTCGGGCAACCGGTCATGGGCACGCCTCGTCGGCCGCACGGCGGGCGAAGGTGCCGGCCGCCCGGCGGGCGGCTCCTCGGTCCGCGCCGGACGAGGCCGCACGGGGCCCTCAGCGGCGCGTCGCGCCCCGGCGCGGATCCCGGCCGCTCGCGGCGAGCGCGCGCTCGAAGACGGGCGCGTCGTCGGGGACGGCGACCGGATCGGCGAAGCCGTCGTACCGGCGGTAGAGCTCGCCGTGCCGCTCGACCACGTCCAGGACGAGCCGGGCCGCGCCCTGCGAGACCCGGAACTCCTGGCCGGTGGAGACGGCCACGTCCCAGCCGTGGACCGCCGTCTCCTTCACGATCATCGGCGCCAGCTCGGCCGCCGGCATCGTCGCCATGCCGAGGTCGACGTCGCCCTCCCACACGGCCGGGTCGTCCCAGGCGGCGACGGCGCGGTCGAGCTGGGCGGCGTACGCCCCGGCCCAGTCCGGGTCCGCCGTGAAGTCGCGTCCGGTCAGCTCCTCGGGGAGCGGCTTGCGCAGCGCCCGGTGCTCCAGACCGTACGAGGTGTAGAGGACCCAGTGGTTCACCAGGGCACGGACGTCCCAGTCGGCGCAGTGCGTGGGGCCGGCCAGCTGCGCGGGGGTGACGCCGCGGGCCACCCGGGCGGCCTCGGCGGCGCATTCCGCCAGGTACGGGTGCACGTTCTTGTACGCGTTGGTCATACGCCCCACGCTAGAGGCGCCGCGCCCGCTCCTCTTGAACAAACGCGACAGCGCTCCGGCGAGCGGCGCCGGCCGGAGCGGGTCCCCGCGTGCCGCGTGTGTACCCTCCGTCAGTGATCCCGGAACGTCTCGTCCTGGGCGGGGAGCTGCCGGTGCGGCGGCTCGGCTACGGCACCGCGCAGCTCACCGGCCCCGGCTACTGGGGTCCGCGCGGGGACGCCCGGGACGCCGTCGCGGTACTGCGCCGGGCGGTCGAGCGCGGGGTGACCCTGATCGACACCGCCGACAACTACGGCCCCTCGGTCGCCGAGGAACTGATCGCGCGGGCCCTGCATCCCTACCCCGAGGACCTGGTGATCGCCACCAAGGGCGGGGTCGTCCGCACCGGTGCCGACGCCTGGCACGTCGCGGGACGGCCGGAGCAGCTTCGGGCGATGTGCGAGGCGAGCCTGCGACGGCTGCGGCTCGACACGATCGGCCTGTACCAGCTGCACCGCCTGGATCCGGACGTGCCGATGGTGGAACAGCTCGGCACACTCGACGCGTTGCGCGCGGAGGGCAAGATCCGGCACATCGGCCTGGACACCGTCACCGCCGAACAGCTCTCGGCCGCGCTGGAGTCGACCGCCGTCGCGTCCGTGCAGAACCGTTACCACCTGCTGGACCGGGCGTCGGAGCCGCTGCTGAGGCTGTGCCAGGCCCGCGGGATCGCCTTCCTGCCGTGGTTCCCGCTGGGTAACGGCTCGTTGACGTCCCACCCGGTGTGTGCCGGGATCGCCGCCGCGCACGGAGCGACAGCGGGACAGGTCGCCCTGGCCTGGCTGCTGCGCCGCTCCCCCGTGCTCTGCCCGACCCCGGGCACGGGTTCGCTCCCCCACCTGGAGGAGAACCTGAACGCGACCGCACTCCGCCTCACGACCGAGGACATGTCCCGCCTGGACGACCTGAGTTGACGTCGTCCCTGAGTGGACTCGCGTTCAGTCGCGGGTCAGTTCCTCCAGCTTGACGACCGTGTTCCAGTTCCTGGTGGTGGCGGTGAGGCCCTTCAGGAGCCGGGGTTTCGACAGGGTGTCCGCCAGCTTGGAGCGGCCGAGACCGTCGGGGGCGTACAGGTACAGGACGCGGTCGCCGAGACGGAACTCCTCCGGCAGGAAGGCCGCCGGGTCGACGGCGGCGAAGCGGCCGGCTGTGACGGGCTCGGAGAAGTACGTGGCGTGCAGCTGCCTGCCCGCCAGCTCGGTGGCCGGGAAGGGGCAGGCCTCGCGCACCGCCTTCAGGTAGGCGTGGTCGCGCACCAGCACACCGACGGCGAAGCCGAAGTGCTTCTCGACGGCCCGCTCCAGGTCGGCGGCGAGGGACCGCTCGTCACCGTGCTCGCAGGCGAACGCCGCGTTGCCGCTCTGCAGGTAGGTGGCCACATCCGTGTACCCGAGCCCCTGCATCAGGGTGCGCAGCTCGGCCATCGGCACCTTCTTGCTGCCGCCCACGTTGATTCCGCGCAGCAGCGCCGCATACTTCGTCATCGGCACACCATAGAGCGGCCGTCGCCCCCGGTGGCGCCGGTGGCGGCGGCCGTGTCCGGCGCCGTCACCCTGATCCGCATCCCCGACAACCCCCATTAGGTGTAAGGGGCTGTCGTCATCCCCAGTGCGGAGGAGCCGGGGGCCGAGGGGAGGACCCGGACGGCCGGCGGGTCACCGGGAAGCACGACGAGACGCGCTTATCCGGCCCATACCTTCATAAGGCGAGGTGGCGGCAGGGGGTTGTCACCGCATACGAGGGGGCTAGCCCGTCATGGGGAACGGAGACACAAGAGTGCGGGGGATCGCCGCCCGGGCGGGGGGCTGGAGCGCCCGGCACCGATGGGCGGCCGTCGGGATCTGGGTGCTGTTCGTCGTCCTGGCCATGGGCCTCGGCTCGGCCGTCGGCCGCGTCGACGTCAAGGACAGCGAGCAGCTCAAGGGCGAGACCAGTACGGCCGCCCACATCATCGAGGACGCGGGCATCGAGGAGCCGGCCGGCGAGACCGTCCTGGTGCAGGCGAAGGACGGGCACACCAAGACCACCGACGCGGCGTTCCGCAGCGCCGTCGCCGACGTCGTGGAGGCGGTCGGGGCGACCGGCGAGGTCGCGGACGTGACCTCGCCGTACGACACGAAGACGATCTCCAAGGACGGCCGCAGCGCGCTCGTGCAGTTCGACGTGCGCGGCGACTCGGACACCGCCGGGGAGCGCATCGAGCCGGTGCTGAAGGCCGTCGAGGGGGTGCAGAAGGACCACACGGAGCTGCGGATCGAGGAGATCGGCGGCGCCAGCATGATGAAGACGTTCGACGACGCGTTCGGGGACGACTTCAAGAAGGCCGAGCTGTCCGCCGTCCCCGTGGCCCTCGGCATCCTGCTCATCGCGTTCGGCGCGCTGGTGGCGGCCCTGCTGCCGGTGGCGCTCGCGGTCACCGCGATCATGGCGACGATGGGCCTCATGGGCATCGTCAGTCATGTGATGCCGATGAGCGACACCGCCAACTCCGTGATGCTGCTGGTGGGTCTCGCGGTCGGCGTCGACTACTGCCTGTTCTACCTCCGGCGTGAGCGCGAGGAGCGCGAGGCGGGCCGGGACGCGCAGACCGCGCTGCGGATCGCCGCCGCGACCAGCGGCCGGGCCATCATCGTCTCCGGTGTCACGGTGTGCGTCGCGATGGCCGGCATGCTCTTCACGGGTCTCGCCGAGTTCGAGGCGATGGGCCTGGCCTCACTGATGGTCGTGGCGGTCGCCATGGTCGGCTCCGTCACGGTGCTGCCCGCGCTGCTCTCGCTGCTCGGTGAGCGGGTGGAGAAGGGCCGTCTGCCGTTCCTGCACCGCGACAAGCGACGCAGGAAGGACCGGCAGGCCCCGGCACGTTCCGGCGGGAGCGAAAGCCGCTTCTGGGGCGCCGTGCTGCGGGTCGTGCTCGCCAAGCCGGGCATCTCCCTGGTGGTCGCGGCCGGCGCGCTGCTGGCCGTCGCCGCCCCCGCGCTCGGCATGAAGACCGAACAGCTGACGCTGGACAAGGAGTTCGGTGACTCGCTGCCCATCGTGGCGACGTACAACCGGGTCAACGAGGCCTTCCCCGGCGGCACCGAGCCGGCCGAGGTGATCGTCAAGGCCCAGGACATCAACTCCCCCGAGGTGAAGTCCGCGCTGGCCGACTTCCGTGCCCGGGCGATCAGTTCGGGCGCCACCCGCGGCCCGGTGGACATCAAGGTGCACGACGCGCAGAACGTCGCCTTCGTCTACGTCCCGCTGGTCGGCGGCTCCGACCAGGAGAAGGCCGGCAAGAGCCTGGACCTGCTGCGCGACGAGGTGCGGCCGGACACGCTCGGCAAGGTCGACGGCCTTCAGGCCCCGATCACCGGACAGGTCGCGGGGTCGCGCGACTTCAACGACCAGCTCGTCGGCTCGGTGGTCCCGGTCTTCGCGTTCGTCGTGGTCTTCGCCTTCCTGCTGATGCTCCTGTCGTTCCGCTCGCTGACCATCGCCATCACGTCGATCGTCCTCAACCTGCTGTCCGTGGGCGCCGCCTACGGCATCCTGGTCGGCGTCTTCCAGCACGGCTGGGGCGCCTCGCTGGTCGGCGCGGAGGGAGTGGGCGCCATCATCACCTGGCTGCCGCTGTTCCTCTTCGTGATCCTCTTCGGGCTCTCGATGGACTACCACGTCTTCGTGGTCTCGCGGATCCGTGAGGCACGGCTGCGCGGGCTCGGCACCAAGGACGCCATCCGGCACGGAGTGGTCACCACCGCCGGCGTCGTCACCAGCGCCGCCGTCATCATGGTCGCCGTCTTCGCGATCTTCGGCACGCTGTCCATGCAGTCGATGAAGCAGATGGGCGTCGGTCTGGCGGCCGCCGTACTGATCGACGCGACGATCATCCGCGGGGTGCTGCTCCCGGCGGTGATGGCCCTGCTCGGGGAGCACAACTGGTACTTCCCGAAGTGGCTGCACCGGCTGCCCGACCTCACCCACGACGAGGCTCCGGAGCAGCTCGCCGGGCCGCAGCAGCCGCCGGCGGTCGAGGGCGAGCGGGTCGGGGTCTGACCGTTCGAAACGCCGTACGTGGCCGGGGTGCACGCACCCCGGCCACGTCGCCGTACGGTCAGGCAGCCGCCGCCACGTCCTCACGCTCGAAGGAGTCGATGGTGCGGGTGAAGTCGCGGGTGGACAGCAACAGCTTGTAGATGATGGCGAGTTCGAAGACGAGGAGCAGCGCTCCGGAGACGATCGTCGCCTCGGTCACCGCGTCGAGGAGCGGCCCGACGATGAACACGCCCATCTGGAACTCGATGCCGCTGATCAGATGCGTACGGATGCGGTGCCGCAGCAGGAAGGAGCGGGCGCGCAGGTATGCGGGGAACCGGTGCCGGAACTCCTGGTGCAGGTCGATGACCCGGGCCGGCAAAAGCGCCGCCGGGCCGCCGGAGCCGTCCGCACCGACCGGCACGTCCCCGGCGGCGGTCCCACTGCCCGCGTCCGGTCCGTCCGTCGCGGACCCGGTGACGCCGCCCGATACGGATCCGGTGACGTCCGATACGGTCCCGGTGACGTCCGTCGCGGAGCCGGTGACGCCCGTCGCGGTCCCGGTGGCCGCCTTGCGGAGGTCCTGTTCGATGTCCGCCTCGGGGTTGTCGCGCAGCAGGTCCTCCATGAAGGTCAGCTCGGCCCGGTTCTCCGTACGCCGCGCCTCCCGCAGCCGGGCCTTGATCTGCTTGCGCATCGAGTGCCGGATCTTGAAGATCTCCAGCGAGTTGATGTAGCGCAGCGTGTCCAGGCCGACCACCGCGAGGGCGAGCCAGATGTAGAGGGTGTCGCCGCTGCGCTGGTACTGCCCCGCCATCAGCGCCACCGCGCAGACCATCACGCGGATGCGGTCGAAGACGAAGTCGAGCCACGCCCCGAACACCGAGCCCTGGCCGGTGAGCCGGGCGACCTTGCCGTCCATGCAGTCGAGGATGAAGCTCAGGTGGTAGAGGAAGGCGCCGACGATCAGCCACCGCCAGTCGCCCAGGGCGAAGAACACGGAGGACGCGAGCCCCAGCAGGAAGGCGCCCCAGGTGATCTGGTTGGGCGTGATCGAGGTGCGCAGCGCGACCTGCCGCACCAGGGGCGTGGCGACGGGGTCGACGAGGAGCACGGTCCACCACGCGTCGCGCTTCTTCTGCGTGACACGTCGGACCTCGGGCAGCGGCGGGATGTCTCGGCGTGGGGATCGCATGGTCCAACTTCCTGGCGTTCGACTGGAGTTCATCTCACGCTAGGTAGCCGTTGCGCCAAGGAACAAGATCCGGCCCGTGCAACCTTCCGAGGGGGGTAACGGTCTCACTCTCCGGACAGGTCGGTGGCTTCACCAGGCAGTGTCCGCGTTATCCGAGCGTTACCGAATGCCCCGTCCGTTATCCAACACACGCCAGGACTTCACCGTTTCCCTGCAACCGTGACGCACGGAGCGGGCGAGGTGCGCGGACGGTGACGTTCCGGCCCGTCCGGGGCGCTTGGCCGGCCCGGAGACCGGCGCGCGGACCGGGGCGCCCGCCGGAGGACGTGCTCGCCCGGGCCGCGTCCGGGACTCGACCGGTCACCGCTGGTAGCGCGCCAGCACCAGGTTCCCGTCCTTCACGAGTCGCCTGCGCAGTTCGGCCAGACCGATCGCCCCGCTGTAGTACTCCTGGAAGGCTGGGGTCGCGACCTTGTCCTTCCACTCGGGATAGCCGCGGACGGACTGGGCGGGCGCGGACCGCAGATGCGCCGCCAGCGCGGTGCCTGTCGCCCAGTCGTTCTCCGCGGTGTGCAGGGCCGGGTCCCTGAGCGCCTCGGTGCCCGTGGGCAGCATCCAGTCGCCGAGTGCGAGCCTGACCATGTTCGCCGGGCGGAGCAGGAAGCCGATGAACTCGCCGGCCTCCTTCTTGTGCGGGCTGTCCTCGGCGACGGACAGGGTCTGCGGGCTGACGCCCTGGGTGAGGCCGTCGGCGCCCGCCGGGGCGGGCAGTACCTGCCAGTCGAAGCCTTCCGGGGCCTGCTGGACGAGCTGCTGCCGGTAGGAGAAGCCGAGCGGGACCATGGCGTACTTGCCGCCGAAGAAGCCGGGCAGGGTGTCGGAGCCGCCCATCCCGAGCGTGGTGCCGGAGGCGCTGCGGTCCCTGTTCACCCCGTCGTGGACGGTCCGCGGCACCACGGAGTCGGCCGCGTCGAAGCGGACCTCCACCTTGCCGTCCCCGGCGCGGTGGAACAGCCGGCCGCCCGCCGAGAGGGAGAGGTTCAGGGTGGCCGAGACCGGCTCCTTCAGCGGCCAGGCGACCCCGTAGCGGCCCTCGCCGGTCAGCTCCTTCGCGATGGACCGGAACTCCTCCCAGCTCCAGGGGTGCTCCGGCGTCGGGATACGCACGCCCGACTCGCGCAGCAGTGTCGCGTTCGCGACGAGCACCCGCGGCTCCTGCAGGAACGGCACCCCGTAGATTCCGTCCCCGAACGTCGTCGTCTCCCAACTGCGCTGCGGAATATCCGACTTGAGCCGCTCGGGGAGCAGGTCACGCAGGTCGGCGAGGTAGCCGCCGTAGGCGAAGTCCGCGAGGTCGTCCGAGGCGTCATGGATGATGTCCGGTGCCTCGCCGCCCTCGAAGGAGGTGAGCAGCTGGTCGTGGACGCTGTCCCAACTGCCCTGCACGTACTCGACCTTGACGTCCCGGTGCGTCGCGTTCCACTCCTTCACCAGCTCCTTGTTGGCGGTGACGGACTCCTCCTGCCACGCCAGGGACTGGAAGCGGAGGGTGACGGGGCCCTCGCCGTGCCGCCCGTCGTCGGAGCAGCCCGTGAGCAGCAGGGCGAACACCGCGAGGAACAGGCTCCAGCGTGTCCGCATCATCAGCTCTTCACCGCCCCGGTGAGCATGCCGCCCGTGATCCGCTTCTGGATGACCGCGAAGACGACGAGGGAGGGCAGCGTCGCGAGGAACGCCGCCGCCGCCAGCGGACCGAGATCCGCGACGCCCTCCGCCCCGATGAAGTGCGTGAGGACGACCGGCAGCGTCTGCCTGTCCGGCGTCTTGAGCAGCACCAGCGCGAAGAAGAACTCGTTCCACGCGCTGATGAACGCGAACAGCGCCGTCGCCACGATGCCCGGCGCCAGCAGCGGGGCCGTGATCGAGACCAGCGTCCGCGCCCGGCCCGCCCCGTCCACCGCCGCGGCCTCCTCCAGCTCGGTGGGCACCGCCCGCACGTACCCCACCAGCATCCACAGCGCGAACGGCAGTGCCCACACCACGTAGACCATGACCAGTCCCGGCAGTGAGTTGATCAGCCGCAGGTTCTTCAGGACCAGGAACAGCGGGATGATCACCAGCACGAAGGGGAACGCCTGGCTGACGACCACCCACCCGGTGGCCGCCTTCGCGAGCGGCGTGCGGTGCCGCGCCATCACGTAGGCCATCGGCGTCGCGATCACCACCGCGACCAGCGCCGCCGCGAGCGCCGCGACCAACGAGTTCAGCGCGGCGTGCAGCAGCGGCTGCTCGTCGAAGGCCTGCCGGAAGTTGGCGAGGGTCGGGTCCTCGGGGATCCAGGTCGGGTGCAGGCTGGCCAGCTCGCGCGGCGGCTTGAAGGCCGTGGAGATCAGCCAGAGGAAGGGGAAGGCGAGGAAGAGGAGGTACCCGAGCAGCGCGAGGTACTGCCCGAGGCGGCCCCGCCCGCTGGTCCGCAGGCCCGAGGGCCCCCTGCTCGTACGAGGCACGGCGGTCACCGGTCGTCACCGTCCCGCAGCCGGGCCACCAGGTGGAACGCGAGCATCACCGAGATCACCGCGACCATCACGCATCCCATCGCCGCCGCATAGCCGAACTGCCCGTATCGGAACGCCTCTTCGTACGCGAACAGCATCGGCAGCCGGGTCCGGCCGCCGGGCCCGCCGTTGGTGAGCACGTAGACCAGGGCGAAGGAGTTGAAGTTCCAGATGAGGTTGAGCGCCGTGATCGCGAGGGCCACCGGCCGGAGGGCGGGCCAGGTGACCGTCAGGAAGCGGCGCCAGGCGCCCGCGCCGTCCATCGCGGCCGCCTCGTGGAGTTCGCGCGGCGTGTTCTGCAGTCCCGCGAGCAGGGCGACGGTGGTCTGCGGCAGGCCGGCCCAGACACCGACGACGATCACCGCGGGCAGCGCCGTGCCGAGGCCGGATAGCCAGTCCCGGCCGTCGCCGAGGCCGATGTCGCGCAGGGTCTCGTTGAGGATGCCCGCGTCCGGGTTGTAGACGAGCCGCCACATGATGCCGACGACCACCTCCGGCATCGCCCACGGGACGATCGCCAGCGCCCGGGCCAGCCAGCGCAGTCGCAGATCCTGGTTGAGCAGCAGCGCGAGCCCGAGTGCGAGCAGGAACTGCGGCACGGTCACGCCGACCGCCCAGACCAGGCCGATCCGGAAGGAGTCCCAGAACAGCGTGTCGTGCAGCAGGTCCTGGAAGTTGAGGGCGCCGACCCAACGCGTGGGCACCGTCCGGCCCGACTGCGCGTCGGTGAACGCCAGCGCGACCCCGTAGAGCAGAGGCCCCACGCTGAGCACCAGGATCGGGATCAGCGCGGGCAGCACCAGGAACCAGGCGCCGTGGCCGCCGGGGCGGGGAGCCCCGCCCTCCGTGCCCGCGCGCTTGCCGGACCGCTTCGTCACGGTCGCTGATGTCACGGATTCGGCTCCTCACACGCTCGTACGGATCCGGGTCTCGTCGTCGCTGCGGCGCCGCCCGTCCAAGGACAGGGCCCCGTCATGGTCCTGACAGGCTGACGCGGCGTCAAGGCGGCGCGTCATCCCTCCTGACCGCTCCGACCAGTACGAATGCGACACTGGCGGACGGATGGCCGGAACTCGGCGCCGCACGGGGACACCTGGCGGCGCAGCCGGGAACAGGGCGTGACCGGGACGCCGTGCACGCGAGACCACGGAGGCGAAGGATGGACGAGGCGCGGGCGCGGGACGTGCTGGCCGCGGCGGGGGTGCTGCCGGGAGCGGCTGCGGACGCACGGCTTCTCGCCCTCGGGGAGAACGCGGTGTTCGCCGCCGGTGACCTGGTCATCAAGGTGGGGCGCGACGCCGAACTGCTGGACCGGGCGCGCCGGGAGCTGGCCGTCGCCGCCTGGCTCGCCGAGGCGGACGTCCCCGCGGTGCGCGCGGCCGAGCCCGAGGCGCTTCTGGTGGACGGCTGCCCGGTGACGGTGTGGCATCGGCTCCCGGATTCCGTACGTCCCGCGGAGCCGGCGGATCTGGCCGGCCTGCTCCGCGTGGTGCACGCGCTGCCCGCCCCGCCGTTCACCCTGCCGCCCCGCGAGCTGCTGGGCGGGGTGGAGCGCTGGCTGCGGCTCGCCGGCGACGCGATCGACCCCGCGGACGCCGCGTATCTGCGGGAGCGCCGCGACGGTTTCGCGACGGCCGCCGCCGCCCTGACCCCGCGGCTGACGCCGGGCCCGATCCACGGTGACGCGCTCCCCCGCAACGTCCATGTGGGCCCCGACGGACCGGTCCTCGTCGACCTGGAGACCTTCTCCGCCGACCTGCGCGAGCACGACCTGGTGGTGATGGCGCTCTCCCGCGACCGCTACGGGCTGCCCGCCGGGGCCTACGACTCCTTCATCCGTGCCTACGGCTGGGACGTGCGCGCGTGGGAGGGCTGCGGTGTGCTGCGCGGCGCCCGCGAGACGGCCAGTTGCGCGTGGGTCGCCCAGCACGCGCCGGCCAGTCCGAAAGCGCTCACCGAGTTCGAGCGGCGGGTGGCGTCGCTGCGGGACGGCGACGAGACCGTGCGCTGGTATCCCTTCTGAGCTCTGGTGCGGGCCGCGGCCCGCACCAGACCGCGCGGGTCAGCCCCGGGTCCGGATCTTCGCGGCGGCCTCGTGCAGCTCGGCCAGGACCCGGCGGACGGCTCGGCGCGCCGTGCGCTCCGGGCGGTGGAGCACGTCGATGTGCCGCCGGGCGCGGACGCCGCTCAGCGGTCTGAGCACCAGCGCGGCGTGCGGGCGCGTCGTCCAGCGCGGCATCAGGGCGAGGCCGCCACCGGCGGCGACGGCCTCGGCGACGACGGCGAACTCGTTGATGCGGTGGGCGAGATGAAGGCGGCGGCCCGCCGCGGTGGCGATGGCGTCGATGGTCGCCATGAGCGGGAAGCCGTCGTGCACGGTGATCCAGGGCTGGTCGGCGACGTCGCGCGGCGCGAGCCGCCGCCTGGCGGCCAGCGGGTGATCGACGGGCAGGGCGACGTCGAGCGGCTCCCGCAGCAGTGTGGTCGCGGTCACCGTGCGCGGCCAGGCCGGGGCGTGTTCCAGGCGATGGGCTAGTACGAGGTCGTACTGCCTGGTCAGCGGCGGGAAGTCGTCCTGCGGGACGTCCTCGTCGGCGAGTGAGAGCCGCGGGCCGCCGGGTACGGCGAGCCCGCGGAGTAGCAGCGGGAAGAACGCCGACCCCGCACTGTGGAAGGCCGCCAGCGACACCTCGCCGTCCGGCCGGCCGACGAACTCGGCGACGGTGTGCCGGGCCCGCTCCAGCGCGGTCTCCACCTCGATCGCCGCTCCGGCCAGGGCCTGGCCCGCGTCCGTGAGCACCAGCCGCCGCCCCTGCCGCTCGGTGAGCGGGACGGGGATCGCCCGCTGGAGCAGCCGCAGTTGCTGGGAGATCGCCGACGGGGTCACCAGCAACGCCTCGGCCACCGCGGTCACGCTGCCCAGTTCGCCCAGCTCCCGCAGGATCCGCAGCTGCCGTTCGTCCATGCGGTCAGTGTAGGGAAACTGAAGGGTCGCTTAAGAAGGTGGCTCTGGGCTTCAGTGACGAGGTCGGGGCAGGGTGGGCGCGTGCCTGATTCCCGCCGTACCGATGCGGTACTTCTCCTGGTCGCGCTCGTCTGGGGTTCCAGCTATCTCTCGGCCCGGACGGCCACCGCCGTCCTGCCCGTCCTCGTGGTGCTCTTCGCGCGGTACGCGCTCTCCGCGCTCGCCTGCCTCGGCCTGGTCGCCGCCGACCGGAAGTCCGGGGGGTGGACCCGCGACGAGATCCGCGTCGGCGTGCCGCTGGGGATCACCCAGGCCGCCGTCCTGGTCGTCGAGACGTATGGCGTCGCGCACACGAGCGCCGCCAACGCGGGGCTGATCATCAGTCTCACCATCGTGCTCACCCCGCTCCTGGACCGCACCGGCCACCGCGGCGGACTGCCGCCGTCCTTCTACGCCGCCGCCGGGGTGTGCCTGCTCGCCGTGGGGCTGCTCATGTCGGGCAACGGCTTCCACGCTCCGCGTCCCGGTGATCTGCTGATGCTCGTCGCGGCGCTGGTGCGGGCGGTGCACGTCGCGCTCGTCGGACGGCTCATCGCCCGGCGCGCGATCCGTCCGCTGCGGCTGACCACCGTGCAGACCCTCGTGGGGACGGGGGTGTTCCTGCTGCCCGCCGCGAGCGGTCTGCCCACCCTGACCAGGGTCGGGGCCGCGGGCTGGGCCCAACTGCTGTATCTCGCGCTGTTCTGCAGTGTGTTCGCCTTCCTCGCCCAGACGTGGGCCGTCCAGCGGACCTCGGCGAGCCGGGCCAGCCTGCTGCTGGGCACCGAGCCGGTCTGGGCGGCCGCGGTCGGCATCGGTCTCGCCGGTGAGCACTTCACCCCGCTGACCGGTCTCGGCGCGGCGCTGATGGTCGCCGGGACGTACTGGGGTCAGGCGGTGGAGCGCGGCCACCGGGCGCCCGAGGCCCACCGCGCGGTGGGCGGCCGTCGCTCTCCCGAGGCGTCGGGCGAGCGGGGCACGCGGGACGGCACGCCGCTCGCCACACCGCCGGCACGACACCCCGCGGGCTCCGGCCCGGGGTGACGCACCGGCTGCGGTGGATGCCGGTCGCAGGGGGAGGGGCGGCTGCCCGTCGGCCAGGCATGCGACGGATGCCGGCGGCCCGTACGCGGGGCGGACGCCGGCGGCCGTTCGGGCCGATGGATGCCGGGCGGCGGGGTGTGCGCGGACGCCGGTCCGCCGGGGTCACGGCCGAGGCGTCTCAGACGCGTTCGTCCGCCAGGTCCCGGACCGGCCACGTGCCGTCCACCACGGCCGCCTCGTCCCCCTTGCGCCGCAGGAAGCTCTGGAAGTCCGCCGCCCACTCGGCGTACCACTCGATCTGACGGCGGTGCAGCTCCGCCGGGCCGAGGGACGCGACCTTGGGGTGGCGGCCGGCTATCGCGGAGGCGAGCCGGGCCGCGGCGAGCGCGTCCGCCAGCGCGTCGTGGGCGGAGTCGAGCGCGACCCCGTACTCCGTGCACACCGCCTCCAGATTCCGCTTGCCGCGGCGGTAGCGGTCCACGGAGCGGTCGATGGTGTACGGGTCGATGACGGGGGCGGGGTCCGTACCACCGAGTCGGTCGCGCAGCGACGGCAGCCCGTACCGCCGCAGCTCGGCGGAGAGCAGCGTCAGGTCGAACGTCGCGTTGTACGCGACGACCGGGACGCCCACCTGCCAGTAGCCGACGAGGACGGCCGCGATGGAGTCGGCGACCTGGTCGGCCGGCCGGCCCTCGGCTGCCGCGCGCTCGTTGCTGATGCCGTGGACCGCCACCGCGTCCGCGGGGATCTCGACGCCCGGATCGGCCAGCCACTCGCGGCGTCCGACCGGCTCCCCGCCCCTGACCTCGATCACGGCCCCGGTGACGATGCGCGCCTCGCGCGGGTCCGTCCCGGTCGTCTCCAGGTCGAAGCCGATCAGCAGCTCCCGGTGCCAGCCCATGGGCGGCCCCCCTTCCTCGTGGTGCTTTCCCCCAGTGGTCCCCACGATCGCACGGGCCACTGACAACGCGAGGACCGCATTCCGCTTGCCCGGGACGCCGGGGCGCGAACCACCGGATCGGGCCGCGGCACCGAAGCCTCACGGCACCTTCCCCCCACCGGACCGCGCCGCCTTCAGGACACCGGCCGGGAGTCCGCCCAGGCGACCTCGAACTCCTCACGGTACGTGGGGAAAAGACCCTCTTCGGTGGTGTCGCCCGGTTTGAGCACGCGTCCTCCGCCGCGCAGCACCAGGACCGGGGCCTCCATGCCGCGCGTCCGGCGCAGATAGGACTGCACCACGGCGACACCGTCGGAGCCGTCGCCGTCCACGAGGTACGCCGTGAAGCGCGGGGTCTCGTCGAAGACCTGGATCTCGAAGGCGCCCGGATCGCGCAGCCGGGCGCGGACCCGGCGCATGTGCAGGATGTTCGTCTCCACGGCTCGGCTCAGCTCGCCGCGCTTGATGCCGAGTTCGCGCTCCCGGCGCTTCACCGCGCTGGAGGCGGGGTTCAGGAACAGCAGCCGCACCCGGCAGCCCGTCTCGGCGAGCCGCACGAGGCGCCGCCCGGAGAAGTTCTGCACCAGCAGGTTCAGGCCGATGCCGATGGCATCGAGGCGGCGGGCGCCGCCGAAGAGGTCCTCGGCGGGGAACTGCCGCAGCAGCCTGACCCGGTCCGAGTGCACGCCGACCACGTCGGCGTACCGGTCGCCGACCAGGTTCTCCACCGCGTCGACGGGCAGCCGGCGCGCGGACGGTACGTCGCCGCCGGCGCCGAGGATCTCCAGGAGCCGGGCCGAGGCGCGCTCGGCCTGGGCCAGCACGGCCTCCGACAGCGCGCGGTTGCGCGAGACGACGTTCCGGGTGACTTCCAGCTCGTCCAGGGCGAGTTCGACGTCCCGGCGCTCGTCGAAGTAGGGCTCGAAGCAGGGCCAGTGCTGCACCATCAGTTCGCGCAGCTGCGGCAGTGTCAGGAAGCTGAGGACGTTGTCGTCGGCCGGGTCGAGCAAGTACCCCTTGCGGCGGCTCACTTCGCGTACGGCGACGGCGCGCTGCACCCATTCCTGGCCCGCCGGCCCGGCCGCCGCGACCACCCAGTCGTCACCGTGGACGGGTTCGTAGATGGGGCGCAGCACGGCGGCCACGACCGCGCGGAGCCGCTGTTCGACCAGATTCAGCCAGATGTAGGCCCGGCCGGCCCGCTGGGCGCGCGTACGCACCTCGCGCCAGGCGTCGGCGCCCCAGTCCAGTTCCGGGCCGATGGAGCCCATCTCCATCGGCCGTGCCAGGGACACCGCGCCGGGCGGGACCTCTGTGGAGTTCCCCTCGTGACTCTCGTCACCAGGAGGCAGCTCCAGCCCTCCCGAGCCCACCCGTGCACCGCCTTCCGCTCCCCCGAGCTCTCCCCTACTCAACGATCAAGGAAGGGTACTCCGGGAGCGGTCGGCGGTGCAGCCCGATGGACAGGTCGCTTCTCAACTGCCCTCTCGGGGACGCCCGTTCTGGTCGGCGAGGTCCGCGGGAGTGAGCGGATTCATAGCCGTGACGTCGCGCGGGGCGATGGAGAAGCCCTGCCAGTGGACCGGCATGGGCTGCTGGTCCTCGTCCCGGGCGACGTGGTGGAAGCCCACGTTCATCCACACGACCGGGTGGGTGAGCGTCTGTCCGTTGACCCACTTGTCGACGGACTTGCCGCCTCCGGTACCGCAGTTGCGCAGGTTGTCACTGGCGAACTGCTCGCACTTCTTGTACTCGGTGAAGTAGATGTCGCTCTTGGTGTACGGACGGCCCAGGTACTTGGTGGTGGCACCGGGGACGATCTCGTACGAACGCGCGTGGTTGTCCTTGTTCTTGCCGGAGTTGCTGACGACTCGCCACCAGCGCATGTTCTTGGCGTTGCCCGCGAGTTCCTTGGTGACCTTGGTGCGGGTCGTCCTGTTGGTCGGCCCCTCGTTGCCCCGCGCCGGCGGGGTGACGACGGAGTCGTACTGCTCGATTTTGCTCTTGGGGGAGCCGTCCAGGCCGAAGTTGAGCCGCCAGAACACGTTGTGGCTGTGGCTGGTGGCGTACGAGGTGGCGTTCTTGCCGAGCGGCCAGCCGCGGCCGTCACCGGCGTCGTAGTCACCGGGAGAGAGGCTGCCGGTGGCGCCCACGTTCATGTGGAGGGTGCCGTCGTCCTGGAAGCGCCACTCGGTGATGTACTCGTACCAGCCGACCTGGTTGACGGTGTAGACGAGCAGGTCCTTGCCCTGGGTCTGCCAGACCTTGTTCGCGGTGTCGCCCTGCATGCGGTAGGCGTGTCCCCGTGAACGGGTGGTGGTGCACAGGCCGTTGACGCTGGCGTGCTCCGGGTCCCAGGCCTCCGGGACCTTGACGGTCTTGATGGTGCCGCCGGGGCACTCGCCGGGCGCCATGTTCACCAGGCCCTGGCCGAAGCCCGCGCCGGTGAGGTCGCTGTACTCGGCCCGGCCGTCGTCGTAGGGCACGTGGATCTGGGCGAGCTTGGCGCTGGTGAGGACCTTGATCGGCTGGGCCTCGCCCTTGGGCTGGTAGGAGATGTTCTCCAGGACGAGCCCGGCCTCGCTCTCGTAGTGCCAGCACATCCGCCAGGTGGTGCCGGTGGCGAGCTGCTGCTCGATCCTGTACGCCGCGCTGCAGTCGGCGGCCGTCGGTGCGGCCTTGGGCTGGGCGACGGCCGGCCCCCCGGCCGTCGTCAGGCCCACGGCGAGCGCGGCAGCCGTGAGGCCCACCGCCGCCCGGCTGCGGGCACGGCTGATTCTGTTGACGCGCATGAAGAAGTGACTCCCTTGCAAAGAGCACGAAAGACGAGCACGGAAGACGGGCCGGGCCGCACAGGCCGGCCCGCGGCCGGACGGCGGTCGGCCGTCGGCCGGTGCGAGCTGCTCGGCGGCCGTCGGCCGCCCCGCGGCTCAGCCGAGCTTGCCGACCTTGCGGGCGCTCAGATCGATGACCAGGTCACGGCTGTCGATCCAGGGCCCGTTCCGGACCTTCGGGAAGAGCCGTACGCACCGGTGGTCACCGCAGTCGGCCAGTACGGCGGGCTGGGCCCCCGGAGTCGCCCGGTAGACCATGCTGTTGAGCAGCAGCTGACCGGGCGAGGTGAGTTCCTTGCCGGTGGCGTCCTTGTAGTCGGCCTTCAGCCCCGCCCCGAGCGGGTCGGCGATCAGCAGCTCGGCGGCCTCGGTCATCTCGTCGCGGCTGATGGGCGGCTGGACACCGTGCTGCGTGCCCGTCTGCTCCACCTTGCCGGTGTCGAGGTTGACGGTCCTGGTGACGAGTGTGTCATTTTTGTAGTCGTAGAACGTCACCTCGGCGCGGCGGGGCGCGCTTGGGTCGTCCAGTTCGTCCACCTCGGGTTCGGCGAGGTTGACGCCGATGCGCTGCGGGCCGCGCTCGCCCTCGACGTTCTCACCGGAGGAGAGCAGCTGCCGGTTCAGCGCGAGCTGTTCCACCCGCTTCATCTCGTCCCCGGTGAGCGGGTCGCGCCCCTTGCCCTTGTCGCCCTCCGCCGGCGCCTGCTCGACGACGCCGGGCTGTGCCGCTCCTTGCGCCGCCCCCTGCGCCGTCGCGCCGGTCTGCTGGGAGGACCGGCCCGTCCCCTTGCCGGCGTCCGAGTCGTCGGCCCCCGCCGAGCCCGGCAGGGTCACCGCGACCATCGCCGCCGTCCCGGCCACCGCGATGGCCGCACCGGCCACCATCTTGCCGAGATGGCGGTGCACTATTTTGCGCACATTCTCCCCCTGCTCCTCCTGTGTCGCCAGGAGTCCTTCGAGCCCCACTGGCTGGGCATCACGCGTATGCCCTGGTCATTGGGTAAGAGGGAGGTAAGTCCTAGGAGGTTCCATCACTTTCGGGGAGACTCGGCCCGGAGTCGCCCCCCGGGGCACAGCACTACTGGGAGAGTCGTATCCATGCAGGTCTGGCCTGGAGAGGCGTATCCACTCGGCGCGACGTACGACGGCGCCGGCACCAATTTCGCGGTCTTCTCGGAGGCCGCCGACCGGATCGAACTGTGTCTGCTGCACGACGACGGCTCGGAGACAGCAGTGGAGCTGCGAGAGACCGACGCGTTCGTACGGCACGCGTATCTGCCCGGCGTCATGCCGGGACAGCGCTACGGATTCCGCGTGCACGGTCCGTACGCACCGGGGCGCGGTCTGCGCTGCAACTCCGCGAAGCTGCTGCTCGACCCGTACGCGAAGGCGATCAGCGGGGAGATCAAATGGGGCGAGGAGGTGTACGGCTATCACTTCGGGGCGCCCGACAAGAGAAACGATCTCGACTCGGCGCCGCACACGATGGCGTCCGTCGTGGTCAATCCCTACTTCGACTGGGGGGACGACCGGCGCCCCCGCACGGAGTACCACCACACGGTGCTCTACGAGGCCCACGTGAAGGGCCTCACGATGAAACACCCGGCGCTGCCCGACGAACTGCGCGGCACCTACGCGGCGCTGGCCCACCCGGCCATCATCGAACACCTGACCGGACTGGGGGTCACGGCCCTCGAGCTGATGCCCGTCCACCAGTTCGTGAACGACCACCGCCTCGTCGAGATGGGCCTCAACAACTACTGGGGCTACAACACCATCGGCTTCTTCGCCCCGCACAACGCGTACGCGTCCTGGGGCGACCGCGGGCAGCAGGTCCTGGAGTTCAAGTCGGCCGTCCGGGCGCTGCACGAGGCGGGGATCGAGGTCATCCTCGACGTGGTCTACAACCACACCGCCGAGGGCAACCACCTGGGTCCCACGCTGTCCTTCAAGGGGCTCGACAACCCGTCGTACTACCGGCTCACCGATGATCCGCGCTACTACATGGACACCACCGGGACCGGCAACTCCCTGCTCATGCGCTCCCCGCACGTCCTGCAACTCATCATGGACTCGCTGCGCTACTGGGTGACCGACATGCACGTCGACGGTTTCCGCTTCGACCTGGCGGCGACACTGGCCCGGCAGTTCCACGAGGTGGACCGGCTGTCGTCGTTCTTCGACCTGGTGCAGCAGGACCCGGTGGTCTCCCAGGTGAAGCTGATCGCCGAACCGTGGGACGTCGGCGAGGGCGGCTACCAGGTGGGCAACTTCCCGCCGCTGTGGACGGAGTGGAACGGCAAGTACCGGGACACGGTGCGGGACATGTGGCGGGGCGAGCCGCGCACTCTCGCGGAGTTCGCCTCCCGGCTGACGGGCTCCTCCGACCTCTACCAGGACGACGGCCGCCGTCCCCTGGCCTCGATCAACTTCGTGACCTGTCACGACGGCTTCACCCTGCACGACCTCGTCTCGTACAACGAGAAGCACAACGACGCCAACGGGGAGGAGAACCGCGACGGCGAGAGCCACAACCGGTCCTGGAACTGCGGGGCCGAGGGCGAGACCGACGACCCGGAGGTTTTGGAGCTGCGGGCCCGCCAGATGCGCAACTTCCTGGCGACCCTGATGCTCTCGCAGGGTGTTCCCATGCTCAGCCACGGGGACGAGTTCGCGCGCACCCAGAGCGGCAACAACAACGGCTACTGCCAGGACAGCGAGCTGTCCTGGGTGCCCTGGCCGGAGGACGGCAGCCCGCTGCTGGACTTCACGCGCGCGATGGTGTGGCTGCGCCGGGACCATCCGGTCTTCCGGCGCCGCCGCTTCTTCCACGGTCGGCCGGTGGAGGGCACGCACGACGACCTGTCGGACATCGCCTGGTTCACCCCGGAGGGCAAGGAGATGACCCAGCAGGACTGGGACTCGGCGCACGCGCGGGCGCTGACCGTGTTCCTCAACGGTCACGCGATCTCCGAACCGGGCCCCCGGGGGGAGCGGATCTCCGACGACTCCTTCCTGCTGATGTTCAACGCCTCGCCGAAGACGCTGGAGTTCGCGATCCCGGTCGATCACGGACGGCAATGGGAGGTGATCGTCGACACGGCACGCGCCGACGGGGTGCCCCCGGGCACCGGCCAGAAGGTCCAGGCCGGCGACCGGCTGACCCTGGTGGACCGGAGCATGACGGTGTTGCAGCGGCCCGCCTAGCGCGGAGCCGGTGACGGAGGGGCACGCACGCGTGGCGGGGCGTTCCGCGAGGACGCCCGCCATGTGCCGTGCCCTTCCGTCACAGCGGGGCGGCCGCTTCCGGCGACGGCCGCGGCGCGCGCCGCGGCGGCGGGCGGACGCGGCGGCGGGCGGACGACTCCACAGACGCGGTCGCCGCGCACCTCGGCCGCTCGAAACCGGCCACCCGCGCGCGTACGTCCGCGTGAGTCCATGACACGAAGGGCGGCCTGGCGGGTACGTAGGTCTGCATGACATCTGAGCGCCCTGACCCGGTGACGGTACCCACGGCCACCTACCGGCTGCAGTTGCAGCCGGAGTTCCCCTTCGCGGCCGCGGCGGCGGCCGTGCCGTACGTGGCCTCGCTCGGCGTCTCCCATCTGCACCTCTCCCCCGTCCTTGAGGCCGTCCCGGGCTCGCTGCACGGCTACGACGTCGTGGACCACGCGCGCGTACGGGCCGAACTCGGCGGCGAGGAGGGCCTGCGCTCCCTGTCCCGTACCGCGCGGGAGCACGGCCTGGGGCTGGTGGTCGACATCGTGCCGAACCACATGGCGATGGCCCCGCGCCACAACCGCCCCCTGTGGGAGGTGCTCCGCGAGGGCCCCGACTCGCCCTACGCGCGCTGGTTCGACATCGACTGGCGGGCCCAGGACGGCCGGCTGCTGCTCCCGGTGCTCGGAGCACCGCTCGGCGACGAGATCGGGCGGCTGAAGACCGACGGTGACGTGCTGCGCTACTACGACCACGTGTTCCCGCTGCGCGAAGGCACCGCGGACCTGCCGCTGCCACAGCTGCTCGACGCGCAGTGGTACCGCCCCGCGTGGTGGCGGCTCGCCCGGACCGAACTCAACTACCGGCGCTTCTTCAGCATCTCGGAGCTCATCGGGGTGCGCGTGGAGGATCCGGAGGTGTTCACGGCGACCCACGGGAAGATCCTGGCGCTGCTCCACGAGGGCGTGATCGACGGCCTGCGCGTCGACCACCCCGACGGCCTCGCCGACCCCGACACCTACCTGCGCCGCCTGCACGAGGCGACCGGCGGCCGCTGGACGGTGGTCGAGAAGATCCTGGCCGACGGCGAACCGCTGCCGGCGCCCTGGCCGGTGGCCGGCACCACCGGATACGACGCCCTGCGCCACGTGGACGGCCTCTTCGCGGACCCGGCGGGCGCGGCGGACCTCCTCGGCCGGTTCCGCCGGTTCGCGGCCCCCGAGGACGATCGGGGCGGCCGCTGGGAGGCCACCGTGCGGCGCGCCGCCCACGAGGTCGTCACCCACGAACTGGCCACCGAGGTCGAGCGCCTCACCCGCGCGGCGAGCCGGCTGTGCGCGGCCTCCTCCGAGCCCGGGCTGCGCGACCGCGCGCCCTGGGCGCTGCGCACCGCGCTGCGCGAGCTCCTCGTCCGTCTCGAGGTCTACCGGCCCTACGCCTCCGGGGACGCCGCCTCCGTCGTCACCGAGGAGGCCGCGGCCGAGGCGCGCCGGGCGTTCACGGTGCCCGAGGAGGCGCAGGCCGTGGACGTCGTACGGGACCTGGTGCTCGGGCGGGCCGGTGACGGGCCGGGGCACGCGGAGTTCCGCGCCAGGTTCGCGCAGACCTCGTCCGCGCTGCGCGCCAAGTCCATGGAGGACACCGCGTTCTACCGCCATGTGCCGCTCCTGTCGGCGAACGAGGTCGGCGGGAACCCGGGGAAGCCGTCGGTGCCCCCGGAGGAGTTCCACGCCTACTGCGCGCGCGTGCAGCGCGACTGGCCCGCCACGGGGACCGTGCTGTCGACGCACGACACGAAACGCAGCGCCGACGTGCGCGCGGCCGTCGCCGTGCTCACCGAGTGCCCCGGGCGCTGGGACGACGTCCTGGCCGAGGTGACCCGCCTCGGCCCGGGCGCCGGGCCCGACCCCCTGGTGGCGTGGGCCGCCTGGCAGACGGTGTTCGGGCTCGGCCCGGCGGACGAGGAGCGGGTGCAGGGGGCACTGCTGAAGCACGTCAGGGAGGCGGGGCTGCACACCACGTGGACCGAGCAGGACCCCGCGTACGAGGAGGCGGTGGCCGCGTTCGTCACGGAGGGCCCGTGCGGGGCTCCCGGACGGCTCGTGCACGACTTCCGGGCCACCGTCGAGCCGCACGTCCGGGCGAACGCCCTGGGGGCGGCCCTGGTCCACCTGACGATGCCGGGCGTGCCGGACGTCTACCAGGGCACGGAGGGTGAGTACCGGGCCCTGGTCGACCCTGACAACCGCCGTCCGTTCGCGCCGCAGGAGCACCCCTCGGCCGAGGCGGCGCTCACCACGGCCGCCCTGCGGCTGCGGCGTCGGCGCCCCGAGGTGTTCGGCGGGGCGGCGACGTACGCGCCCCTCGCCGCGGCGGGCCCGGCGGCGGCGCACTGCCTCGCCTTCGTACGTTCCGGAGAGGTGCTCGCCGCGGTCACGCGGCTGTCGCTGCGGCTGGCGGAGGCGGGCGGCTGGCAGGACACCCGGCTGGAGCTTCCGCCGGGGCGGTGGGCCGATGTGCTGGCTCCGGGACGGGAGTTCGCGGGGCACGCGCGCGTGCGGGAGCTGTTCGCGGAACTGCCGGTGGCGCTGCTCGAGCGGGTGTCAGAGGTCACCTGAGGCGGCCCGGAGGTTCGGGCAGATCCGCGGAAGCGGGGCGCAGGTCCGGCGCCCGGCGCGGCGCGCGCGTGGCCCGGCGTCGCCGTCCACGCCCCTGTCCGGGGCGGCTCGGAGCGGGGCGGCCGGCGGACGGGGCGCCGGGATACCGGTGGTGAGGGCGAGGCGGGATGGACGGCTCGTCGGCCGCCCGCGGGCGCGTTTGGAGGGGGCGGCACGCGGGCGTACGGCGCCGGTGGCGGCCCGTGTCGCTCCGGCCGCCGGTGAGTGCCCCCGGGCGCCCCGCGGAGCCGCCCGGGCGTTTGCTTGACACTTCACCCAGTCCGTGGAGTACTGCGAAGGCGACGCCGGACGGGACACGTCGGGGGTGAGTCCACTGCCGGAGCTGCGCTACCTCAGTGTGTCCGAGATCTTCTCGTCGGCCCGGGCGCTGGCGGACCGCGGGCCGGGACTGTGCACGCTCAGGCAGGTCGGTGTCTCGCGCGCGGGCCGGGCGCTGCACCTGCTGTCCGTGGGTCTCGCCTCCCGGGCGGTGCTCGTGGTCGCGGGAGCCCACGCGAACGAGCAGACCGGTGGTTCCACGCTGCTGTCCCTGGCCGAACGGGTTCTGCTGGAGCGGGAGTTGCGGGCCGACACCTCGTGGCACTTCCTGCTCTGCGCGGACCCGGACGGCGCGAGTCTGCATGTGGCGCCGGCGCCACGCACCCTGCTCGACTACCACCTCGGTTTCTTCCGTCCCGCCGGGCCCGAGCAGCCCGAGTGGTCCCCGTCGGTGCTGCCGCCCGACCGGCTGCCGCCCGAGACGCGGACCCTCCTCGGGGTCATCGACGAACTGCGGCCCTACCTCCAGGTGACCCTGCACGGGACCGATCTGGGCGGCAGCTGGGTGCAGCTGACCAAGGACGTCCCGGGTCTCGCGGAACCGTTCGCCAAGTCCGCCGCCGAGCTGCACATCCCGGTCGAGACCGGCCCCTCGGACGCGGCCGGCTGGCCGGCGTCGGGGCCGGGTGTCCACGTGATGCCGGCCCCCGGCTCGTACACGGCGTATCCGAGCATGCCCGACGACCCACGGCACAGCACCTGGTACCACGCCCACCGGTACGGCGGTCTGACTGCGGTGGTCGAGGTGCCGATGTGGGCGAGCGACCTCGTGGACGATCCCGCGCCCCATCCCGCCCCGGCGGCGGCCCTGCGGCACCTGGCACGCAGGCTGGAGCGGGACGCGTCCGAGGTGCAGCGGATCCTCGCGGAGGCGCTGCCGCGGCTGCCGGGTCCCGAAGGACCGCTGCTGCGGGCCGCCAAGTGGGCACTGGAGCTGGTGCCGGGGCTGGCCGGCGACTGGGCGGACGACCCGTTGGCGGACACCACCGTGGCGTACGTCGGCAGTGTCGACGCGTTCGGCCGGCGCCTGCCCCTGCGGGCGGCGGCGATGCTGCTGCGGGTCCTGCGGGAGTCCGACGACCGGGCGGCCCCTCGCCTCGAACGGCTCGTCACCACCTGGAGCGAGGCCTTCGCCGCCCGCTTCCGCGCCCGCTGGGTGCCGCTGGAGCACCAGGTCGAGCACCAGTCCCGCACGGTCGTCGCGGCGGCCCGCCACGCCCGCCGACGGACGGGGTGAGCAAGGCCGGCTCGCGCACCCCGTACCGCCCGCCCGTCACTGCGGGAACACGCGGAACCCAAGGGGACACCGGGAGCCGCAGATGGCACTGAGCGGGGTCATGTCTCCCCGCTCGGCACGCAGTTGGTCGTGGTCTGTATCAATCCGACGCGAGCCGGAACGCCATCCGTCCGAAGGCGACCTGATCGCCGTCCCGCACCACGGCGGCGCCGATCACGCGCCGCCCGTTCACCGTCGTGCCGTTGGTCGAGCCGAGGTCGCGCAGTACCCACAGCCCGCCCTGGCGGCTCAGTTCGGCGTGCACGCGGGAGACCGTCTCGTGGTTGAGCCGGAGGCCGCTGGCCGGGTCCCGGCCGATGCGCAGCGGGTAACCGCTTCTGGCCTGCGGCAGCTGGAGCTTCGGAAGCCGCTCGGCCTGCCAGGCCCTGCGCAGCCGCACGGAGAAGCCGGAGACCGCCTCGACGGTGCCGAACACCAGGCGCGACCAGCGGCTCTCCGTCGACAGGTCGGCGGTGAGCACGGCGAGTTCCTCGGACCGCCGGGCGGCGAGCGCCAATTCCATGCGCCGGATGAACGTGTCGTGCGAGAGACGCCCGAGGGCGACGCCGTCACGGAGCACCTTCAGCGCCCTGTCGCGCTCGGCGTCCGAGGGCCGCGCGGGGTACGTGTGGAACTCGAAGGACGACGTCACGGAGGTGATTGTCGGACAGCATGCGCGGAGTGTCCAGAAAACGGGGAAGGACCACAGCGTCCGACGGAGTCGTCCGGCGCGGCAAAAGGGTCGATTCAAAAGTGAATTGATCTCGCGTGACGCACCATGGACGGGCGACGTCACACCGAGCAGACGAGGGAGAACCGCCCGTGCAGTTCGAGGTGTGGGCACCACAGGCCGACCGGGTCACGCTCCGGTGCGGCGACTCCACGCACGCGTTGGGGCGCGATCCGGACCGGGCCGGATGGTGGACAGGAGAGGCCGACGCGCAGGACGGGACGCGGTACGGGTTCGCCGTGGACGACGGGCCCGTGCTGCCCGACCCGCGCTCGCGGCGCCAGCCGGACGGCCCCGACGGGCTGAGCGCGGTCGTCGACCAGGGGCGGTACACGTGGCGCCAGGCGTGGCCGGGACACGGCCTGCCGGGCGCGGTGCTGTACGAGCTGCACGTGGGGACGTACACGCGCGAGGGCACGCTGGACGCGGCCGCCGAACGGCTGGGGCACCTGGCCGAACTGGGCGTCACGCACGTCGAGCTGATGCCGCTGTGCCCGTTCCCCGGCCGGCACGGCTGGGGGTACGAGGGGGTCTCGCTGTGGGCCGTGCACGAGCCGTACGGCGGGCCCGAGGCACTGAAACGGTTCGTCGACCGGGCCCACGAGCTGGGTCTCGGCGTCGTCCTCGACGTGGTGCACAACCACCTGGGCCCGTCCGGCAACCACCTCCCGGCGTTCGGGCCGTACTTCACGGACACCCATCAGACGCCCTGGGGCTCCGCCGTCAACCTGGACGCGCCGGGCTCGGACGACGTACGCGCGTTCCTCGTGGGCAGCGCGCTGGCCTGGCTGCGGGACTATCGCCTCGACGGGCTGCGTCTGGACGCGGTGCACGCGCTGGCCGACACGCGGGCGCTGCACTTCCTCGAGGAGCTGTCGGCGGCCGTCGACGAACTGGCCGCCGATCTCGGCCGGCCGCTGTTCCTGATCGCGGAGTCGGACCTGAACGATCCGCGGCTCGTCCGCCCCCGCAGGGAGGGCGGTCTCGGGCTGCACGCCCAGTGGAACGACGACTTCCACCACGCCCTGCACACGACTCTGACCGGTGAGGGCCAGGGCTACTACGCGGACTTCGCGCGGGCCCCGCTCGCGGCACTCGCCAAGACGCTCACGGCGGGCTTCTTCCACGACGGTACGTACTCGAGCTTCCGGGGCCGCCGGCACGGCCGTCCGCTGGACCGCACGCGCGTGTCGGCGCACCGCCTGCTGGGCTACTCCCAGACCCACGACCAGATCGGCAACCGCGCCGTCGGAGACCGGCTCTCCGCCTCCCTCTCCCCCGGCCTGCTGGCCTGTGCCGCCACGCTGACGCTCACCGGCCCGATGACGCCGATGCTGTTCATGGGTGAGGAGTGGGCGGCCGGCACGCCCTGGCAGTTCTTCACCGACCACACGGATCCCGAGCTGGCGGACGCCGTACGCCGCGGCAGGCGCCGTGAGTTCGCGGCGCACGGCTGGGCGGAGGAGGACGTGCCGGACCCGCAGGACCCGGCGACCCGGGAGCGCTCCTGCCTCGACTGGTCCGAGCCGGCGCCGGGGCCGGCCAACGCGGTGCACACGCGCGTACTGGCCTGGTACCGCGACCTGATCGCCCTGCGCCACCGCCACGCCGACCTCTCCGACCCCGGCCTCGCGGCGGTCAAGGTCGCCTACGACGAGGAGGCCCGCTGGCTCGCCCTCGGGCGCGGCGACGTGCGGGTGGCCGTGAACCTGGGCAAGGAGCCGACGGTGATTCCGCTGGGTCTGAGGCGCGCACGGGTACTGGCCGCCTGGGAGCCGGTCGCGACCCCGGGCAGCGACGGGCTGCTGAGCCTGCCGGGCGAGTCGTGCGTGGTGCTGACACAGGCGTGACGAGGGGCGTGCCTCGTCCGGGCCGGGACGGCCTCCGCCGCCCCGGCCCGCTCAGGGCGCCTCGTCCGCCCCGCCGCCCAGGTCGGTGACGCGTTCCAGGAGGATCGGCTCCCAGGCGCGGCGAAGCCGGGTGCGCAGGAGCGGCAGGCTTCCCTCTCCGGGGCCCCGGAGCCGCCCGGCGAGGCGCACCAGGGCGTCGCAGCGGGCCAGCCACAGGCCGCGCAGACAGGGACGCGCCCCGTACCCGCCGAGTGTCGCGGCGCGCACGGCCGCGGGAGCGCCGACGGCGACGGCGAGCCCCGCGATGTCCTCGGCGGGGTCGCCGACGACCGCGCCCGTCCAGTCGAGGACACCGCGCACCCGCCCGTCGCCGCTGACCACGAGATGCTCGCCCCGGAGCCCGTGGTGGACGAGGACCGCGGGGCCGGACTGCGCCGCGAGCTGGGCCGCGGCGGGCGCGGGGAACCGGGCGAGCCGGGCCGGGTCGAACTCGTCGGCGGCGGCGAGGTGTCGGGCGGCTTCCCCGGCCGCGGCGCGCAGTGTCTCCAGGGAGCGCGGCGCCTCACGCGGAACGCCGAGTGTCTCGGCCTGCGGTACGGGGACTTCACGCAGGCCCGTCAGCAGCCCCGCTAGATCCGCCTCGCCGACCGCCGAGACGGCCTGCTCCTCGGCACTGCCGCCGGGCAGCCTGGCGTCGAGCGTGAAGGTCAGGCCGTCGTCGGTCCATTCGCCGTGCGCGACGCTCACCGGCACCGGGACCGGGATGTGCGGCCGTACGAGGTCGCGCAGCCGCAGCTCGCGGCGCTGCCGGGCGGCGGCCTCGCGGTCGGGGGCGAGCCGCAGCACCTGGCGGGTGCCGACCCACCAGGTGCGGTGTCCGCCGTCGTCGGCGACGGGCCGGACGTCCGGCCACGCGTCGGCCGCGCCGCCGTCGGCGAGCAGTGAGCGGACCAGTCGGCGGACGGTGTCCGCGGTCGGTGTCGATGCCTGGGTCATGGTCGCGCCATCGCCGTTCGGGACGTGGTGGGGGCTGCCGGTGCCGGTCAGCCGACGATCATCAGGTCGCGGTCGGTGGTGTTGAGGCGGCGTCCGCCGTCCCCGGTGACGGTCACGATGTCCTCGATGCGTACCCCGAACCGGCCGGGCAGGTAGATGCCGGGCTCCACGGAGAAGCACATCCCCGGGACGAGGGGCTGCTCCTCGCCCTCGATCATGTAGGGCGGTTCGTGGGTGGTGACGCCGATGCCGTGGCCGGTGCGGTGGATGAAGCGGTCCCCGTATCCGGCGTCGGTGATGACCGCGCGGGCCGCCCGGTCGACGTCCTGGCAGGCGGCTCCCGGCCGGACCGCCCGGACGCCGGCCTCCTGGGCCGCGCGCACGATGTCGTGCACCCTGCGCTCCTCCTCACCGGGCTCGCCGACGTGCACGGTGCGGGAGGTGTCCGAGCCGTAGCCGTGCTTGAGTCCGCCGAAGTCGAGGACGACCATGTCGCCGTGCTCGATGACCCGGTCACCGGCCTCGTGGTGCGGGTTGGCGCCGTTCGGGCCCGAGCCTACGACGGTGAAGTCGACCTGGGAGTGGCCGTGCCGGCGGAGCAGCCTCGCGAGGTCGGCGGCGACGTCCGTCTCCCTGCGCCCGGCGAAGGGGACCTTGACGATCTCCTCGTAGGTGGCGTCCGCGGCCGCGCCTGCGGCGGCCAGCCGTTCGAGCTCCGCGGCGTCCTTGACGGCGCGCAGCATAGGCAGGGACTCGGTCAGGGAGGTGTAGCGCGAGTCCGGCAGCCGTTTCTGGAGGCCGAGCAGATGCAGGGCCCACGCGTTGTCGCTGACGCCGAAGCGGCCCGCGCGGTCGAGGAGCGAGGTGGCCGCCTCGTACGGGTCGGTGCCGTCGGTCCAGTCGCGGAGCGTCAGCGCGCTCGCCGCCGCCGCGGCTGCCGCGTCGGGGGCCTCCAGGGTGGGCACGACCAGGACGGGGTCCTGGTCCGGCCTGAGCACCAGCAGGGTGAGCCGTTCGGTCTCGACGGGCCGGTACCCGGTCAGCCAGACCAGGTCGGGGCCGGGTGCGACCAGGACCGCGTCGAGTCCGGCGTCCGCGGCGGCCTGCGCCGCGCGCCGCATCCGCGCCGCGTAGTCGTCGGCGGTGAAGGGTGCGGGTGTGCCGGTCATCCATGCCTCCGTCCGGAGTTCCCCAGGGGCCTACGGGCAGCATCCTGCCCTTCCGGTGCGGCCGACGCGAGCGGGTCGCGTCCGCGGATCGGGGGTGGCGGGTCCGGCAGGCGCAGGGGTCGCGCGCCCGTACGTCCGCTCGGCGTCCGTGGAGACGCGCCCGGGGGTGGGCGTCCGTGGAGGCGTGCCCGGGGGTGGCTGACTCAGGTGACGACGCCCGGGGTCGCGGACAGTCGCTGGTGGGCGCCGTTCGCGCGTCGCACCGTCACGGTGACCGGGGAGCCGGGGCGAGCGGCCGCCACCGCCCGCGCGAGACCGTCGGCCGAGCGGACACGCGCCGTGCCGAAGGCCACGAGGACGTCACCGCGCACCAGACCCGCGGTGTAGCCGGGGCCGGGCACGTGGACGCCGACGACGAGCGCCCCGCCCCTCGGCGCGTCCACCGCCTCGACGCCGAGGGTGGCGCTCACGGGCTTCTGAGCCGGAGCGGCCGCCCCGGGCCCCGAAGCCGACGTGGACGAGGCCGACTTGGACAAAGCGGATGTGGACCCGACGGACGGGTGGTGACCGGAGGCTTTGCCGGGCCTGGCGGGTCCGTCCGGTTCGCCGGGCCGGACGGACTCGCCCGACTGCCCTGGGGAGCCCTGCCCCGGGGAGTGGGACTCCCCCGGCGTCCCCGGGCGCGCCGACGGGCCCGGCGCTCCCGGCGCGCCGCCGCCGGTCTGCTTCCGCAGGTCCGCGAGCTTGCTCATGCCGATCACCGTGGCGCCCACGGTGCCGAGGCCGACGCCCGACAGCACCAGGGCCGCTGCGACGAACAGACCGAAGAGCAGGGTCACGAGCCGCCTGCCGCGCCGCCGTGCGGCGTGCGGACGCCGGGAAGCACCCTCCGGGGTGCGGACGACACCGCCCGGTGCGCGGACCGCGCCCGGTCCACCGGCACCACCCGGCTCGCGGTGACCGCCCGACGGGCGGGGGTCGCCGGGCTCCCGGCCCGGCATCGGCTTGGGACGCAGTGCGGTCTGTTCCATGGTTCGCCTCCGGGAGGTGCTCTACCCGGCGAGCGGGCGCGCGACGATCCACGAACGAGTGAGACTGCCCGTCGTGTTCGAGAAGTCCGTCCGGCTGGGTCACCGCAGCCGCCGGGCACGCCGTCCGGGCCGCCCCGGAACCCGGCCGGGGCGACCCGGTACGCCGGCCGAGGCGGCCCGGACGGGCCTCACGCGGAGACGGGCACCGTGGTCCCCGACCACGCGAACGGCAGGGCCGGCGCCTTGTCGGGGACGAAGCCGTGGGCGCGCCTGGCCAGGTCGGCGGCCCCGTAGCGGCGGCAGTCCTGGTGCCACTTCAGGATGCCGGCTAACCAGTTCTGCAGTTCCCCGACATAGCCCCGCATGATGCCGCGGGCCTCCTCCGAGAGCTTGAAGTCCTCGTACAGGATGGGCAGTTCGTGTGCGGCGACGTGCTGGAACTGCTTCATGCGCTGGGTCATCAGGTCGTGGACGACGCCGAGGGCGGTCGGATAGTCGCAGCCGAAGAAGTTCTGCACGACGAGGATGCCGTTGTGCACCTCGCCCTCGTACTCGATCTCCTTCTGGTACGAGAAGACGTCGTTCAGGAGCATCGCGTAGTCCATCGCCGCGTTCTCCAGTGAGCGCACCGGACCGCTGCGGTACACCTCGGGGGGAACCTCCTTGCCGTGTCCCAGCCGGCACAGGCTCATGGTCAGCTCGGAGCCGAAGGTGGCGCGGCGCATCTCCAGGTAGTCGACCGGGTCCGGGATGCGGTTCTGGATCTGGTTGGCCAGTTCCCACACCCAGCTCTCCGTCATCACGTCGACGGCGGCCTTGAACGTGCGGCGGGCCTGCGGTGTCATCCCCGCCGTCGTGCGCGTCCACAGGTCGACGAGACCGCGCTCCATGCCGTTGGCGGGGGCCGGGGGCTCCTCGCCGTCGACGGGCATGCAGGCCGACAGGCGCGCGGTGCACACCTTGGCCGTCGCCAGATCGCGCCGGTGCCCGAAGACGAGCGGGTAGTAGTCGTCGCCGTAGGTGCCCCAGGCGAGCCACTGGGAGGCCAGGTCAAGGCCTTCAGGGGTGGCGTCCGGATGGATTCCGGCCGCGCACAGCGGCAGGTCGTAGGCGGCGAGTTTGTCCTCGTCCCAGACACCCTCCTCCAGGATGCCCACGGCGTGCGCCCAGCCGGTGATGCGATGCCGCGCGCCGTCCAGGTGGGGGCTGAGCGTCAGCGGGAACGGCATGTGGAAGTCGGGCAGCCGGGACGGGCCGACCTTCTGGAAGGGCACGTGGGTGAACGAACGCAGCCGCTGCGCGCCGGCGGCGGAGAGCAGGGCGCCGATGTCGGCCGCCGAGGTGCCGACCCCGGAGGCGCGGAAGGGCTCTTTGGAGAGGGCCCCCTCGTTCATGTACCGGCTGGACCGCAGGTGCCATTCGTGGCCGCCCGACTGCCAGTCCTGGAGCCCCTGCGTGTACGCCGCGACGGCCGCGACCTCGTCCGGGGCGAGCCCCTGCTCCAGGGCGAGGGCGGGCACCTCGGTGAACGCCGTGTGCTCGAACTGGTGCAGCCGCGAGGTGAGGACGTCGTTGACGATCTCGGCGGCCTCCTGCGTCGTACAGCCGAAGAAGGTCTCCAGGACGAGGACGCCGTTGCTCAGTTCGCCCTCCTCCTCGACCTCACGCTGGTAGGAGAAGAGGTCGTTGCGCAGGTGCACCCCGTCGGAGAACGTCTCCATCAGCACCCGCAGCGGCCGCGACTCGGCGACACGTGCGGGCACTTCGGCGGTCGCGTACTCGACGAGCCCCGCCGACCAGGGGGCGCCGCCCACCTTGCGGCGCATCTCGATGTACTCGACGGGGTTGGCGACCCGCCCTTCGTTGATGTTCGACAGCTCCCAGAGCGACTCGTTCAGCAGGTGCTCGGTGGAGACGGCGAAGCGCCTGCGCCAGTCCAGGGACATCGAAGGGACCGTGCGCGCCCACAGGTCGGCGAGTCCCGCCTCGACCGGGTTCCCCGGCTCCGGTACCGGGGTGGCCAGGTCGAGCGGCATGAACAGCGGCAGCCGGTCCAGGTAGGCCTTGCCGCCCTCGCGGTCCTGGCTGCGTTTGAAGGTTTCGAGGAAGTGGTCGTCGAAGAAGAACACCCACACGTACCAGTCGGTGATCAGCGAGAGCGCGGATCCGTCGCAGTCGGGGTGGGTGTAGGCGCACAGCAGTCCGTAGTCGTGCGCGTCGAGGTCCGACTGTTCCCAGATGCCGGAGCCCTCCAGCATGCCCATGCCGCGCGCCCACTCCGTGGTGTGGGTGCGGGCCTCGTCGACGTGCGGGTTGAGCCGCGCGGAATACGGCATGTAGAAGTGCGGGAGTACGAAGGGCTGCGTCATGGCCGGGCCCTACCCAGGGCCTTCCCGGGGCATCCGCGAGCCCGGACATGATCACACCATCGCGTGAATCGCTGCCATAAGCGCCCCCGGCGGGAGCCCCAGGTGTCTGCCCCGCTCGCGGGCCGGTCTCCCGGGTGACCGGTGCGGCTCCTGTCCGTCGGGGGCACGCGCCGTGGCTCCTCGTGCGCCCGCGTACGCGCCCTTGTCCGGCGGCGGTGTGCCGGTCACCGTAGGCGCATGACCTCCTTCGTGCTGCCCCATGAACTGCACGGCGACGGCACCCACAAGGTGTTCGCGGTGCACGGCTGGTTCGCCGACCGGTCGGCGTACGCGCATGTGCTGCCGGACCTCGACCGCACGGCGTTCCAGTACGCGCTGGTGGATCTGCGCGGCTACGGGGCGGCCCGGGACGCGGAGGGCGCGTACACGACCGCCGAGGCGGCCGCGGATCTGCTCGCTCTCGCCGACCGGCTCGGCTGGGAGCGGTTCTCGGTCATCGGGCACTCGATGGGCGGCGGCGTCGCGCAGCGGCTGCTGGCCCTCGCCCCGCGGCGGCTGCGGCGGATCGTCGGGGTCTCGCCGGTGCCGGCCTCCGGGCTGCCGTTGCCCCGCGACCAGTGGGAGCTGTTCGCGGAGGCGGCGCACCGGCCGGAGAACAGACGTGCCATCCTCGACTTCACCACCGGAAGCCGTCGTCCGGCCGCCTGGCTCGACCGGATGGTGGCGCGCTCCCTGGCGCGGAGCGATCCCAAGGCGTTCCGCGCCTGGCTGGACTCCTGGGCCGGCGAGGACTTCCACGCCGAGGTCGAGGGCGCGACGGTGCCGGCGCTGGCGGTGACGGGAGCGCTCGATCCCGCCCTGTCGGCCGGGCTGATGGCGGAGACCTGGATGCGCTGGTACCCGCACGCCTGCCATCACGAGTTCCCGGCGGCCGGCCACTACGCGATGGACGAGACGCCCCTGGACCTGATCGCGGTGGTCGAGGCGTTCCTGCGAGAGGACGACGCGGACGCCGACGGCGCGGAGACCCGGCCTGCCGCGCGGGGCGAGTCCCCTCGCGCGGCAGCGGGTGAGTCCGTGTGAGCGTGCGTGAGGCGCCGCCCGTCCCGGACGTCTTCGACCCGCGGCGGTACGGTGACGGTGTCCCGTACGCCGCGTACCGCGTCCTGCGCGACCACCACCCCGTCGCCTGGCAGGACGAGCCCGAGGTGCTGGGCTGGCCGGCCGGTCCGGGG
Organism: Streptomyces sp. GLSS-08; assembly: GCF_056387915.1. NCBI lineage: Bacteria > Bacillati > Actinomycetota > Actinomycetes > Kitasatosporales > Streptomycetaceae > Streptomyces > Streptomyces sp. GLSS-08. The sequence goes on from NZ_JBWJAQ010000001.1 coordinate 366,471, forward strand.
TTCTGGGCGGTGACACGGCACGCGGACGTGGTCCGGGTGCTGAAGGATTCGGCGGCCTACTCCTCGCACCTGGGGGCGACCCAGATCCGCGACCCGGATCCGGCCGACCTGCCGTTCGTCCGCCGCATGATGCTCAATCAGGATCCGCCGGACCACGGCAGGCTGCGGCGGCTCGTCAGCCGTGCGTTCACGCCGCGCCGTATCGAGCGCTTCGAGGCGTCGGCACGCGAGCGGGCCCGCACGCTCCTCGCACGCGGACTCGACGGGGCCCGCGCGGGCGACGGCACCTGCGACCTCGTCGCGGACGTCACCGACGACTACGCCCTGCTGAACCTGGCCGACCTGCTGGGCGTACCGGGGAGCGACCGCGGCCTGTTGCTGCACTGGACGCGGCGGGTCATCGGCTACCAGGACCCGGAGGAGGCGGGCGAGCCGCTGCGCGACGGCGCGGGGCGGCCGGTCGACCCGCGCTCCCCCGCCGCTCTGCGGGACATGTTCGCGTACGCCCGGGACCTGGCCGCCCACAAGAGGTGCCGTCCCGCCGACGACCTCGTGTCCACCCTCGCCACCGACCCCGAACTCACCGGGCCGGAACTGGAGATGTTCTTCTTCCTGCTCACGATCGCGGGCAACGACACCGTACGCAGCGCCGCGCCCGGCGGTCTGCTGGCACTCGCCGGACACCCGGAGGTGTACGCCGGTCTGCGCACCGGCCGATTCGAAATCGCCCCGGCAGTGGAGGAGTTGCTGCGGTGGCATCCGCCGGTGCTGACCTTCCGGCGTACCGCGGTCACCGACACCACGCTCGCCGGGCGGCGCATCCGGGCGGGCGACAAGGTGGTCGTCTTCCACGCCTCGGCCAACCACGACGAGCGGGTCTTCACCGACCCGCGGCGTCTCGACCCGGCCAGGACCCCGAACCCGCACGTCTCCTTCGGGGACGGTCCGCACGTATGCCTCGGCGCGCACTTCGCACGGCTGCAACTGCGGGTTCTGTACGGGGAGATGCTGCGGGCGGTGCCCGCGCCGCGGGTCGCCGGGCCCCCTGTCCGTCTCGTCTCCAACTTCATCAACGGCATCAAGTCGCTGCGGCTGCAAGTGGCATGAGGCGCCGGGCCGGTCCCGGACGAATCGCCTTCATCGCCTGATCCCTGGATCAGGGCCTGGCCTGGATCAGCGCATGGGTGCCGCTCGTCCGCCAGCTCCGCCCCTCGGCGGCGACGAGCGAGGACTCCGTCTGCGGTGCGAGACCGACGACGACGTCGGACTTGAGGGTGCGCAGGGCGGCGACGGGGCCGGGGAAGTAGGCGGTGGCTCGGGCGAAGGGCGTGGTGGGCGGCCAGTTGCGGTCCCCGACCAGACGGCGGTAGTTGAGGTCGCCCTTCAGGAGGGTCACGTCGGCTTGGGCGAGGTCGTCGGGCATGTCGGCGTAGGGCAGCGGTGCGCAGGAGAAGGGGTGGGTGCGGACCGTGAGGCTGCCGTCGGTCAGCGCGACCCGGAGCCGGCGACCCGACTCGGCGGCGGCACCCGCCGCTCCGGTCAGCCGGCGTACGGCGTCGAGCAGGTCGGCGGTCGTGGCGTCGGAGACGTAGTAGGGGTACGGCTTCAGGTGCAGCACGACCCGGTCCGCGCGGCCGTGCAGCAGCAGGTGGTCGATGAGCAGCAGGTCGGGGATCAGTTCCCGGCCCGCGTTGTCCGCGACCACGCACACGGTGCCGCCACTGAGCAGCGACCAGAGCAATTCGCTGCCGTCGGCGACGAGTTGACTTTCACCGGACGGACTCCCGGCGGCGGAGAGCTGGAAGCCGAGGTCGGCACGGTTGCCCCACAGTGAGCCGTGCAGGAGGGCGGTCGCCCGGTCCTGGGCCGGCCGTGCGGCGAGTTCGTCGAGCGCGGCCAGTTCCGCGTCGGCCTCCGGGGTGCCGAGTTCGGCGAGCTTGAAGGGGCGGAAGGGGTCGACACCGCGCCAGGGGCCCGGGGCGAAGTACCCGACCGCTTCGAGGAGTCGGCGGTAGAAGTAGCTCTCCGCCCAGAGGAACGGCACCTCGAACCAGGAGCGGCCGGCGTACGACCGCAGGCCCCAGGCGTCCCACTGCGCTCCGTCCGCGGCGTCCTGCCCGAGCGGTTCCAGCACCCCTTCGGTGACGCTCGTCAGCAGCGCGTCGAGGGCCCGGCGCTGGTCGGGGCCGTAGGGGAGGGCGTCCCGTACTTTTTCGATGAGGGTCGGATGCCGCTCGGCCAGCACGCTGTGCGGGAAGGACTCCGGGTCACTGCTGACGATCACGGGGGCGTCGGGCATGCGGTGCGTTCCTCCGGTGCGGGGCGGGGCCTCGCAGGCACAGTAGCGTCCCCGGCCCGGCCCACCGGGGCCCATCCGGCCCACCCCGCGTCGGCGGCCGGGCGGGGGCTCGCGGACTGCCCGCGTTCGGGCGGAGCCCGCGGACCGCCCGCGTCGGCGGCCGGAGCCCGGGCATTGCTGTGCGGCCGCGGGCGGGACACGCCGGGCGCCGGATCACCGGGGGCCCTGTGTATGCGCCCGCGCCGCCGCGCCGCCGCCCCCTCCGGCCGGGCGCCTGCTTGCCCGCCGGCCCGGGACCGGCCGGCGCACACCCGCTGAACACGCGGCCCGGATTTCCCGTACTGCACGGAGAACGGCCCCCTTCGCGACAGCCCGAGGAGCCCCACCGGATGACCGCACACCGCACCGCCGCCGCGGCCGCCGTCGCCGTGGCGGCCCCGCTCCTGCTGACACCCTGGGCCGCGGGACCGGCGCAGGCCCACGGGGCGCCCACCGATCCGGTCAGCCGGGTCGTGGCGTGCTCGCCCGAGGGCGGCAGCCGGGCCGGGTCCGCGGCCTGCCGGGCGGCGATCGCGTCGAACGGCGCCCCGTTCACCGCCTGGGACAACCTGCGGGTGGCGGGCGTGAACGGCAGGGACCGCCAGGTGATCCCCGACGGGCGGCTGTGCAGTGGCGGTCTGCCCGCCTACAAGGGGCTCGACCTGGCCCGCGCCGACTGGCCCGCCACCCGCCTCTCGCCCGGCGCTCCGCTGACCCTCGCCTACAGCTCGACGATCCCGCACACGGGCACGTTCAGGCTCTACCTGACGAAGCCGGGGTACGACCCGGCGAAACCGCTGACGTGGTCCGACCTGCCGACGCGGCCGTTCGCCACGGCCACCGACCCGTCCCTGGTCAAGGGCGCCTACCGCATCGCGGCGAAGCTGCCCGCCGACCGGTCGGGCCGCCATGTGCTGTTCACCGTCTGGCAGAACTCCAGCACGGCGGACACGTACTACTCGTGCTCGGACGTGGTGTTCGCGCGGGCCGGGGGCGGTGGTACGGCGGGTTCGGCCGCGGAGGCGCCGGGCTCGGACGGCGCCGGCGCCTCCGCGAAGCCGAGCCGGCCCGCGTCCTCGAAGACGCCCGAGCCCTCGGAACCGGCGTCGACGTCCGCGGCGGCTCCGGCCGGGACCACGACGCCCGCCGAGGACGTCGCGGCCGACCGGTCCGAGCCCGTGGCGGACAGCAGTTCCCGCGGACCGGCGGCTCTGCCGTTGCTCGCGGGTGGCGCCGGGGCGCTCCTGCTCACGACGGGTGTCGCGCTCGCCCTGCGCCGCCGCCGGGGCCGGGTCGGCTGATCGCGAAGACCACCGGGCCGCCCGCCCGGCCGGAGTTCAGCGGCCGGGACGGGTGCTGGACGGCTGGAGGATGAGACCTATCGGTTCTTTCTCCAAGCCATTACCAGAGGAACTATGACGCAGGCAACAGCTATGCAAAAAAGAACAATTCCCAGCGTTCCGCCTGGAGTCACTCCGCGAGCCAAATACATCTTCTTCCTTTCTCTGAACCCCTCGGACGCGATCCGTTTCAGCGCGAATTTTTCGAACGGAAAGCCAGCCAGACCACCAGACAGAATACGTCAATGATGACGGCCACCAAAATAACTGGATACGCGGCATCCAGGCCGCCCTTGGCCGCCAGAATAGCGCCCAAGACGTACAGCACCACGGACATGAAAACCACGATGTACGCATTACGCCGGATAGCCTTGCGGGATCCGTAGGTTCTATCAAATGCACGCGCCATTACGTCCCTCTCAACTTTTCGCCGCACGCTTCACGCGGGAGGGTGATCCAGTGCGCGGGGGCGAGTGCCCAGTGCATCGCCCCCGCGCATCAAACTACTTCAGTCCGCTCTCCACCTTCCCGGAAACCCATTCTCCGGCAGCGGCACTCGCATAAGCGCAACCCACTTCGATGGCGACCGAAGCCGTGCCTGCGGTCGGTACTCCTGCGAAGCCTGCCGCGAACTGACAAGCGGATTCGATGGCGATCCCGGTGGCCAGTCCAGCTGCCTGCCCCCACAGGGCGTCAGTGTCACCCTGCAGGCCACTGCTGACCGCGTCACTGACATCCTTCACGTCCCCTGGCAGATCAGAAAGGCTGTACAGCCCTGAAGGATCGATCCGGTTGACGGGGTCGCCTTCGGCGTACAGGTAGGGGTTCTGTTCCTGGCCGGAGGGGTCGGGCTGGGTGAAGCGGCCGATGTTGGCGTCGTAGTAGCGGGCGCCGTAGTGGTACAGGCCGGTGGGGTCCTGGTAGCCGCCGGCGAAGCGGTAGGGCTGGGCGACCGGTTCACTGGACTGGGCCAGGATGCGTACGCCGCGCGGGCTGTAGGCGTACGAGTCGACCTTGTTGCCGTCCTCGTCCGCCAGGGCGACCACACTGCCGATGGCGTCGGTGAGGTAGTAGTACGCCTTGCCCCCGGTCGTCATGGAGTTCAAGGTGCCCCCGGGTTCCCGGTTGAATCCCATGTCCGTACCCGCGGTGGTCTTGGCGGACAGCCCGAGCGGGCCGTTGTGGAAGGTGGTGTCGCCGAGCTTGATGCGCTCGCTCTGGTCGGTGGAGCCGTACTGGCCCGCGTACGTCTTGGCGTTGACGGTGACCGACGACATCTGCGAGTGGTCGGTCCACTTCTCGGCGGTGCGGACGTAGTCGTCGGTGGAGGCCGCGGCGGTCTCGTTGCCGATCTTGTCGTAGGACCAGGTGCCCGTGGTGCCGGACTTGCCCGTCAGCTGCTGGGCGTCGTTGTAGGTGTAGGTGGTGCCGCGCGGGCAGCCGGGGTCCGCGCCCTGGGAGGTGAGGTTGCCCGCCAGGTCGTAGCAGTACTGCCAGGAGTCGGCGATCGCCCCCGCCTTCTCCTCCTTGGCGTAGGAGAAGCGGCCCGCCCCGTCATAGCTGTAGGTGCGCTTCGTGCTGCGGACGTTGTCCGTGGAGGTGCGGATCTTGCTGCCGTCGGTGGCCGCGCCGGTGCCGTATCCGTAGGTGTACGCCAGATCCACCAGCGTGCCCTGGGAGGAGGTCACCTTGATGGACGTGGGGCGGCTGGACTTGTCCGGCTCGACCTTCTGCACCGTGCCGCCGGGATAGGTGGTCGTGGTGCGGACGTCGTTGCTGTTGTAGCCGTACGTCGTCACCCGGCCCTGCGGGTCCTTGAACTCCTTGAGCTTGTTGACCTCGTTCCAGGTGTAGTCGACCTTGCCGGCCGGGTCCTGGTAGTAGTCGACGTTCCCGGCCGCGGTGTAGGCGAGCTGGGTCTGCGAGCCGTCCTGGAGGGTGCGCACCGTTTCCCGCTGGAGCGGGTCGAACTCGTACTTCACGGTGCCGGTGCCGTCCGAGCGCTGGGTGGGATTGCCGTCGCCGTCGTACCAGTACTCGACCCGCGCGTAGTTGGAGCTGTCGACGACCTTGATGCGGTCGCGGTTGTCGTAGGAATACGTCACCGTCACGCCGCGGGCGTCCTGGACCGACGTGGTGCGCCCCAGCTCGTCGTAGCGGTAGGTCGTCCTGCCCAGCGGCGAGGGTGCCGTGGCGTAGTCCAGATTGCCCTTGGCGTCGTAGTGGAACGAGGTCGTGACCGTCTTCGTCGACGACATCTTCGTCTTCTGACTGCAGCGCTGGCCCTCGAAGCCGCCGCAGGTCGGGGTGGCGGGGTTGTAGGTGTAGGAGACGTTGCCGCCGCCGGTACCGGTCTGCGCGACCGACATGGTGTTGCCTGCCGTGTCGTACTTGAACTCCGTCTTCTCACCGTCGGGGTTGGTGGAGTCGGAAGGCACGTCACCGCCGCCGGCGATGGTCTGCCAGTGGTTGACCGTCTGGCCGCCCGTGGGCGCCGTCACCGTCTCCAGGTTGTTGCGGGAGTTGAAGCCGTAGTCCGAGACGTTGCCGGGTGTCGTGCCCGAGCCCATCGCGTCGGTGGCGGTGTCGATGTTGTGGTTCGCGTCGAACTTTGTGGACCGCTTGTGGCCCAGGGCGTCGGTCACCTCGGTGACCTGGCCGTCAGCGTCGTGCTGGTACTTCGTCGCGTGGGACTCGGGGTCGGTGGCGGTGGTCGTACCGGCGGCCGTCGTGGAGTCACTGGTGTACGCGTACGTCCAGGTCGGGCCGGTGTGGCCGTCGCTGTTGAGGCCGGTGCCGCGCAGCATGGAGGTGACGCGGTTGGCGGCGTCGTAGGTGAAGACGGTGACGCGGCCCTCGGCGGTGGTGATCTTGTCGATGCGGCCCGAGTCGTCGTAGCGGAAGGTGACCGTCTTGCCCTCGGTGTCGGTGGTCGAGACGAGATGACCGGCCGGGTCGAGGTTGAAGACGGCGGTGCGGCCGGTGTGGTCCTTGGCCTGCCACTGCGAGGCGTCCGTCTTGAGCAGGTCCACCCACCGGCCGGAGCGGGTCTCGGTGAGCTTGAAGCCCTTGTGCTCACTGCCCTCGTCGTGCTGGGTGACGGTGATGGTGCCCTTGTTGCGGTCGGTGACCTTCGTCAGGGTCCCGTTGGCGTCGTAGGTGTCCTTGGAGTGGGACTTCCAGTTGGCCAGGGTGTAGGTGCCGTCGCTGTTCTTCTTCAGCTCCTGCGAGTACCCCTTGGGCGTGGCGAACGTGCCGTCGGTGTTCTTCTTGAACCGGACGGCCGCACCGCTGGAGTCGTAGAGGACGGCCTCGGTGCTCGAGGAGAGGGACAGGTAGCGCTCGTACTGCTGCCACCACCGCTGGGACACCTTGCCGTACGGGGCGTCGAAGGAGTTGTAGGTCCGCGCCAGCATCAGGTTCTGGCCCACGCCGCTGACCTGGAAGTCGGTCGCGGTGAGCATCAGGTTGCCGGTCGAGTAGTCGATCCGGGCGGTCAGCGCGTCCGTGATCGCGAAGTCGGTGATTCGGTGCCAGGGCACGTTGCCCTGGCCTTCCGGCACGAGGGTCAGGACGCCGGCATCCTGCGCCGCGGAGCGGGAGGACTTCCCCGCCGGCGCGGCGGGCGCCGCGGCACGCTCCTTCTGCGCCTTGCGCCAGGCCGCAAGTTCCCTGGACGGCTTGCGCTCCGGGCGGGTGGCCACCGGCTCGGTCGAGCCGACCTTCACCTTCGGCATGCTGAAACGCGGGGCGTCCTTGCCCCAGGCCGACACCGGCTTGGCGTCGTCCGCCACGGCTCCAGCCGCCGGCAGCATCGACAGCGCGAGCGCGCCGGACACCACAACCGCCGCGGCGGTCAAACGGGTTGTTCGTCCACGGGCACGCCGAACGGGCGCGCCGAAGGCACGTGAGTGCACGATTCTCCCCCACAGATGAATGAGCCCCGGCAACCCCGTAGGTCACCAGGAACGCACAACCTGTCACAAGAACCGCACGAAGGTTCGAGCCGTACCCCCGTTCCCGCACTTCACGCGGCCCGGAATCAGCCCCGCCCCTTACCGCTCCCACACCGGGACACAACTCGACGAAACGGGGAGGAAAGTCCAGGCCGACGGGAGGAACGGGCAGGACGCCGCCACTGATCTATGGCCGAGATCTTGTCGCATGACAACGGTCGTCGACGGCCACAGCGCATCGGCTGGTGTGCGTCGTCGCCCCTGCCCTCAGAGGCGGTCGCGGAGCGCGTCGAGCACCTCCTGGAGGACTTCGGGGCCGGGCGGCCGGGCGGCGGGGACGGGCGCCCTGGTGACGAGGTGGCCGCTGTCGACGAGGTCGGCGACCAGCACCTTGGTGACGCTGACCGGCAGCTCCAGGTGCCCGGCCGCCTCCGCGACCGACAGGGCTCCCGGCCCGCACAGCTCGACCAGCCGGCACTTCTCCGGGCTCAGCGGTCCCGGCGGCGGATCGTCTACGCCGACCAGCAGGGTGCCCGGGTCGAGCGTGTTGCGGGTGGGGTGCGCGCGTCCGTCCGTGACCACGTACACCCGCACCAGGCGGCCCGCCGGTGGCCGCCGGGATGTCATGACGCGCCGCCGTCGTCGTCCCGCGGTACCGCCGCGCTCGTCTCCCGAGCCCCGGCCTCGGAAGGTCCGGCGGCCCGGCCCCGGCGGAGTCCGCTCGCGAAGGCGCTCATCCGCCGGGCGTTCTCCTCGGCCATGCGGACGGTGGTCGCGTCGTGCCCGGCGGCTTCCCGGCCCGGCACACGCTCACCCGACCCGCCTCCCCCGCCCGGCACGCCCTCACTCGACCCGGCGCCCCGGCCCGGCACGCCCCCTTCGGTTCCACCGGCCGTCTCTCCCCGCCCGGCCGCAGCGACTCCCTCGGCCCCCACAGCTCCCACAACTCCCACGGCTCCCACCCCTGTCTCGGCCCCCTCTTTCCCCCCGGGTCCTCCGGCTGACGGCACGCGACCGGCTCCCGGCACCCGAGGCGTGCGTCGCCGCCGCCTCGGCAGCGCCTGTGCCGCGTCGCCCTCCGCCGCCGCGCTCCCGTCGGCACCGGCACCGCCGTCGGCCGCCGGGGACACGAGCAGCGCCGGCGGGACGCGGACGACGACGCGTACTCCTCCGCGGGGCGACCGGGTGTCCACGGAGACGGCGAGGCCGTACCGGGCGGCGAGCGCGCCGACGGTGGCGAAGCCGAAGTGCGGCGGGTCGCCGAGGCGGGTGACGTCCACCGGGTGACGGCCGGAGAGCAGTTCGGTGGCGTACTCGGCCGTCTCACGGTCCAGGCCGGCGCCCGCGTCGTCGACCCGCACGCAGGCGCCGTCGGGCACCGAAAGGACGTCGACCTCGACCGTCGTGCCGGGCGGGGAGTGGCGCGTGGCGTTGTCCAGCAGTTCGGCGAGCGCCAGGACCACGGGTTCCACCGCCCGGCCCGCCACGGTCACGTCCGCCCGCCCGCCGACCCGGATCCGCCGGTAGTCGGGGATGCGGGAGGCCGCCCCGCGCACCACGTCGGTGAGGTCGCAGGCCTCCCGTCGCCGCTCGGGCCAGGAGCCGCAGAGCACGCCGAGGGCCTGGACGCGGTGGGCGATGCGGGCGTTGAGGTGGTCGACGCCGAGCAGGTCGCCGAGGACGTCCGGGTCGTCGTGCCGGTCCTGCATCCCGGCGACGGCCGCCTGCTGTTCGTCGGCCAGGACTCCGACCGAGCGCATCGCCTCCCCGAGGGCGGCCCGCGCGGCCCGGTCGGCGTCCGCCCGCGCCTGCTCGACCGCGCCCGCGAACCGTTCCAGTACCGCGTCGAGGCAGGCGGCGAGACCGGTGCCGGCCAGGCGCGCGTCCAGCGGGCCGGTGTCCACGAAGGCGAGCGGCCGGTTGGTGACGGCGGACCGGCCCGCGGGCGCGGGTTCGTCGGCCGCGAGGGTCGGGCCGGCTCCCGGCGGGTACGCCCCGCCGTCGAGCACCGGCGGGTGCACCCGCTCCGTGGGCCCCGGCGGGCGCACCCCGTCCATGGCCCCCGGCAGCCGCACCCCGTCGTCGGGTCCCGGCAGCCGCACCGCGACCAGGTGCCGTATCTCTTCCTCCCAGGCCCGCAGGCGGGCGGCCAGCCGGGCGTGGTGAGCACGCTGGACGGCGATGACCCGGCGCTGACGCACGAGCAGGACGGTCAGGGTGAGCAGGCCGGCCGCCAGGAGCGCCCCCGCCGCATCCGGTGTCCAGGCGGGCATGGTCCCCCTCCGCGCCGCGGTGCCGTGACCGTTCTCGGTGCGGCCCCCTCAACTACGTACAGGACGCGCGGGTTGCTCACCACCGGCGCGCACGGTCTCAGGGTGCCGCGCGCGAGGTGACCGTGAAGCGCGCCCCGTCGGGGTCGCCGAGGACCGCCTCGTCCACGTCGGTCCCGCGTCTGAGGACGCTGCCGCCGTGGGCGAGGGCGGCCGTGACGCAGGCCTCCACGTCGGTGACGGCGAAGTGGATCTGCCAGTGCGGCCGAAGGGCCGGGTCGGGTGCCGCCCCGAGAGCGCCGGAGTAGATCCGGGCCACCACGAGTCCCCCGCTGGTCAGGACGACCTCGTCCCCGTCGTAGTGGACCTCGCAGCCGCCCGGACGGGTGGACGCCCACTGCAGGACCTCGCCGTAGAAGATCGCCGCGTCGAAGGCGTCGCGGGTGTGCAGCCGTACGAAGGCGGGCGCGGCCTGGCGCCAGTGCTCCCAGCCGGCCACGAGCGCGCCTTCCCAGACGCCGAAGACGGCTCCGTCCCGGTCGGCGAGCACGGCGGCCCGGCCGGGCGGGAAGGCGATCGGGCCCACCGCGGTCGTTCCGCCCCGCTCCTGGCTGCGGGACACGGCGGCGTTCGCGTCGGTGACCGCGAAGTACGGCGTCCAGGAGACGGCCGTCTGCCACGCGGTGGCCACCTCGGCGGCGCCCGCGACCGGCACGCCGCCCGCACGGGCGGTCCGGAACTGGTCCCCGAACCCGCCCGTGCTCCACTCCCAGCCGAGCACGGCGGCGTAGAAGGCCTCCGCGGCCCCGAGGTCGCGCGCGCTCAGGCTGACCCAGCACGGCGCGCCGAACACCGAGTCGCTGGAGAGCACCTCACCGTGGAGCGTTTCGTCTCTGTTCATCCGGCTCAGCATCTCCCGCCCCGGCCCGGGGCGCACCGTCGGTCACCCAGGCGGGTCGCGGCTCAGCCCTCGCCGGGCGTCAGCCGCAGCGAGATCGAGTTGATGCAGTACCGCTGGTCCGTGGGTGTCGGGTAGCCCTCGCCCTCGAAGACGTGCCCGAGGTGGGACCCGCACCGGGCGCACCTGACCTCCGTGCGGAGCATGCCGTGCGTGCGGTCCTCGATCAGTTCGACCGCGTCGGTGTCCTTGGGGTCGAAGAAGCTGGGCCAGCCGCAGTGCGACTCGAATTTCTCCCCGGAGGTGAAGAGTTCGGCGCCGCAGGCCCGGCAGGAGTACACGCCCGTGGTCCTGGTGTCGGTGTACTCGCCGGTGAACGCGGGTTCCGTGCCCGCCTTGCGCAGGACGGTGTACTCGGCAGGAGTCAGCTCCGCGCGCCACTGCTCGTCCGGCTTCTCGATGTCGTACGCCATGAAGCTCAACCCCTCACAAAACGCTGTGCCTACTTCGACAGGCGGGCCAGGATCTCGGGGCCGAGATCCGTCACGTCCCCCGCGCCCATGGTGAGAACGAGATCACCGGGCTTCGCCATTCCCGCCACCACGGAGGGCACCTCCGCCTTGTCGTGGACCGATGTCACGTCCGCGCCCGCGGCCCGCGCGGCCTCGATGATCAGCGCGCTGGTGATGCCGGGGATCGGGTCCTCGCGGGCCGGGTAGATGTCGAGGACCACCGACGCGTCCGCGAGGGACAGGGCGTCGCCCATCTCCTTGCCGAGTTCCTGCGTGCGGGAGAAGAGGTGCGGCTGGAAGACGACGAGGATGCGGGCGTCGCCGGCCGCCGCGCGCATCGCCTCCAGGTCCGCGGTCATCTCGGTCGGGTGGTGGGCGTAGGAGTCGATGACCTGGACGCCCGCCTCCTCGCCCTTCAGCTGCAGGCGGCGCTTCACGCCGGTGTAGGAGGCGAGGGCCGGGGCCAGCTCGGCGGCCGGGATGCCGAGCGCCGCGCCCGCCGCGAGCGCCGCCACCGCGTTGTGCGCGTAGTGGCGGCCGGGGACGGAGACGGTGAAGGTCAGCGGTGTGCCGTCCAGCTCGACGGTGACCTCGCTCCTGAGTCCCTGCGCGACCACCGAGAGGACACGGACGTCCGCGTCGGCGGCCTCGCCGTACGTGACCACCCGGACGTCGCGGGTCCTGACGCGGCGGGTCAGCTCGCGGGCACCCTCGTGGTCCGAGGAGATGACCAGCGTGCCGCCTTCGGTCAGGCGCTCCACGAAGGTCTCGAAGGACTCGTAGATCTCGTCCATCGAGGCGTAGTTGGCGTGGTGGTCCAGCTCCACGTTGAGGATGATCGCCACTTCGGGGGCGTACTTGTGGAAGCTGCGGTCCGACTCGTCGGCCTCGGCGACGAAGATCTCGCCCGCGCCGTGCAGCGCGTTGGAGCCGGGGGCGTCCAGGTCGCCGCCGATGGCGTAGGACGGGGCGAGGCCCAGCGTCGACAGGGACACCGCCAGCATGGACGTCGTCGTCGTCTTGCCGTGGGTGCCGGCCACCGCGATCGGGCGCAGGCCGTCCATCAGGCGGGCCAGGGCGTCCGAGCGGTGGACGACCGGGATGCCCAGCTCCGCCGCGCGGGCCAGCTCCGGGTTGTCCGCGCGGATCGCCGAGGAGACGACGACACAGGTGGCGTCGGGGGCGAGGTGCCCGGCCGCGTGCCCGATGTGCACCGTCGCGCCCAGGGCGCGCAGGGCATCGGCGGTCGCCGAGTCCTTGGCGTCGCTGCCGGCCACCCGGGCACCCCGCTGGGCGAGGATCTTCGCGATGCCCGACATCCCGGCTCCGCCGATCCCGATGAAGTGCGGTCGGTCCATGGCGGTAGGAAGGCCGGGTGCCATGTGTGTTCTCCCCAAGCGGTGCGGTGGTGACGAGCGGTAGGACGGCAGCGGACGGCAGGGTGCCCGCGGCTGCGCGGGCCCCAGCCTATGCCTTGCTGTGCGAGAACAGTTTCAGCACCGGGACGCCCACCTTGTGCCGCGCCCGGGAGGCCCAGTCGCGGTGGAAGAACTCCTCCACGTAGTGCGGGTCCGTGAGCACGATGACCTCGTCGGCGCCGATCTCGTCGACCAGGGTCTTGAGTGCGTCCAGCGGGTGGTCCTCGACGAGCCGCCCCTCGGCCGCGCTGCCGGACGTGCGCAGGGCGAGCAGGGAGACGTCGAGCGCCTGCTGTCCCTGCCCGAGCGCCTCCTCGCCCTCGGGTGTCTCGTCCTCGCGGACCGCTTCGTCCAGCTCGCCGAGGGCGACGTCGTCGATGGCCCGCAGCAGCCGGTCCGCCTGGTCGCCGCGGGGCTGGAGCAGTACGTGGAAGGTGACCGCCTCGTCGCCGTGCAGGGTCGTGACGAACTCCACGTCGGCGGACGTCAGGGCCTTCTCGATCATCAATACGCTTGTGAACACGACAGGCGCCCTTCTCCTCCGAGGGCCGTCTGGGGCCCTGTCTCCTCCGGGGGCCGCGCGGCCCCGCCTCCTGCGTCTCGCGCACGGGCCGTCCTGTGACCCTGCGGAAACCATCCTGCCCCGTAACCGCAGGGGTACCGCGCGATTCGGCGTGCCCGGCGGAAACCAACCGGAACAGCACATTCCGTCACCGTGTCAGGTCCGACGGTATCGGCTGAAGAGGAACCCGGCCTCCTCCAGCAGGGACGCCAGTTCGAAGCGCGCCGGAACGCTCACCGGGGGGCCCGAGGCGATCCGCTGGGCGCCGCCCGCCGTGAGCATCGGGGAGACGGTGAGACACAGTTCGTCGAGGACACCGGCGGCGATCAGCTGGCCCAGCAGGCGGGGGCCGCCCTCGGTCAACTGGCGGGTCAGGCCGCGGCCTGCGAGGGCGCGCACCGCACGGGCGGGGTCCACTCCCGTGCCGTCACCGGCGATCACCACCTCGGCGCCCGCCTCCTCGGCCGCGGCGATCCTGCCGGGCGCCGCCGCGGCACCGGTGAGCACGAGCGTGGGCACCAGCGGCGAGGTGAACAGCGGCAGCGAGAAGTCCAGGTCGAGACTGGCGCTGACGACGGCGACGGCGGGCGCGGGGCCCTGCCCGGCCGCCGCGCGGAGCTGCGCGAAGGCCTCACGCGCGCGTGCCGGACGGTACCCCTCCTGGCGCACCGTCTCGGCGCCCACCACGACCACGTCCGCGAGACCGCGCAGGGTGCCGAAGATCCGCATGTCCGCGGCGCAGGAGATGGGCTGCGAGCGTCCCTCGTGCTGGGCCGCGCCGTCGAGGGTGGACACCATGTTCGCGCGCAGCCACGGGTCCCGGCCGCCGGGGTGGGCGTAGGCGCGCGCCAGCTCCTCCAGGCTCCACTCCCGGTCCGTCACCTCCGTACCGGGCGCCCCGTCCGAGGCCTGGGCTGCTGTTTCTTCGGTCACAGGGAACAGGCGTCGCATGTCGTGCAGTGTGGCACGGCCCTTAGAGTGGGTGACCGTGTCGTCCACCCCGGCCGCCCATGGCCTCAGCCCGATAGCCGAAGCGGCTCCCCTGTCCCTGTGCGCCCGCGAGCCCCACGTCCCCGCGGACCGGCTCGTCGCCGAGATGGTGCCGCCGCCGCGCTTCGACTCGGTCCGCTTCGATACGTACCTCCCGGACCCGAACCAGCCCAGCCAGACCGAGGCCGTCCGCGTCCTCGGCGACTTCGCGGCCGGCCTGGGCGGTGCGCACGCCTCCGGTGCGGGCAGACGCAGGCTGTTCGGCTTCGGCAGGGCTCCCAAGGCCCCCGCCGGGCCGCGCGGCGTCTATCTGGACGGCGGGTACGGCGTCGGCAAGACCCACCTGCTGGCCTCCCTGTGGCACGCCACCCCGGCCGAGCCCGCCCTCAAGGCCTTCGGCACCTTCGTGGAGCTGACGAACCTGGTCGGCGCGCTCGGCTTCCAGAAGACCGTGCAGACGCTCTCCGGCCACCGGCTGCTGTGCATCGACGAGTTCGAGCTGGACGATCCGGGCGACACCGTGCTGGTCTCCACGCTGCTGGGCAAGCTGGTCGACGCGGGCGTGGCCCTCGCGGCCACCTCGAACACCCTGCCGGGCAAGCTCGGCGAGGGCCGGTTCGCGGCAGCCGACTTCCTGCGGGAGATCCAGGGCCTGTCCGCGCGCTTCCGTCCGCTGCGCATCGACGGCGAGGACTACCGCCACCGCGGGCTGCCCGAGGCGCCCGCGCCGTTCTCCGACGAGCGGGTCACCGAGACCGCGTACGCCACCGAGGGGGCGTCCCTCGACGACTTCCCGCACCTGCTCGACCACCTCGCACGCGTCCACCCCAGCCGGTACGGCGCGCTGACCGACGGCGTGCGGGCGGTCTGCCTGACCGGGGTGCGGCCGGTGCCGGACCAGTCGACGGCGCTGCGGCTCGTCGTGCTCGCGGACCGGCTCTACGACCGCGAGGTGCCGGTCCTCGCCTCCGGGATGCCCTTCGACCGGCTCTTCAGCGAGGAGATGCTGAACGGCGGCTACCGCAAGAAGTACTTCCGCGCGATCTCCCGGCTCACCGCGCTCGCCCGGGACGCCAAGGTCCTGGTGGAGAAGACGGAACCGGAGTCCGACCGAACGTAAAACGTCTTCTGCAGGCAGTATCCCGCCACTCCCCCTCCCTGCCGTTTCAGGCCCCCTTCAGGGTGAAACATTGAGTTCACCCAGCAAACGACTTGCCGCGCTAGCGTGCTGGTCGACGTGCGGGGACGAACGCCGGGAGGGGAGCGCGTGTTACGAGGCAGTAAGACCCGGGCGCTGTTCTCGGCCCTCGCCGCCGTCCTGCTGGTCCTCCAGTTGTTCGCGTCCTCCGAGGCGTTCGCGTCCGTACAGACGAGCGAGATCATCTCGTGCGGGGAGACCGAGGACCCGCAGAAGGTGGCCCCGCCCCCGGCGGCGCGCGCCCGGAGCCGCGGCGAGGACCGCATACCCGGGGTGCCCCTCAACAGTTCGCCGGAGCGGTCCCACCCCCGCGTGTCGCCTCTGCCCGCACTCGCCGGCCCCGACCCGCACGCGTCGAAATCCTCCACCGTCCACTCCCCAGCGGCACTTCAGGTCTTCCGCTGCTGACCGAGGCGTGACCCCCCACACCACGTTTCGTCAGCCGACGCGCCATCGAGGCGCGCCAGGAGGAACCGACATGCAGCCCCTCATCGATCACGCCCGCCCGCGCGGACAGCGCCCGGAGGAGTTCGCCCCGCCGGCCGCGGGCCAGTCTCCGCAGGTCCTGTTCATCACCTGTTCTGACTCCCGCCTGACGCGGCTGCCGCGGCTGCGCTCCTACCCGTGCGTCGCCGACCGGCTGGCGGACGGTCGACCGCGCCTGCACGCCTGGTTCTACGAGGTGCACACCAAAGCCGTACGGGAACACCGCCCGGACACCGACACCTTCGAGTCGCTGTGAGCGCCGCGACGACGCCGGCCGGGGCGCGGCCGGGGCGCCCGGCAAGGTTCCCCCACCTGCGGCAGGACTTCGCCGCGTCGGTCGTGGTCTTCCTCGTCGCCCTCCCGCTGTGCGTCGGGGTCGCCGTCGCCTCCGGCGTGCCGGCCGAACTGGGGCTGGTCACCGGCATCGTGGGCGGGATCGTCACCGGACTCATGCGTGGCAGCAGCCTCCAGGTCTCGGGGCCGGCGGCGGGGCTGACCGTGCTGGTCCTCGAGGCGGTGCGGGAGTTCGGGCTGCCGGTCCTCGGAGTGATCGTGCTGGCGACGGGCCTGCTGCAACTCCTCATGGGAGCCCTGAAGCTGGGGCGCTACTTCCGGGCCATCTCGGTGGCCGTCGTCGAGGGCATGCTCGCCGGCATCGGCCTCGTGCTGATCGCGGGCCAGCTGTACGCGGCGGCGGGGCTGACCGCGCCCGCCTCCGGCCTGGACAAGATCACCGAACTGCCGGGGGCGCTCGTCGGCGCGCTCGGCGACACCGGGTCCCTGGCGTCGCTCGCCCTCGGCGCGGGCACCGTCGCCGTCCTCGTGCTGTGGAAGCGGCTCCCGGACCGGGTGCGGACGGTGCCGGGCCCGCTCGCCGCGGTCGCCCTGGCCACCCTCGCCTCGCTGCTGTTGTCCCTGCCGGTCGCCACGGTCGAGGTGCGGGGGCTGCTGGGCTCGCTCCAGCCGCCGCCCCTCGACACCTTCGGGGAGCTCGCGAGCCCCGGCCTCCTCGGCACGGTCCTCGCCTTCGTGCTGATCGCCTCGGCGGAGAGCCTGTTCAGCGCGGCCGCCGTGGACCGGATGCACGACGGGCCGCGGACCCGGTACGACAAGGAACTGATGGCGCAGGGCGCGGGCAACACCGTCTGCGGGCTGCTCGGCGCCCTGCCGATGACCGCGGTGATCGTCCGCAGCGCCGCCAACGTGCAGGCCGGCGCACGCACCAAGGCGTCCCGGGTCCTGCACGGTGTCTGGCTGCTGCTGTTCGCCGCGCTGCTGCCCGCCGCACTCGCGGTGATCCCGCTGCCCGCCCTCGCCGGCGTCCTGGTGCACGCGGGCTTCAAGCTCATCCCACTGCGCCAGATCGCCGTGCTCTGGCGGGAGCACCGCGGGGAGGCCCTGATCCTCGTCGTCACCGCCGTGTCCATCGTCGTCGTCAGCATGTTCGAGGGCGTCCTGATCGGGCTCGCCCTGGCCGTCGTCAAGACCGCCTGGGATGCCTCGCACATACGGCTCGAGGTCATAGACAAGGGTGCGGGCCCCGTCCAGGCGTACCTCTCGGGCAACGCGACCTTCCTGCGGCTGCCGAAGATCCTCGACAGCCTGGAGGCGCTGCCGCAGGACCGGCCGGTCGAGCTGGACCTGTCCGGGCTGCACCATCTCGATCACGCGTGCCGCGTCGCGCTGGAGAACTGGGCGGCCCGGCACAGCTCGACCGGAACCGAGCCGGTCAAGGTCACACCGGTGCCCTGAGCCGCTCGGCCGCTACCCCGGCCGGGCCCGGCCCACGGCGGGCCCGGCCCACGGCGGGCCCGTGCCGTGCGCGGACTCCGGGGAGCCCGCGGCGGCGGCGTACAGTGGACTTTCCAGGCATGTCGGGCGGCTCGAAGGGGGTCGTCGTGCTCGAAGAACTTCTCGTCGCGGGTGTGGCAGCCGGTTCCGCGGCACTCGTCTACCTCGCCGCGGCCGCCCGGATCGTCAAGCAGTACGAGCGCGGGGTCGTCTTCCGGCTCGGCCGTCTGACCGGCGAGGCGCGCGGACCCGGTTTCACCGCCGTGGTCCCCCTGATCGACCGGCTGCGCAAGGTCAACATGCAGATCGTGACGATGCCGGTGCCGGCGCAGGACGGCATCACCCGGGACAACGTCACGGTGCGGGTGGACGCCGTCATCTACTTCAAGGTCGTGGACGCCGCCGACGCGGTCGTCCAGGTCGAGGACTACCGCTTCGCGGTCTCGCAGATGGCACAGACCTCGCTGCGGTCGATCATCGGCAAGAGCGATCTGGACGATCTGCTGTCCAACCGCGAGAAGCTGAACCAGGGCCTGGAGTTGATGATCGACAGTCCGGCCATCGGCTGGGGCGTGCAGATCGACCGGGTCGAGATCAAGGACGTGTCGCTGCCCGAGACCATGAAGAGGTCCATGGCCCGGCAGGCCGAGGCCGACCGTGAGCGCCGCGCCCGCATCATCAACGCCGACGCGGAGCTCCAGGCGTCCAAGAAGCTGGCGGAGGCCGCCGGTGTGATGTCCGAGCAGCCCGCCGCCCTGCAACTGCGCCTGCTGCAGACCGTGGTGGCCGTCGCCGCCGAGAAGAACTCCACCCTCGTCCTGCCCTTCCCGGTGGAGCTGCTGCGCTTCCTGGAACGGGCGCAGCAGGGGCCGCCGCCGGCCGCGCAGCCGGGCCCCCCTGCCGAGGGTCCGCCGCCGGGCGGCGAGTGACACGTGCTACGCGCGTGGTTCCGGTAGTCCACAGCGCGTGATACCACAGCGGGGTCACAGTCCTGTCCGCCAGCAGGAGGTTGCCCCATGTCCGAGCACGCCCGATCCGCGACGCGACGTCAGGTCCTCACCCGTACAGGCGCGTTGGGTGCCTCGATCGCCTTCGCAGGAAACCTCTCCGAACTCTTCGCGGGCACCGCCGCCGCGCAGGATCTCGGCCACCACGGCTACGGCCCCCTCGTCCCCGACCCGGACGGACTGCTCGATCTGCCGGAAGGTTTCCGCTACCGGGTCCTGTCCCGCGAGGGCGACCCGCTGCGCTCCGGTGAGGGCCTGGTGCCGAGCAACCACGACGGCATGTCGGCCTTCCCCGGCGACCACGGCCGGGTCCATCTGGTCCGCAACCACGAGAACCGGGTGACCGCGAAGATCCCGGTCCCGGCGGTCGAGGGCATCACGTACGACCCGACGGGCAAGGGCGGGTGCACGGCCCTGACGGTGGACCGGCACGGCAAGGTCCTCTCGGAGCGCGTCGCCATCGCCGGAACCGCCGTCAACTGCGCCGGCGGGCCCACTCCCTGGGGCACCTGGCTCACCTGCGAGGAGACCGAGGACAAGGCCGGCACCAACGGCTACACCAAGGACCACGGCTTCATCTTCGAGGTCGACCCGGTGAACCCGCGCCGCACCGGTGCCGTCCCGCTCACCGCGATGGGCCGCTTCCAGCACGAGGCGATCGCGGTCGACCCGCGGCGCGGCATCGTCTACGAGACCGAGGACGCGTTCCTCAAGCCCTTCGGCCTCTTCTACCGCTTCCTGCCCAACAGGCCCGAGGGCGGGGTGGGTTCGCTGCGCGCGGGCGGCAGGCTCCAGGCGATGCGCGTGCCCGGCGTGCCCGACCTGTCGTCCATCCAGGAGACGGGGGCCACCTTCGACGGCATCGAGTGGGTGGACGTACCGGACCCGCTGGCCGCCCGGACTCCCGTCCGGCTCCAGGACTTCGGCCCGAAGGGCATCACACACGCCCAGAAGCTGGAGGGCTGCTACTGGGGCGGGACGTCCGTGTACTTCGTCTCCTCCTTCGCCCACAGCGCGGAGGGCTCGGCCGCGGACCACTATGGGCAGATCTGGCGCTACGACCCGTCCTCGCGCCGCCTCACGCTCGTGATCGTCTTCGGCCCGGACACCGACATCCAGCTCCCGGGCGAGTCCCCGGACAACATCTGCCTCGCCCCGAGCGGCGGCCTCATGGTCTGCGAGGACGGCAACGGCGCCCAGCACGTCTTCGGGGTGACCCGGCGCGGGGAGGTCTACGCGATGGCCCGCGGCGCCCAGAACATCGGCACGCCCGAGGCCCCGGAGTGGGGCGAGTTCGCGGGCGTCACCTTCTCCCCGGACGGCCGGACGATGTACGTCAACTGCTACACGCCGGGCACGACGTTCGCGGTGACGGGGCCCTGGCGCAGGTGAGGCCGGGCGCCCCGGGGCACCCGCCCCGGGGCTCCCCGCGTTCCGCCGACCGCAAGTGGTACCACAACTAAGGCCGGTAGGGACGGGCGGCCGGGCGGGTGACGTCGCCGACCGGTCGGCACGGCACGTACCCGCGATGGGCGATTAGTCACATTTACCCGGATATCTTCATCCGGTGATCATTCTTGTACGACACATCGCCGCCGTCTGCGCGCTGAGCGCCGCCCTGGCCGCCTGCGGCTCCGCCGACGACCCGTCGCCCGCCCGGCCGTCGGCGGCGTCCGCCCGCCCCTCGGCCACCGCCCGCTCCGGCTCCCCGACGCTCGCTCCGGGGCCCGCCGGCCTGACGCCCGTCTTCACGAACGGCCCCCGGACCCGGGACCGGACGGTCGCGCTCACCTTCGACGCGGACATGACCGCGGACCAGGGGGCGCGGGCCGCTTCCGGCGAGCGCTTCGACAACCCGGGACTGATCGCCGCGCTGCGGGAGCTGAAGGTGCCCTCGACCGTGTTCATGACGGGGCGGTGGGCCGACGAGTATCCGCGGGAGGCCCGGGCCGTCGGGCGGGACCCGCTCTTCGAGGTCGCCAACCACTCGTACAGCCACCACGCCTTCACGGGCGACTGCTACGGCCTGCCGACCGTGCCGCGGGAGCGGATGAGGTCCGACGTGGAGCGGGCGTTCGCCGCGTTCCGCCGGGCCGGGGTGCCCGATCCGAAGCCGTACTTCCGGTTCCCCGGCGGATGCTACGACCAGTCGGCGCTGCGGGCGCTGAGCGCGTCCGGCGTCACCGCCGTGCAGTGGGACGTGGTGAGCGGGGACGCGTTCGCGACGGACGCCGACGCGGTGGCCCGCCAGGTGCTCGACGGGGTCCGGCCCGGTTCCGTCGTCGTCATGCACTGCACGCGCAGCGCGGCCCCGACGACCGAGCGGGCGGTGCGGACCATCGTGCCCGAGCTGCGCGGGAAGGGGTTCCGGTTCGTGAAGGTGTCGGAGCTGATCGGCGCGACGGCGGCCCGCCGCCCCTAGACCTGTCCACGGCGGGAGTCCGTCCACGACATCGCGAGGCGCCGTTCCGGCAGGACGGACCGCTGCGGGCGGGCCCGGCCTACGCTGGAGGCATGAGCGACTACTGCGACACCGGCACGGAAGGGGAGGCGGGCCCGGAGCGGGCCGTCGACCCGGTGCACGCGGCGGACGGGCCGCCGTTCGCCGAGTGCGTGCTGTGCCGGAAGCCGACCGAGTACCCGGAGTCGTACAAGGGGGCCACGCTGTGCCCCGTCTGCGAGTGGCAGGAGGCGCAGCGCACCGCCTGCTCGGGCTGACCGGCTCCGGCGGGGCCGGCCCCACGCGTGCCGCGTCCCGCCCGCGGGCGGAACCGCCCCACGGGGGCCGATCTTGCGCCTGGCAGACTGGACGGCGTGACCAGTGATCCGAGCGCAGCCGATCCCGCGCCGTCCGGCGACAGTCCCTTCCGCTCCGAGCGCACGCCGCGCGACGAGGCGCCGCAGTTCGTGCTGCCCCTGGTCGTCCGCATCGAGAAGACCGCTCCCCCGGCGCGTACGGACGCTCTGGAGACGGCGGCGCGCGCCGTGCTGACGGTCCTGAGCGACGGGCGGTCGCTCGGGGACGGGGAGTGGGCGCAGCGCGTGCGGGACTGGCAGGACGCCCGGATCCGCAAGGTGGTGCGCCGGGCGCGCGGCGCGGAGTGGCGGCGGGCCGAGGCGCTGCCCGGCATCACGGTGACCGGCAAGTCCGCCGAGGTCCGCGTGTTCCCGCCGGTCCCGCTGGACGGCTGGCCCAAGGACCTGGCCCGCCTCCAGGTCTCCGGCACGGACCTCGATGACCCGGAGCCCCCGGTGGAAGCGGACCCGACGGCGCCCGTGCTCTGGCTGAGCCCGGACCTGGACATGTCGGCCGGCAAGGCGATGGCCCAGGCGGGGCACGGGGCCCAGCTGGCCTGGTGGGAGCTGTCGGACGAGGAGCGGGCCGCCTGGCGCGACGCGGGCTTCCCGCTCGCGGTCCGTACGGCCGAGCCCGCCGCGTGGAGCGGACTGACCGCCTCCGGGCTGCCGCTGGTGCGCGACGCGGGCTTCACGGAGATCGCGCCGGGGTCGTGCACGGTGGCCGCCGACCACCCCGCGCTGCGCCGCTGACCCCCTCTTCCGCAAAGATCCGGCACTTCGCCGGGGCGATTGAACAGCACGGCCGTCCCGTACGTACCTCCTGGCGCTGGCCAAGCACAGGTCCCAACGACCAGTTGGTTTTCCCCGGGAGGCTCATTTGCGGCGTATCAACGGTACGGCCCTCGTCATCGCGGCCCTCGTCGCCACCGTGGGCGCGCTCGCGTTCCCCGTGTGGTCGTACGCCGACCGCTCGGGCACGGGTCCGTCCAATCTGGCGGCCGGGACGGTGAACACCCGCTGGGGTCCCCTCTCCGCCTCCGACCGCGACCTGATCGTACGCGTACGGCTGGCCGGGCTGTGGGAACTCCCGGCCGGGCAGCAGGCGATCGAGCGGGCCCCCACGAAGGCGGTCAAGGAGGCGGGCGATCACCTGATCGTCGGCCACACCGACCTCGACAAGCGGGTCCGGATCATCGCGGCCCAGCTCGGCGTCGAGCTGCCGAACCAGCCGAACGAGCAGCAGCAGGGCTGGCTGGACGAGCTGACGGCCGCTCAGGGAAAGGACTACGAGCGCAAGTTCGCGAACCTCCTGCGTTCCGCGCACGGCAAGATCTTTCCGGCGATCGGCGCGGTGCGCAACAGCACCCGCAACACGTTGGTGCGGCAGCTCGCCTCGGACGCCAACCAGACCGTGCTCGACCACATCACGGTGCTGGAGAAGACGGGTGACGTCGACTTCGACGCCATCGCCAACGACACGGCGGCCGGGTCGACCGCCAGCCCGACGGGACCGCCGCCGCCCAGCGTGGGGGCGTCCCCGGCCTCGGTGCCGCCCGCGGAGCCGTCCAGCCCTGTCGACGTGTCGTCGAGCCCGTCGCCCGCGGCGCCGGGGGAGGTCAACACGAACCGTCCGGAGCCCAGCGGCGATCCGGCCGGCGAGGTGGGCTGAACTGCGGTGAGCCCGCCGGAGGGGACCTTCAGAACCTCAAATGTTGCTCTGAAGGTCCCCTTCGGCGGATTGGGCCCCGGTTTCCGGGGCCATCACCCCGTCACGCCGGAACACCGGTCCGCCGCGGGGGCGTCGTGAACAGACGGCACGCAGGGTCCGGTCGGGACGTGACGTGACGCAGAAGGGGGCAGGGACATGCAGCAACTGGGGACGGGAATCGGGTGGCGTCCGGAGATCGCGGACGCCGTCGAGCGCATGCCCGGCATCGACTGGGTCGAGGCCGTCGCGGAGAACGTGTGCCCCAGGCACCTCCCCGCCTCCCTGCTGCGGCTGCGCGAGCGCGGGGTGACGGTGGTGCCGCACGGGGTCTCGCTGGGCCTCGGCGGCGCGGACCGCCCGGACCAGTCCCGGCTCACCGCGCTCGCCGAGCGGGCACAGGCGCTGGGCGCGCCCCTCGTCACGGAGCACATCGCCTTCGTGCGCGCGGGCGGCCCGCTCACCGCGTCCCCGCTGCTGGAGGCGGGCCATCTGCTGCCCGTCCCCCGCACCCGGGACGCCCTGGACGTCCTGTGCGAGAACATCCGCGCCGCTCAGGCGGCGTTGCCCGTTCCGCTCGCCGTCGAGAACATCGCGGCGCTGATCTCCTGGCCCGGCGAGGAGATGACCGAGGGGCAGTTCCTCTACGACCTCGCCGACCGCACCGGCGTACGGCTGCTGATCGACGTCGCGAACCTCCACACCAACCACGTCAACCGCGGCGAGGACCCCGCGAAGGCGCTGGACGAACTCCCGGTCGAGGCCATCGCCTACGTGCATGTCGCGGGCGGCTTCGAGCGCGACGGCGTCTGGCACGACAGCCACGCCCACCCCGTCCCGCGGCCGGTCCTCGACATCCTCGCCGACCTCGCCTCCCGGGTCTCCCCGCCCGGAGTTTTGCTGGAGCGCGACGAGAACTTCCCCGCCCCCCGGGAGCTGGAGCGGGAACTGACGGCGATCCGGGAGACGCTGCGCACGGCGGCCCCCCGGACGGCCGGCACCGGAGCCACGCGGACACCCGCCCCGGAGCCGGCGGTCCCCACCGGGCCGGCGGCGACCTCCGCCGAATCCGGCGTCACCGCCGCCGAGCCCGCCGAGCCCGCCGAGCCCGCCGAGCCCGCCGAGCCCGCCGAGCAGGGTGCCGCCTGTGGCGAGAGCGTCGGCTCCGCCGACGCCGACGCCGACGCCGACGGTGCCGCCCGGCAGCGGCTCGCGCTCGCGCAGGCCGCGCTGCTCTCCGCGCTCGTCGCGGGCACCCCGGTCCCCGAGGGATTCGACCGGGTGCGGATGGGCGTACAGGCCAGGGCGCTCGCCGCGAAGCGCGCGGACGTGGTCGCCAAGGTCGCCCCTGAGCTGCCCGGGATCCTCGGCGAGGCGTACCGGCCCGCCTTCCTCACGTACGCGCAACGCCACCCCATGACCGGCGGTTACCGGCGGGACGCCCTGGACTACGCCGAGCACCTGCTGCTCGCCGGGCGCCCCGAGGACGCGGAGGCCCGGCGCCGGCTGCGCGACTGGTGGCTGGACCGGTCCGGGCCGGCGCCGCGCTCCGAGCGCCCGGCGGCCCGCCTGGCCCGAGCCACCCGGCGCGTCCTGCTGCGCCGCTGATCCGGCGCCGCCCCGGCGGCGCGCGACGGGGACGGTCACCGGGTGTGCCCGGACCGACACCCTCGGGCCGGCTCGTCGGCGATTCGACCTCTCTTGCGGTGATGTGGGAGTGGACACATCCCCCGTATCCGGCACCCGCGCGCCGCCGCGGAACCTGTTCCTCCTGTACGGCAGTTGGCGTTCGGACGGCAGTAATATGCCAATCCGCACCCGAAGCGCACTAGCGTGCGGTGCCGCAACAGGAGGCACCTTGCGATCCATCAACCGCAAAGGACTGGTCGACGGAACAGGGCTCGTCGTCGCGGGCCTGACGGCGACCCTCGTCGCGCTGGTCTTCCCGGTCTGGTCGTACGCCGACCGCTCCGGCACCGGCCTGGACACGCTGAACGCGCAGACCGTGTCGACGCGGTTCGGCCCGCTGTCCGGGCTGGACCGGGAGTTCGTCACGAAGGTCCGGCTGGCCGGTCTCTGGGAACTGCCCGCGGGCCAGCAGGCGCAGGAGCGCGGTACCACCCAGGCCGTACGGACCGCGGGCGGGCACCTCATCGAGGGCCACACCTTCCTCGACGCCCGCGTCCGCAACGTCGCCGCGCGGCTCGGCCTCGAACTGCCCAACCAGCCCAACCCGCAGCAGCGCGAGTGGCTGGCCACGCTGGACGCCGCCCACGGCGCGCAATACGACCGGGAGTTCGCGAACATCCTCCGCAGGGCCCACGGCAAGGTCTTCTCGGTGGTCGCCCAGGTCCGCGCGAGCACCCGCAACTCCCTCGTGCGTGACCTCGCCGACGACGCGAACACCACCGTGCTCGACCACATCAAGGTCCTAGAGGCCACCGGGTACGTCGACTTCGACGCCCTCGCCGAGGACGCCGCCACCGCCGCCCCGCCCCCGCTCACCAACTCCCCCGTCCCGCCCGGCCCCACGGACTCCGCCAGGCCGCCCGTCCCGGTGAGCCCCTCCCCGGGCTACCCGCTGCCCCCGGCCGCGTCCAGCCCGAGGCCCCCGGAGGACGGCGAGGACGGCACGGCGTCCGCATCGTGAACAACGTGTGGCGCTCCCCGGCCCGTGTCGCATAGAAAATGGCCATGTTCTGGGTCCTGCTTCTGCTCCTCGCCTGGGTCGCCACCGGGTCGGCCTGCACACGGCTGTGCCTGGCCGCCGTACACGCGGCGGCCGTCGACGAGCAGGGGGGCCGCGGGCACGAACTGACGCTGTACGAGGCCGCGTTCCTGTCCGGCGGGCCGGAGCGGGTCGCCGATCTCACCCTGGTGTCGATGGCCCGCCAGCGCCGGCTGCTGCTCGCGCACACCGGCTGGGCGACCGTCGTGGACCCGGACGGACGGGACGACATGGAGCGTTCGGTGCTGGGCGCGATAGGACCGCTGGGACAGTCCCGGATAACGCCGGTGCGGCGGACCACCGCGGCGGCCGACGCGGTGCGCGCACTCGCCGACCGCCTCGTCGCGGCCGGGCTCGCCGTGCCGGACGGGGCCCGTACGAGCGTGGCCGGCGGCGTCCGCCGGGTCCGGGCGGCCTAGCGGCGGCCGTCCTCGCGCTGGGTGCCGCCGCCCTGCTGCTGCCCGGCCCGGCCGGCGAGGACCGGAGTCTGATCGCCCTCTGGTTCGCGCTCCCCCTCGTCCTGGCCCTGAGCTGCCTCGCCATCGCCCGGATCGAGATCCACCCGTACACCCGCTGGGCCTCCCCGGCCGGACAGCGGCTGCTGGGCGGGCTGTCCCGGCGTCCCTCCGGCACGGGGGACGACCGTACGTACCTGGCCGCCGTCGCAGTGCGGGGCATCCGCGCGGTCCGCGAGCCGGAGCTGCGCGCCGCCTTCGCCCACCGCTAGCAGGTCGGTCTTCATCGACCTTCCAGGACCCGCCCGCGCGCGCCTCGGAGTGCGGCTCACCGGCGCGCGGAGGGGCGCGTCGGGGGCACTGGGGCCGACACCGGCCGGCCGGTGCTTTACTTCGCCGCACGCCGACCGAAACATCCCCTTCTGTCGCTGCCGCGCGCCGAAGGGATCACGTGATGAGAGCCACCGCCCTCTGCACCGCCGCCGGGGCCGTGCTCCTGACCGCCCTCGTCGCCGCCCCGGCGGGGGGCCGGCCCGCGGACACCGCCCGGCCGGTGTTCGCGGACCCGGCGGCCGAGACGCGCGGCACCGCGGTCGCCGCCAGGCGCGCCGCCACCGCCGGCATCCGCTTCGGCTCCTGCTCCAGGGAGCAGGAGCTGCCGGGCGCGCTGCGCTGCGGCTCGGTCACGGTGCCCCTCGACTACGCGCACCCCGACGGCAAGCAGATCGAACTCACCGTGAGCCGCGTCGGGGCCACCGGCAAGGACCCCCGTGACAAGCGCCGGAAGGCGCCCCGGCAGGGTGCCCTCGTCTTCAACCCAGGCGGCCCGGGTGCCTCGGGCATGTACTTCCCGCTCGCCGGTCTGCTCCCCGAGTGGAAGCGCATCGGGGCGGCGTACGACCTCGTCGGTTACGCGCCGCGTGGCGTCGGCAGGTCGGCGCCGCTCTCCTGCCAGGACGCCGGCCGCCCCCGCCGCGGGCCCTCGCAGTCGCCGGCGATCCCCTCCGAGTCGTACAAGAGGGAGCGCGTCGCCGAGGCCAAGGCGTACGCCCGCGCCTGTGCCCGCGAGGCGGGTACCGCGCTGCGGCACTACACGTCGCTGAACAACGCCCGCGACCTGGACGTCCTGCGCGCCGCGCTCGGCGAGCGGAAGCTGACCTTCATGGGGGCGTCGTACGGCACCTACCTCGGGGCGCTCCACGCGACGCTGTTCCCCTCGCACGTGCGCCGCATGGTCTTCGACTCGGCGGTGAACCCCGACCCGGAACGGATCTGGTACCGGACCAACCTCGATCAGTCGGCGGCCTTCGAGGGACGCTGGGCGGACTTCCGCACATGGGTGGCCGGGCACGACGACGTGTACGGTCTCGGCCGCACCGCCAAGGCGGTAGGGCACGCCTACGGGAAGGCGCGCGCACGGCTCGCCGCCGAACCCGCGGGCGGCAAGGTCGGCCCCGGACAATTGCAGGGGGCGTTCCTGCAGACCGGGTACTACGACGACTACTGGCCGCGGCGCGCCCTGGCGCTGTCCGCCTATCTCAGGGGCGACCCGAAGCCGCTGATCCAGCAGGCGGGACCGCATCCAGAGGCGGCGGAGCAGGACAACGCCCGCGCGGTCTACACGGCCGTCGAGTGCAACGACGCCCCGTGGCCGACGGACTGGCGGGTCTGGGACCGCGACAACACGGACCTCGCCCGCGTGGCGCCCTTCGAGACCTGGCACAACGTGTGGACGAATCTGGCGTGCGCTTACTGGAGCGGTCCCCGGCAGCGGCCCCTCGACGTGCGGACGCTGCCGGGTGAGCTGCCGCCGACGCTGATCCTCGCGGCGGAACGCGACGCGGCCACGCCGTACGAGGGGGCCCTGGAGCTCCGGCAGCGGCTGTCCGGCTCCGCCCTGGTGACCGAGCGGGACGCGGGCACGCACGGCGTCGCCGGCGGGCCCAACAAGTGCGTCAACGGCCATCTGGAGGCGTACCTGCTGGACGGCCGGGTCCCGGAGGGGGGCGCGGACTGCGCCCCCCGTGCCGAGCCGGCGCCGGTGCCGCCGGGCGGTCGCGCGTAGGCGGCCCCCCGGCAGCCGCGGACGCGCTGATCAGGCGAGACCGGCGACCAGCTCGGCGACGTCCTTGCGGCGGCCCGTGTAGAACGGGACCTCTTCACGGACGTGCATCCGGGCCTCGGAGGCGCGCAGGTGCCGCATGAGGTCGACGATGCGGTACAGCTCGTCGGCCTCGAAGGCGAGGATCCACTCGTAGTCGCCGAGGGAGAACGACGCGACGGTGTTGGCCCGCACGTCCGGGTAGCCGCGGGCCATCTTGCCGTGGTCGGCGAGCATGCGGCGGCGGTCCTCGTCGGGCAGCAGGTACCAGTCGTAGGAGCGCACGAACGGGTAGACGCTGATGTAGTTCCGGGGCGTCTCGTCGGCGAGGAACGCCGGGATGTGCGAGCGGTTGAACTCGGCGGGGCGGTGCAGCGCCATGTTCGACCACACCGGCTCCAGGGCGCGGCCCAGCCGGGTGCGGCGGAAGAGGTTGTACGCCTCCTGGAGCTGGTCGCTGGTCTCGGCGTGCCACCAGATCATCAGGTCCGCGTCGGCGCGCAGTCCGGACACGTCGTACGTACCGCGGACGGTCACGTCCTTGGCGGCGAGCTGGTCGAACAGCTCCTGGACCTCGTCGGCGTAGCCCGCGCGGTCCTCGGGGAGGGCATCACGGAGCTTGAAGACGGACCACAGCGTGTAGCGGATGACCTCGTTGAGGTCCTTGGCCAGCTTGCCCTTGTTCGGGATCTTGGCGGGGGCGTCGTCACTCATGGGGCTATTCTCCCGCGCCGCCGTGCAGACTCTGCACCGGGTTCGCGGTCAGCGCGTCCAGTCCGGCGCTCTCGCCCCGCACCGCGTCCACCGCCGCGTACGCGCTCGCGATGCACGCCGGGATGCCGACGCCGTCGAACGCCGCGCCGCAGACGGCGAGGCCGGGCAGCCCGGCGACGTGCTCGCGGACCCGGGCCACGCGCGCGTGGTGCCCGACCGGGTACTGCGGCAGGCCGTCGTACCAGCGGGTGACGCGGCCTGCGACGGGGACGGCCGTCACGCCGGTGGCCTCCCGCAGGTCGTGCCGGGAGACGCCGACGAGGTCCTCGTCGTCCCGGTCGAGCACCTCGCTCTCCCCGTACCGGCCGACGGAGGTCCGCACGACGAGCAGGTCCGGGTTCTCCTCGTCGATCCAGCCCCACTTCTGGGAGGCGAAGGTGGACGCCTTGATGGTGCGCCCGTCGACCGGCGGCACCAGGAAACCGCTCCCCTCGGGGAGGGTGACGTCGGCGCGGCGGTAGGCGAGGGTGATGAGCGCCATGGACGCGTACTCGACGGCGGCAAGCTCGGCCGCGGCCGCGGGTGCCTCGGCGCGCAGCAGGGCCGCGGCGGCCGGCGCGGGCAGGGCGAGCACGACGGCGTCGGCGTGCAGGACCCGGTCGCCGACGGTGATCCGCCAGCCGGCGTCCGGCCGGCCCTGCGGGCCGGTGCGGCGCAGCTCGGTCACCGGTGCGCCGGTGACGATCTCACCGCCCCGGGCGCGGACCGACTCGGCGACCGCGAGGGGCAGTTGCCCGACACCGCCCCTGATGCCCATGAACACGGGCCCGGTCCGGCTGCCGGCGGCCGCCTTGTCCTGGATGTCCCGGACGGCCTCGGTGAGCGAGTCGTGCGTGCGGGCGGCCTGGAAGAGCTGCGGGACCGCGGAGCGCATCGAGATGCGGTACGCGTCGCCCGCGTAGACCCCGCCGAGCAGCGGTTCCACCAGACGGTCCACGACCTCCCGGCCGAGCCGCTCGGCGACGTGGGCGCCCACCGCGACGTCGTCGCCGATCTCCGTGCGCGGCAGGTCGGCGTCGCGCCCGATGCGGCGCAGTCCCTCGTCCGAGAGGAGTCCGGCGAGGGCGGCGGCGGTGCCGGGGACGCCCATGACGTGCCCCTTGGGCATGGGGCGCAGGGCGCCGCGGGTCCAGATCGAGGCCGTCGCGGTGGCGGGCGGCCCCAGCCGGTCCGCCAGGCCCACCTCGCGGGCGAGGGCGACGGCCTCCGGGCGGCGCGCGAGCATCGACTCGGCGCCGAGGTCGACCCGCGCCCCCGCGATCTCGCCGGGCAGCAGTTTGCCGCCCAGACGGTCCGACGCCTCCAGGACGGTCACGCGCGCACCGGTGCCCAGCAGGCGGTGCGCCGCCGCCAGTCCCGCGATCCCGCCGCCGACGACGACGGCCTGTCCCGAACCGGTACGAGTGTCCTGTGCACGCATGCCTCCACCCTCTCAGACCCGGCCGGCGGCCCCGCCGCGAGGCCGGTGTCCCGAGCGAGTCCTTTCCGTGACCGCATCGGAACCGGACCATCCCAACGTCCCGGCCGGTCCGGGCGTCGAAGGAGCGTCAGTCGTCACGACACACCCGGGGGATGCCCGCATGCAGACACGACGCTCGGTACGACCTGTACAGGCCCTGGCGGGAGTTCTCCTCGCCGCCGCTCTCGCGCTGACGGGGTGCGGCGGCGCCGACGACTCCGGGGGCAGTTCCTCGGACGGCGACTCCAAGGCGTTCGCCCCGGGTGCCCAGGAGGGCGGCAAGGGGGCACGGGACGCCGGCGGGGGCGCCGCGGACCGGAGCAAGGGCGGCACGTCGACGGGCACCGCCGCGCCCGAGCCCGCCGCCAGCCACATCATCCGCACGGCCTCGCTGACGGTCCGGGTCGAGGACGTGCCCGACGCGCTGGCCGACGCCCGCACCACGGCCGAGGACGCGGGGGGTTTCGTCGGCAACGAGACGACGACCCGGGACGGCGGTGGCCGCGAGCGGACCCGGGTGATCCTGCGGGTGCCCACCGACCGGTACGAGGAGGTGCTCGACGAACTGGAGGGCGCCGGCAAGCTCCTCGCCCGTACGGCCAGGGCGCAGGACGTCACCGAGCAGGTCGTCGACGTGGAGAGCCGCGTCAAGTCGCAGCGCGCCAGCGTGACCCGGATCCGCGAGCTGATGGACGAGGCCACCAAGCTCAGCGACGTGGTCGCCCTGGAGGGCGAGCTGAGCAGTCGTCAGGCCGACCTGGAGTCCCTGCTCGCGCAGCAGGCCTCCCTGAAGGACCGTACGAGTCTGGCCACGATCACCCTGTCCCTGTCCGAGAGGCCGGTGAAGGAGGCCGACGGGAAGGACGAGGATCCGGGCTTCCTGGACGCGCTCACGGGCGGCTGGCACGCGTTCGTCACCATGCTGCGCTGGATCGCGGTCGCGTTCGGCGCCGTCCTCCCCTTCCTGGCGGGCGCGGCGCTGCTCGTCCTTCTGTGGGTGCGCGTCGTACTGCCCCGGATGTCCCGCAGGGCCGCCCCGGCACCCTCGGCCGGGACGCTCCCGGCCGCCCCGCCCGTCCCCGAGCAGCCGGGACGGGGCGGGCGGGCCCGCGCGACGGAGGGACGCGAGCGGGACTGAAATGCCGCGTCCCCGTAGCGTGTTCGCATGAGCATGAGCCATGGGAGCGGTACCGGCCGGCGGAAAGAGCGACTGGTCGTGGTCGGTGGCGACGCGGCGGGCATGTCCGCCGCGTCGCAGGCACGCCGGCTGCGGGGTGCGGACGAGCTGGAGATCGTGGCGTTCGAGCGCGGCCACTTCACCTCCTTCTCGGCGTGCGGCATCCCGTACTGGGTGGGCGGTGACGTCGCCGACCGGGACCGGCTGATCGCCCGCACTCCGGACGAGCACCGGGAACGCGGCATCGATCTGCGGATGCGCACCGAGGTCGTGGAGATCGACGTGACGGGTGCCCGGGTCCGCTCCCGGAACCTGGACTCCGGGGCCGAGGAGTGGACCGGGTACGACAAGCTCGTGATCGCGACCGGCGCGCGGCCGGTCCGGCCCGACCTGCCCGGCGTCGACGCGCCCGGAGTGCACGGCGTGCAGACCCTCGACGACGGCCAGGCGCTGCTCGACACGCTGGCCGTCACCGAGGGGCGGCGCGCGGTGGTCGTCGGCGCGGGCTACATCGGCGTGGAGATGGCCGAGGCGCTCATCAGACGCGGCTACGAGGTGACGGTCGTCAACCGCGGCAGGGAGCCGATGTCCACCCTCGATCCCGACATGGGCCGTCTGGTGCGCACGGCCATGGAGGGCATGGGCGTCACCATGGTGAACGACGCCGAGGTCACCAAGATCCTGACCGCCGACGGAGGCCGGGTCCGGGCGGTCGCCACACAGGACGCCGAGTACCCGGCGGACGTGGTGGTGCTCGGCATCGGCGTACGCCCCGAGACCGGGCCGGCCCGGGCGGCCGGGCTGCCCGTCGGCGAACACGGCGGGCTGCTCACCGACCTGGCCATGCGGGTCCGCGGACACGAGAACATCTGGGCGGGCGGCGACTGCGTCGAGGTCCTCGACCTGGTCTCGGGACGCGAGCGGCACATCGCGCTGGGCACGCACGCCAACAAGCACGGGCAGATCATCGGCAGCAACGTGGCCGGCGGGTACGCCGTCTTCCCGGGCGTCGTGGGCACGGCGGTGAGCAAGGTGTGCGAGCTGGAGATCGCCCGCACCGGACTGCGCGAGAAGGACGCCCACCGCGTCGGGCTGCAGTTCGAGACGGTCACCGTCGAGTCGACGAGCCGCGCGGGCTACTACCCGGGCGCCGCCCCCATGACGGTGAAGATGCTCGCCGAGCGCCGCACGGGACGCCTGCTGGGCGTACAGATCGTGGGCCGCGAGGGCGCGGGCAAGCGGGTCGACGTCGCCGCGGTGGCGCTCACCGCGGGCATGACGGTGGAACAGATGACCGCCCTCGACCTGGGCTACGCCCCGCCGTTCTCCCCGGTGTGGGACCCGGTCCTGGTGGCGGCCCGCAAGGCGGTGGCGGCGGTACGCGACAACGCCGGGTGAGCGGCGCGCGTCCCGCCCGGGGTCGCCTCCCGACAGCCCCGGTCACTTCCCTCGGGGCCCGCGCGGCAGCCGTCTCGGGGCGCGGGGAAACGCGGTGACCTCCGTCGCAGCGCGGACGACGGCCCACCCGGGGGCGGGGAACCGCGCGATCCGCCGCAGCGGGACGGGGCAGCACGAGTCGGCGGACCCGCGGCCCTCCGACGGCCCACGCGCCCCCACGCCCGTACCCCGGGTACGGGCGTGCCCGGGAGCCGTCCGTGCCGAGGACCGGCCCGCCCGTGACGGCACGGGCTCACGCCGACTCGTGCTGCCCGGTCCCGTTGATCCGCTCGATGGCCTGCCGGGCCTGCTCCGCGGGCGGCCGTCCCGGCAGCGAGGACACGGACGCCGCCGACGGCATCGACGGGGCTTGCGCGGGCGCCGGTTTCGCGTGCGCCGCCGGCCGGGCCGACCGCAGCCGGTGGCTGACGGCCTCGTCGAGAGTCACCGGCCGCTGCATGCGGGCGGCGAGCCGGCCGGCCTCCTGGCCGAGCGCGGCGAGGTCCTCCCAGGGCAGGTGCAGTACGAGGGCGATCTCGGCCTCGCCGTCGGGCAGGGCGTGCATCGGAGGAGTAACTCGCTCGTTCATCGCCTGTGTCCTCACGTCTTCCTCGCGTCGCGGCTTCCCCGCGCCACGGGCGTCGAGGAGTCATACGCAGGCGCGCACGGACGCGTTCACCGGTTCGCCCCACGGATCGGGGGCAGTAATTTCCTGTGGTCATCCCCGTCCATGACGTGAATCCGGCCCGCCGTACGCCGTACGTGACGTACGCGCTGATCGCCGGCAACGTCCTCGCGTTCCTCCTCACCCCGGGCACCGCCGGATCGTCGGCGGGCCAGAGCGAACTGGCGCAGCTGTGCCATCTGCAGGCCTTCCTCGACCAGTACGCCGCGGTGCCGCAGGAGCTGATCCACCACCACCTGGCACGGACCGTGCCCACGGGCGGGGTCGGGGTCGGCCCGCAGGGACCCGGCTGCCTGGTGGGTCCGCCGGACTACGACAAGTCGCCGCCGCTCTCGGTCCTGACGGCGATGTTCCTGCACAGCGGCCGGCTGCACCTGCTCGGCAACATGCTCTTCCTGCTGATCTTCGGCAACAGCATCGAGGACCGGCTGGGGCGCGTGCGGTTCACGCTGTTCTACGTCGTCTGCGGCTACGCGGCCACGTACGGCTTCGCGCTCCTCAACGACGGCTCGGGAGACCCGCTGATCGGCGCCTCCGGAGCGATCGCCGGGGTCCTCGGCGCGTATCTGGTGCTCTATCCGAGGGTCAGGGTCTGGGTCCTGGTCCCGTTCCTGGTGTTCCTGCCGCTGCGGCTGCCCGCGTGGATCGTGCTGGGCTTCTGGTTCGTGCTCCAGGCGGCGTACTCGTCCGGCGGCGGGGTCTCCGACGCCCGGACGGTGGCGTACGCGGCCCATGTGGCGGGTTTCCTCGCGGGCATGCTGCTGGCCTGGCCGCTGCGCCCGGGCACCCCGCCTCCGCCGGAGCCGCGCAGCCTGCTGTGGGGCCGGCAGGCGCGGCACGCGTGAGGGGCCGTCAGCGGGCGGTGAGCGTGTGGACGTGCTCGACGAGGCGGGTCAGCGCGTCCGGGTCCGTTGTCGGCAGGACGCCGTGGCCGAGGTTGAAGACGTGGCCCTCCAGACCGGCGGCGGCGTCGAGCACCTCGCGGGTTGCCCTCTCCACGGCCTCCGTCGAGGAGAAGAGGACGGCAGGGTCCAGGTTGCCCTGGAGCGCCTTGCCGGGGCCGACGCGGCGGGCGGCCTCGTCGAGCGGGACACGCCAGTCGACGCCGACGACGTCCGCGCCGGCCTCGCCCATGAGGCCGAGGAGTTCCCCGGTGCCGACACCGAAGTGGATGCGCGGGACGCCGTACCCGGCGACGGACTCGAACACCTTCGTCGAGGCGGGCATCACCGAGCGGCGGTAGTCGGCGGGCGCCAGGGCGCCGACCCAGGAGTCGAAGAGCTGGACGGCGCTCGCGCCGGCCTCGATCTGCACCTTCAGGAAGGCGGAGGTGATCTCGGCGAGACGGTCGAGCAGGTCGGCCCACAGCTGCGGGTCGCCGTACATGAGCGCCTTGGTGTGCTCGTGGTTCTTGGACGGGCCGCCCTCCACCAGGTAGCTGGCGAGGGTGAACGGCGCACCGGCGAAGCCGATGAGGGGGGTCTCGCCCAGCTCGGCCGTCAGCAGCCCGATCGCCTCGGTGACGTACGAGACGTCCTCCGGGGTCAGGTCGCGCAACTGCGCGAGGTCGGCGCGCGTGCGGATCGGGTTCTCGACGACCGGGCCGACTCCCGGCTTGATGTCGAGGTCGATGCCGATGGCCTTGAGGGGGACGACGATGTCGCTGAAGTAGATCGCCGCGTCCACGTTGTGCCGGCGGACCGGCTGGAGGGTGATCTCGGCGACCAGCTCGGGCCGCATGCAGGACTCCAGCATGGGGATGCCCTCGCGCACCTTCAGGTACTCGGGGAGTGAGCGCCCGGCCTGCCGCATGAACCACACCGGAGTGTGCGGCACGGGCTCGCGCCTGCACGCCTTGAGGAAGGCGGACTCGTACGTGGCTGTCGGCTGCTGGCCCGGGGGGCGGCGATCGTTGGCACTCACGTCGGAAAGTCTCGCACGGCCCGGCGGCGTCCCGTCCCGGGCACCGGACCGCCACGGCGCGGGACGCGTGTTCGCACGGCGCGATCCGGACAGTGGCGCCGTGCACGGGTGTCTCTCCCTGCGCGAAGGCTCCGTTCCCCTTAATCTTCCCCGCATGGCTGCGGCTCAGGGACGACTGTCGGACGGCGCTGGCGGAATGGACGACTCGAAGGAGGGGGACGGGGATGCGGCGGCGCCGCTGCCCTTCCGGGCCGCCGTCGAGGCGCTGAGAGCCGCGCGCCCGCGGCCGGAGATCGAGATCGACCCGACCCGGCCGCCGCAGCGCCTGGCGCCCTACGCGTACGCCCTGGAGGCCGCGGTCGTCCAGGACGACGAGGATCTGGCCGACGGCCGGCTCATCCTGCTGCACGACCCGGCGGGACACGACGCCTGGCAGGGGTCCTTCCGGCTGGTGACCCTGGTCCGGGCCGAGCTGGAACCGGAGATGGCGGCCGACCCGCTCCTTCCCGAGGTGTGCTGGTCGTGGCTGACCGGCGCGATGCAGGCGCGCGGTCTGTCCTACGGCGAGCCCAGCGGCACCGTCACGCGCGCGAGTTCGCACTATTTCGGCGGCCTCGCGGAGCGCCCGTCCGCCTCCCAGATCGAGATCCGGGCGTCGTGGACGCCGCGCGAGGGGCTGGGCGGTGTCCCGGAGACGGGGGCGCACTTCGCCGCCTGGTGCGATCTGCTGTGCCAGGTCGCCGGGCTCCCGCCGGCCGGTCCGGGCGACGCGTCGGTGGTCACCCTCCCGCAGCGCCGGGGTCCGCAGTCCCGCTGAGTCGCGCGGCGCGGCCCCCGTCCAGCGCACCGGCCTTCCCGGCCGGTGCGCTTCTTGCTGCGCCTGCCCGCCCGCGCCCTCTGGCCGCACGCCCTCCGGGCCCGCACGTCCGGCTGCTTCGCGCGGGCGGCCATTGATCGTCCCTTTGTCGATACGACCACTTTCGGACGCGTAATGACGCGGAACGACTCGGTTCGATCTTCGGATGATCGATAGCGTGTCCGAATTGCACGGATTGTTACTCACTAAATCGTGATCATTCTCTAAAGGCGGACGGGT
Source organism: Streptomyces sp. GLSS-08 (assembly GCF_056387915.1). NCBI lineage: Bacteria > Bacillati > Actinomycetota > Actinomycetes > Kitasatosporales > Streptomycetaceae > Streptomyces > Streptomyces sp. GLSS-08. The sequence goes on from NZ_JBWJAQ010000001.1 coordinate 403,576, forward strand.
TTGATGCCGAAGACGTCTGTGACCTTGAAAGCACGGTTCATCCCGGCTTCATCCCCACAGCCGGTCCCCCCGTCCCCGCACCCCAGGAGGCCTGGTGTCCGTTCTCCTTGAGCAGCCCGCAAGCCTGGTCGCCTACCGCCCGAACAAGCCGACCGCCATGGTGGTCGTGGCAGACCCACGGGTCCGTTCCACCGTCACACGCCATCTGTGGGCGCTCGGAGTACGCGACGTCATCGAGGCGTCGTCCGTCGCGGAGGCCCGTCCCCGAATCGGCAACCCGCGCGACATCTGTGTCGCCGAAGTCCACCTGCCCGACGGCAGCGGGCTCACCCTGCTGTCCGAGACCAGAGCCGCGGGCTGGCCCAACGGCCTGGCCCTGTCCGCGGCCGACGACATCGGCGCCGTGCGCAACGCCCTCGCGGGCGGCGTGAAGGGCTACGTCGTCACCGGTACGCGGACGAACCTGGGGCTGCCGAGCCGCCCCGGGGCCTCCCCCCTCGGCGGCGCCGCCCGCATGCACCGCCGTCCCCCGGGTGCCCCGAGCCACCCGGGCGGCTACCGCGAGCTGTCCGGCCGCGAGGTCGAGGTGCTCCGCCTCGTCGCGGAGGGACAGTCCAACAAGGCCATCGGTGTCTCGATGGGCCTGTCCGCACTGACCGTCAAGAGCCACCTCGCCCGGATCGCCCGCAAGCTCGGCACGGGCGACCGCGCCGGCATGGTCGCGGTGGCGCTGCGCACCGGCATCATCCACTGACCCTGCGACGGGTCCTCCCCGACCGTGAACCGGATCCTTCACCGCGGTGACTGGTTTACGCCCCCCGGACGCCCGCCGACGGAACGTTCCGTCGGCGGGCGTCGTCCATCCACGGATACCCTTGACAGGTGACCGACGCCCAAGAGACCGCAGCAGACACCTCACTGCGAACCACCGGAGGCGCCCCTCCGGACGACGTCGAACCGGCGCCGATCCCTTTGCTCGAGCCCCGGGACGGCATTCCGCCCGTGATCGCCGACGATGCTTCGCTCGCCGAGGTGGTCGCCGCCTTCGCCGCCGGCTCCGGCCCCGTGGCCGTGGACGCCGAACGCGCGTCCGGGTACCGATACGGCCAGCGCGCCTATCTGGTGCAGCTGCGCCGCGAGGGCGCCGGCAGCGCACTGATCGACCCCATGGCCTGCCCCGACCTGTCGGGGCTCGGCGAGGCGATCTCCGGAGTGGAGTGGGTGCTGCACGCCGCCACCCAGGATCTGCCGTGCCTGCGCGAAATAGGCATGATCCCCACCCGCCTGTTCGACACCGAGCTGGCCGGCCGCCTGGCCGGGTTCCCCCGGGTCGGGCTCGGCGCGATGGTCGAGGGCGTCCTCGGCTTCGTCCTGGAGAAGGGGCACTCCGCCGTCGACTGGTCGACGCGCCCGCTGCCCGAGCCGTGGCTGCGCTACGCGGCACTCGACGTCGAACTGCTCGTCGACCTGCGGGACGCCCTGGAGAAGGAGCTGGACCGGCAGGGCAAGCTCGAGTGGGCCCGCCAGGAGTTCGACGCGATCGCCCAGGCCGACCCCGCACCGCCCCGCAAGGACCCCTGGCGCCGCACGTCCGGCATGCACAAGGTGCGCAGGCGCCGGCAGCTGGCCGTCGTCCGGGAACTGTGGCAGGCCCGCGACCAGGTCGCCCAGCGACGGGACATCTCGCCGGGCAAGGTCCTCGGGGACGCGGCGATCGTCGAGGCCGCGCTGTCCCTGCCCGCCAACGTGCACGCCCTGGCCGCGCTGAACGGCTTCGGGCACCGCATGGGCCGGCGCCAGCTGGAGCAGTGGCAGAGCGCGGTGGACCGCGCGAGGGCGCTGCCGGACTCCGAGCTGCCGCAGCCCGGGCAGCCGGTCACCGGTCCCCCGCCGCCGCGCGCCTGGGCGGACAAGGACCCGGAGGCCGCGGCCCGGCTCTCCGCGGCGCGGGCCGCGGTGTCGGCGCTCGCCGAGGAGCTGAACATGCCGCAGGAGAACCTGATCGCGCCCGACACCGTCCGCCGGGTCTGCTGGGAGCCGCCGGCGGCGCCCGACGCCGACTCGGTCGCGGCCGCGCTCGCCGGACACGGGGCGCGCCCCTGGCAGGTCGAACAGGTCACCCCGGTTCTGGTGGCCGCGCTGCGGTCCGGCGCGGCCAAGGCCTGACGCATCGGGGCCTGACGCATCGCGGCGGGACGCGATCCCGGCGGGATCGCGTCCCGCCGCGTACGCCGGACCCTTCGTGCGGCCGTTCGGCGACGTCGAGATCACGCCAAGATCCGCGGATGCCTCCGGCGGGACGCCGGAGGTCCACGGCACCCCGGTGGTGTGACCTTCGCCGCTCCCGGCCGGGGGACTGGGCAGCATGGTTACCCGCAAGTAGCATGAGGGGTGAGCGCGCGCTCAGGCGTATGCGCCGCGCAGCAGTGCCATCCCGCATCTGGAGGAGAGCCATCGTGCCTCGTACCGTCAGGGACGTCGTCTTCGTCGACGGCGTCCGCACCCCGTTCGGCAAGGCGGGCCCGAAGGGCATCTACCACGAGACCCGGGCCGACGACCTCGTCGTGAAGGCGATCCGGGAGCTGCTGCGCCGCAACCCCGGCCTGGACCCCGCGAAGATCGACGAGGTCGCCATCGCCGCGACCACGCAGATCGGTGACCAGGGTCTGACGCTCGGCCGCACGGCCGGCATCCTCGCCGGGCTCCCCCAGTCGGTCCCGGGCTACTCCATCGACCGCATGTGCGCGGGCGCCCTGACCGCCGTCACGGCCACCGCGGGCTCCATCGCCTTCGGCGCGTACGACGCCGTCATCGCCGGCGGTGTCGAGCACATGGGCCGTCACCCGATGGGCGAGGGCGTCGACCCGAACCCGCGGTTCGTGTCGGACAAGCTGGTCGACGAGTCGGCCCTGTTCATGGGCATGACCGCGGAGAACCTGCACGACCGCTACCCCCACATCACCAAGCAGCGCGCCGACGAGTACGCCGTGCGTTCGCAGGAGAAGGCCGCCAAGGCGTACGCCAACGGCAAGATCCAGCAGGACCTGGTGCCGATCTCGGTGCGCAACACCAACGCGGAGGTCGGTGAGACCGGCTGGGGCCTGGTCACCGCCGACGAGCCGATGCGCCCGGGCACCACGCTGGAGAACCTGTCCGGCCTCAAGACGCCGTTCCGCGTGCACGGCCGGGTCACCGCGGGCAACGCGGCCGGTCTGAACGACGGCGCCACCGCGTCGATCATCGCGTCCGAGGACTTCGCCCGCGAGCACGACCTGCCGGTCAGGATGCGCCTGGTCTCGTACGCCTTCGCGGGCGTCGAGCCCGAGGTGATGGGCTACGGCCCGATCCCCGCCACCGAGAAGGCCCTCGCCAAGGCCGGACTCTCGATCGAGGACATCAACCTCTTCGAGATCAACGAGGCGTTCGCCGTCCAGGTCCTGGCCTTCCTGGACCACTACGGCATCGCGGACGACGACGCGCGCGTCAACCAGTACGGCGGCGCCATCGCGTTCGGTCACCCGCTCGCCTCCTCCGGCGTCCGTCTGATGACGCAGCTGGCCCGCCAGTTCGAGGAGCAGCCGGAGGTCCGTTACGGCCTCACCACCATGTGCGTCGGCTTCGGCATGGGCGCCACGGTGATCTGGGAGAACCCGCACCACAAGGACGCCGGAGGCGACAAGTGACCACCGCTGAACTCCTGAAGGGCGCAGCCGAGCTGTTCCCCGACGAGGTCGTGACCTCGGCGCACGTACGCCACCTCGACCTGCCGTTCAACGCCGGGCGCTTCGCGCTCGTCACGCTGGACAACGGCTTCGACCACACCAAGCCGACCACCTTCGGCCCGCAGTCGCTCGCGAACCTCAACGCCGCGCTCGACCAGGTCGAGAAGGAGGCCGCGGCCGGCGAGATCGTCGGTGTCGGCCTCACCGGCAAGCCGTTCATCTTCGCGGTCGGCGCCGACCTCAAGGGCGTCGAGCTGCTGAAGAACCACGACGACGCGCTCGCCATCGGCAAGGGCGGCCACGAGGTCTTCAAGCGCCTGTCCGGCCTCGCGGTCCCCACCTTCGCCTACTACAACGGCGCGGCCATGGGCGGCGGCGTCGAGGTCGGCCTGCACTGCAGGTACCGCACGGTGTCGGCGTCCATCGCGGCCTTCTCCCTCCCCGAGGTCTTCCTCGGCCTGGTCCCCGGCTGGGGCGGCTGCGCCCTGCTGCCGAACCTGATCGGTGCCGACAAGGCCGTCTCGGTGATCATCGAGAACTCGCTCAACCAGAACAAGCAGCTCAAGGGCCACCAGGTCTACGAACTGGGCATCGCCGACGCCCTGTTCGAGGGTGCCGACTTCCTGGAGCAGTCGCTGCTGTGGACGGCGTCCGTCCTGAAGGGCGAGATCGTCGTCGAGCGTCCGGAGATCGACCGCGGCGAGGCCTGGGACCAGGCCGTCGCCAAGGGCCGCTCCATCGCGGACGGCAAGGTGCACGGCGCGGCCCCGGCCGCCTACCGCGCGCTCGACATCATCGCCGCCGCCAAGAACGGCGACCTCCAGCAGGGCTACGACGCCGAGGACCTGGCGCTCGCCGACCTGATGATGGGCGGTGAACTGCGCGCCGGCATCTACGCGTTCAACCTGGTGCAGAAGCGCGGCAAGCGCCCCGCCGGCGCGCCGGACAAGTCGCTGGCCCGTCCGGTCACCAAGGTCGGTGTCGTCGGCGCCGGTCTGATGGCCTCCCAGCTCGCGCTGCTCTTCCTGCGCCGCCTGGAGGTCCCGGTCGTCCTCACGGACATCGACCAGGAGCGGGTCGACAAGGGTGTGGGCTACGTCCACGCCGAGATCGACAAGCTGCTCGGCAAGGGCCGCGTCAACCAGGACAAGGCCAACCGCCTCAAGGCGCTGGTGAGCGGTGTCCTGGACAAGGCCGAGGGCTTCGCGGACGCCGACTTCATCATCGAGGCCGTGTTCGAGGAGATCGGCGTCAAGCAGCAGGTGTTCGCGGAGGTCGAGGCGGTCGCCCCGGCGCACGCGATCCTCGCCACCAACACCTCCTCGCTCTCCGTCTCGGAGATGGCGTCGAAGCTGAAGAACCCCGAGCGGGTCGTGGGCTTCCACTTCTTCAACCCGGTCGCGATCCTCCCGCTGCTGGAGATCGTGCGCGGCGAGCAGACCGACGACGCCGCGCTCGCCACGGCGTTCGCCGTCGCCAAGAAGCTGAAGAAGACGGCGGTCCTGGTGAAGGACGCCCCGGCGTTCGTCGTGAACCGCATCCTCACCCGCTTCATGGGCGAGATCCAGAACGTCATCGACGAGGGCACCCCGGTCGAGGTCGCGGAGAAGGCGGTGGAGCCCCTGGGCCTGCCGATGTCTCCCCTGGTCCTGCTGGAGCTGGTCGGCCCTGCGATCGGTCTGCACGTCTCGGAGACCCTCAACCGGGCCTTCCCGGACCGGTTCACGGTGTCCCCGAACCTGGCGGCGGTCGTCAAGGCGGGCAAGCGGGGCTTCTACGTGTACTCCGCCGAGAACGGGTTCAAGCCGGAGCTGGACCCGGAGGTCGCCGCGCTGCTCAAGCAGGGCGACGTCGTCCTGACCGAGGAGCAGGTCCGTGACCGCGTGCTCGACGCCGTCGCCCAGGAGATCGGGCTCATGCTCGACGAGGGTGTCGTCGCCGAGGCGCAGGACATCGACCTCTGCCTGATCACCGGCGCCGGCTGGCCCTTCCACCTGGGCGGCATCACGCCGTACCTGGACCGCGAGGGCGTCTCGGAGCGGGTGAACGGCAAGCGGTTCCTGGAGCCCGGCGTGGCGAGCGTTCCCGCCTAGCCGGACCTACGATCCGTACGTTGCCCGGCACACCGACTGGCGTGCCGGGCAACGGCGTTCACGGGGCCGGCCGACCGGGGTCCGTGCCGGGACGCGGCGTCACACCGCCCGCCACGCCTCCAGCGCGAGGCCCGGTTCGTCCTTGCGGCGGGTGAGCAGGAGTTCACCGGCCGGGGCGAGCGTCGCCGCGACCACCCGGCCCTCCTCGTCCCGGGCCAGCGAGACCCGGGCCCCGTCCGGCAGCCGGGGCCCCGAGGGGGCCCACCAGGCGCCCGCGGACTCGTCCTCGGTCGGATAGGCGGCGAAGGCGACCCGGCCGTCGGCGGCGACCTGGGCGAGCAACGTGCAGTCGTGGCCGTCCAGTTCGGTGCGTACGGCCGTCACAGGGCCCGGTCCCGCGGCGGAGAGCAGCGTGACGGGCCCGGTGCCGGGACGCCAGACGCACAGATCCCCGGACTCGTCGGTGAAGAACAGGGAGGTGCGCCCGGGCGAGGTGGCCAGCGCCCGGAGCGTGCCCGGCCGCACCGGTGCCTCCGTGACGTCCTCCAGGACCGGCTGCTTGCCCGGTTCCTCCTGCCGCCAGTGCAGGAGCGCGCCGGGAGCGGACGCGTACAGCTCCACGCGTCCCGACTCCCCCGTCACGGCCGTCAGGGCGGTGTGGACGTCCTGCCCCGCGAGGTCCCGCCACGGCCCCCAGCCGCCCTTCTCCTTCTGGCCGAGCATGCTCACCCCGCCGCCCTTGTTGCGCACGAAGACGTGGGCCCGCCCCTGTGCGTCGACGGCGACGGCCGGGGTTCCGGTGCGGTCGCCGGTCCTGTCCGGGTGTCCGAGCGGGACCCAGTCGAGGGCGGCGAGGTGGGCTCGGTAGTGCGTGGAGTGGACGAGTCCCGACTCCCCGGGGACGGTCGGCCGCCAGGACACCAGGTGGGCGTAGCCGTCCGCGCCCCGGCCGACGGCGAGCACGGGGTGCAGGCGCTGGTCGCCGCCGACGACGCGTGCGGGGTCCCACGGGCCGCCGGGTCCGCGCTCGGCCCGGCACCGGACATCGGCGTCCGACGGCACGTACACACTCAGCCTGCCGTCGCGCCCGCGCAGGAACCAGTCCCCGTTCACCACCGTCGCCACGGGCTCACTCTAATTCGGCGTCCCTGCCGGCGCGGACGGGGCCTCCCCCTGTTCCGGGCCCCGCCGTGTCCGCCGGTCCGGGTACCCGCCCGGCCCCGGCTCTCGGGCACTCTGGCAGGGTGGTTTCCATGACGACCCTGCTCATCGTCGACGGCGCGAACGTGGTGGGCTCGGTGCCCGACGGGTGGTGGCGCGACCGCCGGGGTGCCGCCGTGCGCCTGCGGGACCGGCTGACCGGCTGCGCGGAGCGGGGGCTGCCCGGCCGCCCCGGCCCCCTGGAGGTCGTCCTGGTGCTGGAGGGCGCCGCGCGCGGTGTGGAGTCCGTGCCGGGAGTGCGCGTCGAGGAGGCCCCCGGCAGCGGCGACGACCGCATCGTGGAGCTGACGTCCGCCTCCCTGGGCCGCGCCCGCCTCGTCGTCACCGCCGACCGCGAACTGCGCCGCCGGGTGACCGCCCTCGGCGCGGAAGTGGTGGGCCCGCGCGCGGTGAACGGCCGGGCCTGACGCCCAGGGGGTACGGCCCGCCCCGCCGCCGAGCGCGTACGGCGGGCCCCGGTCGGCGGGAACGACCCGGCCCCGATCCGGCGCGTACGGTTTGCCCCCCACCCGGCGCGCGTACGGCCGCCCCCGACGTCCCGGGCGTACGGTCCGCCCCGGCTTCACGAACGTACGGCCGGAACCGCGTGCGTACGGCCCGCCCCCGCCCGGCGTCCGTACGGTCAGTTCCGGCCTCGCGCGGGTACGTACAGCACCGCGCCCGCCACCTCCCCCACCGCCTCGTACCGGGCCGCCAGCAGCCGGCGCAGTGACGGCACGCGCTCCGGCCGGTACGGCCCGTCGCCCGAGTCGTCGACGATCAGGGTCGGCGGACGAGCGGCCAGTTCCTCGCGGAAGACCGGCCAGGCGCCCTCCACGCCGTACTTCTCGCCGACCCGGGGGCCGCTGCGGCCGCCGCTGTAGTTGGTGAGGAGGCCCGCGGTCAGATAGCGGCTGGCGGGGGCACGGCCGGCGAGCCAGTAGACCTCCGGGTGTATGCCCCACACCAGGACGCGGTCGCCGGGTTCCGTCCGGCGGGCCACCGTGTCCGCGAGGCGCTGGGCGTGCGTGAGGCCGGACCGGGGGGCCAGCACGCCCCACGTCAGGAACAGCGCGCAGCAGCAGACCGACGTCACGACGGCGCGCACCCACCGCACGCGCGGCAGGCTCTGCAGTGCCGCCGTCGCCAACAGCGCCATCGGCGGGACGAGTTGCAGGTAGTAGTGCCCGAAGAAGTGGAATCCCAGGCACACCGCGGCCGCCGAGGAGGCGAGCCACAGCCAGAGTTCCGCCGGACCGCTGCGGGCGAGGCGCAGCACGCGGACGACCGGCGGGATCAGCCCCGCGCAGGCCACGGCCAGGATCGCGGTGTTGACCGAACCCCGTGCCAGCACGTGCAGTTCGGAACCGGTGAAGCTGGCGTACGCGCCCGACCCGGTGACCGTCCAGAACAGGAAGCCCGACGGGTCGGTGAGCAGTGCGGCGCCCAGCACCGGCACCGTCGCGCCCAAGCCCGTACGCAGCAGGGCTGTTCGTGGGCCGGCGTCCCGGTACAGCAGCCACAGCACCGGCACGAGCACCGCTCCGCCGGTCTGTTTCATGAGGAACGCGCACGCGACGGCCGCACCGGCCGCACCCCAGCGGCGCCGGTCCGCGCACCACATCGCCGCGGCCGTGCACGGCAGCATGAACACCTCGAAGGTCGCGGCCTGCGCGTCCTCGGGGTTGAGCCCGACGGAGGCCAGCAGGTACAGCGCTCCCGCCGTACGGCCGGCCGTGTCCCCCCACCGGCGCCGGGCCAGGGACGCCAGGAGTACGGCGGTCAGCAGCTGCGCCAGGGCCGCGAGGACCCGTACCGGGGTCAGCGAGTCCGAGCCGAAGAGCGCGAAGGCGCCCTCGTACAGCCACGGCACCAGCGGCGGCTTGCGGTCCACGACCGTCTCGTACAGCTCTCCCCCGTCGGCGAGCAGCCGCGCCTGTACGGCGAGATACCCCTCGTCCGGGTTCCACAGCGGCCGCAGGAAGGAGGGAACGCGCGTGACGCAGGTCAGCAGCGCCAGCGCGGGGAGCAGCCGTCCCCAGTAGCCGGGGTCCGTGCGCCTCCGGAGCGCGGGGGCGGAGCGGGGCGGGGCGAGGGGGCCGGCGGGCATACGGTGCACGCTATCCGGCCCCGCGGTCTCCGCCGGAGCGGGACATACGGGGCCGGGGCGGGAATCGGTCGGATCACTCGGTGGTGCGGCCGGGCGGGGGAACCGCGCCGCCCGCCGCGGCCTCCTGGCTCCTGCCGAGGCGGCTGTGCGAACGCCCGTACAGGAAGTACACGAGGAAGCCGATCAGCATCCAGATGCCGAACCGCAGCCAGGTCTCGGCGGGCAGGTTCAGCATGAGCCACAGCGAGGCGAGGACCGACAGGATCGGCAGGACGGGCACCAGCGGGGTGCGGAAGGAGCGGGGCAGCTCGGGACGCGTACGGCGCAGGATGATCACGCCGATGGCGACGACGACGAAGGCGAACAGCGTGCCGATGTTCACCAGCTCGGCGAGTTCACTCAGGCTGGTGAAGCCGGCGACGATCGCGATGATGACGCCGAGCAGGATGGTCGGCCGGTGCGGGGTCCTGAAGCGCGGGTGGACCCGCGAGAAGAAGCGGGGCAGCAGTCCGTCGCGGCTCATCGCGAAGAAGACCCGGGTCTGTCCGAGCAGCAGGATCATGCAGACGGTGGTGAGGCCGACGGCGGCCCCGAAGCTGATGAAGCCGGCGAACCAGGGGTGTCCGGTGGCCTTGAAGGCGTCGGCGAGCGGGGCGTCCACGGACAGCTGCTTGTAGTTCTGCATGCCGGTGACGACGATCGACACGGCGACGTACAGCGTGGTGCAGATGATGAGCGAGCCGAGGATGCCGCGGGGCATGTCGCGCTGCGGGTTCTTCGTCTCCTCGGCGGCCGTGGCCACGACGTCGAAGCCGATGAAGGCGAAGAAGACGACCGAGGCTGCGGTGAAGATGCCCAGCACGCCGAAGTTGGAGGGCGCCCAGCCGAACATCAGCTGGATGAGCGGGGAGTCGAGGCCGCCGCCCGCCTCCACGGGCTTCGCCTTCGGGACGAACGGGTCGTAGTTCTTGCCCTCGATGAAGAAGGCGCCGGCGACGATCACGACCAGGACGACCGTCACCTTGATGGCGACCACGACGGCGGTGACCCGCGCGGAGAGCTTCGTGCCGACCACGAGGATGGCGGTGAGCACCAGGACCAGGGCGGCGGCGAGGACGTCGAAGCCGAAGCCGTCGGCGCCCTCCCGTCCGCTGAGCGCCGCGGGCAGATGCCACCCGGCGTTGTCGAGCAGCGAGGCGACGTACCCGGACCAGCCGACCGCGACCACCGCCGTGCCGAGGGCGAATTCGAGGACAAGGTCCCAGCCGATGGTCCAGGCGGGCAGTTCGCCGAGGGAGGCGTACGAGAAGGTGTACGCCGAACCGGCGACCGGGACCGTGGACGCGAACTCGGCGTAGCACAGGGCGGCGAGCGCGCAGACGACGCCGGCCACCACGAAGGCCAGGGCGACCGCGGGACCGGCGTTGTTCTTCGCGACCGTGCCGGTGAGGACGAAGATGCCGGTGCCGATGATGACACCCACACCGAAGACGGTGAGATCCAGAGCGGACAGCGACTTCTTGAGTGCGTGCTCCGGCTCCTCAGTGTCCGAGATCGACTGTTCGACTCTCTTCGTCCTGAAGAGGGTGCTGCTCACGGGCGTACCTCCCACGCTTGTCGTGCTCGACATGATGCGAGGGGGCTCCCGCTGCGCATGCCGCGGCGCGTGGAGGTTCACGCGAACGGGCCGGTTCCACCACCCTTACAGGGCGGGGAACCGGCCCGACGGACCAGTGGCGCGTCAGTCGCGGGCGGACTCCACGGCGTGGGCCGCCGGGCGCTCGAACCGTCCGTCCAGCTTGGCGACGAGACCGGTGACCTGCCGGGCGATGTCCGGGGCGGTCAGGCCGATCTCCGCCATGACCTCCTTGCGGGAGGCGTGGTCGAGGAAGCGCGGCGGGATGCCGAAGTCGCGCAGCGGCACATCGACTCCGGCGTCGCGCAGGGCCTGCGCGATCGTCGAACCGACACCGCCGACCCGGGAGTTGTCCTCGACGGTGACGACCACACGGTGCTGCTCGGCGAGCGGGGCCATCGCCTCGTCGACGGGCTTGACCCAGCGCGGGTCGACGACGGTCGTGGAGATGCCCTGCTGGTCGAGGAGGCCGGCGATCTCCAGGCACATGGGCGCGAGGGCGCCGACGGAGACGAGCAGCACGTCGGGTGCGTCCGTGCCGGGTGCGCGCAGGACGTCCATGCCGCCGACTCGGCCCACCGCGGGTACCGCCGGGCCGACCGCGCCCTTGGAGAAGCGGACCACCGTCGGCGCGTCGTCGACCTCCACGGCCTCGCGCAGCTGGGCGCGGACCTGGTCGGCGTCGCGCGGGGCGGCCAGCCGCAGGTTCGGGACGACCTGGAGGATCGACATGTCCCACATGCCGTTGTGCGAGGCGCCGTCGGTGCCGGTGATGCCGGCGCGGTCCAGCACGAAGGTGACGCCGCACTTGTGCAGGGCGACGTCCATGAGGACCTGGTCGAAGGCGCGGTTGAGGAAGGTCGCGTAGACGGCGAAGACGGGGTGCAGCCCGCCGGTGGCGAGGCCGGCCGCGGAGACGGCCGCGTGCTGCTCGGCGATGCCGACGTCGTACACCCGCTTGGGGAAGGCCTTGGCGAACTTGTCGAGGCCGACCGGCTGGAGCATGGCGGCCGTGATGGCGACGACGTCCTCGCGCTCCCGGCCGAGCTTGACCATCTCCTCGCCGAAGACCGAGGTCCAGTCGGCGCCGGAGGTGGAGATCGGCAGGCCCGTGTCCGGGTGGATCCTGCCGACGGCGTGGAAGCGGTCGGCCTCGTCCTGGAGGGCCGGCTGGTAGCCGCGGCCCTTCTCGGTGAGGCAGTGCACGATGACCGGGCCGCCGAAGCGCTTGGCACGGGCGAGCGCCGACTCCAGGGCCTCGATGTCGTGGCCGTCGATCGGGCCGACGTACTTCAGGCCGAGGTCCTCGAACATGCCCTGCGGGGCGATGAAGTCCTTGAGGCCCTTCTTGGCGCCGTGCAGGGTCTCGTAGAGGGGCCGGCCGACGACCGGGGTGCGCTCCAGGAGGTCCTTGCCGCGGGCCAGGAAGCGCTCGTAGCCGTCGGTGGTGCGCAGGGTCGCGAGGTGGTTGGCGAGGCCGCCGATGGTGGGGGCGTAGGAGCGCTCGTTGTCGTTGACGACGATGACCAGGGGGCGGTCCTTGGCGTCGGCGATGTTGTTGAGCGCCTCCCAGGCCATGCCGCCGGTGAGGGCGCCGTCGCCGATGACCGCGACGACGTGGTCGTCCCGCTCCAGGACCTGGTTGGCCTTCGCCAGGCCGTCGGCCCAGCCGAGGACGGTGGAGGCGTGGCTGTTCTCGATGACGTCGTGCTCGGACTCGGCCTGCGAGGGGTAGCCGGAGAGGCCGCCCTTCATCTTCAGCTTCGAGAAGTCCTGGCGGCCGGTGAGCAGCTTGTGGACGTAGGACTGGTGGCCCGTGTCCCACAGGACCCGGTCCTTCGGCGACTCGAAGACGCGGTGCAGGGCGATGGTCAGCTCTACGACACCGAGGTTCGGGCCGAGGTGGCCGCCGGTCTTGGAGACCTCTTCGACCAGGAAGGTCCTGATCTCCTCGGCCAGCTGCGTCAGCTCTTCCAGGCTGAGCCGGTCCAGATCGCGCGGTCCCCTGATGCGGGTCAGCAGCGGCACCCGTGCCTCCTTGCAATAGAGCTGTTCGAGCTTTGCCGGGTCTGTCGAGTCTAATGTTCCGCCTCTGCCGCCGGTGCCGGGGCCATGCGTTGTACGTCACGCGAACGGTCTTACCCATTCTCGTACAAACGTTCCGCCGCGAGACGTCGGGGTGCGGGGACGGCGAAGTGCCCGGCACCGCCATGGGTGCCGGGCACTTCGGTCCGGGGCCGGAAGGAGCCGGGGCTGCTAGGCGCGGCCCGCGGTCTTCTGGGTCTTGCGGGTGACGGAGTCGATGACGACGGTCGCCAGCAGAACACCACCGGTGATCATGTACTGGATCGGCGTGGCGATGCCTTCGAGGGCCAGGCCGTACTGGATCGAGGTGATCACCATGACGCCGAGCAGGGCGTTCCACGTGCGGCCGCGGCCGCCGAAGAGGCTGGTGCCGCCGATGACGGCCGCCGCGATGACGTTCATCAGGAGGTCACCGGCACCGGCGCTCTGGTTGGCAGCGGCGATCTTGGACGACCAGAACAGACCGCCGACGGCGGCGAAGAAGCCCGCGATCGCGAAGACCGAGATCCGCACGGCCGTGACGTTGATGCCGGCACGGCGGGAGGCCTCGACGCTCCCGCCGAGCGCGAAGATCTTGCGGCCGTATCCCGTGCGGCGCAGCAGGAAGTCGGAACCGACCAGAACCACCAGGAAGAGCAGCAGGGCCAGGGGCATGCCCTTGTACTGGTTGAACATGATTGCCGCGGCGTATCCGACGATCGCGAGGAGCACCGTGCGCAGCACGATCTCGCTGAGCGGCCGGGACGGGACGCCCGCGGCCTCGCGGCGCCGGCTGTCCAGGAACGAGGTGACGAAGAAGACCGCGACCGCGACCGTGGCGAGGCCGTAGGCCACCGCGACGTCCGAGAAGTAGTACGTGGTCAGCTTGCCGACCACGCCGTCGCTGTCGATGTTGATCGTGCCGTTCTCGCCCAGGATCTGGAGCATGAAGCCGAGCCAGAACAGCAGGCCGGCCAGGGTGACCGCGAACGCGGGCGCCCCGATCCTGGCGAAGAAGAAGCCGTGGATCGCGCCGATGGCCGCGCCGCTGGCGAGCGCGATGACCACCGCGAGCCACTCGTTCATGCCGTGCGTGACGCTGAGCACGGCGGTGATGGCGCCCGCGACACCGCTGACCGAGCCGACCGACAGGTCGATCTCACCGAGCAGCAGCACGAAGATGATGCCGACGGACATCATGCCGGTGGCGACCATCGCGACCGCGATGTTGTTGAGGTTCTCGGAGGAGAGGAACGCCGAGTTCAGGCTCTGGAAGATCGCGCAGATGACGATCAGACCGACGACGACCGGGAGGGAACCCAGGTCGCCTGCGCGCATCTTGCGCTTGAACTCGTCGAGGTAGCCGGCGAAGCCGCGCTCGCGCACGAGCAGCCGGGGGTCGACGGCGGTCACCGCGGCGGCGGCGGCCTCGGGGTTCTCGACTGCGTGCTCGTCGGAGGTGGCGGAGGTCTTGTCGATGCTCACTTCTGAGCCTCCCCGTTGCTGCGCGCCGCACGACGGGTCACGGCGTTGTCCGTGGCACCGGTGATGGCGGAGATGATCTCTTCCTGCGAGGTCGTCTTGACCTCGAAGATGCCGTTGTTCCGGCCGAGCCGGAGCACGGCGACCTTGTCGGCGACAGCCTTCACGTCGGCCATGTTGTGGCTGATGAGGAGGACTGCGTGGCCGCGCTCGCGCAGCCGCTCGACCAGGTCGAGGACCTGTGCGGTCTGTTCCACACCGAGGGCCGCGGTGGGCTCGTCGAGGATGACCAGCTTGGGCTCGCCGAGCATGGAACGGGCGATGGCCACGGTCTGGCGCTGACCGCCGGAGAGCGAGGCGATCGGGATGCGCACGCTGGGGATGCGGATCGACAGCGTCTGGAGCAGCTCGCGGGAGCGGCGCTCCATCTCGACCTCGTTCAGGATGCCGCGCTTCTTCAGCTCACGGCCCAGGTAGAGGTTGCCGACGACATCGATGTTGTCGCACAGCGCGAGGTCCTGGTAGACCGTCGCGACGCCCAGGTTCTGCGCGTCGTGCGGCTTGTTGATCTGTACGGCCTTGCCGTCCCACTCGATGACGCCTTCATCGATGGGATGCACGCCGGCGATCGTCTTGACCAGCGTGGACTTTCCGGCGCCGTTGTCGCCCACCAGGGCGACCACTTCACCGGCGTGGACCTCAAGCTCTACGTCGGTGAGCGCCTGGACGGCACCGAACCGCTTGGAGACTCCGCGCAACGCCAGCACGGGCGTAGCGGACACGTGAACCATCTCCTTCGCCGCCTGGCCGGGCGGGAGGTTGTGCAGAAGTGTGGGAGGGGGTTGTTCGCTCCGGCGCCCCGCCCGAGCTTGCGGGGCTGGTGAGTGCGGGGCGCCGGAGGAGCTCTTGTGCGCAGGTCCCGTGGGGGAATCCGGGAGCGGATTCCCCGTACGGGAAGGAACCTGCCGCTGGCTACTTCAGGCCGGCCTTGTCGCAGGCGGCCTTGTACTTGGCGGTGCAGATGTCGTTGACCGTGTAGACGCCGTCCTTGACGACGGTGTCCTTGACGTTGTCCTTGGTCAGCGAGGTGACGGGGACGAGCACCGACGGGACACCCTTGGTGGTCGGGCTGTCGACCGAGTCCTTGGCGACGTCGCCGAGGTCCTTGCCCTGGGCGAGCGCGACGGCCATCTCGGCGGCGGCGTCGGCCTCGGGGGCGTAGGGCTTGTAGACGCTCATGTACTGCTCACCGGCGATGATGCGCTGCACGCCCGCGAGCTCGGCGTCCTGGCCGGTGACCGGCGGGAGCGGTGTGACGCCCGCGGCCTTGAGGGCGGTGATGATGCCGCCCGCCATGCCGTCGTTCGCCGAGTACACGCCGACGATGTTCTTCTTGCCGACCGCGGAGATCGCCGCGTCCATGTTGCTGTTGGCGTTCTCCGGCTTCCACTCCTTGGTGTCGTACGACTTCGCGATGGCGACCTTGCCCTTGAGCTCGGCCAGCGCGCCCTTCTTGAAGAGGGCGGCGTTCGGGTCGGTGATCGCGCCGTTCATCATGACGATCTTGGCGGAGGGCTTGGCCTTGTCACCCAGGGCCTCCAGGAGCGCCTTGCCCTGGACGTGACCGACCTCTTCGTTGTCGAAGGAGGTGTAGGCCTTGATCGGGCCCTCGGCGAGGCGGTCGTACGCGACGACCGGGATGCCGGCCTCGTCGGCCTTCTTCACCGAGTTGGCGATGGCCTTGGAGTCGACGGCGTCGACGATGAGGACGTCCACCTTGTTGGTGATCATCGTGTCGACCTGCTGCGACTGGGTGGTCGCGTCCTGCTTGGCGTTGGCGTAGACGACCTCGCCCTTGTTGTTCGTCAGCTCCTTGATCTTCTTCTCGATCAGGGGCTTGTCGAACTTCTCGTAACGCGCGGTCTGGTTCTCCGGGAGGAGCAGACCGACCTTGATCGCGTCACCCTTCTTGGCCGAGCTCGAACTGTCACTTCCACCGTCGGCCTTGTCCGCACTGCCACAAGCGGCCAGCGAAACGGCCATCGCACCAGCGGCAACGGCTACAGCTGCACTACGCATACGCGTGTTCACTTAAGAACCTCCCTGACGAGGCCGCGACGTTGCGGCCGAGGTGGCTGGAAGTCAACTCGGCCGCACGTGCGACGTCAAGAAGTAAATCCTTAACGAGATGGCAACGGTGCCATCCGTTCTCTAAGTGAAGGCAGGCGTGGCGGCTGTCAGAGACCCGTCCAAAAGGGTCGAATCACCCATCTCGCTGAGCGCGAGAGCGAGTGCCCCGAGGACCTCCGCACGGCCTCCAAGAGCCCCTGGCAACACCGAGAGTTGACGCGCGGCGCTGGGGATCGCGTACCGGCCGACCGACTCCCTGATGGGCCCGAGCACCAGCTCCCCGGCCTCGGCGAGATCGCCGCCGAGAACCACCCGGCTCGGGTTCAGCAAGTTACAGAGATTCGCGACTCCACTGCCGATGTGGCGGCCGACGTCGGCGATCACCCGACGGCAGCCCGGATCACCGTCCCGCGCCAGCCTGACGACGCCTTCCATGGTCAGATCCGTACCGTGACTGGACTGGAGGAGCGGCAGCACATAGCGCGCCGCCGCGAAGGTCTCCAGGCAGCCGCGGTTACCGCAACGGCAGACCGGGCCGGACTCGTCAAGAGTAATATGCCCGATTTCTCCCGCCGTGCCACCCGGGCCGCGGTAGATCTTGCCGCTGATCACCAGACCGGCTCCGACACCGCTGGCGACCTTGATGTACGCCAGGTCCCTGACGCCCCGGCCGCTCCCCCACACCAGCTCGCCGAGGGCGCCCAGGTTCGCGTCGTTGTCCACGTGCACGGGCACGCCGAGCCGCCCCCGCAGCTCCTCCGCGGGCCGCGCGCCGGTCCAGCCCGGCAGGATCGACGTGGAGCCCAGCGTGCCGGACTCCACGTCGATCGGGCCGGGCACGCCGAGGCCCACGCCGGCGATCTTCGACCGGTCGACTCCTGTCGCCGCGATCAGGCGGCTGACCAGTTCCTCGGCCCGGTCGAAACCCTGCGGCGCGGAGGCGTCGACATCCAGGGGCTCGGACTCCTCGGCGAGCACCTGATGGGCCAGATTCCCGATCGCGACGCGCAAATGCGTGTGCCCGAAGTCCACGCCGATGACGATGCCGGCGTCGCCGCTGAGCGACACGCTGCGGGCTCTGCGACCGCCCGCCGACGTGGGCGTGACCTCGACCGTTCCCCCGTCCTTCAGCTCCCGCACGATGTTGGAGACCGTCGCTGCGGACAGGCCCGTCGTCCTCGCGATCTCCGCCTGCGTGAGCGACCCGGCAAGGCGCACCGCACGGACGACGCGCTCCAGATTTGCTCGGTGCAGTGACGACTGCGACCCCGGAGTCTCCATCGACTCATCCACTCCTGCCCTCAGCCGGACGGCCACGAAGCCGCCCGTGTGACCCGGGCCACAGCAGCGGGACCCGGGTCACTTACAAGTTGTGAACTCCAAGCTCCGCTGAACGGGTTACCGGCGTCAAGTCCTTGAGGGAAATCGGGTGCAACCCGCCGGACCGTACACGGACGTGTCGGCGCCGCCCCGGGTTCACGGGCACGACGCCGACGCGTGAGGGCACACGGCCCTCCAGGACACCGCCGGGCTGCTGATCCGCGCCGACGGACGCTGCGTAGTCACACTGCTACTTCAGCGCTCCCGCGGTCAGACCCTGCACCACCTGGCGCTGGAAGACGATGTACGCGGCGAGGACGGGCAGCATCGCCATCACGAGTCCCGCGAACAGCCCCGACCAGTCACCCTTGTACCCCTGGCTGGTCGCGAGCTCCACCAGTCCCTGGGAGAGCACCTTCTTGTCCGGGTCGGTGTTCAGCACCGTCGGGAGCATGTACTGGTTCCACTGCCCGAGGAAATTGAAGATCCCTACGCTGATCAGGCCCGGCTTGGCCATCGGCAGCATGATCTGGAAGAAGGTCCTGGTGTGCGACGCCCCGTCGACGAACGCCGCCTCGGCGATGGAGCTCGGCAGCGTCCTGAAGAACGAGGTCAGGAAGAACACCGTGAAGGGCAGCGAGTAGGCGATGTAGACGAGGATCAGACCCGGGAGCGTGTTCAGCAGCCGCATGTTGTTCAGCACGTAGAACAGCGGCACCAGGGCCAGCATCACCGGGAAGCTCATGCCCCCGACGAAGAGGTAGTAGACGAAGCGGTTGCCCGGGAAGTCGAAGCGCGCCAGGACATAGGCCGCCATCGAGCCGAGCACGAGCGTGCCGGCCAGCGAGAAGCCCACCACGATCAGGGTGTTGGCGAAGTAGTCGCTCATGTGCGCCTGCGACCAGGCACGCGACCAGTTGTCGAAGTGCAGCTTGTCGGGCAGCGACCAGGGGGAGCTGAAGATCGAGTCGTCATCCTTGAAGGACGTCATCACCGCCCACAGCAGCGGCATCACGACC
This sequence comes from Streptomyces sp. GLSS-08, assembly GCF_056387915.1. Classification (NCBI taxonomy): domain Bacteria; kingdom Bacillati; phylum Actinomycetota; class Actinomycetes; order Kitasatosporales; family Streptomycetaceae; genus Streptomyces; species Streptomyces sp. GLSS-08. The sequence goes on from NZ_JBWJAQ010000001.1 coordinate 422,352, forward strand.
ATGATCGCCCAGAGGACGAGGACGCCGTGGGAGAAGACGTTGAGGACGCCTCGCTCACTGCTCTTCGCCGGCTGGAGCGCGCCCGGCGCCCTGGTCACCGGGGAGTGGTCCTGGACCGGGCCCGCCGGCGGCGGGATCTCAGTGGTTTTCATCAGAACTCCAGCCGCTCGCGCCGGCCCAGCCGCATCACGACAGCCGCGAACAGCAGCGTGACGACGAGCAGGGCGACCCCGATCGTTGTTGCGTAGGCGGCGTTCGCGTCGCGGAACGCCGATTGGTACACGTACAGCGGAAGGACCGTGGTCGAGTAGTCCGGTCCGCCGGGGCCCACCGTCATGATCTGCACGGCGGCGAACGCCTCGGCGCCGAGGGACAGGATGCCCATGTAGACCCAGCCGGACTGCACGGTGTCCCAGAGCAGCGGCAGGGTGATACGGAAGAACGTGGTGAATCGACTCGCGCCGTCGAGGAGAGCGGCTTCGTAGAAGTCCTTCGGAATGGAGGCCATTCCCGCCGAGAACAGCACCACGAAGAATCCGACGGTGCTCCACAGGAGTACCGACATCACGCACCAGAGGGCGAGCCCTGGATCGCCCAGCCAGTCGGGCTGAACACTCCCGAGACCGATGGCCTTGAACGTCCCGTTGACCACGCCGTCATTCGGGTTGTACGCGAACTGGAAGAGAAGGGCGACGATCGCGATCGAGAGCACCTGCGGGAAGAAGTAGGCGATCTTGTAAAAACCTGAACCCCGCACTCCGGTGATGGCGGCGCCTTTACGGCGCCGCCCGCCGACATTGAGCATGAAGGCGAAGAAGAGCGCGAGGCCCAGCGTCACCAGCGGCAGCAACAACGCGAATACGAGGCTGTGCTGCAACGACTTCCAGAAGACGTCGTCGTCCAGCATCCTGGTGTAGTTCGCGAAACCGACCATCTTGAAGTCGGGGCTCAGGCCGGTCCAGTCCGTGAACGAATAGTAGATCGCCTGGATGAACGGCCAGATCACGAAGATCGCGTACAAGGCCAGAGGGGTCACCAAGAACCCCGTGATGAACCGGTACTTGCCGTGTTGCATGGTCACCGACCCCGATCGTTTCGCGGGTGCCGCCGCTGATGACGCGTCCGCACGTGCTGTTACTGGTGCTTGTAGTGCTTGATGGACTGGTCCTTGGCCGCCGCGTCCGCGTACGCCTGGATCTTCTTGATGGCCTCGACCGGGGTCAGCCGCCCTGCCATCATCTCGCCGAGACCGGAGACACCGATCTGCTCCTTCTGGAGCTTCACGTACCAGTCCTGCAGACGCGGGTTGACCACGTTGTCGCCGGCCTTGTCCAGGGCCGCGACGCCGGACTTGAGACCCGGCGTCAGCTCGATTCCGTCGGTGCCGCCGTTGAACGCGGTGAGCGACTTGACCTGGCTGGTGAAGTTCTTCGACGAGGCCTCGCTGAGCATGATGCGCAGCTGCTCCATGCCGCCCTCGGGGTTGTTCGCCCTGGCGGGCACGATGAAGGGTTCACCGCCGGACGCCCAGATGGTGCCGAACGGCATCTTGTCCGAGCCGTCCAGGCCGGACGGACCGCTGACGGCCAGGTTGAAGTCCGCGGGGATGACCTTCGCGGACTCGTTCTCCACCCAGGATCCGTTGGGGATGAAGAGCGCCTTGCCCTTGGCCCACGCGGTCTGCGACTGGATGTGGTCGATGCCCGGGGTGCCCTTGAGGATGTAGCCCTTCTTGTAGAGCTCGTAGTACGCCTCGAACGCGGCCTTGACGGCCGGGTCCTTCCAGGCGTTCGGCTCCAGGTTGTCGATCCTGTCGAGGACCTCCCGGCCACCGATCTTCGCGATGAAGGGGTACAGCGAGAACGGCAGGTAGTACGGGTACTTGCCCGCGTACGTCCAGCCGGCGATGCCCTTCTTCTTCGCCTTCGCGCACAGCGCGAGCATGGCGTCCCAGTCCTCGGGATACTCGGAGTCGAGCTTCTCCAGGGCGGTCTGCGAGTACCAGACGCCGTAGACCGTGTACGCGTAGTACATGATCCAGACGGGGTCGCCGTCGAACTGGCCCATCTCGACGATGCCGGGACGCAGTGTGTCGCGGACCTTCTTCGCCGGGTCGTCGATCGACGGCGCGTCGAGGAGCGGGGTGAGGTCGGTCAGCTGCTTCTTGCCGACGAGTACGCCCATGTCCATCTGCTGGGCGCCCGAGTTGTCGATCAGGTCCGGCGGCGTGCCGCCGTTGAACTTGGGCTGCAGCTCGGACTGGATCTTCTGGGTCTTGTGGAAATCGATCTTGACCTTCGGGTACGCCTTCTTGTACTCGGCGTTCGCGTCCGTCGCGTACTTCGTACCGAAACCACCGTCGAAGATGACGACGGCGAGCGGGGCGGTCGCGTTGACGCCCAGCGGGTTCTTCGTCGTCTTCTTGCCGGTCTTGGCCTTGTCCTCGGAACCGCTGTCCCCGCTGGCACACGCGGACAGGAAGCTCATCGTCGGGACGGAGATCAGGCCGAGCGCGGCGGACCGCTTGATCAGTGCGCGGCGGCCGACACCTTCGGTGTTGCTGTTCTCGGCGGAAGTGGATCCCATGCTCAAGTCCTCGCCTTCTCCAGGACTCAGGCGGTGAACCGGATCCTCCCCGGCACCGCGGTGTGGTGAAGCTGGGGTTGTGCGTGGGGGATTCAGCTGGACGGCACGGCGTTCGGCGCACTGGGCGCGGTTCGCGACATCGAGATTCCCCCCGGGGCCTGCCTGCCTCCCGACCATCGGAGACGGCGGAGCAGATGCCGACAGGTATAGTCCACTTCCCGTCGGCGGAGCAAGATCGAATGCAGGTTTGCCCGTGGGTCTTTTCCGAGTTGAGACCTCACGGAAATATGGGGCGCCTGTGCACTCCCACAGAGGGAAATCCTTGACATCAGGCCCGAATGCCGCATCCAACACCCTTGACATCTCTGGCAACTTGACTCCCTACTGGTCCTTGCGCAGCGAAATTGACAACGTTGTCCAAGCGCAGGGAGGGTGCTCGCGCATGCAGAGAACTCGGCTCAGACGGGGTTCCACGGCGGTCGTCGCAACGGCCGCCTTCGCTCTGGTGGTGGCCTCGCAAGGCGCCGCCGTCGCGCGGCCGGCCGAAAGGGCGGCCGCCGACCAGGAGTTCGCCTCCTCTTTCGAAACAGCCGATCCCGCACCGGACTGGCTGAACACGGTCGATACCGCACCGGACGGGACGAAACGCGCCTCCGGGGTCGACGGCGGCTACAGCAGCGGCATCCCGGGCAACGTCAGTGATCACGTCACGGACGTCCGGGCCAGCGGCGAGAACGCGGGCGGCGGCGAGGTGAAGGAGAACCTCGTCGACGGGGAGTCGAGCACCAAGTGGCTCACCTTCGCGCCCACCGGCTGGGTGGAGTTCGACCTGGACGCCCCGGTCAAGCTGGTCACGTACGCGCTGACGTCCGCCAACGACCACGACGAGCGCGATCCGAAGGACTGGATCCTGCAGGGCTCGGCGGACGGCAAGGACTGGAAGGACCTGGACAGCCGCTCGGGCGAGTCCTTCCCCGCCCGGTTCCGGACGAAGTCGTACGACCTCGCGGCACCGGCCGAGTACCGGCACTTCCGGTGGCAGGTCACGAGGAACAACGGCGCCTCGGACGCCACGCAGCTCTCCGACCTCCAGTTCTCCGTCGGCGGCAGCGACGACCCGGCGCCGAGGGACATGCTCTCGCTGGTGGACCGCGGCCCGAGCGGCTCCCCGACCGCGAAGGCGGGCGCGGGCTTCACCGGCAAGCGGGCCCTGCGCTACGCGGGTACGCACAAGGCGGACGGCCGCGCCTACTCGTACAACAAGGTCTTCGACGTGAACGTCGCGGTGGGCCGGAACACCGAGCTGTCGTACCGGATCTTCCCGTCGATGGCGGACGGCGACCGGGACTACGACGCCACCAACGTCTCCGTGGACCTCGCGTTCACGGACGGCACCCACCTCAGCGGCCTGAAGGCGACCGACCAGCACGGGTTCGCGCTGACCCCGCAGGGCCAGGGCGCCTCGAAGGCCCTGTACGTCAACCAGTGGAACAACGTCCGCTCGCGGATCGGGTCCGTCGCCGCGGGCCGGACGGTGGACCGCATACTCGTCGCCTACGACTCCGCCAAGGGGCCGGCGAAGTTCCGCGGCTGGCTGGACGACATCGCCGTGCGGGCGGTGGCGCCCGAGAAGCCGAAGGCGCACCTGTCGGACTACGCGCTGACGACCCGCGGCACCAACTCCAGCGGGGGCTTCTCGCGCGGCAACAACTTCCCGGCGACGGCCGTGCCGCACGGCTTCAACTTCTGGACGCCCGTCACCAACGCGGGCTCCCTGAGCTGGCTCTACGACTACGCCCGCGCGAACAACTCGGACAACCTGCCCACCATCCAGGCGTTCAGCGCGAGTCACGAGCCCAGTCCCTGGATGGGCGACCGGCAGACCTTCCAGGTGATGCCGTCCGCGGCGTCCGGCGCCCCGGACACCGGTCGCACCGCCCGCGCGCTCGCCTTCCGGCACGAGAACGAGACGGCCCGGCCCTACTACTACGGGGTCACGTTCGAGAACGGGCTCAAGGCGGAGATGGCGCCGACGGACCACGCCGCCGCGCTGAGGTTCACCTATCCCGGCGACGACGCGAGCGTCGTCTTCGACAACGTGACCGACCAGGCCGGTCTCACCCTCGACAAGGAGAGCGGGACCTTCACCGGCTACTCGGACGTGAAGTCGGGGCTGTCCACCGGGGCGACCCGGCTGTTCGTGTACGGCGTCTTCGACGCGCCGGTGACGGACGGGAGCTCGTCGGGCGTCAAGGGCCACCTGAAGTTCGAGCCGGGCGCCGACCGCTCGGTCACCCTGCGGCTGGCCACCTCGCTCATCAGCATCGACCAGGCGAAGGACAACCTGCGCCAGGAGATCCCCGAAGGCACCTCGTTCGGCACGGTGAAGACGCGGGCGCGGCAGCAGTGGGACAGGATCCTGGGCAAGGTCGAGGTGGAGGGCGCGACCCCCGACCAGCTGACCACGCTCTACTCCAGCCTGTACCGGCTGTACCTCTACCCCAACTCTGGTTTCGAGAAGGTCGGTTCGAAGTACCAGTACGCGTCGCCGTTCTCGGCGATGCCGAACCCGGACACGCCGACGCACACCGGGGCGAAGATCGTCGACGGCAAGGTGTACGTCAACAACGGCTTCTGGGACACCTACCGGACCACCTGGCCGGCGTACTCGCTGCTGACGCCCGGTCAGGCCGGGGAGATGGTCGACGGCTTCGTGCAGCAGTACAAGGACGGCGGCTGGACCTCACGCTGGTCGTCTCCCGGCTACGCGGACCTGATGACCGGCACCTCGTCGGACGTGGCGTTCGCGGACGCGTACGTGAAGGGTGTCGACTTCGACGCGGAGTCGGCGTACCAGGCGGCCGTGAAGAACGCCACCGTGGTGCCGCCCTCCTCCGGCGTGGGCCGCAAGGGCATGTCGACCTCGCCCTTCCTCGGCTACACGAGCACGGACACGCACGAGGGCCTGTCGTGGGCGCTGGAGGGCTACCTCAACGACTACGGCATCGCGAAGATGGGCCGGGCCCTCTACGAGAAGACCGGCAAGAAGCGGTACAAGGAGGAGGCCGCGTACTTCCTCAACCGGGCGCAGGACTACGTCAACCTCTTCGACTCCGAGGCCGGCTTCTTCCAGGGCCGCGACGCGAAGGGCGACTGGCGGGTCGAGTCCTCGAAGTACGACCCGCGCGTGTGGGGCTACGACTACACCGAGACGAACGGCTGGGGCTACGCGTTCACCGCGCCCCAGGACAGCCGGGGCCTGGCGAACCTGTACGGCGGCCGCGGCGGCCTCGCGGACAAGCTCGACACCTACTTCGCGACGCCGGAGACGGCCTCGCCGGAGTTCGTCGGCTCGTACGGCGGTGTCATCCACGAGATGACGGAGGCCCGTGACGTACGGATGGGCATGTACGGGCACTCCAACCAGGTGGCGCACCACGTCAATTACATGTACGACGCGGCGGGCCAGCCCTGGAAGACGCAGAGGAACGTCCGCGAGGTGCTCTCACGCCTCTACACGGGCAGCGAGATCGGCCAGGGCTACCACGGCGACGAGGACAACGGCGAGCAGTCGGCCTGGTACCTCTTCTCCTCCCTCGGCTTCTATCCGCTGGTGATGGGCAGCGGCGAGTACGCCGTCGGCTCCCCCCTGTTCACTAAGGCGACCGTGCACCTGGAGAACGGCCGGGACCTGGTGGTCAAGGCGCCGGGGAACAGCGCGAGGAACGTGTACGTGCAGGGCCTGAAGGTCAACGGCAAGAAGTGGAAGTCGACCTCGCTGCCGCACTCGCTGATCGCCAGGGGCGGGGTCCTGGAGTTCGACATGGGCTCCCGGCCGTCCTCCTGGGGCTCCGGCAGGAAGGACACGCCGGTGTCCGTCACCCAGGACGACAAGGTGCCCGCACCGCGGGCGGACGCGCTGAAGGGTGACGGCGCGCTCTTCGACAACACCTCGGCGACGGACGCGAGTGTGACGTCGGTGGAGCTGCCGGTCTCCGCGCGCACCAGGGGAGTTCAGTACACACTGACCTCGGCGGACCGCACGAAGGCGCCGACCGGCTGGACCCTGCAGGGCTCCTCGGACGGCACCCGCTGGTCGACCCTCGACAAGCGCTCCGGCGAATCCTTCGGCTGGGACAGGCAGACGCGGGCGTTCTCGGTGGCGGCCCCGCGGTCGTACACGCACTACCGCCTGGTCCTGACCGGTGAGGCGACGCTGGCGGAGGTGGAACTGCTGTCCTGACGCACCTCCTCCACGGGAGCGGGGCGGCACGGAGACTTCCTCCGTGCCGCCCCGCGGCGCGTCGGACGCACCCGGGGTGTGCCGGACGCTCGTGGGTCAGCCGACGGCGACCGTGAAGACGTGCAGGTCGTCGTTGCGCGGCAGCCGCACGCTCCTGATGGTCCGCCCGGCCGGTGCCTCGAAGGGCTTCGTGGCGAAGACGTACGTCGCCACCGGGTCCTTGCCGGCTCCCGCGACGTTCCGGTACTGGGCCCTGGCGACGACCTCGTTGCCGTACTGGACGGTGCCGCCTCCGCCGCCGACGGTCCAGTCGGTGAGGGCGAGGTCGACGGTGTCCGTGCCGCCGTCGGTGTAGGTGACCGTCGCCTCGGCACGCTGGTTGCCGTTGACCGCGCTCCCGACGAAGCTCACTCTGGCGACCGCGTCGGGAAGTAGTACGGTCTGGCCGGCCGCCGTCGCGTTGTCGGGGCGGCCCGCCGGGGAGTCGGGCCAGGTGAAGGAGAGGCCCCCGGACACCGTGCCCTGCCTGCCCGGCGTCAGCCCCGCGGCGGCCAGCGCCTGGCGGGAGTAGCTCCAGCCGCCGCCGTCGTAGTCCGCCTCGTCGTGGTCCCCCTCGTCGTCCGAGACACCGGTGTTGTCGTAGGCGGCGAGGAGCGAGCCGGGCGCCGCCACCGTCAGGGCCACCGGCTGCTCGTACGAGGTACTGCCGGAGGTCACGGTGACCTTGACGTCGTAGAAGCCCTGCCGGGCGGTGTCTGCCGCGGTCAGGACGATCCGCTGGGCGCCGCCGGTCACCGTTCCCTGTGCCGGGGTGGCCGTCACGCCGTCCGGCACGTCCACCCAAAAGCGCACCTCCGGGCCCGCGCCGCCGCTCAGCGCCAGCGCCCTGACACCGAGTTCGGTGCTGCCGCCCGGCGCGAGTGTCGCCGTCGTGGGACCGACGCCGATCTGGTAAGGCTGCTCGCCCGTACGGAAGGACGGCGGGGCGTCGGCCGCGGCGCTGCCCCACGCCGTGTCGGGGGTGCCGCTGAGCGTGTAGTCGAGGGTGCCGCCCGTGCGGACGAAGGAGGCGGGCAGCCAAGGGCGGTCACTGGAGCGGCCGTCGACCTTCAGCGAGTGCACGTACGGAGCGTCCGGCGCCGCCCCGGCCGCGCGGATCCTGATGTCCCCACCGCCGGGGCGGGAGATCTCGACGCGCGGGAACAGCGGTGACGCCAGCACCAGTTCGGACCGGGAGGGGACCTGCGGATACATGCCGAGCGAGGAGAAGACGTACCAGGAGGACATCTCCCCCAGGTCGTCGTTGCCGGGGATGCCGCCCGGCTGCGTCGACCAGAGCTGCCGCACGGCGGCCCGGACGGTCTCCTGCGTCTTGTACGGCGCGCCCGCGTAGGCGTAGAGGTAGGGGACGTTGATCGACGGCTCGTTGTCCAGCTCGGACTTGTCGCCGCCGCTGCCCGTGAGGGCCCAGCCGCCGTCGGCGTCGTGGAAGAAGGTGTCGAGGCGGTCGAGCGCCTCGGCCCGGCCGCCCATCGCCGCGAAGAGACCGGCCGGGTTGTGCTGCACCATCCAGGTGTACTGGGCGGCCGTCCCCTCGACGAAGCCGTTGCCGGTGGCCGGGGTGAAGCCCGTGACCCAGCTGCCGTCCGCCTTGCGGTTGGCGATGTAGCCGCCGGTGGTGTCGGCCGCGAGGTTGAAGTTGTTCTGCCACCACTGGGACCGGCCGGCGAAGGTCCTCGCGGTCCGCTTCTCCCCCGCCGCGGCGGCCAGTTGGGAGATCGCGAAGTCCGCTCCGGACATCTCCAGGGTCTCGGCCGCACCGCCCCAGGCGTTGGAGACGGACGGCATGTAGTGGTGCTTCAGGTACTTGTCGAGGGAGGGCCGCTGGCCCACCGACAACACCGGCTTGCCCGCGGGCGACAGATCCTTCTCCGTCGGCACGGTCGCCGCCCTCACCAGCGAGTCCAGTGCCCCGCGCAGGTCGAAGCGGGTGCCGCCGAAGGCACGGATCCCGGCGAGCGCGGCCGGCGAGGGGTCGCCGTTCATGACGTGGGTCCCGCTCGCGCCGTGCAGCCAGCGGTCCCAGATCCCGCCGTTCTGCCGGGCCAGCTGGAGCAGTGACTGCGCGATGTCGGAGCCGACGTCCGGGTCGAGGAGGGTCAGCAGCTGGACCTGGGAGCGGTAGACGTCCCAGCCGGAGAAGGTGCCGTACTGGGCCCGGTGACCCCGGCCGACGGCATGGACCTCGCCGTCGCCGCCCCGGTATCTGCGGTCGGCGTCACTGATGACGTTCGGGTGCAGGAGGCAGTGGTACAGCGCGGTGTAGAAGGTGGTGCGGTCGGTGTCGCTGCCGCCGCCGACCCTGATCGCGCCGAGGCGTTCCCGCCAGGCGCGCCGGGCGGCCTCCCGCACGGACGCGAAGGACCGCGACGGCGGATTCTCCGCCGCGAGGTTCGCCGCCGCGCCCGCCCGGTCCACGTACGAGATGCCGACCTTGACGTGCACGGGGCCCGTGCCGGGCGCGAACTCCACGTAGCCGCCCGCCCCCTTGCCCGCGACGGGCCGTCCGCCGTCGGCGAAGCCTCCGGTGCCGCCGCTCGCCTCGGTGGCGCCCGGGCTCAGCCTGTCGTCCTTCCAGGTGCCCGTCTCCTCGAAGTCCCGGTCGAAGCGGGCGGTGAAGTACAGGGTGTAGTAGCTGCGCCGGCCCTCCGGGGCGAGGTAGCCGCAGAAGTCGCCGGACGTGACGGACCCGGAGACCGTGCGCGTAGCCGGGTCGATGCGCAGGTCCGAGTCGGTGGACCCGACCTCGGAGTTGGCGGTGCGGATGAGCATGGAGGCGGGTTTGTCCGCCGGGAAGGTGAAGCGGCCTGAGCCGGTGCGCGCGGTCGCGGTGAGGTCGGCGGTGACACCGGAGGCGAGGGCGGCCTTGTAGTGGCCGGGTTCGGCCTTCTCGTCGGTGTGCTTGAAGTCGGCGGCGTACACCGCGTCCTTGGTGTCGCTCGCCGGGGAGGACGTCACCTGCCCGGCGTACGGGAAGAACGGGATGTCACCGCTGCCGCCCGCACAGCCGGTGCCGGACATGTGGGTGAGGCTGAAGCCCCGGATGCGGGTGGCGTCGTAGTGGTACCCGCCGGGCGCGGCGGTGCGGGTGGCGTCGCCGCGGGTGTTCTCGGGGCTCCAGGAGAGCATGCCGAAGGGGACGACGGCGCCGGGGAAGACGTTCCCGCCGTTCCTGGTGCCGATGAGCGGGTCGACGTAGGCGGTCGGGTCGCGGACGAGGTCCGGCGGGCCGGACGCGGGGGCGGCCAGGGCCGGAGTGGCACCGCCGGCCGCCAGGGCGACGGCGAGCAGCACGGATGACGGACGGAAACGCATGACGCGGCCCCTCCTCCTTCGGACGGGTCGCGCACCACGGGTCGCACAAGCCGCAGGGACAGTAGCGTGCGCCACCGGTACCACGGAAGACCGCGTCCGGGGCCACCCGGCACGCGGCAACCCGGAGTGGGCTGCCCCGATTCGCGTCGGGGCAGCCCACTCCAGTACGCACGCCCTCCCCGGTCCGGCGCCCACCCCGTGGCGGAGAACCGTTCGTGACCTTCGGTGCAACTGGCTTGACATCGTTGTCCGTTGAGGCGGTAGAGTCATGTACAGACCATTCGACAACGTTGTCGCACACCACGGTCGCCACAAGCCACGCACCACCCCGGGCCGGCACTCCCCCCTTCGGCCGGCCCGGGCTCGCGGACCGGGTGAGTCCAAGCAGCCACCCGGTCCGCCCCGAGCCGTCGACCGCCCGAGGGGCGGTGCGGACGGGCGAGGCGGGGACGGCCCCTCGGGGCGGGTTCCGGTCCGCCACCATGGGAGCGCTCCCACCCCACGGGGAAGTTAGCGCGCACGGGCACCGCTGTAAACGGCTGTCACACGATGGAACCCCACCCTGCACACCTCTCGCACCGGAACGCACGAGAACCGCTCCCGCCCGTCGGGGCGAGGCCGTCCCGGCGAGCGGCGAGGGCCGCACCCCCGTCCTGCGGGGATGCGGCCCTCGAACTGCGTGCGGAGGGGCCTCGTGGTGGGCCTCCCGGTCCGCCTACTTGCGGATCAGGCTGCGCAGCACGTACTGCATGATGCCGCCGTTGCGGTAGTAGTCCGCCTCGCCGGGGGTGTCGATGCGGACGACCGCGTCGAAGTCGACGCCCGTGTCGGTGGTGACCTTGACGGTGCGCGGCGTGGTGCCGTTGTTCAGCTCCTCGACGCCGGTGAAGGAGAAGGTCTCCTCGCCGGTGAGACCGAGGGACTCGGCGGTCACGCCCTCCGGGAACTGGAGCGGCAGGACGCCCATGCCGATGAGGTTCGAGCGGTGGATGCGCTCGTACGACTCGGCGATGACGGCCTTGACGCCGAGGAGCGCGGTGCCCTTGGCGGCCCAGTCGCGGGACGAGCCGGAGCCGTACTCCTTGCCCGCGAGCACGACGAGCGGGATGCCCTGCTCGATGTAGTTGCGCGAGGCGTCGTAGATGAACGACACCGGGGCGCCGTCCTTGGTGAAGTCGCGGGTGTAGCCGCCCTCGGTGCCCGGCGCGATCTGGTTGCGCAGGCGGATGTTGGCGAACGTGCCGCGGATCATGACCTCGTGGTTGCCTCGGCGCGAGCCGTAGGAGTTGAAGTCACGACGCTCCACACCGTGCTCGGTGAGGTACTGGCCCGCCGGGGTGTCGGCCTTGATCGCGCCGGCCGGGGAGATGTGGTCGGTGGTGACCGAGTCGCCCAGCTTGGCGAGGACGCGCGCGCCCGTGATGTCGGAGACCGGGGTGGTCTCCATCGTCATGCCCTCGAAGTACGGGGGCTTGCGGACGTAGGTGGACTGCGGGTCCCACTCGAAGGTGTTGCCGGTCGGGATCGACAGCGCCTGCCACTGGGCGTCGCCGGCGAAGACGTCCTGGTAGGACTTGTTGAACATGTCCTCGCCGATGGCGTTCGCCACGACCTCGTCGACCTCGGCCTCGGTCGGCCAGATGTCCTCGAGGAAGACCGGCTTGCCGTCCTGGTCGGTGCCGAGCGCGTCCTTGGTGATGTCCACCTTCATGGAACCCGCGAGGGCGTACGCGACGACCAGCGGCGGGGACGCCAGGTAGTTCATCTTGACGTCGGGGTTGATCCGGCCCTCGAAGTTGCGGTTGCCGGAGAGCACCGAAGTCACGGCCAGGTCATGGTCGTTGACGGCCTTGGAGACCTCGTCCGGCAGCGGGCCGGAGTTGCCGATGCAGGTGGTGCAGCCGTAGCCGACGAGGTTGAAGCCGACCTTGTCGAGGTAGGGGGTCAGGCCCGCCTTGTCGAAGTAGTCGGTGACGACCTTGGAGCCCGGCGCGAGGGTGGTCTTGACCCACGGCTTGCGGGTCAGGCCCTTCTCGACGGCCTTCTTCGCGACGAGCGCGGCGGCGACCATCACGTAGGGGTTCGAGGTGTTGGTGCAGGAGGTGATCGCGGCGACGGTGACGGCGCCGTGGTCGATCTCGTACGTCGAGCCGTCGGGGGCGGTCACCGTGACCGGGCTGGACGGCACGGTGGCACCGGTGACGGCGGCGTGCTCGGGGGCGCCGGCGCCGTTGTCGTCGTTGCCGTAGGCCGGGGCGTCGCTGGCCGGGAAGGACTCGGAGCTCGCCTCGTCGACCGGGGAGGCCACACCGTGCGGCTTCTCCTGCGCGGGCACGCCCGGCTTGCGGTCGTCGCCGCCGGTCACGCCGGCCTCGACGTAGTTGAGGACGTCCTGCGCGAACTGCTCGGCCGCGTTGGCGAGGACGATGCGGTCCTGCGGGCGCTTCGGACCGGCGATCGAGGGGACGACCGTGGAGAGGTCGAGCTCCAGCTTCTCGGAGAAGTCGGGCTCGGCGGCCGGGTCGAGCCAGAGGCCCTGCTCCTTGGCGTACGCCTCGACGAGGGCGACCTGCTGTGCGTCGCGGCCGGTCAGGCGCAGGTACTTCAGCGTCTCGTCGTCGATCGGGAAGATCGCGGCGGTGGAGCCGAACTCCGGCGACATGTTGCCGATGGTCGCGCGGTTGGCGAGCGAGGTGGCGGCGACGCCCTCGCCGTAGAACTCGACGAACTTGCCGACGACGCCGTGCTTACGCAGCATCTCGGTGATCGTGAGGACCAGGTCGGTGGCGGTGGTGCCGGCCGGGAGCTCGCCGGTCAGCTTGAAGCCCACGACGCGCGGGATGAGCATCGAGACCGGCTGGCCGAGCATCGCGGCCTCGGCCTCGATGCCGCCGACGCCCCAGCCCAGCACGCCGAGGCCGTTGACCATGGTCGTGTGCGAGTCGGTGCCGACGAGGGTGTCGGGGTACGCCTGGCCGCCGCGGACCATGACCGTGCGGGCCAGGTGCTCGATGTTGACCTGGTGGACGATGCCGGTGCCCGGGGGGACGACCTTGAAGTCGTCGAAGGCGGTCTGGCCCCAGCGCAGGAACTGGTAGCGCTCCTTGTTGCGGCCGTACTCCAGCTCGACGTTCTGCGCGAAGGCCTCGTGCGTGCCGAACTTGTCGGCGATGACGGAGTGGTCGATGACCAGCTCGGCCGGGGAGAGCGGGTTGACCTTCGCCGGGTCGCCGCCGAGCTCCTTCACGGCCTCGCGCATGGTGGCGAGGTCGACGACACAGGGCACGCCGGTGAAGTCCTGCATGATCACGCGCGCCGGCGTGAACTGGATCTCCTGCGACGGCTGCGCCTGGGAGTCCCAGCCGCCGATCGCCCGGATGTGGTCGGCGGTGATGTTCGCGCCGTCCTCGGTGCGGAGGAGGTTCTCCAGCAGCACCTTCAGGCTGTACGGCAGGCGGGCCGAGCCCTCCACCTTGTCCAGCCGGAAGATCTCGTACGACTCGTCGCCCACCTGCAGCGTGCTGCGGGCGTCGAAGCTGTTCGCCGACACGACAGTCTCCTTCATATATGTGCGCGTACCCACCGCAATCCTGCCGCCACGACGGCCGGCCGATCCGCTAAGGTAAGGCTAAGTTAGGTAACCCTTACCTGACGTGGCGGCTACGGGGCGCCCCGGCAGATATCTCGATGTCGAGATAACTCTAGTACATGACCCCTGCGCGCGACCAAGCACGTACCCCTGTCATGCCCCCTCATCGTCATACGGGGCGCACAGGTGCACCAGCGCTACAGCGACGGGACGGCCCTCAGCCCGCCTTCGTCGGCGCAGCGCAGCTCCTTCGCCATCGCGAGGGAGAAGGAGTGGGCGACGGTCGCGTAGGCGCGCTTCAGCTTCCGGGGGTCGCCCTCGGGCTCGTGGAGCACGTCCGGGTTCTCGACTTCGACGGTGATGTGGTCGGCTTCGGAGGGGGACTCGTCCTCGGCGCGGCAGGCGAAGGAGACGAAGGCGCCGTCGGTCGCGCCGCCCGCCCGCTCACCCATCGGGAACAGGGTGAACTTCGACGCGGAGGGCCCCTTCGGGGCGGTGTCCCACGTCTCCCAGGTGAGGCGCAGCTCCCCGACAGGGGAGTCGTACGGCGGGTAGATCCGGCAGATGTCGCCGTTCGCCCTGGCCGTGGAGCCGATCGTGCCGGACAGCTCCGCGGCGGCGGCCGCGACCGTGGCCTTCTTGTCCGAGGGTTCGAACCGGTCGGAGCCGGTGATCACCTCCAGGGCCTTGCCGGCCTCCTTCGACACGGCCGAGCCGCCGCAGAGTTCTTCCGCGTCCGCGACGAAGCCGGGCGTCGGCGCCGCGGTCCCGCCGTCGCCGGAGTCGCAGCCCGCGACGGCGAGCACCAGGAAACCGGTCACGAGCGCGCAGCGGACCCCGTGTGTGGTGGTGCGGGTCGTCATCATCAGAGTCCTTCTACGTTCCACGTGAGCGATGCCGGGGAGTGGGGGAAGCGGTGCCCGAGGGGCGGTCGGGAGCGGGCTCGAGGGGGCGGGCTCAGCCCGTTTCCGGGTCGTTGCCCTGCTGGTTCTCGCGGTCGTTGCCGGCGCCGTAGCCGACCCGCATGGACTCCTTGAGGTCCTGGCCGAAGGGGCTGTCGGACATCACGCCCCGGCTCCGCATGAACTCCTCCATCGGGGACTCGGCCAAGCTCTCACCCGAGGAGTAGATCTTCCTCCGCTCCTGCGCCGTGAGCTCCTCGATCTTCTCCTTGTGCTTATCGACCGAGTTGTCGGAAATGTCGCCGACCATCTGCCCGATGCCCTGCTCAAGGGCGCCGCTCGCGGTGTCCGTCGCGAGGGGAATGAGGATCGCGGCCGTACCCACCGCCGCGGTCGCGGGCAGGAAGGCCACGCCCGCGGCCACACCGGCGGTCGCCCCGAACTCGATCCAGCCGGCCCGCTTGGCGACCGCCTTCTCGTAGTCCTCGTGGGTCTTGAGGTTGGTGGCCTCGACCTGGTCCGCGCGGGACTGGTCGAGCATGCCCTGCACCTCGGCGCCGACGTGCACGGTCGACCTGGCCATGCCCTCGTCGATCTTGCCGCCGGGGCCGACGGTGCCCTCCAGGACACTGCGGGTGTAGACCTGCTCGGCGGCCGAGACCGTGGCGTAGGCGTCGGGGTGCTGGCCGAGAGAGCTGAGGAAGCCGCGGGCGACGCTGCGTCCGTTGCCGTCGGCTGTGTCCGAGAAGTCGAGGTGGCCCTCGGGGTTCCTGCCCGGCGCGAAGGGGCTGTTCGGGTCGTTCTTGTCGAGGGCCCAGTTGATGTCGTCGATGTATCCGGCGCCCATCGTGCCGAGACTGTCGGAGAGGGCTTCCTGCGTCTTGAGCAGGCCCGCGTCCGACCCGTACTTCTCCATGACCTGCTGCATGACCGCGGCGTTGTCGGCGTCCCTCACGACCCCGCCGTCGGGGTGTCCCGCGGGGTAGCCGAGGGTCGCGGCCTCCAGTGCCTTGCCCAGGGCGTCGGGCATGTGGTTCAGGGAGCCCTCCAGCTCCTTCTGCTCCAGCGAGTTGACGTCGCCGAAGCTCTCCCACTTGTCCGTGCCGAAGAAGTCGAGGTAGTTGTCGACCGGCTGCCCGTCGGCCTTGCCGAGGTCAGCGGTCGCGCCGCGGTTGACCGTGCCGTCCTCGTTGTACGCGGTCGGCGGGTCGGCGAAGAAGTGCTTGGCCGCGTCCGGGCTGTTGCCGAGGGCTTCCAGCATGGCGGTCGTCGGGTCGTAGCCCGCGCCGTTGACTCCGGAGGGGTTGAACGGGTTCTTGAACGGGCTGTTCACCACCTTGTTGCCGGCGAACAGGTACGGGTCCTTCTGGTGGAGCTGCGCCACGTGCTCGGCGATCGGGTTGAGGAACTGCTTGTCGTAGTTCCCGTACCGCATGATGCCGCCGAGGAGCTGGTACCCGTAGGGCCCGCCGTAGTCGTTCTTGGCCAGGGGGATGCGCTCCGTACCCAGCTTGCGCAGTTCCGGGCCCCACTTGTCGCTGAACTCCTTGTCGTGGGAAGCGGTCGCGAGGTTCAGTCCCAGATTGCGCTGGAGTTCCTGGACGTCCTTGAGACGCTCCTTGTCGACCTTTCCGTACTCGTACGTGTCGGTGGAGAGCTGACCGAAGAACGCGAGGGACTTCTCGGGGCCGAGCTTCTCGTAGAAGTTCCTGGCGAACTCCGGTGACTTCCCGTTGTCCTTCAGGAGTTCGTTGAGGGCCTGGAGTTCGGTGTGGGTGATGTCGCGGCCCTTGGCGGCCAGGTCGGCGGCGCGGGCAGCCTCCTCCTGGTCCATCTTCGTGTACTTCGGAGCGCTGAAGTCCTTGCGGTCGGTGACGTTGGCCTCCAGTGAGTTCCTGAAGGACACGTCGGTGTCGTTGCAGTTCTCCACGACGGCGTCGATCCTGCGCTGCCAGGAGGCGATGTTCGCCTTCTCCTGCCGCACCAGCTCGGGGTAGTCCGGGTCGTGGTGGCGCAGGGCGGGCGGCACGTCCTCCATCGGGTGCAGTGCGCTGACCTTGCCCCCGCCGTCCACGCGGATGCCGGCCGCCGGCCCCTGGTGGTCGCGGATGTCGATCAGCTCGTCCCTGGCCTTCTTGATGGCCGCGTGACCTTCCTCCAGGATCAGCTTCACGCCCTTGGCCTCGGCGGCGGCGTCCCTGAACTCCTTGGCGGTCTTGCCGATGAACGCCTTGCCGACACCCGCGTTGACGCCCTCCCAGTCGGCCTTGTTCGCCCGGGCCAGCATCCCGTCCTCGGCCTGACCCGCCAGCCGGTCCAGGTTGCCCGCCATCTCGGTCCAGTCGTCGACGGCGGTCTTCAGCTTCCCCACCGGCGCGTCGATGATGTCCTCGTACTTGAGCATGTCGGAATTCCCCGGGCCCCTACTGCAGATATTCGGAGAGCTTGGATATGGAGGTCAGGTCGCCCTGGATCTTCACGTCGTCCTTGGCGTGCTGGGCCTTGGTGTAGTCCAGGTGGTTCGAGATCTGCGCGCAGGCGTCGAGCAGCGTCTTCACGTGGGTGTTCCAGCGGTCGTGCACCTTGAGCAGGGCGGCACCGCTGACGAACTCGCCGTTGGTCAGCGCGATGGCCGCGTCGAAGGTGGCGGGCCGGGCCTGGTCGCCGTCCTTGGAGAGCCGGGTGCGCAGCTCGTACGCGTCATTTCCGATACGCCCCAGTTCATCCCGGTGGGCCACCAGATCGGCCGTTCCGCCACCCCCGCCGCCCTCCGCTGGAAGGCTGTTGAGCTGCACGGCGCCGTGGCGTGCCGCTGCCGCGTCCCGTAGTTCGGCCCATTCCTCGTCGAACGACATGAGTCCCCACCGGTTCAACGGCCGCCCCCGTCTGGTTCTCGCGGCCACGAATCCGCCTACCGTAACCGTCTCGCTCTTGCCGTCGTCAAGAGCGGAAGGACCGGACCCTCAGCGCTCGGGGCGGACAGATCCCGTGCGAGGTCTCGGAGTTGGCGGGCACGGTGGCCAACTCAACCCCGGAGTGCGGCCATTCACGTCGAATTATCGCGGGAGGCGCGGGTAGCCGTACGGCATGGCTATCACTTTCCGCAAGAGCTTCCGCATCCTCCCCGGCGTCCGCCTGAACATCAACCGTCACTCCTGGTCCATCACCACGGGCGGCGCGAACGGGCCGCGCCAGACGCACAGCAGCACCGGCCGGCGCACGACGTCGATGGACCTCCCGGGCCCGTTCGGCTGGCGGCGCACCCGTACCTCCAAGCGGCGGTAGGTCCGGGCCGACGGCACGTCACCCCGCCGGGGGGTCCACGACTGAGAGTGCGTCACCTGAAGGGACCCCCCGGGAGGCACCATCTCATATCTGAGATAACCTCGGCATCATGGCAGACGACTACCTCGTACGCATCGGCAAGCTCATCCGTGACGCCCGGCAGCACCGGGGCTGGACACAGTCGCAGCTCGCCGAGGCGCTCGGCACCAGCCAGAGTGCCGTCAACCGCATCGAGCGCGGCAATCAAAACATCAGCCTTGAGATGATCGCCCGAATCGGTGAGGCGCTGGACAGCGAGATCGTCTCGCTGGGGTACGCGGGTCCGATGCATCTGCGGGTGGTCGGCGGCCGTCGCCTGTCCGGCTCCATCGACGTCAAGACCAGCAAGAACGCCTGCGTGGCGCTGCTGTGCGCCACGCTGCTCAACAAGGGCCGCACCGTACTGCGCCGGGTCGCCCGCATCGAGGAGGTGTACCGCCTTCTGGAGGTGCTGGGCTCCATCGGCGTACGCACCCGGTGGATCAACGACGGCGTGGACCTGGAGATCGTGCCATCGGCCGACCTCGACATGGACACCATCGACGCGGACGCGGCCCGCCGCACCCGCTCGATCATCATGTTCCTCGGCCCGCTGCTCCACCGCCTGGACAACTTCAAGCTGCCGTACGCGGGCGGCTGCGACCTCGGTACGCGCACGATCGAGCCGCACATGATCGCGCTGCGCCGGTTCGGTCTGGACATCGCGGCCACCGAGGGGCTCTACCACGCGCAGGTCGACCGGTCGGTCTCCCCCGGCCGGCCGATCGTGCTGACCGAGCGCGGCGACACCGTGACCGAGAACGCGCTGCTGGCCGCCGCCCGCCACGACGGCGTGACGGTCATCCGCAACGCCTCGTCGAACTACATGGTCCAGGACCTGTGCTTCTTCCTGGAGGCCCTGGGTGTGCGGGTCGAGGGCATCGGCACGACGACGCTCACCGTGCACGGCGTGCCGAACATCGACGTCGACGTCGACTACTCGCCCTCCGAGGACCCGGTCGAGGCGATGAGCCTGCTCGCCGCCGCCGTGGTCACGGAGTCCGAGCTGAAGGTGTGCCGGGTGCCGATCGAGTTCCTGGAGATCGAGCTCGCGGTCCTGGAGGAGATGGGACTCGACCACGACCGCACGGCCGAGTACTTCGCCGACAACGGGCGTACGCGCCTTGTGGACCTGACGGTGCGGCCCTCCAAGCTGGAGGCGCCGATCGACAAGATCCACCCGATGCCGTTCCCCGGCCTGAACATCGACAACGTGCCGTTCTTCGCGGCCATCGCGGCGTCCGCGCAGGGCAAGACGCTGATCCACGACTGGGTCTACGACAACCGGGCGATCTACCTCACGGACCTCAACCGCCTCGGCGGGCGGCTCCAGTTGCTGGACCCGCACCGCGTCCTGGTCGAGGGCCCGACCCGCTGGCGCGCCGCCGAGATGATGTGCCCGCCGGCGCTGCGGCCCGCCGTGGTCGTGCTCCTCGCCATGATGGCGGCCGAGGGCACGTCCGTCCTGCGGAACGTGTACGTCATCAACCGCGGTTACGAGGACCTCGCCGAGCGGCTCAACACGATCGGCGCGCAGATCGAGATCTTCCGCGACATCTGAGGGGCGGGGCGGCAGCGGTACGGCGCCGCTGCGTGCTGCCGCCCACGCCACGGCCCGGCGGAAGGGGCCACGGAAGGACGCGAGCCTGGACCATCCGAACGAGACGTCCGGGTCAGGACGGTACGGCTCTCCCGGTACGTGGCCGTCCTCCGCGTCGCCCCGGCGGTGCCGCTCCCCTCCCGCACCGGCACGCCGGAGCGGTGGGCCCGACGCCGGCGGACCCGCCCGGTCCTCAGCCCTGGGCGAGCATGATCTGCTGCCGGACGACCGCGTGGATGTGCGGCAGCGGGAGGCCGTTGAAGCCGGGCCGCAGTTCCATCAGCGTGGCCTCGACGTGCGCGTCGCCCGCCTCGAGTGTGGCCGACGCGGGGCGGGACGCGTTCGCCCAGCGGTGTTCCGCGCCGTCACAGACCGCGCGGGTGCCGCCGATGCCGTGCCTGACGTTGCTGTCGCCCTGCACCAGGGTCGAGCTCACGAAGACCGGGCCGGTCGTCACCGAGCAGCGGTAGGTGCCGGACAGGGTCACGGTGCCGTCGGAGCCGAGCCGGCCCGCCGCCTCCACGGTGACCGAGTCGGCCGAGGCGGTGGGAGCCGTCGGAGCGGCTGAGTCCGCCGACGTGACCGGGGTGCTCGGGACGAGCGGTTCGTCGAGGGCGTGCGCGGTGGGGACGAGGAACAGGAGCAGCGCGGCACCGGTGGCCGTGCCGACGGCCTGACGGAAGGACATGGAGTACCTCCTGGAGTAGGGGGCCCGCGAAGGGGCCTCCAAGGGGTCTTCCACCTGTACCGGTCCGCCGCCGCCCCGCGCCGCGACTGTCACCCCATCGGTGGCGGGCCCTACGGTGGGCCGCCTCCGCGACCTGTGCCCGTGCGCCCCTGGGCGGGGCGACCGTTCCTCCCGGAAGCGAGCGCGCCTCTCCTCGCCGTCGGGACCGCTTGCCCATGCGGCGGAGACGAGGACCGACGCACCTCGCCTCCCATGTGCCGACGCCCGTCCCCCGGCGACGGGACCGTCTCCCCGACCCGGCGAAACGCCCCTCTCCCCGGCCAGGAGCGGCATCTCCCCTGTGCCCCACGCGCCTCCCCCGGTGCCGGATGCGCCGCGGCCGTCTTCGCGGCGTACCCGTGTTGTCCGCGTGTTGTCACGCTTCACGGCCGGCTGTTCCGCCGGTTTCGTCACGGGAGGATGGTCTACCCATGCGAGGCCGCGGCAACGCTGCCGCCCACCGATCGCATCCGACGTGGAGGTGCGCCATGTGTTCCCACCAGTCCTCGGACCGACCCGGCCGCGAGGCCCCGCACATCGTCGCCGCCCACCCCGAGCAGGGGTGGAGCCTCAGGTGCGACGGGGCGATCGTCTTCGACGACACCGGGGAACTGCTGCCCGACGGCAGCGTGGTCGCACCCCGCCGCGTCTCCGTCGAGCAGCTGACCGTCGCCGCCTGACACCAGGCCCCCGGCCCGGCAGCCGCGGTCTAGGGCAGCACCGCGAACCCGTCGAGTTCGACCAGGGCCTGTTCGTCCCAGAGCCGGACGGCGCCGATGACGGCCATCGCGGGATAGTCACGGCCCGCCAGACCGTGCCAGACGCGGCCGAGTTCGGCTGCCCGGGCGCGGTAGCCCACGACATCGGTCGTGTAGACGGTGACGCGCGCCAGGTCGGCGGGGGTGCCACCCGCGGCGCGCAGTGCGGTGAGCAGATTGGCGAGTGCCGTCGCGAACTGTTCCGTGAGCGTCTCGCCCACCACCTTCCCTTCGGCGTCGAGCGCGGTCTGCCCGGCGAGGAAGACCACCCGGCCGCCGGTGGCGACGACCGCGTGCGAGAAGCCGGTGGGCGGCGAGAGCCCGGGCGGGTTGATGCGCTCGGCGGTCACGGCGCGTCCCCTTCCTCGCACTCGCTCCGGCGGGCGGTGCCCGAGGGCCGTTGCCTGTACAACTCCTTGGCTATGACCTCCCGTTGGACCTCGCTCGCCCCCTCGTAGATACGGGGCGCGCGCACCTCGCGGTAGAGGTGTTCGAGCAGGTGGCCGCGGTGCAGGGCGCGGGCGCCGTGCAGCTGGACGGCCGCGTCGACCACGTACTGGGCGGTCTCGGTGGCCAGCAGTTTCGCCATCGCGGCCCGCCGGGGCACGTCCGGCGCACCTTCGTCGTAGGCCGCGGCCGCCGCGTAGACCATGAGTCGGGCCGCCTCCGTGCGCAGGGCCATCTCGGCTACCTGGTGCGCCACGGTCTGCAGGTCCCACAGGGTGCCGCCGAACGCCTCGCGGCGGCAGGTGTGCGCGAGAGTCGCGTCCAGGGCCGCCTGGGCCATGCCGACCGCGAAGGCCCCCACGCTCGGCCGGAAGAGGTTGAGGGTGCCCATGGCCACCCGGAATCCCCGGTCGCTCTCGCCGAGGACGTCGTCGGCCGTCACGGGTACGCCGTCGAAGTCGAGTGCTCCGACGGGGTGCGGGGACAGCAGGTCGAGCGGGGTGCCGGTGAGTCCGGGGCGGTCGGCGGGGACGAGGAACGCGGTGACGCCACGGGCGCCGGCGTCCTGGGTGGTCCGGGCGAAGACGGTGTAGAAGTCGGCCTCGGGGGCGTTGGAGATCCAGCACTTCTCTCCGGTGAGCCGCCAGCGGCCGGGACCGTCCGCGTCGGCGCGCAGGGCCAGCGCCGCCGCGTCCGAGCCCGCGCCCGGCTCGCTGAGCGCGAACGCGGCCACGGCCGTGCCCTCCCGCACGCCCGGCAGCCAGCGGTCCCGTTGCGCGTCCGTGCCGTACGCGTGCACCGGGTGGGCACCGAGGCCCTGCAGCGCGAGGGCCGTCTCGGCCTCGGTGCAGGCCTGCGCCAGGGACTCGCGCATCAGGCACAGATCGAGTGCGCCCGAGGTGAACAGCCGCGCGAGCAGGCCGAGTCGGCCCAGCTCCGCGACGAGCGGGCGGTTGACGCGGCCCGGTTCGGTCCGGTCCGCCAGGGGCCGCAACCGCACGCCCGCGGTGCGCAACTCGGCGCACCAGGCGGCCTGTTCGTGATCGAGCGAGAAAACGGTCACCACCGGTCCCCTCCCTGCCGAGCGCCCGTACGTGAGGCACGGGCCGCCGAACGAGTCGTACGGGCAAGCGGGTTCACCCGGGACGCACCACGCCGCCCTCCGCCGCACGCCCCCGGGCGGCGAACGGCCCGGGGCCCGACCCCACGACCGTATCGCGGACCGTTGACTGTCGTCACCATCACGATACGCTCGTGGGGCGAGCCCACCACGACTAGGGGGCGAACGGCCATGGAACCCAGGACGCCCGGGGACAGGACCGCGACGGACGCCACGGGCACGGCCGGCGCCGTACGGCTGTCCCTCTCGGCCCACGTGGACACCTTCACTCGCGACCACCTCCCTCCCCCGGACCAGTGGCCCGACCTCCGCTTCGAGCTGCCCGGGCTGCGCTACCCCGACCGGCTGAACTGCGCCGTCGAGCTGCTGGACCGCACGGTGGAACGGTTCGGCGCCGGGCGCCCGGTGTTCCGCACCGGCTCCGGCGCAGCGTGGACGTACGGGCAGCTGCTCGACCGTGTGGACCGGATCGCCCATGTCCTCACGCGCGAGCTGGACGTCGTACCGGGCAACCGCGTGCTGCTGCGCGGACCGGCCACACCGTGGCTGGCCGCGTGCTGGCTGGCGGTGCTCAAGGCGGGTGCGGTCGCCGTGACGGTACTGGCCCGGCACCGGCCGCGGGAACTGCGCACGATGTGCGCCATCGCCCGGGCGACCCACGCGCTCTGCGACATCCGTTCCGTGGACGACCTGGTCACCGCGGGGATCGACGGACTGCGCGTGACGACGTACGGCGGGGACGTGCCCGACGACCTGCTGCTGCGGATCACGGGCGCGCCCCCGGAGCCGTACGCCCCGGCCGACACCGCCGCGGACGACGTCGCGCTGATCGCGTTCACCTCCGGCACGACCGGGCGGCCCAAGGGCTGTCTGCACTTCCACCGTGATGTGCTGGCGATCGCGGACACCTTCTCCGCGCAGGTACTGAAGCCGCACGCGGGCGACGTCTTCACCGGCAGTCCCCCGCTGGGGTTCACGTTCGGGCTCGGCGGGCTCGTGGTCTTCCCCATGCGGGCCGGTGCCAGCGCCCTGCTGCTCGAACAGGCGGGCCCCAGGCAGCTGTTGCCCGCCATCGCCGAGCACCGGGTGTCGGTGCTCTTCACGGCGCCGACGGCGTACCGCGCGATGCTGGACGACCTGGACGCCCACGACATTGGGTCGCTGCGCCGGTGCGTCTCGGCGGGCGAGAACCTGCCCGCCGAGACCTGGCACGCCTGGCACGAGCGCACCGGCCTGCGGATCATCAACGGCATCGGCGCCACCGAGCTGCTGCACATCTTCGTCTCCGCCGCCGACGAGCACGCCAGGCCCGGCGCGACGGGGCTTCCCGTACCGGGCTGGGAGGCGCGCGTGGTGGACGACTCGGGCGTCCCCGTCCCCGACGGCCGGCCGGGACTGCTCGCCGTGCGGGGGCCGGTCGGCTGCCGCTACCTCGCCGACCCGCGCCAGCGGGAGTACGTGCGCGACGGCTGGAACCTCACCGGCGACACCTATGTGCGGGACCCGGACGGCTACTTCCGCTACGTCGCCCGCGCCGACGACATGATCATCTCGGCCGGGTACAACATCGCCGGGCCCGAGGTCGAGGAGGCGCTGCTGCGCCACCCCGACGTGCTGGAGACGGCGGTGGTGGGGCATCCCGACGAGGCGCGCGGACAGGTCGCCGTGGCCTACGCGGTGCTGCGGCCTGGCGCGCGGCGGGACGCGGAGGCGCTGCGCGCGTTCCTCAAGTCCGAGCTGGCGCCCTACAAGTGCCCGCGCCGGATCGTCTTCCTGGACGCGTTGCCGCGCACGGCGACGGGGAAGCTCCAGCGGTTCCGGCTGCGCGCGACGGCCGGGGGCCCGGCCGTCGACGCCGGTCCGGGCGCCCCGGACGGCGCGGCCCGGCCGCCGGGCGGCGCTCCCCGGGCGGCCGTCGTGGACGGCGCCCCCGCGCCGGCCCTCCTGGACGCCGCCCCCGTCCCCGCCGACAGCACGTCCGTGCCCGCCGACGGCACGTCCGTCCCCGTCGACGGCACGTCCGTCCCCGGGGACGGCGCTCGCGGCCCCCGGGAGGGCCAGCAGGAATGATCTACGCTTTAGAGTGATCAACGTGTCCGAGCAGCACGCCCCCCGGTCCCTCATCGTCACCTTCTACGGCGCCTACGGCCGCTTCGCACCCGGTCCGGTGCCGGTGGCCGAACTGATCCGGCTCCTCGCCGCGGTCGGCGTCGACGCGCCCTCCGTACGGTCGTCGGTGTCGCGGCTCAAGCGGCGGGGGCTGCTCCTGCCGGAGCGCACGGCGGGCGGTGCGGCCGGGTACGCGCTGTCGCCCGACGCCCGGCAGTTGCTCGACGACGGCGACCGGCGCGTGTACGCGTCCGCGGCCCCGCACGACGAGGGCTGGGTGCTGGCGGTGTTCTCCGTCCCGGAGTCGGAGCGGCAGAAGCGGCACGTGCTGCGCTCCCGGCTGGCCGGGCTCGGCTTCGGTGCGGCGGCCCCCGGCGTGTGGATCGCTCCCGCGCGGCTGTACGAGGAGACTCGGCACACCCTGGCACGGCTGCGGCTGGACCCGTACGTGGACCTCTTCCGCGGTGAGCACCTGGGCTTCGCGGCGACCACGGAAGCCGTCGCCCGCTGGTGGGACCTCGCCGCGATCGCCAAGCAGCACGAGGCGTTCCTGGACCGCCACGCCCTCGTGCTGCACGGCTGGGAGCGCCGCGCGGACACCCCGCCCGAAGAGGCGTACCGCGACTATCTGCTGGCCCTGGACTCCTGGCGTCATCTGCCGTACGCCGACCCGGGACTGCCCGCCGCACTGCTGCCGAAGGACTGGCCGGGCGCCCGGTCGGACGCCGTCTTCCGGGCGCTGCACGAGCGGCTGCGGGACGCCGGGGCCGAGTTCGCGGGCATCTCCGTGACGGGGTGAGGCGGTTCGCGAGGCGCGACCCCGGTCGCCGGCGGCGCGGGGACTCGTACGGCCCCGGGCCCTGGGGGCGTGCCCGCCCCTCTCAGGTGCCGAGTCTCAGGCGGGGCTTGGGGCCCTCCGTCCGTCCGGTCCGCGGGCGCCGGCTGCCCGCCCGGTACGGCTGCGGCCAGACGGCGCCCGGCCCGGCGTACCCCTGCTCGGCCGCCGCGTGCAGGGTCCAGTGCGGGTCGTAGAGGTGCGGCCGGCCGAGCGCGCACAGGTCCGTGCGCCCGGCCAGGATCAGAGAGTTGACGTCGTCCCAGGAGGAGATCGCGCCGACGGCGATCACCGGGATCCCGGCCTCGTTGCGGATGCGGTCGGCGAACGGCGTCTGGTAGGAGCGCCCGAAGTCGGGGTGCTCGTCCGCGACGACCTGCCCGGTCGAGACGTCGATCGCGTCGGCGCCGTGGTCGGCGAAGGCACGGGCGATCGCGACCGCCTCGTCGGCGCTGGTGCCGCCCTCGGCCCAGTCGGTGGCGGAGATCCGCACCGTCATGGGCCGCTCCTGCGGCCACCCGGCCCGTACGGCGTCGAAGACTTCGAGCGGGAACCGCAGCCGCCCGGCGAGGGAACCGCCGTACCCGTCACTCCGGTGGTTGGTGAGGGGCGAGAGGAACCCGGAGAGCAGATAGCCGTGGGCGCAGTGCAGTTCGAGCAGGTCGAAGCCGCAGCGGGCGGCACGCCGCGCAGCGGCGGCGAACTGCTCGCGGACGTCCGTGAGTTGCGGGCGGCCGAGCGCGCGGGGCAGCTGGGCGTCCGGCCGGTACGGGATCGGGGAGGCGGCCACGAGCGGCCAGTTGCCGTCCTCCAGCGGCTCGTCGATGCCCTCCCACATCAGCTTCGTCGAACCCTTGCGGCCGGAGTGGCCGAGCTGGACACCGATCGCCGTACCCGGTGACCTGCGGTGCACGAAGTCGGTGATCCGGCGCCACGACTCGGCCTGCCGGGGTGTGTAGAGGCCGGCGCAGCCGGGGGTGATGCGGCCCTCGGCGCTGACGCACACCATCTCGGTCATGACCAGTCCGGCGCCGCCCAGTGCCCGCGCCCCGAGGTGGACGAGGTGGAAGTCACCCGGCACGCCGTCCACCGCCGAGTACATGTCCATGGGCGAGACGACGACCCGGTTGCGCAGGCTCAGTCCGCGCAGCCGGAACGGCGTGAACATCGGGGGCGTGCCCGGCGGACAGCCGAACTCGCGTTCCGCGGCCGCCACGAAGTGCGGGTCCCGCAGCCGCAGGTTGTCGTGCGTGACGCGCCGGCTTCGGGTGAGCAGGTCGAACGCGAACCGGCGGCCGGTCCGGCCGAGATGGAGCCCGAGGTTCTCGAACCAATCCAGGCTGGCGCGGGCGGCGCGCTGCGTGGAGGCGACGACGGGGCGCCGCTCGGCCTCGTACGCGGCCAGGGCCTCGCCGAGCGCCGGTTGTTCGTCGACACAGGCGGCCAGTGCGAGGGCGTCCTCGACCGCGAGCTTCGTACCGGAGCCGATGGAGAAGTGGGCGGTGTGGGCGGCGTCGCCGAGGAGGACCAGATTGCCGTGCGACCAGCGGTCGTTGACGACGGTGCGGAAGGTGGTCCAGGCGGACCTGTGGGAGCGCAGGGGCCGGCCGCCGAGGGCGCCGGCGAAGATCTTGGCGCACCGCTCGACGGACTCCCGCTCGTCCAGTCCGGCGAACCCGGCCGCCCGCCACACCTCTTCACGCATCTCGACGATGACGGTCGAGGCGCCGGCCGCGTACGGGTAGCCGTGCAGCTGCAGCACGCCGTGCTCGGTCTCGGCGATCTCGAAGCGGAACGCGTCGAAGGCGAAGTCGGCGGCGAGCCAGATGTAACGGCAGCGGTGTTCCTCGACGGACGGTCCGAACACGTCGGCGTGGGTCCGGCGGGTGAGGCTGTGCACGCCGTCGGCGGCGACGACGAGATCGTGGGTGGTCATCAGCTCCGCCGCGGGCGGGGCCTCGGTCCCAAAGCGCAGCTCCACCCCGAGCGCACGGCAGCGTGCGTGCAGGATCTCCAGGAGCCGGCGCCTGCCGAGCGCCGCGAAGCCGTGGCCGCCGCAGGTGTGGCGCACCCCGCGGCGCACGATGTCGATGTCGTCCCAGCGCACGAACTCGGCCCGAAGCGCCTCGTACACGACGGGGTCGGCGTGCTCGATGCCGCCGAGCGTCTCGTCGGAGAGCACGACACCGAAGCCGAAGGTGTCGTCGGGAGCGTTGCGCTCCCAGACGGTGATCTCGCGGTCGGGGCGCAGCCGCTTGAGGAGGGCGGCGGCGTACAGACCGCCGGGCCCGCCCCCGATGACGGCGACCCGCAGACCGCGCCGACCCCCGTCGGGTGCCTCTCGGGTGCCGTGTTCGTCCCGCACGGTCACCGCCCCCGCCACTCGGGCGGCCGCTTCTCGGTGAACGCCGCGTGGAACTCCGCGTAGTCCTCGCCCTTCATGAGCAGTGCCTGGGTGGCGGCGTCGAGTTCCACCGAGGCGGCGAGCGGCATGTCCAGCTCGGCGGTGAGCAGCGCCTTGGTCTGCGCGTACGCGAGCGCCGGGCCCCCGGCGAGGCGCCTGGCGAGCCGCTGCGCGGCCTCGTCGGCGCGGCCCTCCCCGGCGAGTTCGCTGATCAGGCCGATTCGTTCGGCCTCGGGTGCCCGCACCGGTTCGCCGAGCATCAGCAGCCGGGTGGCGTGCCCGAGCCCGACCACCCGGGGCAGCAGATAGGCGGCGCCCATGTCGCCGCCGGACAGTCCGACGCGGGTGAAGAGGAAGGCGAAGCGGGCGGAGGGGTCGGCGACCCGGAAGTCGGCGGCCAGGGCGAGGACGGCTCCCGCCCCGGCCGCGACCCCGTGCACGGCCGCGATCACCGGGAACGGGCACTCCCGCAGCGCGCGCACGACCTGCCCGGTCATCCGGTTGAAGTCGAGCAGCCGGGCGGTGTCCATGGAGAGGGTCGCGCCGATGATCTCGTCGACGTCGCCGCCGGAGCAGAACCCGCGGCCCTCCCCGGCCAGCACCAGGGCGCGCACCGACCTCTCGCGGGACAGCTCGGCGAGCAGGTCGCGCAGGTCCGCGTAGGCGCCGAAGGTGAGCGCGTTCAGCTTCTCCGGGCGGGCCAGGGTGACGGTGGCGACGCCGTCGGCGATCCGGCACCTCACGTGCTGCCAGTCGGGGGTGCGGGCGGCGGAACCCGTGAACGGACTCATGGCGTGCGGCCTCCTCGGACGAGGGCGGCGGGCGGCGGTGCCGGGCGGCGGCCGCCCGCGGTTGCGTGCGGCCGCTCCACGAAGCTATCACCCATCTGTGACTGTCGTCACGACCGCGCGATAGAGCGTTCGGGAATTGACGGCCTGCGGCCGGGGAGCCGACGGGCACCGTCACGGAGTCACGGATCGTCGATGGCCGGGTAACGGCGGGAGCATCCGTGCGCGACGGGCCCTTCGCCCGGGTACACGGCCCGGTACGCGGGACGGACGTCCCACGCCACCGCCCGCCGACCGTCTCCGGGCGGGAAGCCGTACCATTCCTGTGTTGAAAGCAGGACAGCCTGCTGATGAACGGATCCGCCTTGCACGAGCCGCCCTCCGCCCCCGCCTCCTGGCGCATCGCGCTGCCGCACACGGCTGCGGCGGTGCCGGTCGCCCGCGCGCTGGTCCGGACGGCGCTCGCCGAGCTGGAGCACGCGGCCGACAGCGACACCGCCGAGCTGCTGACGGCGGAGCTGGTCGCCAACGCCGTGGAGCACGCCGCCGGGGACGGTCCGATAGAGCTGGTGGTGGAGCTGTTGCCGTCGGGCTGTCAGGTCGAGGTCCACGACCCGGACCCGGCGCCGCCCGGCGACCTCACGATCCCGCGGCAGGCCGGGCCGCCCGACCCCTGGCAGGAGCACGGGCGCGGCCTTCTCCTCATCCGCACCCTCAGCTCCTCCTGCGGCCACCGGCCCACCGAGTCCGGCAAGGCGGTCTGGTTCAGGCTTCCCGTCGTGCCGCCGCAGCGCCGGTACGCCCACTAGTCGCGCCCTCGGCGAGCCGCGAGTGGCGGCGACCGTAGCCCACGTACACCAGCAGTCCGGCCACGAGGAACGCGGCGAACTGAAGCCAGGTCCTCCAGCCGGTCTCGTACATGAGGTAGAGGCAGAAGCCGACTCCGAGCACCGGCATGACGGGGTAGAGCGGCACACGGAAGGTGCGGGCGAGGCCGGGCTCGCGGCGCCGCAGGGCGATCACCACGACGTTGACGACCGCCATGACGGCGAGAGTGCCGATGGTGGTGAGGTCGACGACCGCGTCCAGCGACGCGAAGGCGGCCGGAACCGCGAAGACCGCCGCGACGATGAGCGTCCCGGAGACCGGGGTCGAGGTCTTCGGGGAGACCCGCTCGAAGACGCGCGGGACGAGTCCGTCGCGGGACATGGACATGAGGACACGGGTCTGTCCGTACATCACCGCGAGGACGACCGAGGCGATCGCGACGACCGCTCCGAAGGCGACGATCCCCCCGCCGACGGCGGAGCCGGTGACCTCGTTGACGACGTAGGACAGCGCGGCGGGCCGGTCGCCGACCCGGTCCGCGCCGACGGCGCCGATCGCGGCGAGGGCCACGGCGCAGTACAGCAGCGTGACCAGACCGATGCAGATCAGGATGGCGATCGGGATGTTGCGGCGCGGGTTCCTGGCCTCCTCGCCGGCCGTGGTGATCGCGTCGAAGCCGATGTACGAGAAGAAGGCGGCCGTGGTGCCCGCGCCGATGCCGCCGAGGCCGGCCGGCGAGAACGGGCTGAGGTTGCCGTCCTCGAAGGCGGTGAAGCCGATGGCGCAGAAGAGCACGAGGATGGCCAGCTTCAGGATCGCCATGGCGGCCGTCGCCCGGGCACTCTCCCGCACGCCGCGGACCAGCAGGACCGAGGCCAGCGCGATCACGACGACCGCCGGGAGGTTGACGACCCCGCCGTCGCCGGGCCCCGCGGACACCACGTCGGGCAGCTGCACACCGAACAGGCTCCTGAGCAGCTCGTTCACGTACTGGCTCCAGCCGACGGCGACGGCCGACACGGAGACGCCGTACTCCAGGAGCAGACACCAGCCGACGAGGAACGCCGTGCCCTCACCCAGTCCGGCGTAGGCGAAGGAGTACGAGGATCCGGAGACGGGGATCGCGCCGCCGAGTTCCGCGAAGGAGAACGCGGTGAAGACGCAGGTGAGCGCGGCGAGGACGAAGGAGACGACCACGGCGGGTCCCGCCTGGCCGACCGAGTCGGACAGGCCGACGAAGATGCCGGTGCCGACGATCGCGCCGACGCCGAAGCAGACGAGCTGGAAGAGGCCCATGGTGCGCTTGAGGCCATGACCCTCGAGGTCCGCGCCGGATTCGGCGACCAGGAGCTCGGTGGACTTGATGCGGGGAGCGCGCTTGCCGCGGGCGGCGGGCTCGGTGCGTGGAGCGGGCATGCGGGTGGTGCTCATTTCGGTGCAGCGGGGACGCGACGGGGTCGGTCGCAGGACGGGCTGCGGAAGGGATGGTTCCGCATCTCGCCGAGGATCGTACGGCGAGATGCGGCGGGAGCGGTACACAAGGCCGGACCGGGGCGGCCCGTGACCGGCCGCGGAGAGCGCGGACGGGCCCGCCCCGGGCCGGGCCACGTCAGGCCGGGCCAGGCCGTCAGGCCGGGCCAGGCCGTCAGGCCGGGCCAGGCCGTCAGGCCGGGCCAGGCCGTCAGGCCGGGCCAGGCCGTCAGGCCGGGCCGGGCCACGTCAGGCCGGGAGCCGGTGCCGTGCGGTCGGGAGCCGGTGCCGTGCGGTCGGGAGCCGGTGCCGTGTGGTCGTCGGGTCAGGGGCGGTCAGGCCGGGCGAGAGTCGCGACCAGGATCGCCTTGATGGTGTGCAGCCGGTTCTCCGCCTCGTCGAAGACGACCGAGTGCGCCGACTCGAAGACCTCGTCGGTGACCTCGAGCGAGTCCATGCCGTGGGCTTCGTGAATGTCCCGGCCGACCTTCGTGCCCAGGTCGTGGAAGGCCGGCAGGCAGTGCAGGAACCTGACGTCCGGGTTGCCGGTGGCGCGCAGCACGTCCATCGTCACGGCGTACGGCGACAGGGCGGCGATGCGCTCGTCCCACACGTCCTTGGGCTCCCCCATGGACACCCAGACGTCGGTGGCCACGAAGTCGGCCCCGCGGACGCCCTCGGCGACGTCCTCGGTGAGCGTGATCCCGGCGCCGCTGTGCTCGGCGAGCTCGCGGGCCCGGGTGACGATCTCCTCGGCGGGCCAGTACGCCCGCGGTGCGACGATCCGCACGTCCATGCCGAGCAGGGCGCCGGTGACCAGGTAGGAGTTGCCCATGTTGAAGCGGGCGTCGCCGAGGTAGGCGAGGGCGATCCCGTCGAGCGGCTTGTCGCTGTGCTCCGTCATGGTGAGGACGTCGGCCAGCATCTGGGTGGGGTGCCAGTCGTCGGTCAGCCCGTTGTAGACCGGCACCCCGGCGTACGCGGCGAACTCCTCCACGCCGGCCTGGCTGTCGCCCCGGTACTGGACCGCGTCGAACATCCGGCCGAGCACGCGGGCGGTGTCCTTCACG
The DNA here is from genome assembly GCF_056387915.1 of Streptomyces sp. GLSS-08. NCBI lineage: Bacteria > Bacillati > Actinomycetota > Actinomycetes > Kitasatosporales > Streptomycetaceae > Streptomyces > Streptomyces sp. GLSS-08. Next base: position 454,566 of record NZ_JBWJAQ010000001.1, read on the forward strand.
GACTCCTTGTGGCCCAGCTGCGATCCGGACGGGTCGAGGTACGTGGTGGAGGCGCCCTGGTCCGCGGCGGCGACCTCGAACGCGCACCGGGTGCGCGTCGAGGTCTTCTCGAAGATCAGCGCGATGTTGCGCCCTTGCAGGTGGCGCTTCTCCGTGCCCGCCTTCTTGGCCGCCTTCAGCTCCGCGGCCAGCTGGACCAGGGCGCGGAACTCCTCCGCGGTGAAGTCCAGCTCCTTGAGGAAGTGGCGGCCGGCGAGGGCGGTCGGGACTGTCGCCATTGGGGGCGCTCCAGGGTGACGATGACGGGGACTTCTGGAATTCTATACGACCTCCAGCATTTCTATACGGACCCCGCGTCCGGCCGCCCGGGAGCCCTGTGTCCTACACGGCGTCCCGCTCGACGGGGCAGCTCATGCAGCGGGGGCCGCCCCTCCCCCGGCCGAGTTCGCTGCCCGGGATCTCTATCACCTCGATGCCCTGCTTGCGCAGATGGGTGTTGGTCGTCGAGTTCCGCTCGTAGGCGATGACGACGCCCGGCTCGACCGCGAGGACGTTGCAGCCGTCGTCCCACTGCTCGCGCTCGGCGGCGTGCACGTCCTGCGTGGCGGTCAGCACGCGGATCTCACTGAGCCCGAGGGCGGCGGCGATCGCGCGGTGCATGTGCTCCGGCGGATGATCGGTGACCTTCAGCTCCTTGTCCCCGGCGCCCGGCTCGATGGTGTAGGAGCGGAGCATGCCGAGCCCGGCGTACTGCGTGAAGATGTCGCCGTCGACCATCGTCATCACGGTGTCCAGGTGCATGAAGGCCCGGCGCTTGGGCATGTCGAGCGCCACGATGGTGCGGGCCGAGCCGGCCGCGAACAGCTTGTGCGCGAGCATCTCGACGGCCTGCGGCGTCGTGCGCTCGCTCATGCCGATGAGGACCGCGCCGTTGCCGATGACCAGCACGTCGCCGCCCTCGATGGTGGACGGATAGTCCGCCTGCCCCTCGGACCAGAGCGAGAAGGACTCGTCGCGGAAGAGCGGGTGGTGCCGGTAGATCGCCTCGAAGTGCACGGTCTCCCGCTGACGCGCCGGCCAGCGCATGGCGTTGATGGACACCCCGTCGTAGATCCAGGCGGAGGTGTCCCGGGTGAAGAGGTGGTTGGGCAGCGGGCCGAGCAGGAAGTCGTCGAGGTCCATGACGTGGAAACGCACGGAGGTCGGCTCGGCGTGCGCCTCCAGGAACTCCCGCTTGGTCATGCCGCCGACCAGCGCGGCGGCCAGGTCCGGGGCGGACATGCCCTCGAAGGCGGTCCGCAGGTGGTCGGTGGCCAGCGGGCCGTACTCCTTCTCCTCGAACACCCGATCGAGGACGAGCGAGCGGGCCGCCGGGATCTCCAGGGCCTCGGTGAGCAGGTCGCCGAAGAGGTGGACGGCCACCCCGCGGTCGCGCAGGACGTCCGCGAAGCCGTCGTGCTCCGCGCGCGCCCGGCGCACCCAGAGCACGTCGTCGAAGAGCAGCGCGTCCTTGTTGCTGGGCGTGAGCCTTTTGAGCTCGAGGTCCGGCCGGTGCAGGATGACGCGGCGCAGCCGCCCGGCCTCGGAGTCGACATGGAATCCCATGACTCCATCCTGACCACCCGGACGCGTTTCACCCGCCCATCCGCGCGAACCGGACCCACTTGATTTCGTCCCCTTGACGATAAGCGGGCCCCACGGTTATCGTCTCAATGACGACAACGGGCGGGGGTTCGGAACCCCGCCCGGCGACGAGGGGATAGTTCCATGGCCGACATCACCCGGCGCATCGGCTGGCGCCACCTGCGTGGCGCACCCACCGCGCATGTGCGCCACCACCGGTCGGGCCGGCTGGTGCACGACGGGCCGGGGCTCAGCTTCTGGTACCGCGCACTGAGCGCGGCGCTCTCCGAAGTCCCGGTCGACGACCGCGAGTTGGCGATGACCTTCCACGCCCGTACGTCCGACTTCCAGGACGTGGCCGTGCAGGCGACCGTCACCTACCGGATCAGCGACCCGGGCCTCGCCGCGGCCCGCCTCGACTTCTCCATCGACCCCGACACGGGCGTGTGGCGCGGTGCGCCGCTCGAACAGCTGGGGACCCTGCTGACCGAGACGGCCCAGCAGCACGCGCTGGACGTCCTGGCCCGTACGCCTCTGGCGTCGGCCCTGGTGGACGGGGTGGCGGCGGTGCGCGAGCGGATAGCGGGCGCACTCGCGGCCGAGCCGCGGCTGCCCGCGACCGGGATCGAGGTGGTCGCCGTCCGGGTCGTGGCCCTGCGCCCCGAACCCGAGGTGGAGCGGGCGCTGCGCACCCCGGCGCGGGAGCAGATCCAGCAGGACGCGGACAAGGCGACGTACGAACGGCGCGCCGTGGCCGTCGAGCGGGAGCGGGCGATCGCCGAGAACGAACTGGCCAGCCAGATCGAACTCGCGCGGCGCGAGGAGCAGTTGGTCGACCAGCGCGGTACGAACGCGCGCCGCGAGGCCGAGGAGCACGCGGCGGCGGACGCCGTGCGGGCCACGGCGGAGGCGGCCCGCACGGTGCGCCTGGCCGAGGCGGAGGCCGCGCGCACGGTACGGCTGGCCGGCGCGGAGGCCCGGGCGGCGCGCGAGGTCGGCGAGGCGCGGGCCGAGGCCCAGGCCGCCTGGCTCCGGGTCCACGGGGACGCGGACATCGCCACGCTGCACGCCCTGACGGGCACCCGGCTGGCGGAGAACCTGCCCCGGATCGACAGTGTCACGGTGTCGCCGGACGTGCTGACGGGTCTGCTGGCCAGGCTCGGCGGCGGCGCCCCGCAGGAACCGGCGTGAGTCTGGCACCCCGGGCCGTGCTGGTGCACCGCACCACCGAGTACGAGGAGTTGGTGGCCCGGCACGGCACGCACGGGCAGGCCGCCTTCTTCCTGGCCTCACGGGGACGTGACATCACGGAGGTCGCGGACCGGCACCGGCGCACCCGCGAGGCGCTTGCCGAGGTCGCCGCCGCGATCCCGCTGACCTGGCGTCAGGCCCGCGTGGAGCGACGCGATCTGGACCGGTTCCTGTTCGGTCCGGAGGACGTCGTGGTCGTCGTCGGCCAGGACGGGCTGGTGGCCAACGTCGCCAAGTACCTGGCGGGGCAGCCCGTGGTCGGTGTCGACACCGATCCCGGGCGAAATCCGGCGGTGCTGGTGCGCCATCGGCCACGTGACGCGGGCGCGTTGCTGGCCTCGGCGGCCGGCCGCGGCGGGCGGACGGACGATCTGACCATGGTCGAGGCGGTGGCCGACGACACCCAGCGGCTGGTCGCCCTCAACGAGATCTACCTCGGAGCCGCGGGCCATCAGACGGCCCGCTACCGGCTGGGGCTCGACGGCGACAGGGGTGTCGTCGAGCCCCAGGCCTCGTCCGGGGTCCTGGTGGGGACGGGGACGGGGGCGACCGGGTGGCTGCGGTCCGTGTGGCAGGAGCGCGGCGGCCGCCTTCCCCTGCCGGGGCCCTCGGACGACCGGCTGCTGTGGTTCGTCCGCGAGGCCTGGCCGTCACCGGCCACCGGCACGTCCCTGGTGGCCGGCACCCTCACGAGCGGGTCCCGCCTCACCCTCACCGCGGAGTCCGACCGCCTCATCGCCTTCGGCGACGGCATGGAGGCCGACGCGGTGGAACTGACGTGGGGCCAGACGGTACAGGTGGGGGTGGCTCAGACTCGGCTGCGGCTGGTGGGGTGAGCCGGCCCCCGGGGACCGGCTCCGCCGGAGCGAGTCCAGCTCCTGCCGGCACAACTTCGCCCAATACGTCGCCGGTTGAGCCCCGGACGGGGACGGTTCAGCCCTTCCGGCGTTTGAGGAGCGGGGTCCGGGGCGGAGCCCCGCTTCGGTGCGGAGACCAGGACCAGCGCGTGTCCCGGGCCCGGGCGGAGGCTCGGTCCCGGGACGGAACCCTGGCCCGGGACGGAACCCAGGCCCGGGCCCGCCCCAGCGTGGGGAGGGGCCGAGGAGGACGGACCTGTCAGAGACGGGGATCCACCGGTTCGGACTCCAGCGCCAGCACCCCGAACACCGCCTCGTGCACCCGCCACAACGGCTCCCCCTCGGCCAGCCGGTCCAGCGCCTCGAGGCCGAGCGCGTACTCCCGGATCGCCAGCGACCGCTTGTGGTTCAGGAAGCGCCCGCGCAGCCGCGCGAGGTTTTCGGGCCGCGTGTACTCGGCGCCGTAGATGATCCGCAGGTACTCCCGTCCCCGGCACTTGATCCCGGGCTGCACCAGCCGCCCCCGCGGCGACCGCACCACGGCCTGTACGGGCTTGACGACCATGCCCTCGCCCCCGCGTCCGGTCATCTCCAGCCACCAGTCGACCCCGGCCCGCACGGACTCCGCGTCGCCCGTGTCCACGAACAGCCGCCGGGTGGTCTGCAGCAGACCGCTCCCGTCGTGCTCGACGAGCCGGTCGATCAGCGCGAGCTGCTCGTCGTGCGGGAGCGCGGCGAGGCTGCGGCCCTGGACGGCGAGGATCTGGAAGGGCGCGAGACGCACGCCCTCCAGTCCGTCCGTCGTCCAGCAGTACCGCCGGTAGGCCTCCGTGAACGCCGCCGCGTCGGCGGCCCGTTCACGCTGCTTGACCAGGAGATCCCGCACGTCGACACCCCGCGCCGCCGCCCCTTCGAGCGCGGCGAGCGCCGCCGGGAACACCGCCCCCGAGGCGGCGCCGACGGCCGCGTACTGCGTCCGCAGCAGCCCGGACGCCTTCAGCGACCACGGCATCAACTCGGCGTCGAGCAGCAGCCAGTCGGTCCCCAGCTCCTGCCACAGCCCCGCCTCGTCGGCAGCGGCCCGCAGCCGGCCGAGGATCTCCTCGGTCACCGCGCCGTCGTCGAAGAAGGGCCGGCCGGTGCGGGTGTACAGCGCCCCGGTGGGCCCGTCCGCGCCCACGCCGCCGTCCGGGCCGAAGACCCCGCCCACGCCGAACCGCTCGCGCGCCGTCGCCGCGTCCCGGCAGACCAGCGCGACCGCCCGCGACCCCATGTGCTTCTCCTCGCACACGACCCGCGCGACCCCGTCCTCCCGGTACTGCGCGAAGGCCTCGGCCGGGTGCTCCAGGTAGCCGTCGACGTGCGAGGTCGCGGTCGGCGCCATGGTGGGCGGCAGGTACGGAAGCAGCCGCGGGTCCACGGCGAAGCGGCTCATGACCTCGAGCGCGGCAGCCGCGTTCTCCTCGCGCACGGACACACGTCCGGCGTGCCGCGTCTCGACGACCCGCCTGCCGTGCACGTCCGCCAGGTCGAGCGGCCGGCCCTCGTGCCCGCCGGGCGCCTCGGAGGCCAGCGGCCGTGTGGGCTCGTACCAGACCCGTTCGGCGGGTACGTCGACCAGCTCGCGCTCCGGCCAGCGCAGCGCGGTGAGCCGGCCGCCGAAGACCGCGCCCGTGTCGAGGCAGATGGTGTTGTTCAGCCAGGTCGCCGTGGGCACCGGGGTGTGGCCGTAGACCACGGCCGCGCTGCCCCGGTAGTCCTCCGCCCACGGGTAGCGCACCGGCAGGCCGAACTCGTCGGTCTCGCCGGTCGTGTCGCCGTACAGCGCGTGCGAGCGCACCCGTCCCGACGTACGCCCGTGGTACTTCTCGGGCAGCCCGGCGTGGCAGACGACGAGGCGGCCGCCGTCCAGGACGTAGTGGCTGACGAGCCCGTCGACGAACTCCCGGACCTGGCGCCTGAACTCCTCGCTCTCCTCCTCCATCTGCTCGATCGTCTCGGCGAGCCCGTGCGTGGCCTGGACCTTGCGCCCCTTGAGGTAACGCCCGTACTTGTTCTCGTGGTTGCCCGGTACGCACAGCGCGTCGCCGGACGCGACCATGGACATCACGCGGCGCAGGACGCCCGGGGTGTCCGGGCCGCGGTCGACGAGGTCGCCGACGAAGACGGCCGTCCGGCCCTCGGGGTGCACCCCGTCGGCGTAACCGAGTCTGGCCAGCAGCGACTCCAGCTCCGAGGCGCAGCCGTGGATGTCGCCGATGATGTCGAAGGGCCCGGTGAGGTGGGTCAGGTCGTTGTACCGCTTCTCGGTGCGGATCTCCGCGCTCTCGATCTCCTCCACGCCCCGCAGGACGTGCACCTTCCGGAACCCCTCGCGTTCCAAGTGCCGCAGGGAGCGATGCAGTTCGCGGGTGTGGCGCTGGATGACGCGGCGCGGCATGTCGGCGCGGTCGGTGCGCGCGGCGTTGCGTTCGGCGCAGACGTCCTCGGGCACGTCGAGCACGATGGCGATGGGCAGCACGTCGTGCTCCTTCGCCAGGTCGATCAGCTGCCGGCGGCTCTCCTGCTGGACGTTGGTCGCGTCGACGACGGTGCGCCGGCCGCTCGCGAGACGCTTGCCCGCGATGTAGTGCAGCACGTCGAAGGCGTCACGGCTCGCGCTCTGGTCGTTCTCGTCGTCGGCGACGAGGCCGCGGCAGAAGTCGCTGGATATGACCTCGGTCGGCTTGAAGTGCCGACGGGCGAAGGTCGACTTGCCCGAGCCGGACGCGCCGATCAGCACCACGAGGGAGAGGTCGGTGACGGGCAGGGTGCGCGCCTTGGTGGTCTTGTCCGTCATGCGGCCTTCTCCTCCTTCGTGACCGGGGTCTTCGCCGGGTCGTCGTGTGTGGTGGCGCGCAGGGTGAACACGGCCATCTGGGTCGGCGGCCCGACCTCGGGGTCGTCGGGGCCGACGGGGACGAACTCCACCTCGTAGGCGTGCCGTTCGCCCACCGCCGCGGCCCAGGCGCGGAACTCCTCGCGGGTCCACTCGAAGCGGTGGTCGCCGTGCCGGGAGTGACCGGCCGGGAGGGACTCCCAGCGGACGTTGTACTCGACGTTCGGCGTCGTCACCAGGACGGTCCTCGGACGGGCCGAGCCGAAGACGGCGTACTCGAGTGCGGGCAGCCGGGGCAGGTCGACGTGCTCGACGACCTCGCTCAGCACCGCCGCGTCGTATCCCTTGAGCCGCTTGTCGGTGTACGCGAGCGAGCCCTGGAGGAGTTTGACGCGCGCGGCCTGGCGCTCTCCCAGGTGCTCCAGCTTGAGCCGGCGCGAGGCGATGGTGAGCGCCCGCATCGACACGTCGACCCCGACGATCTCGGTGTACCGCGGGTCCTTGAGCAGCGCCTGCACCAACTCGCCCTGCCCGCAGCCGAGATCGAGGACGCGTCCGGCACCGGAGGCGTGCAGCGCGGCGAGAATCGCCTCACGGCGCCGCACGGCGAGCGGGACGGACTCGGTCTCGGCCTCGGCCTCGGCGGAGGCCGAAGCGGAGGAGGCAGAGGCAGAGGAGGCAGAGGCAGAGGCGGAGGCGGCGGCTTCGGCACCCGCGAAGGCGCCGGCTCCAGCGCCCACCCCCAGGGCGTCGGCCGAACCCCCCGTGCCGGAAAGGACGTCGGCCGAACCCCCCGTGCCGGAGGGGCCGTCGGTCTCCGGCTGGTCCCCGACCGCGTTGTCGATCTCCTCGACCGCGCTGTCGTCGGCCTCGGCCAGCCGCACGAGCTCCAGCCGCTCCATGGCCTCCCGCGTCAGCGACCAGCGCCGCGCGAGGTACCGGCTGGTGATCAGCTGCTGCTCGGGGTGGTCCGGGAGCCAGCCCTCACCGGCCCGCAGCAGCTTGTCGACCTCGTCGGACGCCACCCAGTAGTGCTTGGCGTCGTCGAGCACCGGAAGCAGCACGTAGAGGTGGCGCAGCGCCTCGGCCAGCGTCAGTCCGGCCTCGGCGGACTCCAGCACGAGGCGTACGTAGCGGGAGTCGCCCCAGGCGGGGAACCGGACGTCCAGCGGCACCGCTTCGACGGTGACCGTCCAGCCGAGCGGTTCGAAGAGCTTGCGTACGAGGTCCGCGCCGCCGCGGGCGGGCAGTGCGGGCACCTCGATCCGCAGGGGCAGCGGCCGCGCCGGCAGGTCGGGCCGGGCGTTGCACTGTCCCTTCATGGCGCTGGCGAACACGGCGCTGAGCGCGACGGCGAGCAGCGAGGACGCCGCGTAGGGGCGGTCGTTGACGTACTGCGCGAGCGCGGCGTCGGGGGCGCCGCCGCGGCCCTTGCCCTTGCCGCGCCGGACCAGCGCCACCGTGTCCACCTCCAGCAGCAGCGCGGCCGTGCACCGCTCGGCGGACGCCTCGGGGTAGAGGACGTGCGCCTTGCCGTAGGAGGTGGAGAACGCCTGCGCCTTGTCGGGGTGCTTGTGCAGCAGGAAGCCGAGGTCGGTGGCGGGGCGCTCTGTGGTGCCGGTGGTACTGATCGTCAGGAACACGGTGGGTGGCCTCGAAACGTCGTTCGTGCCGCGTACCCGTCGGATCGGCCGTCGCCGTGCACGGCCGGTGCACCTGCGCGGGCCGCGTCGAGCCGCCGCGATGGGAGAGCGCGCCGTCGATCACGTTTCCCGGCACGCCCGCACAACTTACAGCGAAGGCCCGGGGTACCCTCCGGGATTTTTTGTTGACGGTTGGCCGACGGCGTACCGATGTGTACCCCCGCGCCGACCGAGAGGGCTCTCATGGATGAGGGGCCCATTGCTCTCAGCCATCGCTTGCCGGTTGCACCTAAGCACGAGCGACGGATGCGAGGCGGGCGGCCGCCCGTGCACGGGCCGCTCCCAAGACGGTCAGCAGCACCTCCTTGCTGGAGTCGCGGTCGCGTACGTCGCACAGCAGGACCGGTGTGTCCCGGTCGACGTCCAGCGCGGCCCGCACCTCCTCCGCCGAGCTGCTGCGGCGCCCGTGGAAGCAGTTGACGGCGACAGTAAAGGGAATTCCTCTCTCTTCGAAGAAGTCGATGGAGGCGAAGGAGCTCTCCAACCGTCGAGTGTCAGCGAGTACGACAGCGCCGAGAGCGCCCATGGCCAGGTCATCCCACATGAACCAGAAGCGGTCCTGGCCTGGTGTGCCGAAAAGGTAGAGCACGAGTTCCGGGCCGATCGTGATACGGCCGAAGTCCATGGCGACCGTCGTCGACGACTTGGCCTCAACGCCGGTCAAGCTGTCGATGCCCAGGCTCGCTTCGGTCATGCGCTCCTCTGTCTGCAGAGGGGCGACCTCGCTCACCGAGCCCACCATTGTCGTCTTGCCCACACCGAATCCGCCGGCGATGAGTATCTTCAGCGCGGTAGGCATGACCGGCTCAGAGTTCGCGAATTGCATCGATCACCCTTTCAATGACTTCCACGCTCGGCTGGCTGTCCCGTCCGGGCGGCGCCTGGACGAGGACCAGCGACGCATCGAGCAAGTCGCCGCAGAGCACCTTCACTACGCTCACCGGCAGGTTCAACTGCGCAGCGATCTCGGCGACGGCCATCGCCCGGCCCTGGCACAGTTCCAGGATCTGGGTTGCTTCTGGCTCCAGATGGCGGTGCTGGACCTTCCCATCGGAGCGTGCTACGACCTGGGTGATCAGGGCGAACCCGTGACGCCCGTGGTGGGTGCGCCCGCGGGTGATGGCGTATGGCCTCAGGTAGCGCCCGTCCTGCGGGCCGTCACGCCATCGTGGCTCAGCCATCCTGTGCAGGGCCGGCGGCCATGTGCTGGATGCGGGGCGCCGCTGTCAGGTACTGGCCGACCTGCCTGACGAGGGTGGCCATCTCGAAGGCAAGCATCCCGAGATCCACCTCCTGCGAGGCGATCGCCGCCAGCCGGGCTCCTGAGCCGGCGGTGGTGATGAAGAGAACTGCCCTCTCCATCTGAATGACCGACTGCTGGACAGATCCGCCCCGGAATCGGTCGGAGGCACCTCGGGCCAATGCGTGGACGCCTGAAGCCACGGCCGATAGATGTTCGGCGTCCTCGCGATGCATGGTCTGGGACTTCCCGATGAGGAGACCGTCCCCCGAGAGCACGACGGCGCACTGGATCTCTGGGATCCGTGCCACCAGGGTGTCCAGGAGCCAGTCCAGGCCTTTGCCGCTGTGTACCGTGTCAGTCATTGCGTGGGTTCCTCACCGTTCGCCGGCATTGGGGGTGCCGATTCGTCCTGCCACCCGCGGACGTTGCGTGACTCGCTGTTCATTCCGGCCCTCCTGATTCCCGCGTCGATGGCAGCCATCGTGCGGGCCGCCGCCTGCGGGTCGAGGAACGCGTCGTGGACCTCGCCTGCGCCAGGATCGTTCAGCGCCGACTCGCGCCGTAGTTCCGGCGCGAGGCTGGCGCGCTTGACGCGCTTCGGCAGGACCTCGGGGTCGCCAAGGGTGTCAGCGGGCGACACGCGTGGAATCGCATGCTCTCGAGGGGGTCCCGGCTGTGCCGGAGGCCTCTGGCGACGTGGAAGGCCGTCTCCCGCAACATCAGCGGGGGCATCAGCTGCGGCCGTCGACGACTCGAAGGGACGCCCCGTGCTCCCTTCGGGGTGCCTGGCGCGGCTGGGCGGCGCGTACCTCGCCGGGGCTGTCCAACCGGCGGGATCGGCAACGGGCCGGGCCTGATGTCCTGAGGCCGGAGGAAGCAGGCCGGCGCCTCCGTACTCAGGAAAGCCGCTGTAGTCCGACGCAGGCGAACGGGTCACCGCCTCGTCCAGCGGTCCCCTGCCGGCGCCCACGCTCGGCAGCGCGTCGCGCTCGGTGAACGATCGGCCGCCCGTGACGGCTGGCGAGGGCGCTTCGGGCTGGCTCACAGCTGCCCGTCCCGAGGCCTGTGCTGCCGACTGCAGCTGGTCGAGGACCGGCGAGGGAACAACTTCCAGCAGTTCACTGGGAAGGAGGACGAGCGCGAGGGTGCCGCCGTAATCGGATGCGCGCAGGACCACCCTGATGCGGTGTCTCTCGGCGAGTTTCGCCACCACGAAGTGCCCCAGGCGTGGGTCTTCGCCCAGGGCCGTCATGTCGATCCGGGGCGGGTGAGCGAGCAGCTCGTTGGCGTGGTCTCGCTGCTGCGGTTGGATGCCGAGGCCTTGGTCCTCGATCTGCAAGGCCAGTCCTCGGGCCACCTTCGCTGCTCTGACCGTGACCTGAGTGTCGGGTGGGGAGAACTGGGTGCCGTTCTCGATGAGTTCCGCAAGGAGGTGCGTGACGTCTCCCACGGCCCGGCCGGCAAGGGCCACCCTCCGGTCGTCCGGCGTGTTCACGACGTGCACCCGGGTGTAGTGCTCGGTCTCAGCCACTGCGCCACGCATCACGTCGGTGATGGAGGTGGGCGGTGTGGTGGTGCGGCGTCCAGAAGTGGCACCGCTGAGAATCATCAGGTTCTCCGTGTGCCGTCGCACGCGGGTGGCCAGGTGGTCGACCTTGAAGATGTCCTTGAGGAGATCGGAGTCCTCGTGCTTGCGTTCGAGGTCGTCCAACAGGTTGATCAGGCGATGAATAAGGGTCTGGGCGCGGCGGATGAGCTGGCCAACGACCTTCTCCGTGCCCTGGCGGCCCTGGGACTGCCGCATCGTTGCCTGGGCGGCAATGCGGACCAGTTGGTCGATGTGGGCCGAGAGTTGAGCGATGTGGTCCTGGTCAGTCGCTTGCGGTCTGAACGGGACGAGTGCATCGAGGTCTATGCGCTCGCCGCGCTCTATTCGGTTCAGAAGGTCAGGCAGTTGTGTCGCCCACTGCTGCGTACCCTCCTGGAGTGCGGAGAGGCGTCCGTGCGTCGAGCGCCTGGCGTCCCGGGAGCGTCTGGCCAGCACCGCGGCGCCCACGACGACAGCGAGGGTGATGCCGCTGCTCACCAGTGCGACAAGGAGCAGCTCGTCGGCCCGATCGTCATCGCTGCCCGCCAGGCTGTCCGGCGAAGCGGCGGTCGGCGTCCGTGAGTTGCCGAGCACACTTTCGGTGGCCGTCGGCCGCGAGGTGGCCGCGGCCGGAAGCGGTGCGCCTTGGCCACCGGTCACGCCCTGGTCGTGGGACGTCAGATTGTTCCAGTGCGCACTCAGGGAAACTTGCCCGTACTGCGGCGTCTTGGGCGTGATCGACCGTGCGCTCTCGAACGCCGCGGTGGAGATGCCTCCGCGCTCGCGGTCTTTTCGAGTGCTGCGCCCCTCGTCTGTGCGCTGGGGTCCGTCCTGCGGCTGCGCCGGCGACTCGGCCGGCCGCGTGACGGATGAGGGACGGTCCGCGTCGTCTTGTCGCTGGATCTGTTGCTGCGCGAGGCTTGCGGCGGTGAAGCCCCCGAGCCCGGTCAGACAGACCAGCGGAACAACGAACGGGACGCCGAGCGAGGATCGCAGAGATCTGCGCTGAGTGGCGCGGGGTTGTGGCCGCCGGTCGCGGTTGCCTGGCATCTGGATTCCTCGTGCAGCAGCGATACACCCGTGCGGTAAGCGGTACGCGACCGTCGGTCCCCGCGGAGTGACTGCTCACTCTGTTCGAAGGTCAACGTGGGTTGCACCGTATCAGGATCATCGCGCAGGGTCACACTCGGGCCATGACAACTGGTCTGTGCGCACCGGTAGTTGAGCTTCCACCGACCGCCCCGCAGTGAGGAAGTTCGGGGCTTTTCACCGCTCTTGGGAACGGTCATAGGAGTTCGAGGAGTCTGGGCGTATAGAGGTCGTGCGGAGAAGCGATGCCGGCCACCATGTCGAGGTAGATCGCGACGAGTTCCGGGTCGGACTGGACGGCGCGAAGCAGGGAGAGACGTTGCTCGTGCGGGGTGGCCAGCTGGGCCACGCTGAGCGTGGCCTCGTAGCCCGGGGTGAGTGTCGTGTCCCGGCTCTCTGCGAACCGGGCCAGCGACGCGTCGAGCTTCACGGGATCGCCACCGAGCGTGTCTCCCACCTCGGCGACGAGGCTTTCTACCTGCTGGAAGGCATCGCTGATGCCTCGTGCCGTGATGGAGTCTTTGTGATGCCCGGCATCCCCGACCAGGACCCAGCCGGGCCCGGTCGCCTGCCTGAAGAAGTTCTGCTGATCCCCACTGCCACGCAGACGCTCCACCGGTGCACTTCCCCGCAGCCTCTCGTACAGGGCCGGCGCGGTGAGACGAATCTGCTCCTGGTAGGCATGCCGTGCGGTGGTGCGGATTTCGGCGAAACGGGACTGCTGGAAGTAGGCCAGTACGAGGGTGGCGTCGTCGTGTGTGGGCACGCTTGCCACCCAGCCGCCGGGGCGCTCGTAGAGCTCAAGGTCGGCGGGTACATCCGGCCAGTATGTGTAGTACGCGCAGGTCAGCAGAGGATCCCGCCTGGTGTACGGGGCTGCGGCCAACTGGGCGACGGTGGATCGCATACCGTCAGCGCCGATGACCAGGCGAGCGGATTCCGTGAAATTCCGGCTGCCGTGTCGGCCGTCGACGCCGACGACCCGGCCTGCCCTGTCCCGCAGCAGGCCGGTGACGCGGCTTCGCTCGCGGAACTCGGCCCCGGCCGCGATGGCAGCGTCGACCAGGAGGGCGTCCAACACTCGGCGCCGTGGCGCAAACGCTACTTGCTGGCCGGCCACGCCTCGGGCGCAGCCCGCGATACGGATGTCGGCGACCTCGTAGACGGTGCGCTTCAGGGGCGGGCATCCTGAGGCACGGACCTGCTCCAGCACCCCCCAGCGGGCGAGCGCCGCGATGCCTGGCTGGTGGATGAGGTGGGTGGAGAGGGTGTCGGAGCCGTAGGTGGATCTGTCGAGGAGGAGCACGCGGTAGCCCGCACGGGCCAGCAGCAAGGCGGCTGACGCACCGGCGCAGCGCGCGCCCACCACGATGGCGTCGTACATGCGGGTTCCTCATATCGGGCTGGGAGCCTTGGCTCGGGGCAGAGAACGGGGCGCGGTGTAGTGGGCTGGGACCTTGCGTGGGCGTGATCAGCGCGAGTTCGTCAGTTCGTCGAGCAGCGCCCTTCGATCGATTTTGCCGTTGGCGTTGAGCGGGAGCTGTTCCAGGACGGTGATCCGGCGGGGCAGCATGTAGGGCGGCAGCTGCCTTTGCAGGGCTGCGAACAGCCGGTCGGTATCGCGGCAGGGGCCGCTCACGGCGGCCTGCAGTTCCAGTTCTCCGTCTGCGGCGGGCAGGGTGATCACGGCAGCGTCGAATACCTCCGGGTGCGCCCGTAGTGCGGCCTCGATTTCACCCAGTTCGATGCGGTGTCCGCGGATTTTGACCTGGTGGTCGGTTCGGCCCAGGTGCACCAGGCGGCCGTTTTGGACGGCGGCCCGGTCTCCTGTCCGGTACCAGTGCTCAGGTGTCGGACGGTCGCCGGCCGGCTGGAGGTCGGTGGTGAGGAAGCGGCCGGCGGTGTGGGCCGGATCAAGGTAGCCGCAGAACCGCAGAGGGCCTCGCACGCATAGCTCTCCCGTGTCACTGGGCCGTCCGTCTTCGTCCAGCAAGAGCAGATCAAGGCCTGGATACGGACTTCCTATGGGTGCGGTGCCGTTGGGCGTGCTCGGCCAGGCGGTCATGTCGTCGGGAAGCCGGTAGGCGGTGCAGGAGATCGTCAGCTCTGTCGGCCCGTACAGGACCTCCAGCCTGCTGTTCGGAGCTGCGAGTCGCCACTGGCGGGCCGCTTGCAGGGTGAGCGGTTCGCCGCCGAAGAGGCTCCACCGAAGTGTCGGCATGCTGCCCGGGGCAAGGGTGCCGAGAAGAGAGGCGAAGGAAATGAGGGACGGGACGGAGAACCAGTGCGTGAGTCGCAGGCTGGTGATGGTCTTCACCGGGGACAGCAGCTGGCTGCGTTGGGGGACGACGAGGGTGCCGCCGCCCGCCCACGCGACGAAGAGGTCGTGCACCGATCCGTCGAAGGTCAGCTCGAAAGTCTGCGACAGGCGACTGCCCGGCCGGATGTCGTATCGGTCCGCTACGCGCTCCAGGTAGGCGCAGATGCTCCGGTGAGTGATGGGTACGCCTTTGGGAGTGCCGGTCGATCCTGAGGTGAAGATGACGTACGCAAGGTCGTCGGGATCCGCATACCGGTGCGCGACCACGGTCGAATGGGTCCCAGCCGGGGCCGACAGCCCCTCCGGGCCGGCGACAAGGACGGGGATGCCGAGATCGGGGACGCTGTCGATGGACTCGGCCAAAATGAGATCGAGTTCGGCTGCCGCGACGATCTGGGCTGTCCGTTCCGCGGGGTACTCCGGGCTCAGCGGCACGACGGCGGCACCCGCCCGCAGAACGGCGAGATAGCCGGCGTAGGCCGTCACCGATCGTGCGGCCATCAGCCCGACCCGCCGCGGTGGCCCGCCGGCCGGCGTCGTGACGAGACGCGCAGCGAGCCGCTCCACCTGGTCGTGCAGTTCTCGATAGGTCAGTTGCACCGAACCGACCTCGAGGGCCGTCTCATCCGGGTACGCGGCCGCCGAGCGGGCGAACCAGTCGAACAGAGTGCGCAGCTTCACCGGGCCGCTGCCAGTAGTCCACGCGTCCACTGCCGCAGCTCGCCGACTGTACGCAGCCGGCCGAACCCTTCCGGGTCGACCTCCCGTTGGCTACGTCTGCCGAGTTCGACCACGATGCGCAGTTTCGCCAGCGAGTCGATGCCGATCTCGGTGAGCGTCGAGTTGTCATCGAAGCTCGTGCGGGCGTGCTCGCGCAGCACCCAGGCCGCCAGGTCGGTGTCGTCCTCGTGCGTTTCGCCGGGCCAGTACCGTTTGGTCTGCCAGGGGTAGGCGGGCAGCGGTACGTAGTGGCCGGCTTCGCCGAACAGCGCCGCCCAGTCCAAGGCCTCGCCGCGGCGGTACCGGTCTGCGGCGGCAGACAGGGGACGTCCGCCGACTGTCGCTGTCCCGGCGAGAGCGGCCGCCAGTTCCCCATGACTGGAGCCGACCACGGCGATCCGGTGTTCGTGGTGGCGGCGCCGGGTGGCGGCGCTGTAGCAGATGTCCCGAAGTGCGTAGGCACGGCCGGTGCCGCCGGGGCCGAGGTAGTCGGCGTAGGAGCGGGCGAGGTCCTGGAGTGCCGCGGTGCTGTGGGCGGAAAGCGCCAGAACGTACGGCGTGCCGTCCGGTGCCGCGTTGGTGATGGGGGCCGTGGGCTCGAATTGGCTGAGCACTACGTGGGCATTCAGAGACGACGAGCCCTGTCCGCTCACTCCGGCAACGGCGGGCCGGTCAAGGTCCGGCAAGGGCTGGACCTTGTCCGGGATGACCAGCGGAAGCCGGTCCCAGTCGACACGAGGGTGGGGCGTATGCAGGTTCAGGCTGGCGGGAACCTCACCGTGCTCCAGGCACAGCACGGCCTTGATCAGTCCTGCGAGGCCGCTGCCTGCCTCCGCGTGCCCGATGTTGGTCTTGACGGAGCCCACGAGGAGCGGGCGGTCCGCGGGACGTCCGGCGCCCATCACTTCGCCGAGCGCGCTCAGCTCCAGGGGGTCGAGCGCCGGCGAGCCGGCGCCGTGGGCCTCGACGTAGTCGACGTCGGACGGATCCATACCGGCGTCCTCGTAGGCCCAGCGCAGTACGTCCAGTTGGCCCTGGAGCGAAGGGTTGAGGACCGTGTCGCTGGTGCGGCCGTCGTTGCCGATGGCACTGCCGCGGATGACAGCATGGATCCGGTCGCCGTCGCTGAGCGCGTCCGTCAGCCGCTTCAAGACGACGACTGCCACGGCGTCGCTGGGGGCATAGCCGTCCGCGTCCGCGTCGCCGAATTTGCAGCGTCCGTCGCTTGACATTGCTCCGGCGTGCGAGAGGACGAGGCTTTCGTCCGGGCGCAGAGCGATGTTCACGCCGGCAGCCAGGGCCAGCGGGCTCTCTCCCGAACGCAGGCTTTGGACGGCTTGGTGGACGGCTACCAGCGACGAGGAGCAGGCCGTGTCGACGACGATGCTGGGGCCGCGGAAGTCGAAGAAGTGGGATATCCGCGCAGGCAGCAGGGATCGGAAGTTGTGGAGTTGGGCTGCCGTCGCCGATTCCGGGCCCTGCCGCAGAGCGGCCTCGAGCGAGTCGGCACGGGTGTTGCCCACGAACACCGCGCTCCGGCTCCCCGCCAGAAGGTCGGTGCGCTGCCCCGCGTCCTCCAGGGCCTCCCACGCGGTCATCAGCAAGAGCCTTTGCTGCGGGTCGAGTTCGGTCGCCTCAGTAGCCGACATGGTGAAGAAGTCGGCGTCGAAGTCGGCAACGCCGTCGATGTAGCCCGCTCGGCGTCCTGCTATTCGGCCCCGTCTGGGCTCAGGGGAATGAAGGGCGTCGACGTCGAAGCGATCTCGCGGTGTCTCACTGAGGGAGCTGCTGCCGGCCTTCAGCAGGTCCCAGAGGTCGCTGGGTCCTGACGCCCCCGGCAGGCGGCAGGCCATGCCGATCACCGCGACCGACCGAGCGTCCACGTCGGACTTGCGGTACCTGGTCATCGAGAACTCCGTTTCGTACATCGCTCCGTTGTGGAGCAGTCGACCTTGATCACTGCACCTAGCCATAGATATCCGCCGCCTGGCAGCCGGAACCGGACTGTGACCGGAAGATCAGCGGGACCAGGCGCGCCGGCGTCTGATCGCCGGCTTGCTCGCCGTCCGCTCACACCTCAGCAGGCCACTCATTCAGGCCAATATTCGGCTCCACGCCGATCCGCCCGACCACGTGATCGAGCTGTAGAGGCTGGCGCAAACACGTTGTCAGGCGCTGCGAAGCAGGTACCGCTGCTCCGTGTCAGGGAGGACTGGCACGCGGGCCGTGCACCCAATCCACCTCCCGAAAACGAACATGCATTCGAATCTATCCCTTCACGTCGAGGTGCTCTAACGGTGTCGAAAACCGGTCCACCGCACGATTGTCGGGCGCAACATCGTTTCCGTTCGAGGAGGCGGCCGGGAATGACGAGAAGTGATCGGTGATGGTTGAAACATCAAAGGACCTGGGCAGCCTTCCCGGCTGCCCAGACGCTGGTCACAGCGACACGCTGCAAGGACGACCGGGCACCTCGGCAGCGCGTTGCAACTTGCGGTTGGCGCAGGGGTGTTGGCAGAGTGACAGCCGGACCCGCAAGGTCTTGCGGGGCAGACCACGGAGCCAGGATCTCTGCTTTGATCTAGCCTCATGGACTCCCACGATCCCCTTGAGGCGTTCCGTCGCACTGGACCGGAACGGACCCGTCGGCTGACGATTCTCGGCCTCAACGCGCCCGACGCGGAAGCCACCTTCGATCGCGTGGCACGACTGGCCGCCCGCCTGACCCAAGCACCCTTGGCCATGGTCAACTTCATCAGCGACGAGCGCCAGATGTTCCGCGGCATGTACGTGCCCGCTGCATCCCCCGACGCAGGAGTGGACATCGACGGTGGCGGCATACCCTTCGATCTCAGCGCACTCGGACGCGAGGCGCCCGGCGAGTACGGCTTCTGCCCGCACGTCGTTGCTCAGCGATCCCAACTCGCCCTCCACGACGTGTTCGACTACCCCCGGTTCAAGGGCAACCCGCTGGTCAACGACCTCAACGTGCGCTCCTACCTGGGCACCCCGCTGCTCGACAACACCGGGCAGGTCCTCGGCACCGTCTGCGTCGCAGATTTCCGGCCCCGGCGCTGGGACGACCAGATCATGGACGCGATGACGGAACTGACTGCGACCCTGCAGTCGGAATTCAAGCTGCGGGACAGCCTCCTCGCCCAGCAGCAGGAGCTCTTTGCCGTCTTCGACGGGGCACAGTTCCCGATCATGCTCACCGAGGGCCCGGATCATCTGCTGCGCTATGCCAACCGCAAGCAGGGCGAGGCCTTCGGCCAGGTGCCGCAGTTCAGCCCCGCCCGACACGTTCTCCCCGGGCTCGACCAGGTCGGCGTCTTCCGCGCCATGGACGATGCCTTGCGCCAAGGACAGCCCACCACACTGTCCGAGGTCACCCTCCGTCCGTACGACTCCGAGACGCCGCAGGCCTTCAGCTTCATGTGCACACCCGTGCGCACCTCTCCAGGCGCGCCCTTCAAGGGTGTCCTCACGGTAGCGATGAACACCGTGGGACAGGCATACGGGGGCGACAACCCGCAGACCTTCGCAGCCAACCTGCAGGGTCAGTTCGAACAAATGGGTTCGGGTGCATTTGCCCACCGCAATACCGGTCGTTAGACGCGGCAGACAGCGCCACGACGGCCGCGTACGGCTGACAGACGGGCTGACGCGGACAGCGAGTCCTGTTGTCGCCGTCGCGGTCATCATCTGGTCGGCGAAGGGATGTGCGGTCTCGGGGGACGAGGTGGGCGGCGCCACAGGCGCCTGCTCGGTGCACTCGGTGCACTCGGTGCACTCGGTGCACTAGGGCGGACAGCCGGCGCCGGACCGGCGCCCGCGCCGAGCCGAGGCCGTCACGTCAGCTGCGACTGCACCTGCGCCGAGATCAGGTCGAGGTGGTCCAGGTCGTCGAGGTCGAGGATCTGGAGGTAGATGCGCCCCGCGCCGATCTCCGCATACCGGCCGATCCTGTCGACGACCTCGGCCGGAGAGCCGGCCAGCCCGTTGGCCTTCAGCTCGTCCACGTCGCGGCCGATCGATGCGGCGCGCCGCGCCACCTCCTGGTCGTCCTTACCGACACAGGCCACCAGCGCGTTGGAGTACACCAGGTCACCGGCCTCGCGCCCGGCCCGCTCCGCCGCTGCACGCACCCGGCCGAACTGGCGCTCACTGTCCTCGACGGACGCGAACGGGATGTTGAACTCGTCCGCGTACTGCGCGGCGAGCCGCGGCGTGCGGGTCGCGCCGTGGCCGCCGATCAGCACGGGGATCCTCGCCTGCGCCGGCTTCGGCAGCGCGGGCGAGCCGGTGAGGTCGTAGTACGTGCCGTGATGATCGAAGGTCGCGCCGACCTCCGTCGCCCACAGCCCCGTGACGATCGCCAGCTGCTCCTCGAGGCGGGCGAACTTCTCCTTCGGGAACGGAATGCCGTACGCCTTGTGCTCCTCCTCGAACCAGCCCGCTCCCAGGCCCAGTTCGACCCGGCCGCCCGACATCTGGTCGACCTGCGCGACCTGGATGGCGAGCACGCCGGGCAGCCGGAAGGTGCCGGCGGTCATGAGCGTGCCGAGCCGGATGCGCTTGGTCTCGCGGGCGAGCCCGGCCAGGGTGATCCAGGCATCGGTCGGCCCGGGCAGCCCGTCGGCCTCGCCCATGCGGAGATAGTGGTCGGAGCGGAAGAAGGCATCGAAGCCGAGGTCTTCGGTGGCCTTGGCGACAGTGAGAAGCGTGTCGTAGGTGGCGCCCTGCTGGGGCTCGGTGAAGATGCGCAGATCCATGCCTCCATCCTGCACGGTCGAACGGGGGGCCGACCCCACCGGTCCCGCCGACCGCGCCCGCCCCGGCCGGGTGAAGACCTGTCCGCCCCGGGTGCGGTGCGGTCCGCGCAGCCACCCGGTTCGCTGGTGATCGTCGGCTCGCGAGCCGGAGCGCCGGGCACCCGTCACCGGCGCGTCACCGCCGGCGGCCCGCCTGCCGAGCCCGTGACCGCGTACGCTCGCGCGGCCTACGCGGCGCGGACCTGGTGAAGGGTCACGGGCCGGGGAGACCTCTCGCCCCCCGGACCCGGCAAACCGCACCGGCCCCTCATCCCGCCGCACGGTCCCGCTCCACCATCTCCTCCTCCCGGACCGCGAGGCGCCGCAGCATCTCCAGCACCCGGTCACGGGACTCGTCCGCCGCGTCGATCGCCTCCATGCACTGCCAGTACGTCCCCTCGTCGTCGGCCGCGCAGGCGATGCCGACGAGCGCGATGCCCACTTCGCCGAGCAGACACCCGAGATCGAGGAGGGTCTGCCGGGCATCGCCCAGGTCGGTGAGCCGGGCGGCCCGCAGGTCACCCACGCCGAGCGACGGCGCGTCCAGGACGCCGCAGCCTCTGCCCGCCAACTCCGTGAGCCCCAGGGCCTCACCGCGTAATTCCGGGGGACCGGACACGGCGAGGCGACTGCCGATCGCCTGCGCCAGGGCCTGCGCCTGCCACACCTCCCTCATGATCTCCGGCACGTCGCCGCTCCCCGCCAGGGCACGCCTGCTCGTCACGATGAGCCGCATCGCATCCATGCGCTGCCCCCGTCTGTCCGACGCGCTCTCGCACGTCTGCCCGAACTCCACCGTCCACTACCCAGAGTGAGGGCACGCGGGACGAAAAGCCAGAGGTAGCCCGAAATCTGTGGACACAGAATCGACTGTGGACAACTCAATCACTACTGAGAGTAATTGACGGAGTGGGGCGTGAGGGCCCGTGAGCCAGTCAGGGGCCCTCCGGAGGCGGGAACCTCCGTTCGTTGCGGTCGATCTTCGCGTCGAGTGCCGCGAGCGGATCCACGTCGAGCACCGTGCACAACTGGAGCAGATAGGCGAGCACGTCGGCGATTTCGTCGCTCACGCGGTGCGCGGTGTCCGGGTCGTCCATCACCCGGGCCGACTCCTCCGGTGTCAGCCACTGGAAGATCTCGACCAGTTCGGACGCCTCCACGCTGAGCGCGGCGGCCAGGTTCTTGGGGGTGTGGTAGGGCTGCCAGTTCCGCGCGGCCGCGAACCCGGCCAGCCGGCGCTGCAAGTACGACACGTCCAGTTCCGTCACACCCCCAGGTCTACCACCGTGGCCCCGACCACCTCCGCGGCCACTGACGCGGCGCTCACGGCCCCCACCAGCCGGATGTGCCCCCTCTCGCACATCCGCGCCGCGAGCCGCAGGAGTTCCCCGGCCTGCCGGGGATCGAGCGAACGGTCGAAGCCGTCGGCCAGCACCGTCAGCGTCTGCAGCGCCGCCGGGACCTCGCCGGCGGTGTCCACCTCCAGCACCCCGGGTCCGGTGAGCAGCACCAGGGCCAGCGCGAGATACCTCAACTCGCCGTCCCCCAGCAGTCCCAGGTGTGTGCGGCGGCCGTCGCCCCGGTCGAGCAGCCCGCGGACCCCGCCGCCGGGCAGCGGCTCGGCGAGCAGCTCGGCGACCGGGCCCGCGCAGCCGGCCCGGACCGCGGCCACCAGCAGCCCGTGGCGCCGTGCGCACTCGGTCCTGGTCCGCCAGAGCACGTCGGCGAGGTTGTCACAGCCGTGCAGCAGGCGCCCGCCGCCGGCCGGCACAGGTGCGCGCATGGACGGGGGTTGCGGGTCGCAGGGGAAGACGGAGCGCAGGGCGATCACCATCTGCTCGGCGGCGGCGAGCACTTGGCGCTGGCCCTCCGTCTTGCCCGCGACCCGCAGCGGCAGCAGCGCGGTACCGAGGCGGTCGTCGGGGAGCGGGCCCCGGGTGACCGGGGACGCGCCCGCCGTGTGCCAGGCCGCCTGGACGACGGAGCGGCTCGGATCCCGCAGCGCCGTCTCCAGCAGGACGAGGCCGTTCGCCGTCAGCCGTTCGCCGACGATGCGCAGTTCGGGCTCGGCCTGTACGGCGAGGTCGAGCCGGACGGGACCCTCGGGACCGTCCGCCGTGCAGCCGATACGGAAACCTCTCCGCCGCTGGGCGTCCGGGCGGGCCCCTTCGGGAACGCAGGCCGCCGGGTCCGGGAACACCTCGCCCAGTTCGGCCCCGCCGCCGAGCCGCGCCAGTGCCTCGTACGCCCGCAGCGCCGTGGACTTGCCGCTGCCACTGGGGCCCGCGAAAAGCGTCAGCGGTCCGAGCGCGAAGGCGGCGCCGCGGTGTCCGGCGAAGGCGGAGAGCCGTAGCCGGGTGATGCTGGGCCGGTCCGGCCGCGTGTGCGGGGCGCTCGGCGCGGCCGGCGCCGTCTCGGGAACACCCGGCGCCGCCGCGGGCGCTGCGAGGACCCCGGGGGCCGCGGCACGCGGTTCGGGGACCCGTTCCCGCCTCTCCGGCTCGGCAGCGCGCTCCCACGCGTCCGGCTCCACGCCGAGGCGCCGGTCCGGACACACTCCCGTGCCCGGGGGGACCCCGGTGTCCGGACTCACCCCGACGCCCGGGCGCACCCCGGCTTCCGTGCCGACCTCGACGCCCGGGCGCACCCCGGCATCCGGGCGGGCCCCGGCATCCGGACGTTTCTCGACATCCGTGCGGTGTCCGGCGGACGCGCGGTGTCCGGCATCCGTGCCGAGTCCGGCGGACGTCCGGTGCTCAGCGGACGGCGCGCACGGTGGGGACGGCGGGGACGGTAAGGCCGGCAGGGCCGGCAAGGGTGACAGGGCCGGAAGCGGCGGGAGAGGTGACGCGGTCATATCCGGACGGTAGGACTCCGCCGCCAGGCGAACCGTTCCGGCCGGGCGATCTTCCTTCGTTCGGGGTATCACGCCCGTTGATGGCGTCCCCCGGGGACGCCGCCCACCCCGGGGACGTCATCCCCCGGTCACAGCCCGGGGACCCCGGCACTCTCCATCAGCCCCTGCACCTCGGTACCGGGCGGCGTCAGCAGGAACACGTTCCGGTCGACCCGGTGCATCCCGCTCGCCAGGCCGAAGACCACGCCCGTGCTGAAGTCCAGCACCCGCTTGGCGACATCGGTCTCCGCGCCCGTCAGGTCGAGGAGCACGGGGGTGCCGCCCATCAGCGTTTCGGCGACCTCACGGGCGTCCGCGAACACGTTGACCCGCAGGACCACGAAGCGGCGCCGCGCCTCGGTCGGGGCCTCGGGTATCGACCGGTGGCCGACGGCCGAGGGCCACGCGTCCCGGCCGCGCAACGGAACGACCTGGGCGAGCCCTTCCCACTGTTCATCGGTGACGTCGTGGCTGTTCACTGGCCATCCCCGCCCTGGCTCGCCATGGTTGTCTGCACCAGGCAATTCTTACCCATGGTCACCCGTTCGGCCGAACAGCGACACGGTCCGCGACAGCTCTCCTTGCGGTACGGCTCGCGGAAGCACGTCCAAAATCAGGCGATGTCCGTGCCGCAGTGCGCCAGCAGCGCAACGACCGGACCGTCGATCAAGCGGTAGCGCACGACGCGTCCCTCCCGCTCGCCGACGACGACCTCGGCCGTCCGCAGCAGGCGCAACGCCTGCGACACGGCGGGGTCGTTCATGCCGGTCGCGATCGCCAGGTCGGACACCGCCAGGGGCCCGGCCCGGTGCAGCGCCAGCAGGAGCGCCAGCCTGCCGGGGTCGGCGAGCAGCGAGAAGCGGTCGGCCCAGGCGCGTACGGCCGCGGGCTCGCCGATGGCGGCGGCGGCGTCGCAGACCCGGTGGCCGTCGATGGTGCGCCGGTCGGCACGGTCGGCGGGGACGAGATGCATGACGGCATTCTTCCAGGCGGCACTGTGATCTTCGATACCTGCGCAACTGTGCAGGCTTGCAGCGGTCGACGGGCGGCACCTAGGGTTGGCGGGCCGTGGTGTTCGGGAAGACCGGTGACAGCCTTTCAGGGGCCCAGTCCGGAGCGGCCCTCGCCACTGTGATCGGGGAGTTCCCGTCCCGTGCCGCTCCAGGGCGGCGCCACTGGCCGGACGGCCGGGAAGGCAGGGGCGGGCGCGTCGACCCTCCGCCACGCCCGGCTTCGGCTCGTGCGGGAGGTACCCGCGAGCCAGGAGACCGGCCACGGCATCTCACGAAGTGATCCACGAGGTGCTGGAGCGTGACCGCATGACCCTGCCCACCGGGCCCGCCGCCTTCCGATGGCGACGCGAGGACACCGTCCGTACCGCCGGCCTGCTGGCGGTGATCGCCGCCCTGCACGTCGTCGCGTTCGGGGTGCTCTTCCTGCTGGTCGTGCCGGCGCACTACGAGGTCGGTTCGAAGGCGTTCGGCATCGGCCTCGGCGTGACCGCGTACACGCTCGGCATGCGGCACGCCTTCGACGCCGACCACATAGCGGCCATCGACAACACGACGCGCAAGCTGATGGCCGACGGCAAGCGGCCGGTGTCGGTGGGGTTCTGGTTCGCGCTCGGCCACTCCAGCGTCGTGGTCCTCCTCGCGGCGCTCATCGCGGGCGGCACCCAGCTGGCCGGGCGGATCATGAACGAGGGGTCGAGCACGCACCAGGTGCTCGGCGTCATGGGTACGACCGTCTCGGGCGTGTTCCTCTACCTCATCGCCGCGCTCAACCTCGTGGCCCTGATGGGCATCCTGCGGGTCTTTCGCGCGATGCGGGCGGGGACGTACGACGAGAAGGAACTCGAAGGACACCTGGACTCCAGGGGGTTCATGAACCGGATCCTCGACCGCTTCACCAAGTCCATCAGCCGCCCGGGGCAGATGTTCCCGCTGGGTTTCCTCTTCGGCCTCGGCTTCGACACCGCGACGGAGGTCACGCTGATGGTGATGGCGGGCAGCGGCGCCGCGGCGGGGCTGCCCTGGTACGCGATCCTGTGCCTGCCGCTGCTGTTCGCGGCGGGCATGAGCCTGTTCGACACGCTCGACGGCACGTTCATGAACTTCGCCTACCAGTGGGCCTTCTCGAATCCCGTGCGCAAGGTGTTCTACAACCTCACCATCACCGGTCTGTCGATCGCGGTGGCGTTCCTGATCGGCACGATCGAACTGGTCGGCGTCCTGCACGACCGGCTCGACCTGCGGGACGCGGTC
The DNA here is from genome assembly GCF_056387915.1 of Streptomyces sp. GLSS-08. Taxonomy (NCBI): domain Bacteria; kingdom Bacillati; phylum Actinomycetota; class Actinomycetes; order Kitasatosporales; family Streptomycetaceae; genus Streptomyces; species Streptomyces sp. GLSS-08. Next base: position 479,812 of record NZ_JBWJAQ010000001.1, read on the forward strand.
ACGGGCTGGATCGCCGGTCTCGACCTCGACAACGTGGGTTTCATCATCGTCGGTCTGTTCGTGGTCGTGTGGGCCGCCGCGCTCGCCTACTGGCGGCTGGCCAGGGTCGAGCAGCGGTGGGCGGTGCGCCCGGCGGACGGGGGCTGACGCCGGGGACGAGGGCGACGCCCTCCGGGAACACCCGTCGATATGACACTCAGTCCCCTCCTGCGGGCACTGAGTGTCATACGTGATCTCCGATGCTAGTTTCCCCGCATGAGTGAGACTCCCCGCCGGAGCCCGTCGGCCGGGACGGGCGCCCCGAAACCCCCGATGCGCGACGCGCTGGTCGAGGCGGCGTTCCGGCTGTTCCTCGAACACGGCTACGAGCAGACCACGGTCGACGACATCGTGACGCTGGCCGGGGTGGGACGACGGTCGTTCTTCCGGTACTTCCCGTCGAAGGAGGACGTGGTCTTCCCGGACCACGAGCGCTGCCTCGCCGAGATGACCGAGTTCCTGGACTCCGGCTCCGGTCCGGCGGACCCGGTCGAGCGGGTCTGCGACGCGGCCCGGCTGGTACTGCGGATGTACGCCGAGAACCCGACGTTCTCCGTGCAGCGCTACCGGCTGACCAGGCGGGTGCCCGGACTGCGCGCGTACGAGCTCTCCGTGGTCTGGCGCTACGAACGTGCCCTCGCCGACCACCTGCGCACCCGTTTCGCGGGCCGGCGCGACGGAACCCTTCAGGCCGACGTGATCGCCGCCGCCGTGGTCGCGGCCCACAACAACGCGCTGCGGTCCTGGCTGCGGGCGGACGGCGAGGGAGACGCCGACGCCCGGGTGGACCGGGCGCTGCGCCATGTGCGGCGCACCTTCGGCGCGGACGAACCGGGCACCCGCCGGGAGGGCGGGGACGTGGTGGTCGTCGTGGCCCGGCGCGGGGTCCCGATGTGGCGGGTGGTCCAGGAGATCGAGTCGGCCTGGACGGATTGAGGGTACGGAGTGCCTTTACGACTGGCACTGAGTGCCATAGCCTGTCGCTCGTGCACGGCGATCCGAGCACATCAGATTCCGGCCGAGCGCAGGGAGATGACATCGTGTTCCACCCGGGAATCGGGATCGCGGCGGACGTGCTGGACGGCGATGCGCCCCAGGACAACGCCACCGCCCCCACGGAGAGCGGCGCCCCCATGTGGGCCACGCGGAGCGAGGAACGTCTCGCCTTCCAGCGGTGCCGCTGGTGCGGGACCACCATGTTCCACCGGCTGCTCTGTCCGGTCTGCGCGTCGAGCGACCTGCACACCGAACACAGCCGGGGCGCGGGCATCGTGCGCCGCACGACCGTGGTCCGCCGCAACACCCCCGGCGCGCGCAACGTGTCCCTCATCGAGATGGCGGAGGGCTTCACCGTCCGCGGCCGTGTGAAGGGCCCGTTCATCGCGATCCACCCGGGCGGCCGCGTCCGCCTCACGGTCGCCGAGGACCCGGTCCGCGGCGAGCCGGTCTTCGAACTCTGCGACGACTTCTACGGGTTGCGCGACTGACGTCCGGCCGCGCGGCCGACGGCTCACCGCCCTGCTCGCCCCAGCCGCGTTCGCACCCGCGACCGCGCCGCTCGGCGCCCAGTTCGGTGACCTGCCACCCCTACGTCGAGCCCGTGCCCCGCGGCCGGCCGGCCCGTCAGAACCGGCGTCACCGTGCCCGGAGCCGGTCTTAGTCCCGACGGCCCCGCTCCTGCTCCAGCAGTTCTTCGAGGTCGCGCAGGCGGTCCAGTCCGCGCACCGCCTGCGTCATCCTCGCGTTGTGTTCGAAGCGGTCCCGGTGGCGGTGCAGGAGGTTCCAGTACCCGGCGGTGAAGGGGCAGGCGTCCGCACCGACCCGTACGGACGGTGTGTACCGGCAGGGTCCGCAGAAGTCGCTCATGCGGTCGATGTACGCCCCGCCGGACGTGTAGGGCTTGCTGGTCATGCGGCCCCCGTCCGCGTACTGCGACATGCCGACCACGTTCGGGACCATCACCCAGTCGTAGCCGTCGACGAAGCTGCGGTGGAACCAGTCGGTGACGGCCCGGGGGTCCCAGCCTCGCTGCAGGGCATGGCTGCCCAGGATCATCAGGCGTGGGATGTGGTGCGTCCAGCCGGTCTCTTTGACCTGCTGGAGGACGTGCGTGAGGCAGTTCGCGTCGGTCGCGTCAGGGGACAGCTCCGTGAACCAGCCGGGCAGGGGCTCGTGGTGGCCGAGGGCGTTGCCCTCGCGGTACCGGTCGCCGAAGTACCAGTAGACGTGCCAGACGAACTCGCGCCAGCCGGCGATCTGCCGCACGAAGCCCTCGGCGCTGTTGAGCGGCACGGCGCCCGACCGCCAGCGCGCCTCCGCCTGTCCGACGCACTCCGCGGGGTCCAGCAGGCCGAGGTTGAGCGACGACGAGAGCAGGCTGTGGCTCATCGTCGGGTCCCCGGCGAGGATCGCGTCCTCGTACGCGCCGAACGTGGCCAGCCGGTGCTGGACGAAGCGGCGCAGCGCGGCGAGGGCCTCCCGGCGCGTGGCGGGGAACCTGCGGCGTCCGTCCTCGCCGACGAACTCGACCTCCCCGTCGCGCGACCAGCGGTCGAGATCGGACCGCACCTCGGCGTCGATGTCGTCCTCCCGTGGCCGATAGGGCGCCGGAACGCCCAGGCCGGTGCGGCCGCGCGGCGGGGGCTGACGGTTGTCGTGGTCCAGGTTCCAGCGGCCGCCGACGGGCCGGTCGCCCTCCATCAGCAGATCGTGTGTCTGGCGGACCCATCGGTAGAAGTCCTCCTGGCGGAGGTGTTTCGTGCCCCGGCCGTCCGCCCAGAGCTTGAACTCCTCGTGCGCCACGAGAAAGCCGCGGGCCGGCAGGACGCGTACCGAGGGCAGCGCGCGTACGAAGGTGAGCGCCGCGTGGGACGTGGGGTGGTGCACGGTCACCGGACCGTCCCCCACCGCCTCGCGCAGACCCTGTCGATACGTGTCCGCCTTGACGTAGCTCACGCGGTCGCCGAGTTCCGCGGCGCGATGGCGCATCGCCGAGAGGATCAGGTGCGCCTTGGCCCGGTGGAAGCGGCGCCGCCGGAAGACGCCCCTGGACTCGATCATCACCAGTGGAGCGTCCCGGTCGGGCCCGCCCCGCGCCGGATCGGCGAAGTGAGGGCCCAGCTGATCGCCGAACAGCCAGTGGGGGGTGCCGGACTCTTCTTCCGTCATGGCGAGCGCTCCGTGGACGATCCGTTGCCGGGCCGGCACGCCACGCGAGGTGGCACACCTGTCCGCAGATCAAAGCGCAGGCGGACACGGACGGGACGCGGCACACGCCGTTCCTCTTCGGATGGCCGGGCAGGTGACACCGGGGGGGAGCAGCGGTGGCTCGGCGATGGCCACGCACTGCATGTTGTGATGCGTCACCCCCTGTCGGACTGACCGGACTTCCACGCCGTGACCAGCCCGGCGAGGGCGTCGGCGGCCTCCTCGGTGTCGCGGCCGTCGTCCGCGCGGGCGTGCCGGGCCAGCTCGACGTGGACGAAGCCGGCGTGTTCGCGCTGCGCCGAGCGGCCCTGGACGTTGGTCGTGCCCTCCAACGGGCAGCGCGCCACCCAGGCCCGGCAGACCCGCAGCCCGTCGTCGTCCATGCGGTCGGCCATGGCGGCCACCTCGGCGGGCGCGGTCTCGACGGCGCCGGTGGAGACCACGGCGTCGTAGGGGCGGTCGGAGGAGTCGGTGAAACCGTGCAGCTGCACGCCGGGCACCCCGCGCTTCTGCAGCTCGACGACGATCGTGTGGAAGGCGCTGTCCTCGCGGTGGGCGACATCGGCGGCACCGTCCTCGCCGGCCCGGCGGTGCGTGCCGGCGAGGACGAGGGCGCCGCCGGGACTCCGCTCCAGGAGCCGGATGCCGAGGGCCTCGGTGTCGCGGTCGGAGACGGGGTGCGGGACCTGGGCGTTCCACCGGACGGCGGAGTCGGCGTTCAGGTACAGGCGGCCCCAGCCGGTGCTCGCGCCGGTGCCGGTGGCGGCGATCTCGTCGTAGCGGCGGCCGGAGTCGGTGTCGGTGAGGCGGGTGAGGCCGAGGCCGAGCGGGGCGAGCCGGCGTTCGGCCTCCTGGGCGTCGCCGGACAGCAGGCTCCCGACGGCCTTCGCCAGCCGCGCGCGCTGTGCCTCGCCGGGCGGAGTGTAGGGGGCGTCGGCGCGGAACCCCGCTGTGTATCCGAGGATGCGGCCGCGCAGGTCGACCAGTTCCCGGGCGCGCGGAATGGAATCTTCCGAGGTCGGGGACGTGTCGGCCTGACAGCCCACCAAAGCCAGAAGCAAACCTATCTGGACGAAAACGCGCTGGAAGTGTGATCGTCCCGTGACGATAATCCGATGGTCGCTTGTGTGGTTCATGTAAATATGACTCAGTGACATTCCGTAAGTCTCTCCGTATGGGCCGTTCGCTGGCGGTACTGGCGGCGGCCACCGGGCTGACCGTGTCGTGCGGCTCCGAGGCCGCGCAGCCCCGGGCCGAGGCCGGCGGCCGCAGTTTCACCGTCGCCGCGGCCGGCGACGTCCTCATCCATCCCGAGCTGGTCGAGCAGGCCGCCAAGGATGCCGAGGAGAGCGGACACGGAGAGGCCGGACTGGACTTCGGGCCGCTGCTCGCCGGGGTGAAACCCGTGATCAGCAAGGCCGACCTGGCGATCTGTCACATGGAGACGCCGGTCGGGAAACCGAAGGGACCGTTCGAGGGATACCCGGAGTTCCTGGTTCCGCCGCAGATCCTGACCACCCTGAAGGACGTGGGGTACGACACCTGCTCGACGGCCTCCAATCACACCTTCGACCACGGACTGACCGCGGTACGGCGCACGCTGAACGCCATGGACGAGGTGGGCCTCGGGCACACCGGGTCGGCGCGGACGCCGAAGGAAGCGGAGCAGATCAACATCCGCAACGTCAAGGGCGTCAAGGTCGCCCACCTCGCCTACTCCTGGGAGTCCTTCCTCAACCCCACGCCGGAGAACGAGCGTTGGGCCTTCAACCGTTCCAGTACGGAGGAGGTCAAGAAGGCCGAGAAACGGGCCCGCGACAAGGGCGCCGAAGTGGTGATCCTCTCCCTGCACTGGGGCCTGGAGCACTACAACGAACCGAGCGTCCCGCAGCTGGACATGGCCCAGCGGATCACCGAGGAGACCGGGGTCGACCTGGTGATCGGGCACCACTCCCACGTGGTGCAGCCGATCCAGAAGGTCAACGGCACGTGGGTCGCCTACAGCCTCGGCAACCAGGTGGCCCGGCACTCCTCGCCGACCGGCCTCACCGAGGAGGGGGCCATCGGCTGGTTCGAGTTCCGCGAGACCGCCGACGGCTGGGACGTCTCCGCCCGCTACCGCACCACGCTGGTGGACATCCCGCCCGAGACCGAGGCAGGGGACAAGGCGGCCGAGGGGTCGGTCGAGGACGTCCGGGTGGTGGATGTCCAGCACGCGCTGGAGCACCCCGAAGGGCTGTCCGACGACCGGATCGCCCGCTACCGCCTGGCCGAGGACCGCACGCGCGGCTTCCTCTACAACCGGGGAGCGCCGGGCGGTGACGGCCTGAAGCGGCTGTCGCCGGAGAAGTGACCAGGGCCACACCCCCCTGTGTGCCGACGGACACAACCTTGTCGGCGTTTATCAGTCTTTTCTGTGACGGCGTCATGCTGCCGCGCGACAGCGGTGCTTCCTTCGGGCGCTGAGCACCCGCAGCGACCAAGGAAGAAGACCGGTGACATCGACTCCTGCCGCGCCCCTCGTGCCGAAAGGCCGGCGGCGCAGCCGCAGACGCGCGGACATGCCGCTGCTGGGCGGCATCCGGCCGCCGATCGCGCTGCTGTGCGTGCTGGTCCTCGCCCTCGCGGCCCTCACGGCCAAGGTGCTGGGGCCGGACGCGGAACCGGTCGTGCCGAAGGCGGTCCTCTCCTCGCAGCAGTACTTCGCCCAGGACGGCGCCATCGCCCTGCGCGCCTCGATCGACGAGCGGGTCACGGACCTCGAACGCACCGCCACCGCGCTGAGCGCGGGCAGGCCGGCGGACCCCGAGCGCGTCCTGTCGGACCTGAGCAAGGCGTACCAGAAGTGGACCGGCACCACGGTGCTGGACCTGGAGAGCGGCAAGGTGCTCGCCGCCCGCGGGGAGCGCATCCCGCTCGGCTGGCTGGACAAGGACGTCCTCACCGGTGACCGGGCGCTCACCCCGCGCATGGTGCGCCTGGAGACCGGCGACGTGCGCCTGATGACGATGGCCGTACTGGGCGGGAAGAAGGGGGCGCAGCAACTGCTGATCGCCTCCAACAGCCTCTCCGTGCCCTCCATCAACCTGGGCCCGTTCCGGAGCATGGCCGTCGTCGCGCGGGGCGGCGAGGTCCTCGCCACCGCCGGCTTCGAGCAGTCCGAGGCACTCAACTCGGACGCGGAGCGCGAGGAACTCACCTTCCTGCAGAAGCAGATGACACGGTTGTCCGACCGGGCCGCCGAGGAGACCGAGCGGAACCCCGTCAGCGCGCGGGAGCCCGGTTCCCGCGGCTATCCCGGCGTCAGCGGAACCCTGCTGGGCGATGACTACAACGGCCGCGTCGCGACCGCCGGGTACGCCTCTCTCGCCGCGTCCGATCCGGAGGACGGGGAGAGTGTCGCCGCCGGCCTCGGCCTGACGGTCGTCGCCATGCTTCCCGTGGTCCAGCAGCAGACCGTCACCGAGGGCAGCCGGCAGCTCTTCGGTCTGCTGGCGGCGGGCGCCCTGGTGCTGCTCGGACTGCTCGCGGTCGCCGTGCTGTGGATGACCGTGCAGCGTCCGCTGCTCAAACTGTTCCTGGAATCCCGCCGGCTCGCCCGCGGCGACCTGGTCAGGCCCGTCGCGGTGCCCCGCTGGGGCGAGGCCGCCCGCATCGGCTCCGCGCTGGAGCGCACCCGCGGCCAGCTCGGCGGCGCGAGCGCCCCGGACGGTGCCGCCGGTGCCCGCCCGGCCGGCAGGTTCCGGGGCGGTGCGCGCGGACCGCTGGTGCTGACGGCGGTGCTCCTGCTGCTGTGGTGCGTCCCCGTCGGCTTCCTGCTCAACCGCACGGACGGGACCGTCAGCATCCCCGCCCCCATGGTCAACGACCAGCGCGACCGCACCGACCTGGTCGCCGACCGGGCCCGCCGGGCGCTGAACGAGGCCCAGGCCGACCTCGTCTCCACCGCACACCTGATCGACATCGACGACCCCGCCGCCACCGAGACCTTGCTGAAGGACGCCCTGCGCGAGCACACCCGCTACCAGGCGCTGTATGTCGTCGGTGAGGACGGCGACATCGTCGCCCGGGCCGGCGCCGGCCCCCACGCGTGGAGCTCGAAGAAGGACCGGGCCCTCGTCCGCGTCTCCGGCAGGGGTGGGAAGAAGCCCGTCGTCCAGACCGGGGCGCCGGTGCCTGAGCACGAGGGCACCACCCTCGTCGGCGAGGTGCGGGTGGAGTTCCTCAACTCGCTGCTGAAGCGGCCCGGCCTCGGCGAGGTCCGGATCGTGAACGCCGACGTGCGGACCCTCGCCGCCAGCGACGGTTTCCTCGCCTTCGAGGGGCTGCCGAACGACGCGCTGCCCGACCTGGTGCGCGCCGGCAATGTGCGGGTGGGCGCCGGGCCCGTCGAGAACGGTCTGCTCATCCGGGACGGTGGCGCCGTCACCGTGGCCGCCGCGGCGCCGTTCACCGGCGGCGGCGTCGCCTCCGACCTCGGCTGGACCGTCGTGAGCTGGCAGAACGCCGACCACTTCGAGATCACCGCCTACGAGCGCGAGGACCGCAGTGTGCTCGCGGGTCTGCTCGGCCTCGCCCTGATCGTGGTCTGCCTGGGCTGGATCCACCTCGTCGTCGTACGGCCCCTGCGGGCCCTCGCACAGGACGCCGAGAAGCTCGCCGACGGCGACCTCAAGACCGTGCACTACCCCCGCTACCAGGACGAGGTCGGCGCCGTCGTCCGCAGCCTCGAACTGATCCGCCAGCAGTTGCAGGCCCGCCGGCAGAACCAGGCGCGCCGGCCCGCCGAGTCCCGGCCCGGCGCCGGAGGAAGGTGACCAAGCGTGCTCTATCTCTACTTCGTCCTGTTGATCGGCTGTCTGTTCCTGTTCGTCGCGGGCATCGTGGAGCAGCGTCGGCACTACGCCGCGCTGCACACCATCCCCTCGCGGGTGCTCGTCAACGGCATCCGCGGCAAGTCCTCCATCACCCGGCTCTGCGCGGGCGCGCTGCGGGGCGGTGACCTGATCACCGTCGCCAAGACGACCGGGACGGCGGCCCGCTTCATCCACCCCGACGCCACCGAGGAGCCGGTCTACCGCAAGTTCGGCATCGCCAACGTGGTGGAGCAGATCGGCATCGTCCGGCGGGCCGCCACGTACCGGCCCGACGCCCTCGTCATCGAGTGCATGGCCGTGATGCCGGCCCTCCAGGAGGTCAACCAGAGCAAACTGATCCGCTCCACCATCGGCGTGCTGTGCAACGTCCGCGAGGACCACCTCGCCGAGATGGGCCCCACCCTGGACGACGTGGCCCGGTCGCTGTGCCGCTCGATGCCCCAGGACGGCATCTGCGTCACCGCCGAGAAGGAGCGCTTCCACATCCTTCAGGAGGAGGCGGACGCCCGGAACTGCCAGTTGGTCTACGCCGACCCGGAGACCGTCAGCGACGAGGAACTGCGCGGCTTCAGCTGGTTCACCTTCAAGGAGAACGTGGCGATCGCCCTGGTCGTCGCCGAATTGCTCGGCGTGCGGCGCGAGGTCGCCCTCCAGGGCATGTACGACGCCCCGCCGGACCCGGGCGTGCTATCCGTGGAGCGTTATGCGGCCCCGGGCGGCAACCGGCTCGCCTTCGCCAACGTCTTCGCGGCCAACGACCCCGAGTCGACGCTGATGAACATCAACCAGCTGCTCGACCTCGGCGCCATCCGCCGCCCCCTGAACGTGGTGATCAACTGCCGCCCCGACCGCGTGGAGCGCAACGGGCAGATGGGCGAGATCATCCCCGACCTCCAGCCCGACCACGTCTTCGTCATCGGGCACCCGGCGAAGAGCGCCATCGACGCCATCCCCGCCGAGTGGCGGGACCGGGCGGTCGACCTGGGCGGCGAGAAGCGGTCCGCCGAGGAGTTCATGCCGGCCCTGCTCGGCCGCATGGCCGACGGCTCCTCCCTGGTGGCCATCGGCAACATCCACGGCCAGGGCGAGGAGCTGCTGGAGTACCTCGCCGAACTCCCCGCCGACGAGAGCGAAGCGGACGAGGAGACGCCCGGTCCCGTCGCCGCGGCATCCCCGGCGCAGTCGCCCCGCCTGGACCCGTTCGCCTCGTACCCCCCGGCGTACGAGGAGCGCTACCAGGCTTCGCGGACCCAGGAGATCCCGGTGGTCCGCATCCCGGCCCGACCGTCACCGCCGTACCCGCAGCAGTACGAGCCCCAAGCGCAGTACGCGCGACAGGAGCGGTACGAGCCCCACGAGCAGTACGCGCAGCAGGAGCGCCACGGGCCCCACGAGCAGTACGCCGACGCGCCGCGGCAGCAGCCGTACGAATCCGCCCAGCAGACCTGGCCGCCGCCCTACGACGAGCCGCACGACGACGCCCGGAGACCCCGTTGACCACCGCCGCACTGACCCCCGAGATGGCCGCCCTGGGTATCGCGATAGGGCTGTTCTTCTCGCTGCTGTGCTACCTCACCACCAATCTCTCGCCCGGCGGCATGATCACTCCGGGCTGGCTCGCCCTGACGCTGATCGAGGACGTCCAGCGGGCGGCCATGGTGGTCGGCGTCACCGCCCTCACCTACGGCGGCACCAAGATCATGCAGCGGCTGGTGATCCTCTACGGCAAGCGGCTGTTCGCCTCGGTGGTGCTGCTCGGCGTGCTGCTCCAGGGCACGGTGATGATCCTGCTCTCGCTGGAGTTCCCCCTGCTCTACGGCAACCAGACCCTCGGCTTCATCGTGCCCGGCCTGATCGCCTACCAGATGGTGCGCCAGCCCAAGGGCGCCACCCTGCTGGCGACCGGCACGGTCTCGCTCATGGCCTACATCGTCGTCGCCGCCGGGCTGCTGCTCGGCATCATGCCCACCGTCTGACAAGCCGCCCCAGAACGACCGAGGAGTAACCGATGGCAGGGAAGAAGAAGTCGCGGCCCGTCCTCTCGGGTCTGGTGGTGCTGGGGCTCGTCGCGACCTCCGGCTACCTCACCCTGGAACTGCGCAAGCGGGAGGCGCCCGGGGTGACGGATGTGCGCAACGTCGGCGTCCTGGACGGCGGCGAGGCCTCCGGTTCCGCCTCCGACGACAAGGGCGAGGCCAAGTGGTCCCGACTGGAGAACCCCGCGCGGTCGGTGCTGCGCGGCTCCGACGGCCAGATCAAGGCGGTGTTCACCGACGGGGCGCGCCTTGCCACACTCACCGGCCGGGCCCGCACCTTCGCCGAACCGGCCTCGACCTCCTCCAAGGTGTCCACCACGGACTGGGTGCGGCTGATGCCCAAGTCCTGGAAGAAGGGGGCCGAGAAGGAGAAGTGGTTCACCGACTGGTACGCCGAGTACCGGGACAGCAAGGAGGACGACCTCTTCGCCATCGCCTTCCAGTACGTGTCCGGCGCCCCGCAGAAGAAGGACGGACAGGGCACCGCCTACGCCGGTGACGCCGCCTTCGGACCGCTGAACACCACCGGCGCCGAGGGCGGCGACCTGCGCCTGGAGCAGTCCGACTTCTACGACTACCTCGGCCGGCCCTACCCCTTCAGGGACGGACAGACCGGCACCCCCGAGCCCCTGCGCGCCAAGTCCCTGGACTGCTCGGGCTTCATACGGATGGTGCTCGGCTACCGCACCCGCTACCCGCTGATGTCCTCGGACACCTCCGGCGACGGACTGCCGCGCACCGCCAACGGCATGGCCCGCTCCGACGAGGGCGTCGACGTGCTCCCGCTGACCGGGGTGACGGCCGACGACCGGCCGTCCGCCATCGACCAGCTCCAGCCCGGCGACCTCGTCTTCTTCAAACTGGACACCCGCACGAAGGACCGGCTCGACCACGTCGGCCTGGTGCTCGGCTACGACACCGAGGGTCACCTGATCTTCGTCTCCAGCCGCGAGGAGGTCAACGGCCCGACCATCGGCGACGTCGGCGGGGTCTCCCGGCTGGACGGCAACGGCTACTACGCCAAGACACTGCGCAGCGCCAAGCGGCTGTGAGCGTGCCGGCCCGCCGGCGTCACGGGCACGTACCCGCGTCGTCCTGCAGGTGCAGCGAGCGCAGAGCCGCCTCCAGCGCGAAGCGGTGATCCGGGTCGGTGAGGCGTTCGCCCAGGCGGGCGTCGAGGCTGCGCAGGCGGTAGCGGACCGTCTGGGCGTGCACCCCGAGCATGTCACCGACCTGTTCGGCCGGCGCCCGGGTCGAGATGTGCACCCGGAGCGTCTCCACCAGCCGCTCGCGCCGGCTGGCCGGCAGACCGGCCAGCGGGGCCAGTTCGCGGGCGGCGACCTGGCGCACCAACGGCGGGTCCGAGAGCAGCCAGAGGGTGGTGAGGTGGTCCTCGCAGCGGACGACGGGGGCGTCGGGGACGATGCCGTCGTCGATGAGCTGGAGGACTCGGCGGGCCCAGCGGAAGGAGTCGGCCGCCTGTGCCGTCGGCAGCGTCAGACCGACGACGGCACGGGTGCCGCTCAGTGCCCGGCCGAGCATGGCCTGGCGTTCGGGGGTCAGTGGACCGGGGACCAGGAGGTGCGGATGCGGGGCGTCGAGTTCCGTGAGCACGTCACCGGCGAGCCCGGCCGTCTCGACGGGGTCGGGCACGGCAGAGCGGAACACGACCAGGGTGCACTCGGTCGGCAGGGGCCACGCCGCGGCCTCGCACAGGTCCGTGACGGTGGGCTGCGGCAGCGGCGGCGCCGCAAGAATCAGATGGAGCAACTGCCGTCTCAGCATGGTCACTTCGGAGGTGCCGCGGGCCTGCACCTCGCTGTACCCCTCGCGGGTCACCTCCGCCAGCTCCTCCACGTAGGCGAAGAGGGCGTCGGCGAAGGCGAGGATGAGCGTGGGCGAGAGGCTGTACTGGCGGCCCACCGTCTGCGCGCGCCGCAGGGCGATGCGGGCTCCCAGCCGGTACGCGCCCTGGAGGGACTCCAGGTCGCGTCCCTCGTACGCCTCCACGCGGCCGAACCTGCGCAGCAGCGCGTCACGGAGCGTGGAGGGCTTGCCGGGTTCGGCGACCCGGTCGACGAACGCCGTGAGGGCCTGTTCCACGCCCTGCCGGACCGTGTCCGCGTTCGGTCCCTCGAGGAGGCGGCCGTACACGGGATAGGCGCGGGTGACCTCGGCCCAGATCTCCTTGACGAGACTGGGTAACTCCGGTCTCATCAGGGCGGCGAACCCGGTGGGCAGTGGGTCGAGCGGCTCACCGACTTCCGGTGTACGCGCGGGTGAAGGCATCCGTGGTCCCTCGCTCTCTGCTTGCCCGGGGGAGATCGCCAGCACGGACACCGAGGCCCCGAACGGGCGGGTTCGGCGTCCGGGCCGGACGAGGGACGCATGACGTCCTCGGCAGTTGAAAGTAGTTCAACTTCCGTAGCACGTACACACTTTGGGCACCGATTGGTCTGCTGAGGCGACTGTGTGCTGCCGAGGTGCCTCAGAACAGCCGCCTCACGGCCGTTACTTGACGGCGCTGTGCCAGTTCTTCGAGAGTTCCCTGCCCGCGTTCGGTGCGACGGTGCCCGGTGCTCCGAGAGCGGCGAGGGACGTGGTGGTGTTGTTGAGCGTCAGGCTGTTCTTGCCTGCGGCGGACGGCAGTCCTGTCTTCAGGTTCACCGCGGCGTCGATCAGGCCGAACAGTCCGAGTCCGCAGCCGCTGGCGCCCGGAACGGCGAAGGTGCTGTCGTTCTGTGTGGCACCCGCGAGATTGACGCGGCTCATCACGCCCTCGTCGTTCAGGTTGCCGGCCCCGTCGAAGAAGGTCAGCGAGAAGTCGGGGTAGTTCACGTTGCTCGGGCGGAGCACGACCGGCTTGGACGCCGTGCCGATGTAGCACTTGCTGCCCAGGAACGGGTTCTCCAGGTGGATGCGGACCGGGATCGAGACGATGGGCAGGTCGGTCAGGGCGCCGGCACTCTGGTTGAAGTCGGAGGGCGTGCCGACGGATTCCACGGTGGCCGTGATCTTGTTGAGGGTCGAGTTGGTGAGCTGGTTGCAGATCGCCGTGACCGCGGGCACGTTGCTGGGGCACATCAGGCCGAGCAGCCCGCCGGGCACGGTCGCGGAGTCGGCGATGAGCGCGCCGCCGGACGGTGCCACCACGGTGCTGCTGCCGTCGGAGTTCTGCACGACGCCTATCTGAAGGTTGGTGCGGCCGGTGGTCACGGTGGTGTTGCCCAGCTTGATGGAACCGCTGGCGGAGGAGGACACCACGCACTGCGGGGTCCGCTCCAGGCCGTCGGCGGCGACCAGCGCGGGGGCGTCGACGGGACACCGCGTGAAGGGTGCCCATTCGCCGTTCAGCTGAGCGGTGGCCGCGGTGGCCGTGCCGACCGCGGCGAAGGCGCCGACCGCGGTGGTCAGCGCGGTGACGACGGTGGCGGATCTGGCGGAGAGACGCAGGCGGGTCATGACGTGCCTTTCGTGACGGGAGGGTGGGTGCGGGGGTCGTCGAACGGTTCGGGTGCGGTTCAGCGTTCGGTGCGGTTCAGCGTTCGGGTACGGGAACCTTCAGGGGCTGGCGGTCCTCGGTGCACTCGTCGGGGTTGGGCACCTCGGCGACGGCGTAGCAGGTCTGGCCCTGCATCTGCTTGATGTAGTTGCCTGATCCGGAGACGGCCGCCGTGAACAGGCGGTCGAGGTTCTCTCCGGCGTTCCTGCATCCGCGGAAGGCGGGGACGGTGATCTCGCCGGTCAGCGGTCCGCCGGAGAGCAGCTGGTAGCCGGTCGCCGGCTCACCGGAGTTCTGCTCGCCACGCCCGTGCAGGACGAGATGGTCCCCGGGGAACTTGGCGCTGTCGGGCTCGGGCGACTTCAGCGGGCCGCTGGTGCGGCACGTCGGGCCGACGTTCAGCGGCGTGCCGTCGACCTCCAGTTTGATCACCCGTAGCACGAGCGGCACCCGGATGTACGTGTCGGTGCTGGTGAAGACGAAGTCGGTGGCGCCGAGCGAGTCGACCGTCAGCGGTCCGGCCTGTTCCAGCACCATCGTCGCCTCGGCCGGCATGAAGCGGAAGGTGAGGAAGGTCGCCTTGAACGGCAGGCTCTCCTTGCGGCCGTTGTTGTACAGGTCACCGGTGGAGTGCTGGCGGATGACGCCGCCGCTCCAGTCCGGGTACGGCTCGAACTCGGGCGATCCCTGTTCGAGCATGGTGCAGAACGGCGGGATGAGCGCCGCGGCGTTCTGCTTGCGTACGTTGGCGTACCCCGCGACGTAGGCGTTCAGCGACATCGGCCCTGCGGGGTAGCCGTCGTCGTACTTGCACGGTGGCGCCGCCGGGCGGGCGTCGGCCTCGGCGGCCGGCCGGTCCGCGACCTCCGGGGCGCCCTTGTCCTGGCCGCCCCCCGTGGTCCCCTCGTCCCGGCCCGGCGTGCCGGAGGGAGCGGCGGCCGACGGGGCGGTGGGTGAGCCGTCCGGTCCGCCCGGGTCGTCCCCGACCCTCACGGTGGCCAGCAGAGCGGCGGCGTCCTTGCCGGGCGTGCATTCCAGGGTGAGCGGCGCCGGGTCGCTGTCCGGAGCGGTTCCGGTCAGCGCCAGGTCCACGCCGAGGGCCCCCGCGGTGAAGGTCAGGTCGCCGTCGTCCTGACCGGTGACCGTGGGGACGTCCCCCGTGGTGGTCAGCGTCAGCGGTCCGGTCGCCGGGACCGGTTGCGGGTTCGCGGAGCCGCGCCACAGCGCTTGTGCGGTGGAGGCGCCCTGCGCCACGTCCACCGTGAGACGGGTGGCGGCCGAGACGGCGCCGGCCTCCTTCTCGGTGAGCTTCTTCACCGCCTCCTCGGGCAGTTCGAGGGAGGTCTCCACGTCCGTCGCCCGGATGGCCTGTCCCACATCGACCCGGGCGGGCAACGAAGCGGAGACGCGCAGGGCCGCGTCCACTGCTCCGGACGGCAGGGTGCAGGTGTAGGGCAGCGAGACGTCGACCGTCTGGTCGGCCGCGACGACAGCCCCGGCGGGCACCATGGCGGCGAGGACGACGAACGCGGCGATCGTGGCATTGCGGCCACGGGTGCCCGGCCGGGTCGCGCCCACCGTCAGGTGCAGTCTCATCACGTGGCTCCGCTCGGTCGGATCAGGGGCGTGCGGTCGTACGGGGTCCTGCGGGCCGACGACCCGGATGCGCCCGACCGGTGGTCCGGTCGGGCGCATCCGAGCACTGAACGACCTACGGGTTGGAACCCTTGATGGTCGGGATGGTGGTCGTGTTCGCGACCTTCACGGCGTAGTTGCCCTTGAAGGTCGGCTTGGTCGAGGTGGTGACGACCGTGCCGCACCCGGTCGCCGTGGTGACCGTCAGCTCACCGGAGACGCTGTTGACCGCGAGGATGCCGGTCGAGTTGGTGTAGGTGGCGGACGCCTTGCCGGCGACCTTGAACACACAGGCGCCGACGGTGATGGTCGCGTTCACGTTGCCGATGTAGCCCTTGGTCACGCCGGTCGCGGCGGTGTAGTCCTGGGCGACGACGGTCCACGGGGTGGAGGCCACGGTCGTCACGTTGCCGAGGACGCTGGTGCAGGGTGCGGCACTGGTACCGAAGTTGATGGCGGAGATGCTGGCGACCGTCGCGGGGTTACCGGTGGCGCTCGCCATCGTGCCGGAGGCGGAGGACGTCGTACACGTCATCGGGATGTTGGCCGTCAGCACGATGTTGCCGCTGTTGGTGGCCGTGAAGCTGGACGGCGTCGGGTTGACGGTCCAGACGGTGGACGGCACGGCCGACGACGGGCCGATGGCCAGACCGAAGGCGGCAGCAGCCCCACCCGCGATGACTGCGGTTCTCTTGAGGGTTTTCTTCATAACTCTCGGACGCTCCTTGTGGATTGACCGGCAGAGGGTGCACATCACCCGACAGAAAATTACGGGCTACTGGCTCCCGCGGCTCTGGATTCCTCGACCGCGCTCCGACGTTACTCGTGAGAAACATCGCAGAACAATGGCACAGCCCATGATTCTTTCCGCTCTTTACAGGACTGTTTCCCAGGTGAGCGGTCCACTCTCGGCCTTAGTCATCCGATGCCAAATCCACGCAGGACCCGGCTGGTTGGCCGAGCAGCTCCGCATCGGGCCTGCACGGTCCGCCCCAGGTACGCCGGAACCCCTGGATTGCTCATCGAGTGACAAAGTTCCGACCGTCTTTTGTCTCCTGGCACACACAACGGGTTTGGCCGAAGCCGGCCGTTCCAAAAACTCGGTGACTGGTATTGCCCGGCCAGGTTACTGAGCCGTAATGTTCCGATGCGCAGCTGCGGTCCAGGTCGGCGCCCCCTGCCGGCCGGACCCGTGACGGGCGGTTTCGGCCCCACCCTCCTTCAGGGCCGGATCCCCGTCAGCAGGGCCTCGTACAGCCGACCCCCCGGAGGTGCGAGGCCCTGCTGTCTCCGCGCAGACAAGTTCCGATCCGGTTTTTGTCTCCGTGGTGACAAAGTCGAGGAGCACCCCCGAGAGCGGGCTCCCTACCCATTGTCAACGAACGACAGAACCACCTAGCGTGCGCCACACGGTGCACACGCGACCTGCGCCTGCTGGAGGTGAAATGGGCATCGAAGTCGTGGTCGAGGGACTGACCAAGTCCTTCGGTCGGCAGAACATCTGGCAGGACGTGACACTGACTTTGCCTGCTGGGGAAGTGAGCGTCATGCTCGGTCCGTCCGGCACCGGAAAGACCGTTTTCCTGAAGTCGCTCATAGGACTGCTCAAACCGGATAGCGGCCGTGTCCTCATCGACGGGGTGGACATGGCGAACAGTCCCGAACACGAGATTTACGAAACCCGGAAAATGTTCGGGCTCATGTTCCAGGACGGCGCCCTGTTCGGCTCCATGTCATTGTTCGACAACATTGCCTTTCCGCTTCGCGAACACACGCGCAAGAAGGAGTCGGAGATCCGCCGCATCGTCATGGAGCGGATCGAGGTGGTGGGCCTGCTGGGTGCCGAGGGCAAGCTGCCCGGCGAGATCAGTGGCGGCATGCGCAAGCGCGCGGGACTCGCCCGTGCACTGGTGCTCGACCCGCAGATCATCCTGTGCGACGAACCCGACTCCGGCCTCGACCCGGTCCGCACCGCCTATCTGTCGCAGCTGCTGATCGACCTGAACGCGCAGATCGACGCGACGATGCTGATCGTCACCCACAACCTCGACATCGCCGCGACCGTGCCCGACAACATGGGGATGCTCTTCCGGCGCGAGCTGGTCACGTTCGGCCCCCGCGAAGTGCTTCTCACCAGCGAGGAACCGGTGGTGGCGCAGTTCTTGCGCGGACGCCGCGAGGGTCCGATCGGCATGTCCGAGGAGAAGGACGCCGCCACGCTCGCCGCCGAGGCGGCCGCCACCCGCGGCCCGGAACAACCCCGGGAGATCGTGCCCCAGTTGGAACCCTCCCCCGGACTCCCCCAGCGACGTGCCGTCGCCCGGCGGCGGGAACGGGTGCTGGGCATGCTGGACCGGCTGCCGCCGGCCGCCCGGGCCGCCATCGAGCGCACCTACGCGACGAGCGGCGCCAGCGCCCCCACCGTGCCGGTCCCCGTCTCGGGGGGCGGCGCGTGAACGCAGCACTGCGCCAGACCGGACTGATGTTCGCGCTGGCTGCCGAGGTGTGCCGGGCCGTGTTCCGACGGCCTTTCCAGTTCCGGGAGTTCGTCGAGCAGTTCTGGTTCGTCGCGAGCGTCACCATCCTGCCCTCCGCGCTGGTCGCCATCCCGTTCGGCGCGGTGATCGCCCTCCAGGTCGGTTCACTGACCGAGCAGCTCGGCGCCCAGTCCTTCACCGGCGGCGCCAGCGTGCTGGCCGTCGTCCAGCAGGCCAGCCCGCTGATCGTCGCACTGCTCATCGCAGGCGCGGGCGGCTCCGCGATCTGCGCCGACCTGGGTTCACGCAAGATCCGCGAGGAGCTCGACGCCATGGAGGTCATGGGCGTCTCGCCCGTCCAGCGACTGGTCGTCCCCCGCGTGCTCGCCACCATGGGCGTCGCCGTGCTGCTCAACGGGCTGGTCTCGGTGGTCGGCACCCTCGGCGGCTACTTCTTCAACATCGTCCTTCAGGACGGCACACCCGGCGCCTACCTCTCGAGCTTCTCCGCGCTGGCCCAGCTGCCCGACCTGTACATCAGCGAACTCAAGGCCCTCGTCTTCGGCTTCATCGCCGGCATCGTCGCCGCCCAACGGGGCCTGAACCCGCGCGGCGGCCCGAAGGGCGTAGGCGACGCCGTGAACCAGTCGGTGGTCATCACCTTCATGCTGCTCTTCTTCGTGAACATGGTGATGACGGGCCTGTATCTGCAGATCGTCCCCCCGAAGGGAGGCTGAGCGCCCGTGGCCTCCCCACTCGTCTGGCTCGACCGCTCCGGCGACCAACTCATCTTCTACGCCAAGACCCTGCTGTGGATCCCGCGCACCCTGCGCCGGTACTCCAAGGAGATCCAGCGGCTGCTCGCGGAGGTCGCCTTCGGCTCCGGCGGACTCGGTGTCATCGGCGGCACCGTCGGCGTGATGATCGCGATGACCGCGTTCACCGGCACCGTCGTCGGCCTCCAGGGTTACGCCGCCCTGGACCAGATCGGCACCGCGGCGTTCACCGGATTCGTCTCCGCGTACTTCAACACCCGGGAGATCGCCCCGCTGGTCGCGGGACTCGCCCTGTCCGCCACCGTGGGCGCCGGCTTCACGGCGCAGCTCGGCGCGATGCGCATCAACGAAGAGGTCGACGCTTTGGAAGGCATGGGCGTCCGCTCCAAGCCCTACCTGGTCAGCACCCGTGTCGTCGCGGGCGTGATCGCCATCATCCCGCTCTACGCGGTCGGGCTGCTCACCTCCTACGTGGCGTCCCGGTACATCACCGTGCTGTTCAACGGCCAGTCCCGGGGCACGTACGACCACTACTTCAACCTGTTCCTCTCCCCCACGGACGTGCTGCTGTCCGTGCTCAAGGTGCTGCTCTTCAGCGTGATGGTGATTCTGGCGCACTGCTACTACGGCTACCGGGCCGCCGGCGGACCTGCCGGCGTCGGTGTCGCCGTCGGACGGTCGGTGCGCCACGCCATCGTGCTGATCAGCGTGACCGACTTCTTCCTGTCACTGGCGCTGTGGGGCGCCACCACGACCGTGAAGGTGGCGGGCTGAGATGAGCGCGGTCCTGCTCCCCGAGGAGCGACGCGAGACCCGGCAGCCGCCGAAGCGGCGCCGACGGAGCTCGTCCACCGCGGTGCGGCGTTCGGCCGGCCTGGCGTTCCCGCTGGTGACGGCCCTGCTGATCTACGGCACGATCGCCGTCTACGACAAGAAGTTCGTGGACTTCGACCCGATCACGGTGGAGACCGGCAGCGTCGGCAACGAGATGCACCGGGGCGCCGAGGTGAAACTGCGCGGCGTGGTCGTCGGCGAGGTCCGCGAGATCAGCTCCGCGGGCGACGGGGCCCGGCTCGGCATCGCCCTGCGGCCCGGCGTCCTCGCAGACATCCCGTCGGACGTGCGCGCGCAGATGCTGCCGACCACCCTGTTCGGCGAACGCTACGTCGCCCTCGTACCGCCGGCCGCACCCTCCTCGACGCCACTGGCCGAGGGCGCCGTCATCCGGCAGGACCGCTCCGCCAGCGCCGTCGAGCTCCAGCAGGTGCTCGACGATGTCCTGCCGATGCTCACGGCGGTACGACCGGCCGAACTGTCCCAGACCCTGTCGGCCGTCTCCCAGGCGTTGGAGGGGCGCGGCGACCAGCTCGGCGCCACCCTCTCCCGGCTCGGCCGGCACCTGGCCCGATTCAACCCCCAGCTCCCCGCCCTCAACAGGGACCTCGAGGAACTCGTGAAAGTGAGCCACGTGTACGCCGACGCGGCGCCGGACATCATCACGGCGCTCACCGACTTCACCACCACGAGCGGCACACTCGCCGAGAAGGAAGGCGACCTGTCCCGGACCTTTGGCGCGACGACCCGCACCGCCGAGGACGTGACCACCTTCCTGCGGCAGAACAAGGACAACATCATCCGGCTCTCCGCGACGTCCCGTCCCACGCTGCGGCTGCTGGCCGAGTACTCCTCGGAGTTCCCCTGCACGCTGCGCACGCTCGCCGAGTTCGTCCCCGCGATGGACAAGGCGCTGGGCAAGGGCACCGACCGGCCTGGGCTGCACGTGGACGTGACCACCGACACGAGCCGCGGCGCGTACACCGCGGGCCGCGACACGCCCGTCTACGACTCCGGCGGTGGTCCGAAGTGCTACCCGGTGCCGTATCTCGGCGCGGCCGCCCGCCCCGCGAGCACGGTGTCCGCCGACGTCGAACAGGATCTCGGCCCGGCCAACTCCCCGCAGGAGAACGCGCTGGTGAACGAACTCATCGCACCGGCCACCGGGAAGAAGGCCGGTGACCTGCCCGACTGGAGCAGCCTGCTGGTCGGCCCCGTACTGCGCGGAACGGAGGTGACACTGAAGTGACCCGCCCCTCCGACGCGCACATCAGGCGCCGCCCCCTGACCGGGCCGCTCCTGAAATCGCTGATCTTCATCGTGGTCACCGCGCTGGCCACGACGATCCTCGGATACAGCGTCGCCGGTACCGGCGCCGGCTCCTCCGGCCGCACGTACCGGGCACTGTTCAGTGACGTCACCGGGCTGGTCGACGGCGACAGCGTGCGTATCTCCGGCGTGAAGGTCGGCGAGGTCACGGACGTCCGTGTCGTCGACCGCCGCACCGCCCGGGTCACGTTCACCGTGAGCGAGGACCGGACGCTGCCCCGCTCGACGACCGCGGCCGTGAAGTACCTGAACATGGTCGGCCAGCGGTACGTGGCCCTCGACCGCGGCACCGGCGGCCTGTCCGGGACACTCGCGGCGAACTCCACCATCCCGCTGAACCGCACCACGCCCGCGCTCGACCTGACCCTGCTCTTCAACGGGTTCAAGCCGCTGTTCGAGGGGCTGTCCCCGAAGGACGTCAACGAACTGGCCGGGTCCATCGTCCAGGTGCTCCAGGGCGAGGGCGGCACCGTCGACAGCCTGATGCGGCACATCGGCTCACTGAGCAGCACCGTCGCCGCCAAGGACAAGGTGATCGGCGCGGTCGTCACCAACCTGAACACCGTCCTGAAAACCCTCAACGACCGCGAGACCTCCTTCGACGACCTCGTCGTGACGCTGAAGGAGCTCGTCTCCGGCTTCAACGCCGACCGCAAGCCGCTGGGCCGGGCCGTCACCGCCGTGGGATCGCTGACCACGGTCACCGCCGATCTGCTCCAGGACGGCCGCGCACCGCTCAAGCAGGACATCAAGCAGCTCGGCCGGCTCTCGGACAACCTCGCCGACGGCACCCCCCAGATCGAGAACTTCCTCAACCGGACCCCGGCGAAGCTCACCACGCTGTCGCGGCTTTCGTCGTACGGGTCCTGGTTCAACCTCTACCTGTGCGAGGCGAAGGTGACCGGCGTGCGGACCTCCGACGGCTCCAGGCCGCCCACCGGGATCTCCGTCACGGAACCGAGGTGCGGCGCATGACAGCGCAGGTCCAGGGCCGCCGGCCCGCGCGACGCGCGCCCCGGATCAAGCCCGTGAAGGAACGCGACCCGGTGGCCGTGGCCCTCGTCGGCCTGGCCGCGCTGAGCGTCCTCGGCCTTCTCGCCTACAACGTGCGGGAGCTGCCGTTCATCGGGTCCGGCACCACGTACAGCGCCGACTTCAGCGAGGCGGCCGGTCTCAGGGACGGTGACGAGGTGCGGATCGCCGGGGTGAAGGTCGGCGAGGTCACCGGCGTCTCTCTCGACGGGGCGAAGGTCAAGGTGACCTTCGACGTGAAGGACGCCTGGATCGGGGACCGCACGACCGCCGCCATCGCCATCAAGACGCTGCTGGGCGACAAGTACGTGGCGCTCGACCCGCTCGGCGGGTCCCGCCAGAGCCCCGACGTGCGGATCCCGCTGTCCCGCACCACCTCCCCGTACGACGTCACCCAGGCGTTCCAGGACCTCGGCACAACCATCGACGACATCGACACGAAGCAGCTCGCCGCCAGCTTCGAGACGATCTCGCAGACGTTCGCCGACTCGCCCGCGCACGTCCGCAAGGCCGCGACCGGCCTCTCGGCGCTGTCCAGGACGGTGTCCAAGCGGGACCAGAAGCTGGCGGACCTGCTCAAGGGGAGCAACAAGTTCACCAAGACGCTCAAGGACCAGAAGTCGAGCTTCGAGACGCTCATCGACGACGGCGGCCCGCTGCTCGGTGAACTGACCGACCGGCGCGACGCCATCAAGGCGCTGCTGACCGGCAGCCGCAACCTGGGCAAGGAACTGCGCGGTCTCGTCGACGACAACGACAAGCAGCTCGGCCCCACCCTCAAGGCGCTCGGCCGGGTCACCGGGGTGCTGGAGGCCAACAGCGACCAGCTCGACCGGACGCTGGCTCTCGTCGGCCCCTACTACCGGCTCGTCGGCAACACCCTGGGCAGCGGTCACTGGTTCGACAGCTACCTGTGCGGGGTCGTCCCGCCGGAGTACCTGCCCGAACAGTCCCGGCCGAAGTCCGGCTGCGTGCCGCCCCGGACGACGGGCGCCGGGCAGTCGTCCGCGTCCACACAAGGGGGCCGGTCATGACCAGGCGCAGAACACTCCTCGCGGCCGGGGCCGCCATGGTGGTGCTGGCCGGTGGCCTCACCGTCACCACGCTGGCCGACGACTCCGGCGGCATCCGGCTGACCGCCTACTTCGACCGGGCCGTCGGTGTGTACCCCGGTTCGGACCTGCGCATCCTCGGGGTCCGCGTCGGTGAGGTGGAGTCCGTGCATCCGCAGGGCACCAAGGTCCGGGTACGACTTGAGCTCGACGAGGGCGTACACGTGCCCGTCGACGCGCACGCCGTCGTCGTCGCGCCCAGCGTCGTCGCCGACCGGTACGTCCAGCTGACCCCGGCCTACCGCTCCGGACCCCGCCTCGGTGACGACGCCGTGCTCGACGCGGCCGGCAACCGCACTCCGATGGAGATCGACCAGCTCTACGACCAGATCACCGAGCTGAGCAGGACTCTCGGCCCGGAGGGTGTGAACTCCGAAGGGGCCCTGAACAAACTGCTCGCCACCGGCGCCGCCAACCTCGACGGCAACGGCGCCGCGATCGGTGACACCGTCGAGCAGTTCGGCAAGGCGGCCAAGACCCTGGACGGCAGCAGTGACGACCTGTTCACCACCCTCAGCCAGCTCCAGTCGTTCACGACCATGCTGAAGAAGAAGGACACCGGGGTCCGCACCGCCCAGGAACGCCTCGACGAGATCGTCGGCTTCTTCGCCGACAACAAGGACGACCTGACCGACGCGCTGAAGGAACTCGGCATCGCCCTCGGTCAGGTCAAGACCTTCATCAAGGACAACCGGGGCGAGCTGAAGAAGAACGTCGACAAGCTCGTGCCCATCACCCAGGCGCTCGTGAGGCAGCGGGCGTCCCTGGCGGAGGCCATGGACGTGGCCCCGCTCGCCGCGGGCAACCTGGTGGCCGCCTACGACCCGGACACGCGCCGGCTCAACGGCCGCGCCGACCTCAACGAGATCAGCGTGCTGCCGCTGCCGGTCGCAGGCGACGGCGCCGCGTCGTCCTCGGCGGAAGGAGCCGCCCGATGATGCGCAGAAAGACACGTGCGGACTCGGCGGAGGTCAGCCGCGGCGCGAGCAGCGCGGGCGTCGTCACCGGCTCCAGCCTGCGTGGCCTCATCGCCGTCGGCCTCGGCCTCGTGCTGAGCGTCGGGGCCGCCGTGGTGGTGCTGCCCGGCTTCGACGGCATCGAGAACGTGCCGCTGCCCGGAGGCGCCGACCTGGGCTCCCACCCGTACCGCGTCACCGCCGACCTGGACGACGTACTGAGCCTGGTCCCCCAGGCCGCGGTGAAGGTCGACGACGTCGCCGTCGGCCGCGTCACCCGGATCGAACTGAACGACAACTGGTCGGCGCGCGTCACCCTGGAGATCAACGGGTCGGTGCGACTGCCCGCGAACGCCGGCGCCCGGCTGGAGCAGTCCAGCCTGCTCGGCGAGAAGTACATCCAGCTCGTGGCGCCGCCGAAGTCGGGCGCCACGGGACGGCTCGCCGAGGGAAGTGTCATCCCCGCCTCGCGCACCAACCGCAACACCGAGGTCGAGGAAGTGTTCGGCGCCCTGTCCATGCTGCTCAACGGCGGCGGCGTCAACCAGCTACAGACGATCACCACCGAGCTGAACTCCGCACTCGGGGGCCGCGAGCCACAGATCCGGTCGACCCTGAAACGGGTCGACAAGCTGGTCACCGAACTGGACAGGCACCGGGGCGACATCACCGGCGCACTCGACGGCGTCAACCGGCTGGCATCGACCCTCGCCACACGCAAGGAAGACGTCAGCACCGTCCTGACCGGCCTCTCCCCCGGCCTCAAGACGCTGGAGCACCAGCGCGGCTCCCTGCTGACCATGCTGCGCTCGCTCGACACGCTGTCCGACACCGCCGTCTCCACCGTCAACGCGAGCAAGGACGACATGATCGCCGATCTCAAGGCCATCGCCCCCAGCCTGAAGGCACTGGCCGACGCGGGGACCGACCTGCCCGACTCGCTGGAGGTCCTGCTGACGTACCCGTTCACCGACGAGGTGCTCAGCGGGGTGAAGGGCGACTACCTGAACGTGTATCTGACGATGACCGCCCCCAGGGACACGGTCGTCATTCCGCCGCTGATCCCCGCACAGTCGTCGCCCTCACCCACCCCGTCCCCCACAGCCGACCCGCCCGACGCGTCGTCGGAGCCATCCGCCCGCAAGGCGTCACCACTGCCGCTGCCGTCGGTCAGCACCGTGCAGTCGAGCCCCGGCCGGGCCACGGCCACCGGGGGAGGTGAGGACCGGTGATCACTCGGGCCGTCTGGTTGAAGAACATCGCCTTTCTCGCCCTGTCCGTCACCGTGCTCGGATTCCTCGGCGTCCGGTACGCCGACCTCGGCCGGTACGTCGGAGTCGCCGACTACTACACGGTGGACGTGGAACTCCCCTCCACCGGCGGCCTGTTCACGCACTCCGACGTCACCTACCGCGGCGTGTCGGTGGGAAGGGTCGGGCCGTTGGAGCTGACCGACGACGGAGTGGTGGCGCAGCTGCGCATCAAGAAGTCCGCACCCCGGATCCCCGCGGACACCAAGGCCGTGGTGGCAAGCCTGTCGGCGGTCGGCGAGCAGTACATCGATCTGCGGCCGGCCGGCGACGGCGGTCCCTATCTCGCGGACGGCTCCCATGTGGACCGCGCGGACACCCGGGTTCCGGCGCCCGTGACGGACGTCCTCACCAGCGTCGACGACCTCGTCAGGTCGGTGCCGCTGGACGATCTGCGCACGGTGGTCGACGAGTTCGGCAAGGCCTTCGAGGGCCGGGGCGACGACCTGGAGGTGCTGCTGGACAGCAGCACCTCGTTCGTCGACGCCGCCGACGACGCGCTGCCGGCCACGACGCGGCTCATCACCGACTCGGAGACGGTCCTGCGGACCCAGGCCGAGGAGGGCGACGCGATCCGGGACTTCGGCTCCGGGGCGGTCGAGCTGGCCCGCGCCCTCAAGGGTTCGGACACCGACCTGCGTCGGCTGCTCGCCACCGCTCCGGACGCCACGGCCCAGGTCAGCGGATTGCTGCGGGACGTCGATCCGAGCCTCGGCGTGGTCCTGGCCAATCTCCTGACCACCTCGCAGGTCGCCGTCACCCGGCAGCGCGGCGTCGAGGAACTCCTGGTGAGATACCCGGCGGCGGTCGCCGCCGGCGCCACCGCCGTCGACGGGGGAAAGCTCAACCTCGGTCTGGCGCTGACGTTCTTCAAGCCGCTGCCCTGCACCGAGGGCTACGGCGCCACCCGCTACCGCAACGGGCTCGATCTGGGGACGGCGCCAGCGCTCAACACCGGCGCGTCCTGCACCGCTTCCGCGTCGAGCGGCGTCAACGTCCGCGGCTCGGCGAACGCGCCGAGCGGGGGCGGCGTGCCGGCACCGGCCCGGCCCGGTTCGCTGCCGTCGGGTTCCTCGGCACCCTCCGCGACGGCGCGGGGCACCTCGCGGAACACCTCCGCGGCACTGCCCGGCGCCCTGGCCCTGCCCGACGCGGGTGACACCTCACCGAGCGGCATGGCCGGCCTCCTGGGCCTCCACACCGGGGGCGACCGATGAGGCGGGCCCGCGCGCTGGCCGGCGCGGGGCTGGCCCTGGCGCTCGCCTTCTGCGCCACGGGGGCATGGACGTACGCCCAGGCCCGGAGCGACGACACCCTCGCCTACGGGCGGGCACGGGACACCGCGCTGGACGACGGACGGCACGCTCTCGCCGTACTGAACACCCTCGACGCCTCGACGCAGAAACGCGCGGAGGTCGGCGTACGAGCATGGCGGACCGTCGCCACGGGACCCCTGCGCGACGAACTGGGCACCACCCGCGCGCGGCAGGGGCCCTCGGCACGCGGCACCGTCACGGAAGCCGCCGTGACCGCGCTCGACACCCGGGCGGGCACGGCGAAGCTGATCGCGACGGTACGGGTCGACGTCACGCCCGTCGGGTCGAGGACCGCCACCCCGGAACGCAAGCGGCTGGAGGCCGTCCTGGCGCGTGACGGCGACGGGCGGTGGCGGGTGCGGGCCCTCGGCGCCGTCCCGCGGGCGGGCGACGGCACGAGCGAGTCGCCCGCCCCGAGGAAGGGGGGTACGCGGTGAACCGGCTGTGGGGCGGGGCCCGGACCGCGTCGCGGGAGAACGCCGAGAACGCGGCGGCGGCCCTCGCGGACGAACCCTCGGAAACCACGTCCGCGGCGGCCACCCCGAGGTCCACGTCCGACGCGGCGGACACCCCGAGGTCCACGTCCGACGCGGCGGACACCCCGAGGTCCACGTCCGACGCGGCGGAACACCAGGAGACCGACGACGGGGGTGACACGCCCGGGGAACCCCACGACGGCCGGCGTACCGGTCTCGCAGCCGGCCGGCGCGGGATCGCTCTCCTCACGCTGGCGGTCGTCCTGCTCGTCACCGGCGCCGGATTCCTGTACGGGGCCCACCGGGTCCGGTCCACGCCGTCCGCCGAGAACCGTGCCCTCACCGACGCCGAGGCCACCAACCGCGTCGCCGGTGATGTCGACAACGCCCT
Source organism: Streptomyces sp. GLSS-08 (assembly GCF_056387915.1). Classification (NCBI taxonomy): domain Bacteria; kingdom Bacillati; phylum Actinomycetota; class Actinomycetes; order Kitasatosporales; family Streptomycetaceae; genus Streptomyces; species Streptomyces sp. GLSS-08. The sequence continues at coordinate 507,117 of NZ_JBWJAQ010000001.1, forward strand.
GGCACGGATCTTCTCGTACACCCCGAAGGGCACCGAGGCGACCGAGGAATCGGCACGTTCGGTGCTCACGGGACGGGCCGCCCGGCAGTACGGGGAGCTGTTCGACCGGGTCCGGTCGGATCTGGCCGGGCAGAAGGTCAGCCTGACCACGGTCGCGGTCCGCACCGGCGTGGTCGACCTGCACGACGGAACGGCGAAGCTGCTCGTCTTCCTGGACCAGACCTCACGACGCGGCGACGCGAAGGAGAGTCACGCGGCCGCCCAACTGACCGTCACGGCCCGCTTCGAGAACGACCGCTGGCGCATCGCCGACATCCAGACCCGCTGACCCCAGCGCGAGACGGGAGCACCTGATGAGAAACCCGGTACGGGCCCTGACGGGACGACGGGCCGTACCCTCCGCGGCCCTCGCCCTCGCGCTGGTGGCCGGAGGCACCGCCGCATGGGCCGGCACCGACTGGTACCGGGCCGCGCACGACGACTCCGCCGCCTACGCGGTCCAGCGCGAGCAGGCACTGACGGCGGGCGAACAGGCCGTGCAGAACCTCAACACCCTCGACCACCGCAAGGTGGACGACGGCCTGGACCTGTGGGAATCCTCGACCACGGGTGACCTGCACGACCAACTCGTCGACGGACGTGCCGCATTCGCCAAGCAGGTGAAGGCCGCCGGGACGATCACCACCGCACGGGTGCTGTCCGGCGCCGTCACCGAACTCGACGAACGTGCGGGCCGCGCCCGCGTCCTGGTGGCCCTGCGCGTCACCGTCCGGGCCTCGACCGGCAGCACCGACAAGGACAGCCGCATGCTCGGTGAACTCACCCGCACGGGCGGCCGGTGGAAACTCAGCGGCCTCGGCCAGGCACCCGTGGGTTCGGCGGCGAGCGACTGAGCCCCGCCCGCCCCGTCACCCGGCCGCACCGAGAGGACCCCGCGCACCATGTCCAGCACCCGGCACCACATCAACCACCAGCGCCGCCGCCAGGCCCGTGCCGACCGGCCCCGTACCGCCACGGAGTCCGGCCCCGCGGCCGCCCCCACGGCGGGCAGCGTCACGCAGGACCCGCCGAGGCCGGCGGCCGAGGGGGCGCGCCGGTCCGTCCGGGTCCCGCCCCGCTCCCTCACCACCGTCGACGCCGCACCCCGCCAGGACACCGGGCCGGATGCCGACGACGCCCCGGACAAGCCCACGGACGCCACGAACCGTCCGCGCCGCTCCGCCTACGTCGTGGGCGCCCTGTGTGTACTGACGCTGCTGCTGGGCGGCTTCGCGGGGTGGGCGCACTCCCGGGCCGAGACGCTGCGGGAGCAGCCCGCACGCCATAACACCGCGCTCACCGACAGCGCCGCCACCAGCGAGATCAAGGGCCAGACCACGCGCGCGGTGGCCGCGCTCTTCTCGTACGACCACGCCGACCCGGCCGCCTTCGACGAGGCCGCTCGCAAGCTGCTCACGGGAAGGGCCGTCGCGCAGCACCGTGACCTCTTCGCAAAGGTGCGCGACCGCGCGGCCGAGCAGAAGGCCGTGATCACGACGACGGTCACCGACAGCGGTGTGGAACGGATCGACGGCGACCGTGCCCGGGTCCTCGTCTACGCCGACCAGAGCAGCGTCAGCACCGCCGCCAAGAGCGCCAAGACCGACGACCGGGGCACGTACGCGGGTGCCGTGCTCGCCGTGGACGTGGTGCGCCGCAACGGACGGTGGCTGGTCTCAGGCATCGACACGTTCGGCCGCTGACACCGCCCGCCGGTCGGCTCTCCCCCATCGACAGGAGCTTTGAGATGTCCGCACTGCGTCTGCCACGTCCGTCCGTCCGTACCCGCAAGGGTGTGCGGACGACCGCGATCGCCGTCGCGGCACTGGCGGTCCTCACCGCTTCCCGCGCTCCCGAGGCCGTGAGCGGCGGCACGGAGCAACGCGCCGCGCCCGCCGCCGATCAGGACGGCCCCGGCTGGACGGGGTCCGCGGCACCCGGGGCCGGCGGGCCGGGCGACGGCTCCTACCACACGGAACTCCCTCCGCTGGTGAGCCCGGACCTGCCCACGTCGGTCCGGCTCCCGGCCGTCTACGTCGCCCAGTCGGGCATCCCGGCGACGGTCCTACGTGCCTACCGGGCGGCCGAGACCGCGGTGGCCCGGACGGACCCGGGCTGCCGGCTGCCCTGGGAACTGCTCGCCGCGATCGGCAAGGTGGAGTCGGGACACGCCGGGGGCGGTGCCGTCACGGCCGATGGCACCACGCGCGGACGGATCGCCGGCCCGGCGCTCGACGGCGTCGGGTTCGCGCTGATCCGTGACAGCGACGGCGGGTCCCTGGACGGGGACACGGTGTACGACCGGGCGGTGGGTCCGATGCAGTTCCTGCCATCGACCTGGCACCACTGGGGTGCCGACGGCAACCACGACGGAGTCCGCGACCCGAGCAACGTCTTCGACGCGGCACTGGCCGCCGGGCACTACCTGTGCGCCGGAAGCCGCGACCTGTCGCGCCCCGGCGACCTCGACGCCGCCGTACTCGGTTACAACCACTCCGACGCGTATCTGCGGACCGTGCGGCAGTGGTTCGCCTTCTACCGCACAGGCGCGCACACGGTGCCCGACGGCAAGGGGGTCGTGCCGCACAGCCCGGGTGCGGGCGGCAGGACACCCGCGACCGAGCCGGCCGACGACGGTTCGGACGGCGGCGGCATCGTCGTCGGTCCCGACCCGTCGGAGTCCGGCAGCCCGACCGCCACGCCCCGGCCGACACCGTCGCCGGGCGGGACGCACGGCCCGACGACGACGCCGGCGCCGCCCGCCGAGTCCCCCTCCCCCACGCCCGGCCCGACGGACACGGCCACACCCACGGCCCCGGAGGAACCGACCCCGCCGACGGACTGCCCGACGGCCACGACGGCCCCGAGTCCCGGTCCCTCATCTCCCGAACCCGGCCCGGCCTGCCCGGGCTCCACCCCGTCCCCCACGCAGTCTCCGTCGCCGAGCGCGACAGCCGCGACGGAGACGGGACCTGCGCGCTGACACCGCCCGCCCGGACCCGGCGGACCGCACGGGCATCGCGGCCGCCGGGGATCGGAAAGGTCAGCGCTGCAGGGTCAGGACACCCGGCCGCCAGGGCAGTTGGTCGTAGGGGCCGCTCGCGGTGGGCGACTTGCCCTGGTAGAGGAACCGAAGGTTGCAGGGGTCGACGGTCATGGTCTGATCGGGGTTGTCGCGGACCAGGTCACCGTGGCTGATGTCGTTGGTCCAGGTGGCGCCGCTGTTGGCCTTGCCGGCGAAGGGGTTGCTCTCGGCGGCGGCCTGCGGGGTCCACGAACCGCTCAGGCTGGAGGCCGTGAACGAGCGGAAGTAGCGCCCGTTCGCACCCATCGCCTCAACGATCATGAGGTACTGGTTCTGGCCCTGGACCTTGTAGACCTGCACCGCCTCGAACAGGTTGGCCGTCGTGTCGCTCATGACCGTCGTGTACGACGAGCCGAAGCTCCCCGGGAAGTTCCCGATCGGCATGCTCGCCCGGTAGATCTTGCCGTTGTCACCGGCGAAGAACAGGTACATGTTCTGCCCGTCACCGATCAGGGTCTGGTCGATCGGGCCGGTGCCGGAGCCGGAGATGCTGCCGGTGAACAGCGGCTGCGGCGAGGACCAGCCCTGGGGGTTGGTGGGGTCGCTGGACGTGCGGTAGACGAAGGGCGACGCACCCCACTGGTACGCCAGCACCCAGATGTTCTTGGGCGCGAAGTAGAACAGCGTGGGCGCCACCGCCGCCTGGTTCATCCCGGTCTGGCCGGCCGACGCCATGTCCGACCAGTTCGTGAAGGGCCCGAACATCATCGAGCCGTACGACGATCCCGACACGTTCGACGCGTAGACCAGGTGCTTGCCGTTGTGCACCACGCTGGTGAAGTCCTTCAGCGAGGCCCACCCGTTCGCCGGCTGCGCCAGGACACCCGTCGACGTCCAGCGGTATGCCGAGGGAAGCGCGCACGTGCCGGGTGGGGTCGTCCCGGACAGGCCGGTCCACTTCTGGTTGCTGCCGCCGTTGCACGTCCAGATCTCCACCGCCGTGCCGTTGGCCGTACCGGCGCCCGTGACCTCCAGGCACAGCCCGGACTCCACGCCGACGACCGTGCCGTCGGAGTTCAGCCGCCACTGCTGGTTGGCACCGCCGGAACAGGTCCAGATCTGCACCCGGGTACCGGCCGCGGTGGCGTGGCCCGGAACATCCAGGCACTTGTTGCCGTACACGGTGAGCTGGTTGCCGTCCGTAAGCGTCCACTGCTGGTTGGTCCCGCCCCAGCAGTCGTAGATCTGCAGGTACGTGCCGTTGGTCTGGCCCGCGTCCGGCACGTCGAGACACCGGCCCGAACCGGCACCGCGCAAGGCGCCACTGGTGGCCGCCTGAGCCGGGTCGGCGACGAGCAACGCCGCCAGCGCGATCAGGACCGCGACCGTGGCGGCGAGCACCCCGGACAGACGCCCGCGGCTGAAACTTCTTCTGCGCATGAAGACTTCCCAAACCTCGATCAAGCGGTTCCGGTTGGCCTCGTCAGAGGTTGTCCGGACTGTCGGTGTGGTGCGGCGAACGGTCGTTCAAGCCGCTCGCGTTCGGGATATCGAATAAGGGTCGGCACATCGAGCAACCAGAACGATAGGGAACCGGTGGACGGCGTCAATACCTCTCGCAAGAATCGCGATGAGCCTCGAAACATTCGCAGAACTCTGCGGACGACGCGACGCAGGCCGAGCCGTCAAATGGCCAAGTATGAACGGCATTTGGCGCCGGAGCGAGGCTGCTTCCTCGGGTGGTGTTGACACAGCCGACCCCGCCCCTAACATCCGTGACACCAGATTTCCGAAAGATGTCCGAAGTTTCGAACGCTCTCGGGTGATTGCCGGGAAAAGGAGCCCCCAGGTGCCCAGACGAACAGGCGGACGACTGCTCCGCCTCCTCGCGACCGCCGTGCTGACGGTCACCGCGTCCGTGACCGCCTCCTCCCACTCCACCGCCACGGCCGCACCGGGCAGCCCGGCGCTCACCCCGCCGCTGGGATGGAACAGCTGGAACAGCTTCGGGTGCTCGATCACCGAGGCGCAGGTCCGCCAGGCCGCCGACGCGATGGTGTCCTCGGGGATGCGCGACGCCGGCTACCGGTACGTCGTGGTCGACGACTGCTGGTTCGACCCGCAGCGCGACGCGGCGGGCAACCTGCGGGCCGATCCGGCCAAGTTCCCGAGCGGGATGAAGGCGCTCGGGGACTACATCCACGGCAAGGGGCTGAAGTTCGGCATCTACCAGGTGCCCGGCGAGCGCACCTGCGCGCAGGCCACGGGCGGCTACCCGGGGTCCACCGGCAGCAGGGGCCACGAGACGCAGGACGCCGCCACGTTCGCCTCCTGGGGCGTCGACTACCTGAAGTACGACTGGTGTTCGTCGAGCGGTACCCGTGACGAGCAGGTCGCGCGGTTCACGCTCATGCGCGACGCCCTGCGGGCCACCGGGCGGCCGATCGTCTACAGCATCAACCCCAACAGCCTGCACGCCATCACCGGCGCCGCCTACAACTGGGGAGAGGTCGCCGACCTGTGGCGGACGACCGAGGATCTGCTGGACATCTGGCAGAACGGCAACACCAACAGCTATCCGATGGGCGTCGGCAACGTCCTGGACGTCACCGCGCCGCTGGCGGCGCAGTCCGGCCCGGGACACTGGAACGACCCCGACATGCTGGTCGTCGGCCGCCCCGGCCTGTCGACGACCGAGTCCCGCGCGCACTTCGCCCTGTGGGCGCTGCTGGGCGCCCCGCTCATGGCCGGCAACGACATCCGCACCATGTCCGCAGATGTGAGCGCGATCCTGCGCAACCCCCGGCTGCTGGCGGTGAACCAGGATGCGCTGGGCGCGGGCGGACGCAGGGTGCGCGACGACGGCGCCACCGAGGTGTTCGCCAAGCCCCTGTCGGACGGTTCGGTCGCGGTGGGCCTGTTCAACCGGGGCGGCGGCACCGCGACGGTGACCACGACGGCCGCCCAAGTCGGCCTTTCGGGCGGGCCGTTCACCCTCACGGACCTGTGGACCGGCGGCACGTTGAGCTCGTCCGGGCAGATCTCCGCGAGCGTCCCCGCGCATGGCGTGGCCACGTTCCGGGTGACCGGTGGCACCCCGCTGACCGCCGCCACCTCGCGTCTGCGGGGCAGCACGTCCGGCCGCTGCGTGGACGTGGACAACGCCTCCACCGCCGCCGGGGCCACCGTACTGCTCTGGGACTGCCACACGGCCGCCAACCAGCTGTGGACCACGTGGGCGGGCGGCGAGATCCGGGTCTACGGCGACAAGTGCCTGGACGCCTCCGACCGGGGCACCACCAACGGCACCCGTGTCATCACCTGGCCCTGCAACGGCCAGGACAACCAGAAGTGGACCCTCGGCTCCGACGGGACGATCCGCAACGTCCACGCCGGGCTGTGCCTCGACACCGACGGGGCGCGCACCGCCAACGGGACCCCTCTGGTCCTGTGGACCTGCAACGGCCAGGCCGGCCAACGGTGGCCCCGCGCATGAAGGACGGTCGGGCGGTGACCATGGCCGGCGTAGCCACCACCTGAGAGGTGCGGGCGAAGGAGGTGAGCCAGACAGGCGTGCGCCTTCGGCAGCACGGGCGATGCCGGCTTCCGGCCCGACGCACGCCGACCACGGCCGGAGCCCCCGCCCCCTGTCACCAGGCGGAGGCCGACGGGCCGTGTCGCGTCAGGTGCCGACGTACTGTGCGAGGTGCTCGCCCGTGAGGGTGGGGCGGGCGGCGACGAGATCGGCGGGCGTGCCCTCGAAGACGATCCGGCCGCCGTCGTGGCCGGCGCCCGGGCCGAGGTCGATGATCCAGTCGGCGTGCGCCATGACCGCCTGGTGGTGCTCCACGACGATGACCGTCCTGCCGGCGTCCACCAACCGGTCGAGCAGGGCGAGCAGTTGCTCGACATCGGCCAGGTGAAGGCCGCTGGTCGGCTCGTCGAGGATGTAGACGCTGCCCGTTCCCGCCAGGTGGCCGGCGAGCTTCAGCCGTTGCCGTTCGCCGCCGGAGAGCGTGGTGAGCGGCTGGCCTAGGCCGAGGTAGCCCAGACCGACCTCGGCGAGCCGGTCGAGGACGGCATACGCGGCCGGCGTCCGCGCCTCACCGCTGCGGAAGAACTCCGCGGCCTCGGCCACCGGCATCGCGAACACCTCGCTGATGTCCCGGCCGCCGAGCCGGTACTGGAGCACCGAGGCCTGGAACCGCTTGCCCTCGCACTCCTCGCAGGTGGTGGCGACGCCGGCCATGATCGCCAGGTCGGTGTAGATCACGCCGGCGCCCTTGCAGGTGGGGCATGCGCCCTCGGAGTTGGGGCTGAACAGGGCGGGCTTGACCCCGTTGACCTTGGCGAACGTCTTGCGGATCGGTTCGAGCATGCCGGTGCAGGTGGCCGGGTTGCTGCGCCGGGAGCCCTTGATGGGCGACTGGTCCACCGTGACGACACCCTCCCGGCCCGCCACCGAGCCGTGGATCAGGGAAGTCTTGCCTGAGCCGGCGACGCCGGTGACCACGGTGAGCACGCCGAGCGGGATGTCCACGTCGACGTCGTGCAGGTTGTGCTCGCTCGCGCCGCGCACCTCCAGCACACCGGACCGCTGACGCACGGACGGCTTCAGCGAGGCCCGGTCGTCCAGGTGCCGTCCGGTGACGGTGCCGCCGGCCCGCAGACCCTCGACGGTGCCTTCGAAGACCACCTCGCCGCCCTTGGTCCCGGCGTGCGGTCCCAGGTCGACCACGTGGTCGGCGATCACGATCGTCTCCGGCTTGTGCTCCACGACCAGCACGGTGTTGCCCTTGTCGCGCAGTCGCAGCAGCAGGTCGTTCATCCGCCGGATGTCGTGCGGGTGCAGGCCGACGGTGGGCTCGTCGAACACGTAGGTGACGTCGGTGAGCGCGGAACCCAGATGCCGGACCATCTTGACGCGCTGGGCCTCACCGCCCGAGAGCGTGCTCGAGGACCGGTCGAGCGAGAGGTAGCCCAGGCCGATCCGGACGAACGAGTCGAGGGTCTGGCCGAGCACCGTGAGCAGTGTCGTGACCGACGGATCGCTCAGACCGCGGGCCCAGGCCGCGAGGTCGCTGATCTGCAGGGCGCAGGCGTCGGCGATGCTGAGGCCGTCGATCTTCGCGGACCGGGCGGTCTCGCTGAGCCGGGTGCCGTGGCACTCGGGGCAGACGGAGAACGCCACCGCCCGTTCCACGAAGGCACGGATGTGCGGCTGGAGCGTCTCCCTGTCCTTGGACAGGAAGGACTTGCGCACCCGCGCGAGGAGGCCCTCGTAGGTGGTGTTGATGCCCTTCACCTTGACCTTGACCGGATCCCGGTGCAGGAAGTCGTGCCTTTCCTGCTCGGTGTAGTCGCGGACCGGCTTGTGCGGGTCGAGCAGACCCGACTCGGTGAACGACCGCATCACCCAGCCGTCGGGCTTCCAGCCGGGGACCGTGACCGCGCCGTCCGCGAGCGACTTGGAGTCGTCGACGAGCCGGGCGGGATCGATGTCCGAGACGGTGCCCATGCCCTCGCACCGCGGGCACATGCCGCCGACGACGCTGAAGCCCTTCTCGATCTTCTTGCCGTTCACCACGAGGACACCCGACGCGTCGGCCGAGGCGACGTTGAAGGCGAACGCCTTCTGCGTCCCGATGTACGGCTCGGCGAGCCGGCTGAAGAGGATGCGCAGCAGTGTGCCCGCGTCGGTGGCGGTGCCGACCGTGGAGCGGGGACTGGTGCCCATCGGCTGCTGGTCGACCAGGATCGCGGTGGTCAGCCCGTCGAGCACATCGACCTCGGGCCGCGCCAGGGTGGGCATGAAGCCCTGGATGAAGGCGCTGTACGTCTCGTTGATCAGCCGTTGCGACTCCGCGGCGATCGTGTCGAACACCAGGGAGCTCTTGCCCGATCCGGAGACCCCGGTGAACACGGTCAGCCGCCGTTTGGGGATCTCCACATGCACGTTCTTGAGGTTGTTCTCACGTGCCCCGTGCACACGGATCAGATCATGGCTGTCGGCGGCACACAGCCCAGGAGGCTGGGTGTCCGTCTCCGTGCCGGCCGTCATGGTGTCCCTCCCGTTCGTCGGACACGGCATGCCGTCGTCAGGTGAAGTGGTGACGAGTTCCTGAACGTCCCGGTTCATGGCACTCAAGCGTAAACCTGCAAAGTCGGTTGAGGGTTTGGGAGAAGCCACTCGGACCGTACGCGGATCGCTCAGGATAAAGTCTCAAACCGTGAAGTACCTGCGTCCGTTCGACCTGGCCCGTGAGCACGGCATCTCCACCCAGGCGGTCCGCAACTACGAGCGGGAGGGGTTCATCCCGCTCGCCCGGCGCACCCCGTCCGGCTACCGCTCCTACACCGAGGCCCACGCGGCGGCCCTGCGCGCCTATCTGGCGCTCGTCCAGGCGTACGGGTACGCCACGGGCGGAGAGATCATGCGGTCGCTCAACACCGGTGACCTCGACGCCGCGCTGACGGCCGTCGACCGCGGTCACGCCCAACTGCTGCGCGACCGGAGCACGCTGGACGCGGTGGGGCGGGCGGTGGAGCACCTCACCTCCAGCCCCGGCCCCGCTGAGCACCCGTCCGCCGAGCACCTGTCCGCCGGCAGCGAGCCGCTCAGCATCGGCGAACTCGCGCGCCGTCTGGGGGTGACCGCGGCGACCCTGCGGAACTGGGAAGCGGTGGGCATCCTCACCCCCGCCCGGGAACCGGTCACCGCCCACCGCTCGTTCGGCGCCACGGACGTACGCGACGCCGAGCTGACCCATCTCCTCAGACGCGGGGGCTACCCGTTGGAGCACATCCGTACGGTGGTCCGGCAGATCCGCACGGCCGGCGGCACCGAGGCGCTGTCCGCCGCCCTGGACGACTGGCGGCGACGGCTCACAGCCCGCGGTGTGTCCATGCTCGACGCGGCGGCCCTGCTCGGCGGGTACGTGGCACTTGTGGGCCTCGCCCCGGCCGGACCGCCGGCCACCGCAGAACGGGCTCCCGCGCCGGGGTCCCCACCGACGCTTTGAGACCGCGTAGCCCGGCAAGTCCGCCCACTGCCCCGACGGCATCGCCCTAAGCCTCAGCGGGTCTTTCGCGGGCTCGGTGGTCACAGCGGCCTGTCCCGGACCGCCCGGTTACCAGGCCGCCCCGAAACCCGACCCATGCCGGCCAAACTGATCGTAGGTTCATGCCATGACGACCGTTGACGACATGGACTACGAGTTCCGCACTGCCCGGCCTGAGGACACCCGGGCCATCGAGACACTCAACGGATCCTTCACCACCCGCACCATCTTCCGCGTGACCGTCAGCCAAGACGGATTCGCCCTCCAGGAGATCCCAGTGGACCCGCCCATCCACAAAGTCTTCCCGGCAGAAGACGCCGACGACGGCCCTGCAGACGAGGAGGAGCCGAACAGCCGTACTTTCGTCGCCGTCGGCCCTGACGGTCTGGCGGGCTTCGCCGTCGTCTCCTATGTTCCGTGGAACCGGCGGCTGGCCATCGAGGACATCGAGGTCGCTCCGGCCCATCGGGGTCAGGGCGTCGGCCGGGCCCTGGTGGGCCAGGCTGTCGAGTTCGCCCGTGAGCGCGGTGCCAGGCACATCTGGCTGGAAGTCAGCAACATCAACGCGCCGGCGATCCACGCCTACCAGCGCATGGGATTCACCTTCTGCGGACTGGACACGACGCTCTACGACGGCACGATCTCATCGGGGGAACGCGCCCTCTACATGAGCATGCCCTGCCCTGAAGTCGCCGCAGACGGCTGACAGGGGGAGGTGGTACGTAGCCCTCGCGCGACCGTCGTCCCCATGGGGAACCGTGACCGCGGGAGTGGAGAATTGCCTGACGCCGAACCTACTTGACGCGGGGGAGGTGCACGCCATCGCCCGCGCCTGCCGCCGCCCGCGAGGGTGTCGAGCAGCTCCACGGCGCGCTGCGCGCGAGGGCACCGAACATATATCGAGGAGTACGGCTTTCATCCTTGGATTCCTTGGGACGGGACAACGTCCGGGAGGGCTTCGGGGCGGGAGGCCGCCGCGCCATCGGGGTCGGGGGCGTGCTTCCGCAGCCACAGGCTGAGCCCCACGCAGATGAGGGCGAGACCGAACAGCACCAGTGGGGCCGCCCGCACGTCCATGGTGTCGATCACCCCGCCCAGGAGCGGCGGGAAGGCCACCCCGCCGATCATGGAGGCGGCGATCACGTAGGCCCCGGCCGCGGCGACGCTCGGTACGGCCCGGTTCAACCAGGGCAAGCAAGTGGGGAAGATGGGCGCGATCATCAGCCCGACGCCGAAGTAGGCGTAAGGGGCGAGGTGGGGAACGGTCGCGAGCACGAGGAAGACGGCCATGCCGGCGCAGCAGACCGTCAGGATCGACGGCGCGGACCAGCGAAGGCTCAGGGGGACGATGACGAAGCGGCCGATGGTCATGGCGGCCCAGTACGCGGAGGTCGCGGTGGCGGCGGTGGCGGCGCCGTAACCGACGGCCTCCAGGTGGGTGGGCTCCCAGCCACCGACACCGGTCTCGATGGCCACGTGCAGGACGTAGATGCCGATGAACGCGGCGATGACCGGCAGGACGCGTGCTCCGCGGGCCTCTTCGCCCTCGGTGACGGCCGCCTCCGGCTCCCGGGCGGTGACGCCCCCCAGGGTGAGCAGGATGAGCAGGCAGACGATGCCGAGGCCGACGAAGATCTCCGGATAGCTGTCCGCGCCGAGCCAGCCGATCAGAGCGGGACCGGCGATCGCGCCCACACCGAAGTGGCCGTTGAGCAGGTTCAGCATGGCGGTGCTGCGGCGCCCGAACCCGATGGCGAAGAGCTGGTTGAGGCCGTAGTCGATGCCGCCGAAGCCCAGCCCGATGACGAAGGTGCCGGTGAGTGCCAGGATCCAGCTGGGCGAGAACGCGAAGAGCGCTGCGCCTGCGGCCATGAGCACGTACGAGCCACCGAGCAGCGTGCGGTTGTCCAGTCGGCCCCTCATGACGTGATAGACCAGCACCCCCAGGAGGGCCCCGATGAAGTGGGCGCTGAGGCTGAGCCCGGCAACGGCGGGGCTGATGCCGAACTCCTCGCGCAGCGCCGGGATGGCAGGGCCGTACAGCGCCTGCAGGGCACCGATCACCACGAACGCCACGCACGAGGCGACGATGGCGACGGTGGTGAGCAGGCGCCTCGCCGTCTTGGACGGGTCGGCCTCACTGGTGGCGGACATCGCTCTCCTCATCGTCCGTCAACTAATGAACATTATTAACGTTCATTACGGTGCGAAACTCACACTCAATTTTGCATACTACTCACGGAAAATGTTCGTTTCAACACCTACCATGTGCACTCCGGCTCTCAGTGCTGCTTTTCTGTGCTAGAAGCAGACGTATGAACGTGATGGACAGACACAAGTTCGTGGTCGCGCTGCTCATGAAGGAGAACCGCGCGACCGTCGCGGAGCTGGCCCTGGCCACCGGCGCGTCCGAGATGACGATCCGCCGGGACCTGGAGGTACTGGAGTCACGCGGCGCCCTGCGCAGGGTGCGCGGCGGCGCCGTGAGCAACCTCCCCGGTGGCGTCGAACCTCCCTACGCGATCCGCGCCATGTCGGGCGCGCTGGCGAAGGAGCGGCTCGCGAACGCGGTGCTGGAACTGCTCACCGACGGCGAGACCATCGCCCTGGACACCGGGACCACCGCCGTGGCCATCGCCAAGGCGATGGGCGACCGCCAGTTCACCGTCACCCCCCTCTCCTTGCACGCCGCCTTCGCCCTCTCCGCACATCCGGGCATCCAGCTCCTGCTCCCCGGCGGTCAGGTGCGCCCCGAAGAACTCTCCTTCTATGGCCACACCCCGGTCCAGACGTTCCGTGATCTGTGCTTCGACACGTTCATCCTGGGCTGCTGCGGCGTCGACCCGGTCCAGGGCGCCACCGCATACAACCTCGACGACGTACAGGTGAAGCGGGCTGCGGTGGCCTCCGCCCAACGGGTCATCCTGGTGGCGACCGCCGACAAGCTAGGCCGGGCGGCACTGGGGCGGATCTGCCCCATGGAGCAGATCGACCTCATCGTCACGGACGCGCCGGAGAGCTCACCGGTGGTCGAGGAGCTGCGGGCGCAGGGCGTCGAAGTGATCCACCCGTCGGACGGCTGACCCATGCGCCCCCGCCGCCGGCGGGGGCGTTCGCTCGTTCCATACCTCGCGCCCTTCTCCGCACCGCGCCGTTTCCCCATCGCACGCACGCCCTACATGCAGAGCGCCACGCACCGGCGCAACAGCGGTTCAAGGCGCAATTGGGTGTCCTCGTGGTCGAACGCCTGAAGAGCGTTCAGGCAGTTGACGATCCACCGCCCCTCGTCCTCGTCCTCGATCTGGAGCGCCACAGCAGTCACCGCGCCCGCGAGACGTACGCCGCGCTCCTCGATCTCCAGCAGTACGTCCGGCCCGGCGCACAGGAGGAGGCGCACCGGCACGCCCGGCAGACAGGGCTACGGGACGACCGGCTCGCCACAGCCGCACTCGACGGGGCGCTCGACCAGGCCCGGCGCGCCAAGCTCGCGGGCACCCCGCCGTCCGGCTCCGGACCCTGCCCGGCGTGGTGCACGGCAGTCCGGGGACACCGCTCGGGATCGCCCCGATGTGGCCGTCCATGGTGGACGCGCTGCCCGTTCACGACCGGCCCGCTCCGGCCGGCGGCCCTGATCCGCCGCGAGCGACGGGTCCGGAGCGGGCCGCCGCGGCCGGGCGGTGGTGGTCATGGAGTGTCGGGGACCTCGCTGCCGCGTGGCGCGACGTGGAAGTCGAAGGCCAGCGTCCCGGGGTCCAGGGCCGTCGCGCCGCCATCGACAGTGAGAACGGCACCGTTCACGTACGACGCCGCCGGCGACAAGAGCCAGGCGACGGCCTCCGCGATCTCACGCGGCTCGCCCGGTCGCCCCAGTGGCAGCAGCCTGGTCACCTCCTCGTAGGCGGCCCGGGCGCCGTCTCCTCCCAAGTCCGCCTCCTCGGCGAAGCGCGTCATGCGACGGTCGGCCATCTCGCTGCGCACCCAGCTCGGGCACACGATGTTGGCTCGTACTCCCTGGCGCCCGTAGTCGACGGCGACGGAACGGCACAGCTGGAGCAGGGCAGCCTTGGACGTGGCGTACGGGACGTTGCTCGTGCCGTTGCGCAGGGCGGAGACCGAAGCAACGGCGACCACCGCTCCGCTCGACTCCAGCAAGTGCGGGATCGCCGCGCGCAGGAGCAGCAGAGGGCCGGTGACATTGGTGCGCATCACCACGTCCCAGTCGTCCAGCGACAGGTCGCCGACGGTACCGCCCCGGCCGATGCCCGCGTTGAGCACCACCCCGTCGATCCGTCCATGGGCAGCCAGCGCGGCTCGGACGAGACCGTCGGCGGCCTCCGGATCACCGGCGTCGGACGGATGCGCGAGTACGCCGATCTCCCGCTCGAGGCGCCGCAAGGGCTCGCTCCGCCGACCGGAGACGACCACATGGTGCCCCCCTTCGCGGAGCAGCCGGGCCGTGGCCTCTCCGATGCCTGAACCTCCACCGGTCACAATGACAACTCGCTCGTCGACCACTGCTTTCCTGGCTCCTTCCGGATCGCGTGACACGTCGGAGACTAGGTCCCGGGGATCCTTCGCTGACGACTTCGAGCCAGGTCGGACAGCCTCCGTGAGCCGAAGAGGCGCTCAACGTCGTGCGCTTCGGGAAACAGATCGAGCACACCTTGCCGCACTTGAAAGCCCGGGAAAACCGCAGGTCAGAGGCCTTTCTCGGCAGGCTCGAGAATTGCCCACACACTCCACGTGCGACGTCATCGGAAAGATGTCGGAACTGGGACTCCGTGACGTCACCGCAGGTCAGCGGGCAAGTGTCACTCCACCGAACGTCCCTTTGAACGCTCAGAGCGTCAAACGAGCGTCACGGCCGAGGTATGCGTTGGCCTCCGTTCCTGAGACCCATTCAGTGCAGTGCCGCACGGGTGACGGCCGTCCATCTCAACCGGGACCCAGTCTCCCGCAGGGCTTTCGGCTGGCGTCGGTGTGCAATCGAGCCATGACCGCAGATCCTTGAATGCTCTGGTCGGAGGGCTGGCCACAGGGACGCTCATCCCCAATGTTCCTCCTGGTGGCGCAGGAGGTCATCGCCGTGGAGTTGCTTGGTGGCGTAAGAAGCCGCAGACGGCCTTGACGATGTTGTGCCTTAGCGACTTGTCGGCCTGCCGGGTGTGCACGTTCCAGCGGGCGCTGGCCTTGAACTCGGTGCCCTGGGACTCGCCGGCGGCGATCATGTCGGCCGGGTGGTCGGGACGTACGCAGGGCGTTCTCCGACGTGGAAGATCCTGCGCGACTGCAGGCTCAAAGGTGCCGGCGTCCATCACGCCATGCCCGGTGTCGCCCGCCTGCACAACCTCCTCCAAGCCGCGTAGAAGCACCGTCGCCTCCGCTACCTGGTACGTCTCGGCATACCTGAAGAACAATCACGGGACACGACGTCGAACGTCAGGAAATGGGGAACCAGGCCGACAGACGCTTGGCAATGACCGGTACATCGACGTTGTCCTGCGCGACTTCCTCGACGAATGGGCCGGCAACGGAGACGGGCGGCGGCACGGTACTGGCGCTGACGCCGTTGAACCGCAGGAAGACACGCATGGCGAGCCAGGCGGTGCGCTTGTTACCGTCGATCAGCGCATGATTGCGGGCAACGGAATGCAGCAGTGCCGCCGCCTTCTCGTGCAGCGTGGGATACAGCTCGGCTCCGAACACGTTCGTCCGGGGTCGCTCGATCGCCGACACCAAAAGTCCCATGTCACGCACACTGTGCTCGGTACCGTTGACCGTGCGAGCAATGGCCAGGATCTCGTCGAGCTGGATGTAGCGCACGTCCGTCACTTCAGGTAGTCCAGAATCTCCGCATCGCTGTCCATCAGCTCGGCCAGGACGTCGTCGACCTTCAGCTCGGCCCGGTTCTGGGCGTCGCGGATGGCCTCGATGGCAAGTTCCTGCTTGCTGCGGCCCTCCCGACGAGCCCGCTCGGTGAGCTTCGCGTCAAGGTCGTCGGGGAGTCGGAGTGTCATCGCCATACAGAGATGATACCTGACCGGTATCAAGACGGCACGGTCGAGCCGCGTTCCCGCCCCCCAAGGAACGTGGGGCCGGGATGGTCACTCGCACCGCCTGCGGCGGCGCAGCAGAGACTTCCGCTTCGAGCGTCATCCAAGCGTCAAGAATCTCCGAACGACCCCCTGAAGACGTCGCCGATGCAGGCACCTCGCTCACGAATCCGCAGGTCAGCGAGGTACAAAGATCGATCCATCCGCTCGAAGCGCTGCACGGAGGGAAACAGGTCGAGCAACCCACCCGGACAACGAAAGCGCAGCTCAGGACCCCTTACCCGCAGGTTCGAGGATCGCGACGCACTCCACGTGCGACGTCATCGGAACGATGTCCCGACAGGATGGATCTCGTACAACACCAGGTCAGGGGTCATTTTCTGCTCCGCTGAAGGGTCCTTCGTGCGCACGGAGCGTCAAACGGGCGTCACACCCCAGGGCTACGTCCTGGTCGGTCATTGCCGGGGATTTCAGGATCCCTGCCAGTACAGCCAGCCCCTTGGCCTCCACAGCCCAGTGGCCAGACCGCCCGATGAGCGAAGTGGTCAGCTGTCGGGTTTCTTCGAGCGCCGCGGTGCGGCGGCCTGGGTGGGGCGAGTGCCGGCCTCGATCTGCAGGGCGTCCACGGCGTTCGTCACGAGCTCGCGCGCGTATGCGGCGTCCAGTCGACCAGGGCGGAAGAGGATGCGGTACATGATCGGCGCCACGACCCGGTCGATCAGCAGTTCCGTCTCGGGCACCGGCTCCCCCCGCTGCACCGCACGGGCCAACACGACGTCGATCTGCTCCGCGGCATACGCCGAACACTGACCGGCATTGGTTCCGTCGGGGTCACCGAGCAGGGCGTCCCGGATGTAGGCACGCCCGGGCGGCGAGGCCATCTCGTCGAGGAACTGTTCCGCCCACGCGTCGAGATCGGCCCGCACGCTTCCGAGATCGGCCGGCTCCGTTTCCGGGCGCAGTCGTTCGACGGCCACGTCGGACAGGAGTTCCTGCAGGTCGCCCCAACGACGGTAGATCGTGGAGGGGGTCACGCCCGCCCGAGTGGCCACCATCGGGACCGTGAGCGCGTCGCGGCCCACCTCCCCTACGAGTTCACGTACCGCCGCATGGACGGACTCCTGTACGCGTGCGCTGCGCCCGCCGGGGCGGACCATGGGCTTGGGACTCATGCGGTCCACTTTAATGCGAATTTGTTGCTTCTAGGCGGTGGCCGGCGTCGGCGACCCGCAGGGCTACGATCCGGGCGGCCCCGAGCACGGCGGACGCCCCTGCGGCGACGCAACCGCATGCCGGCTGGAACGTCCGCCTTCCCCTCAGACAGCGAGGGGAGCAAGCCGCCCCGCGCCGGCCACCGACTCCTCGTAGACCCGGCCCACACGGAGCACGGTCGCGTCGTGGAAGGGGCGCGCCATCAGCTGCATACCGATCGGCAGTCCGGCGCGGTCGTGACCGACCGGCAGGGTGAGGGCCGGGACGCCGGTGATGTTGGCGGGGGCACAGAGGCGGACATAGCTGTCCGACACGGCCTCGGTCGTGCCATCGGCCCACTCGACGGCTTTCTGCCCCGCCTCGGCGGCGGTCATCGGCACCGTCGGCGCGGCGAGGACGTCGATTCCGTCGAACATGCGAGCCCAGGCGTCTCGCATCATGGTGCGGGCCCGCTGGGCGCGGAGGTAGTCGCCCGCAGAGGTGAGTTCGCCGGCCTCCAGCAGGATGCGAACGTCCGCCGCGTACAGGTCGGGGGTGGCCCGCAGTGACCGCTCGTGGTACGCGGTGGCCTCGGGAACCATCAGCCCCCACTGAACGGCCTGGATGTAACGCGCCATCGGGATCTCGACGTCGACGAGCTCCGCCCCCAGCTCCGCCAGCCGCTCGATCGCGCCGCGCACGGACTCCTCGACCTCGGGCGTGACCCGGTCGAAGTAGTGGTTCCGCGGTACGCCGACCTTCAGTCCTCGCAGGTCGCCTCCCGGGAAGCGGTCCAGCATGGGGCCGGACACGCTCGCCGGGTCCCGCGGGTCGTGGCCGGCGGTCGCCGACAGCACCAGCGCGACGTCCTGGACGGTGCGGGTGAGAGGGCCCACGTGGTCCAGGGACCAGGACAGCGAGGTCACGCCTGTGCGTGGGACCAGGCCGTAGGTCGGCTTGAGGCCCACCACGCCGTTCAGGGCCGCGGGGACCCGGATGGAACCGCCCGTGTCCGTGCCCATGGCGAACGTCGCCCCGCCGGCGGCGACAGCTACCGCCGAGCCGCCGCTCGACCCACCCGCGATCCGGCTGTGATCCCAGGCGTTGTTCGTCTGCGGAGTGGTCAGGCCGTAGGCGAACTCGTGCGTGTGCGTCTTGCCCAGGAGGACGGCCCCGGCAATGCCGAGCCGTTCGGCCACTCGACTGTCGCGTTCCGCCACGTGCCCTGTCCGGACGTGCGAACTCGCCGTGGTGGGTACCCCCTCTGCGTCGATCAGATCCTTGAGCGCCATGGGGATCCCGTGCAGCGGCCCGCGCGGTCCGCTTCCGGAGATCTCCCGTTCGGCGCGGACCGCTGCGGCCAGGGCCGCGTCGGCGGCGACGGTGACGTAGGCGCCCAGCCGTCCTTCGACGGCAGCTATACGGGCGAGCACCGATTCGGTGAGTTCGACGGGGGACAGCTCCCGTGCGCGCACCGCACGGGAGGCTTCGGTCAGCGACAGCTCAAACGGTTGCATCGGCGTCCCCCTGTCCGGCTCGGTAGGAGGACGCGGGAGGGGTCTCGCCGAAATCGAGCTCGCGCAACGTGCTGATCACGGAGTGGATGTGGTTGGCCGTCATGGCCACTTCCTCATGTCGGCCGTCCCCGAGGGGGAGCCCCGCCCGCAGCGCCCCTCGGGCTGCCTCTTGGGGAGTGAGTTCGCTGGTCATGGCTTCCTTCCGGATCTGTGCGGCGTGACGGGCCGGGGCTGGTACAGGACCTCCGACCAACGTAAAAGCGAATCGTTTGCTTTAAGTCACCGTAGGCCCTACAGTCAACTAAAGCAAACGATTCGCTTTTAGCACGGGAAGGACCCTCATGCAGAGCGTCCCCGCGGGCCTCGCGCCTTCCTGCACCTCCCCATCCGGACGCCTGCCGTTCGCATTGCACGCCTCGATCCTGATCGCGCTGCTCGCCGCATCCAGCGCGCCGACCCCGCTGTACCCCCACTACCAGGCTCAGTGGCAGTTGTCGGCCCTCGACATCACCGTGGTCTTCAGCGCCTACGCTCTGGCGCTCCTGATCGCACTGCTGACGACCGGAACCCTTTCCGACCATGTCGGACGCCGCCCCGTGCTCCTGGGCGCGCTCACGGTCCAGGTCGCCTCCATGGCGCTGTTCGCGACGGCCGGCGGCCTGACCACCCTGATCGGCGCCCGCGTGCTGCAGGGCATCGCGACCGGCGCGGCGACCAGCGCAGCAGGTGCGGCTCTCCTCGACCTGGAAGACCCCGCCCGGCCGGGTCGCCCCGCTCTGGCCAACAGCATCGCGCCGGTGACGGGCATGGCGGCCGGCGTCCTGGCAGCCACCCTCATGGTGCGCTTCGCCCCCGTCCCGGCGATCACGGTGTACGCGGCCCTGATCGCCGTGTTCACCGCGCAGGCCATCGCCCTTGTCTCGACGTCCGAGACCGTCCGCCGTCATCCCGGAGCACTGCGCTCGACGCGGCCCCACCTGGCGCTGCCGTCGGCGGCCGCCCACGCTCTCCTGCTCAACGGCGCCGGCGTCGTCGCCGTCTGGGCACTCGGCGGCTTCTACTCGTCCCTGGGACCGGGCTTCACACGGCTCATCTCCCCCGACGGACCCGAATACGCCGGCGGCCTGGTCTTCTTCACGCTGACGGCCGTCGCCGCCCCGACGGTGTACTTCACGCGCAGGATGCGTGCCGACGTCTCCGCTCTTCTCGGGAGCTGCGCGGTGATTCCGGCGGCCGGCCTGACCCTGGGTGCCCTCTATCTCGCCGGCCCCGTACTTCTCTTCGCCGGGGCGGCGCTGGCCGGGTTCGGCTTCGGAGCCGTCTCCCAGGGTGCGCTGCGCGCGGTCGTCGACTCGGTCCCGGCCCGGGAGAAGAGCGGCACGCTCGCCTCCTATTACGTACTCAGCTACCTGGCGATGAGTCTGCCCGCCATCGGCGCCGGCGCCCTCACCGCCGGCTTCGGGCTGCGTGCGGCAGCACTGGCCTATGCCGGCTGCGTGGCCGTACTGGCGACCGTCGCAGTCGCGACGCTGACCGCGCCGCTGCGCAGTCGGCGCCGGACACCGTCTGAGGACGCCCACTCCCGCCCGGCAACGAGCAACTACACATCCGTCTCTCGGGACATCCCCGCTCCAGACATCTCCGTCCTCGCGACCCATAACAGGTAAGGAAAGTCGCCGTGTTCACCTCATCGCAAACGACCAAGTCCACCACTCCCCCCGCCTCTTCCTGGACGGTGGGCAACCACACCGTACGACGCATCGACGAAGTGGCCCTGCCCGCCCAGACCGGTCCGTGGCTGCTGCCCGGGGCAACCACCGACCTCGTGAGCCGGACTCCCTGGCTGAGCCCCGAGTTCGCCGACGAACAAGGCGTCCTGCGCCTGGCGAGTCACAGCTTCGCCGTCGAGGTGGACGGCATGCGGGTGCTGGTGGACACCGGCATCGGGAACGGGAAGCGGCGCTCCAACCCCGCCTGGCACAACCTGAACAGCGACTACGAAGCACGGCTACGGGCGGCGGGCTTCGCGCCAGAGAGCGTTGACGTCGTGGTCCTGACCCACCTCCACGCCGACCACGTGGGGTGGAACACGCGTGCCGAGGGCGACGCCTGGGTGCCCACCTTCCCGAACGCGCGCTATCTCACCTCACGCACCGAGTGGGACTACTGGGCGGGTGTCGACATGGAGGAGGCGCGTCGGCAGATGTTCCGGGACTCGGTCCATCCCGTCCGGGAAGCAGGTCTGTTCGACCTCATCGATGTCGCGGACGAGGGCACGGACGTCGCGCCGGGCATCCGTCTGCTGCCCACCCCCGGCCACACACCGGGGCAGGTAGCGGTGGAACTGAGCAGCCGTGGCGAGACCGCACTGGTCACCGGCGACAGCATCCACCACCCGGTCCAGATGGCGCATCCGGAGCTCTGCAGCTGTGTGGACGTCGCTCCCGAACTCGCGGCCAGGACCCGGAACCAGGTACTCGGCTCACTGGCCGGTACGTCAACTCTCCTGCTGGGAAGCCATTTCCCGCCGCCGACCGCCGGACACGTGCGACGCGAGGACGGCGGGTACCGACTGGCCCCGGCTCCCTCAGGGGTCACGCCCATCGGCGGCTGAAGCGGATCAAAGCACCCGGGACGGGCCGCGCACCGAGTCGCACCGAGTTTGTGCGGGTGACGTCCTGGGCGTCCGCGACCGGACGGCCCGGGAGCGGATATGAGACTCCTCCGGCATGCGCTCCGTCGTCACCGATGGTGCCGGAGGAAGTGATGACCGATCACCGGCTTGTGCCCTTCGCGTAAGCCGGCTGTCGGCTGTCCCACGTGGGCGGCAGTCACGCCGACGCGTCGCGAGCGCGGGCAACCTGCCGGCCCCGCTCGCCCCTCGTCGGCCGGGCAACGCGACCCTGCCTCAGTCTCACGAATCGAGCGTCATTCGAGCGTCAAGAATGATGAATGCGCGTCGCCGACATCATTCGTACGAACCCCGCCACACCCTGTAACCGCAGGTCAGGCGAGTTTGAACAAGCAGTGCGTCTGCCCGACCCGCTGCACGGAGGGAAACAGGTCGAGCGACCCACCAACGCTGCTAAACGGCAGGTCAGGCGTCCTTCTTGGTCGGCTCCAGAATCGCCACGCACTCCACGTGGTGCGTCATGGGAAACAGATCGAACGCCCGCAGCGTCCGCACCCGGTATCCGCCGTCGCGGAAGTACGCCAGGTCCCGGGCCAGTGCCGCCGGGTCGCAGGCCACGTACGCGATCTTGCGGGCGCCCAGGGACGCCAGGTGCTCCACCGTCTTCTTGCCCGCGCCCGCGCGGGGCGGGTCGAGGACGATCAGGTCGACCTCGGTGATGCCCGTACGCGGGAGGACCGACTCGACCTTGCCCTGCTCGATGCGGACCCGCTCGAAGCCGGCGAGGTTGTGCCGGGCGTCCTCCACCGCGCGCTTGCCGGACTCGATGCCGAGGACCGCGCCCTTGTCGCCGAGGCGGTCGGCGAGCGCGCCCGCGAAGAGCCCGACGCCGCAGTACAGGTCGAGCGCCATGTCGCCCTTGCGCGGCAGCAGGCCCTGCATGACGGCCTTGACGAGGGTGTCCGCGGCCTTCGGGTGGACCTGCCAGAAACCGCCGCTGCCGACCCGGTAGGTCCGGTCGTCCGCGCGCTCGCGCACGAAGGCGCGGCCGTGCACCCGGTGGATGCCGCCGTCGTGCTCCTCGACCCGCATCACCGAGACGGGCCGGTCGAGCTCCACGAGGGGCAGCCGGGCGCCGGGCCGGGGCTCCAGGATCACCATGCGGTCCTGCGACCCCGTCGCGGCGATGGCCTCGACGGACTCCATGCCGGACCAGTCGCGCTGTTCGATCCCCAGCTCGCTCACGCCGTCCGCGGCGATCATGCAGTGCTCGATCGGCTCGACCTCGTGCGAGCGGTGGCGCCGCAGCCCGGCGTTGCCGTCCGGGTCCACCGCGTACTGCACGCGGGTGCGCCACGAGGGCACCTCGCCGGGCGGCAGCTTGTCGCCCTCGGCGGGCATCACCGTGCCGTCCCAGCCGGCCTCCTCGGGCGTGAGGCCCGCCAGCCGCTGCAACTGCTCGGCGACGACCTCACCCTTGAGCCGCCGCTGGGCGCCCGGCTTGGCGTGCTGCCAGTCGCAGCCACCGCAGCGGCCGGGGCCCGCGTACGGGCAGGGCGCCTCGACGCGGTCCTTGGACGCGTCGAGGATCTCGACGGCGTCGGCGCGCAGGAAACGGGCGCCCTCCTCGCCCTCGGTCACCCGGGCGCGGACCCGCTCGCCCGGCAGCGTGTGCCGGACGAAGAGGACCTGGCCCTCGGCCGTACGGGCGATGCAGTGCCCGCCGTGGGCGACGGGGCCGATCTCGACCTCGTACTCCTCCCCCACCAGTGACTTCTTCGGTTCTGCCTGCATGGCGGGGTGACTCCAGATGCGAAAAGGGGGAACGGCCGGACAACAGCCCACCAGTCTACGTGGACGTCGCCCGGCCGCTCACCACGAGCCCGCCGACCCTTCGAGGCCGTCAGCCCGCCAGTCCCGCGAAACGGTCGGCCCGGCAGCCCGCCGGTCCCCGGACAGGTCGGCCCGCCGGTCCTCGGACAGCTCGGCCCGTCAGCCCGCCAGTCCTCCGGGCCGGCCGCCCCGGAGGACTCGTCAGGCCCCCGACCGGTCGGCCCGTCAGCCCTTCGGCTTGGTGGGTTCCTTCGTCCGCTGCTCGGCGGGACCACGGCGCACCGCACCCGGCGCGTTCCAGTCCTGGCGCCTGCGGGCCCGCTTCTTCGCGGCCTCGGAGGACTCCAGCTGGTAGGGCACGGAGGTGACCATCACGCCCGGCGTGAACAGCAGCCGGCCCTTGAGGCGCAGGGCGCTCTGGTTGTGCAGCAGGTGCTCGTACCAGTGGCCCACCACGTACTCGGGGATGATCACCGAGACCGCGTCACGCGGGGACTCGCGGCGCAGCCCCTTCACGTACTCGATGACGGGGCGCGTGATCTCGCGGTAGGGCGAGTCGAGGATCTTCAGCGGGACGGTGATACCGCGTCGTTCCCACTCCGCGCGCAGGGTCTTCGTCTCCGCGGGGTCGACGTTGACGCTGAGCGCCTCGAGGGTGTCGGACCGCATCAGCTTGGCGTAGGCCAGGGCGCGCAGGGTCGGACGGTGGATCTTCGAGATCAGGACGACGGAGTGGACGCGGGAGGGGCGGACACTGTCGTCGGAGGGGCCCTCGGGAGCGGCGATCTCCTCGGCGACCCGGTCGTAGTGCTTGCGGATCGCGCTCATCGTCGCGTAGAAGATCACCATGCCGAGCAGGGCGACCCAGGCGCCGTGCGTGAACTTGGTGACGAGTACGACGACCAGCACGAGCCCGGTGAAGAAGGCGCCGAAGGCGTTGATCGCCCGGGACCTGACCATGTGACGGCGCTTGTTCTGGTCGCGCTCGGCGGCGAGGTTGCGGTTCCAGTGCCGCACCATGCCGGTCTGGCTGAGCGTGAAGGAGACGAAGACGCCGACGATGTAGAGCTGGATCAGCCGGGTGGAGTCGGCTCCGTAGATGACGACGAGGAGCGTGGCCGCGCCGGCGAGGAGCACGATGCCGTTCGAGAAGGCGAGGCGGTCGCCGCGGGTGTGCAGCTGGCGTGGCAGATAGCGGTCCTGCGCGAGGATCGAGCCGAGCAGCGGGAAGCCGTTGTACGCGGTGTTGGCGGCGAGGAAGAGGACCAGCGCGGTGGCCGCCGCGAGCACGATGAACAGGAAGCTGTCCTTGCCGAAGACGGCCTCGGCGACCTGCGAGATCACCGGGTTCTGCACATAGTCGGAGCCGACGGCGACGCCGTTGTTCAGCAGGTCGACGGCCGGGTTTTCGGCCATCCGGACCTTGGTGACCATGGCCAGGGCGATGATCCCGCAGAACATGGTGACGGCGAGCAGACCCATCGCCGCGAGGGTGCTCGCCGCGTTCTTCGACTTGGGCTTGCGGAAGGCCGGCACACCGTTGGAGATCGCCTCGACTCCGGTGAGCGCGGCACAGCCGGAGGAGAAGGCCCGCAGCAACAGGAAGACGAGGGCGAAGCCGGCGATGCCCTCGTGCTCGGCCTTGATGTGGTAGCCGGCGGTCGGCGCGCGCATGGTGTCGTCCAGGACGAGCCCGCGGAACGCGCCCCACGCGACCATGATGAAGACGCCCGCCACGAAGACGTACGTCGGGATCGCGAAGAGCTTGCCGGACTCCTTCACCCCGCGCAGGTTCATCAGCGTCAGCAGCACGATCACGGCGACCGCGCAGAACACCTTGTGCTCGACCACGAAGGGGACGGCGGAGCCGAGGTTCTCGATGCCGGAGGAGATGGAGACGGCGACGGTGAGGACGTAGTCGACGAGGAGCGCACTGGCGACGGTGAGGCCCGCCCGGGGACCGAGGTTGGTGTTGGCCACCTCGTAGTCGCCGCCGCCGCTGGGATAGGCGTGCACGTTCTGGCGGTAGGACGCCACGACCGTGAACATGAGCACCACGACGGCGACCGCGATCCACGGGCTGAAGTGGTAGGCCGACACACCCGCGATGGACAGGACCAGGAGGACTTCTCCGGGTGCGTACGCCACAGAGGAGAGCGGGTCGGAGGCGAAGACGGGGAGTGCGATGCGCTTCGGCAGGAGAGTCTCTCCGAGCCGGTCACTGCGCAGTGCGCGCCCGATCAAGATCCGTTTGGGCACGTCGGTCAGTTTGGACACGCAGAGGATCGTAAGCGTTCGAACGGGCGGCCGCCCACCCGCCACCCGGCATCTGCTCTACGAGTGAAATCGCGGACGTTTTCCACTGCGGATTCCGCAGTCCACAAGATCCGCATGCCTATATGACAAAACCCCGTCCCTGTCTGCTTCTGGAGGTTCCATGCACACGACCGCGGAGCTCATCGGCGCCGCCGCCGGACTGGTCGGCCTCGGAATCCTGACACTGGTCAGCGTGCGCAGCATCAGCCGCCGCTGAGCGGGGAAAACCGCAGACGACGTGCACAGGGGTGCCCTCCGCGCACCGCGCGTGTGTAGCTTGGGCGGCGGTCTGAGACCCTTTCCACCTGAGCCGTGACCATTGACTTCGGAAGGACGGTCGTGCACATCGTCATCATGGGCTGCGGAAGAGTGGGATCCGCTCTTGCCCAGACCCTGGAGCAACAGGGGCACACGGTCGCCGTGATCGACCAGGACCCCACCGCCTTCCGACGACTGGGCTCCGGGTTCGGCGGACGCCGGGTCACCGGGGTCGGCTTCGATCAGGACACGCTGCGCGAAGCCGGCATCGAGGAGGCCGGCGCCTTCGCCGCCGTCTCCAGCGGTGACAACTCGAACATCATCGCCGCCCGGGTGGCCCGCGAGATGTTCGGCATCGAGAACGTCGCGGCCCGTATCTACGACCCCCGCCGCGCCGAGGTCTACCAGCGCCTCGGCATTCCGACCGTCGCGACCGTCCGCTGGACGGCCGACCAGATGCTGCGCCGGCTCCTGCCCTCGGGCGCGGAGCCGCTGTGGCGCGACCCCACCGGCGGGGTGCAGCTCGCCGAGGTGCACGCCTCCGCCGCCTGGGTGGGCCACAAGATCAGTCGGCTCCAGGACGAGACCGGCGTCCGCGTCGCCTTCCTCACCCGGCTCGGCGAGGCGATGCTGCCGTCCTCGCAGACGGTGTTGCAGGAAGGCGACCTGGTGCACGTGATGATGCGTACGGACGACGTCGAGAAGGTCGAGGCGGCGTTCGCCGAGGGCCCTGAAGAGGAGGCCGGTCACTGATGAGGGTCGCCATTGCCGGTGCCGGCGCCGTGGGCCGCTCGATCGCGGGCGAGCTCTTGGAGAACGGTCACGAGATCCTGCTGATCGACAAGGCGCCGACCGCCATCTCGGTCGAGCGCGTCCCGCAGGCGGAGTGGCTGCTGGCCGACGCCTGCGAGATCACCTCCCTGGACGAGGCCGCGCTCCAGCGCTGCAACGTGGTCATCGCGGCCACGGGTGACGACAAGGTGAACCTGGTCGTCTCCCTCCTCGCGAAGACCGAGTACGGCGTCCCGCGGGTCGTTGCCCGCGTCAACAACCCGAAGAACGAGTGGCTGTTCAACGAGTCGTGGGGCGTGGACGTCGCCGTCTCCACCCCGCGTCTGATGTCGGCCCTCGTCGAGGAGGCCGTCAGCGTCGGCGACCTGGTCCGTCTGCTGCGCTTCAGCCACGGCGACGCCAACCTCGTGGAGCTGACGCTGCCGCCGGAGTCCGCCCTGGCCGGTACGCAGGTCGGCGACGTCGAATGGCCCGAGGACACCTCGCTGGTCACGATCATCCGGGGCACCCGCGTCCTGACCCCGTCCCGGGAGGACTCCCTGGAGGCGGGCGACGAGTTGCTGTTCGTGGCCGCCCAGGCCCGCGAGGAACAGCTGGAGGACCTGCTGTCGGTACGCCGCGAGGACGCGACGAGCTGAGGTCGCCGAGGTCTTGAGACGACGAAGGGGGGCGCCCGGAGAATTCCCGGCGCCCCCCTTCGTCCTGCGGTCCGTTTCGTCTTTCAGTCCGTCCGGCGTCGGAGGACGAGGCCGCAGGCCGTTGCGGTGACCGGGCCCGTTCTCGCCGGGCGGTCCCACCCGGCAGTGCGGGAGTCCTACCCGGCGGGCCGGGAGTCCTACTCGGCAGAGCGGGCGGCGGCCCTGGCGCGCTCCGCCTGCTCCTCCGCCTCCAGCTCCGCGAACACGTCGATCGGCGCGGGTGCCTTGGCCAGGAAGACCCAGGTGAGCCAGACGGCGAGGAGGAAGGGCGGGATCTTCAGGGCGACCAGGACCCAGCCGAGCTGGGTGGTGTCGGCCCACCAGTACAGCGGGAAGAGCACGGCGCACTTGGCGAGCAGGATCAGACCCCACGCCCAGCTGGCCTTCGCGTACGCCTTCTTGCGGCCGGGGTTGCGCTTGCGCCAGGAGAGGTTCTCCTTGAAGACCGGGCCGAGGATCAGTCCGATCAGCGGGACGCCGCACAGGGTCGTGATGATGTACGCCAGCGCCAGGCCGAGCGTGTAGAGCATGCCCGGCAGGTAGAAGTCCTTGGCGTTGCCCGTCATCATCGCGAAGACCACGCCGAACGCGACGCCGAAGACGCCGCTGAAGGCGTGCTTGACCGTGTCCTTCGTGACCAGGCGGACCAGGACGAGCAGCAGGGACACCGCGAGGGCGGCGATCGCCGACCAGTGCAGGTCCTTGGTGAGCGTGAAGATGCTGACGAAGAGCAGGCCGGGCAGGACCGTCTCGACCATGCCCCGCACGCCGCCGAACGCCTCGAAGAGCGCGGCCTCGGTCACCGCCCTGGAATCCTGCTGGGCGTCTTCGGTCGGCTTGTCGAGCGACGTCACCGGCTACTCCCGTCCGAGCGGTCTGAGTTCGTACTTCGGGTTGAACAGCACCCTACGGCCCCGGCTCAGGGAGATCCGGCCCGAAGCGATGAGTTTGCGTCCCGGCTCTATGCCCACGATGGAGCGCCGGCCGAGCCACACCACGTCCAGCGCGGCCGAGCCGTCGAACAGCTCGGCCTCCAGGGCCGGGACGCCCGCCCGCGGCCGCAGGGTGACCGTGCGCAAGGTACCAGTAACCGTGACGATCTGCCGGTCCTGGCAGTCGCCGATGCGCGTACAGCCGGTGGTGTCGGTGTCCTCCCGCAGCTCCTCGGACTCCAGGTCCTCCTGGGAGGAGGAGAGCCGGTCGAGCATGCGCCGGAACCGGCCCACCGGCTTGTCGGAACGGGGAACAGCACTCATACCGAAAGCGTACCGGGGGGCGCCGGGAGCCACGTACCCGCACGGGTCAGCGTTCGAACCGGTAGCCCATGCCCGGTTCGGTGACGAAGTGCCGCGGGTGCGCGGGGTCCGGTTCCAGCTTCCGCCGCAGCTGGGCCATGTAGACCCGCAGGTAGTTCGTCTCGGTGCCGTAGGACGGCCCCCACACCTCCTGGAGCAGGTGCTTCTGCCCGACCAGGTGGCCGGGGTGACGCACCAGGACCTCCAGCAGGTGCCACTCGGTGGGGGTCAGGCGTACGTCGCGGCCGGCGCGGCGCACCTTCTTGGCCGCGAGGTCGACGGTGAAGGCGTCCGTCTCCACGATCACGTCGCTCTCGCCGGGCCCGGCCGGCTCCGCCCGGCGGACGGCCGCGCGCAACCGGGCGAGGAGTTCGTCCATGCCGAAGGGCTTGGTGACGTAGTCGTCCGCGCCGGCGTCGAGGGCCTCGACCTTCTCGTCCGAGGAGTGGCGGGCGGAGAGCACCAGGATCGGCACGCGGGTCCAGCCGCGCAGGCCCCTGATCACGTCGACGCCGTCCATGTCGGGCAGCCCGAGGTCGAGCACGACGACGTCCGGGGGCCGGGCGGTTGCGAGTTCCAGTGCGGTGGCACCGTCGGGGGCTGCGTCGACCTCGTACTTGCGTGCCCTGAGGTTGATCACGAGAGCACGGGTGATCTGCGGTTCGTCGTCGACCACGAGCACCCTCGTGGGGGTGCGGGCGTCCGTCCCGGTCAGGCGCCGCATGGGGCCTTCCTTTCTGCTGTCTCGGTGGCCTCACCGGACCGGTGGTCCACGGCCCGGAGCGTGAGCACCATGGTGAGTCCGCCGCCGGGGGTGTCCTCGGCGTCGAGGGTGCCGCCGACGGCCTCGGCGAAGCCGCGGGCGACCGCGAGGCCGAGTCCCACCCCGGCGCCGCGCGGGGCGTCGCCGTGGCGCTGGAAGGGCGCGAAGATCCGTTCCTTGGCCTCGTCCGGGACGCCAGGGCCGCGGTCCACGACGCGGAGTTCGACCCGGTCCGCGAGGGTGCTGGCGAGGACCAGCACCGGTTCGCCGGGCGGGCTGTACTTGACGGCGTTCTCCACGAGGTTGGCGACCGAGCGCTCCAGCAGTCCCGCGTCGACGGCGACCATCGGCAGCGTCTCAGGGATGTCCAGCCGCACGCTGTCCTCGGGCACGCCGACGAGCGCCATCGGCACCACCTCGTCGAGGTCGAGGTCGCGGATCAGCGGGGTGACGGTGCCGGTCTGGAGGCGGGACATGTCCAGCAGGTTGCCCACCAGGTGGTCGAGGCGGTCGGCGCCGTCCTCGATGCCCTCCAGCAGCTCCGCCCGGTCCTGCTCGGACCATTCCACCTCGTCGGAGCGCAGGGACGAGACGGACGCCTTGATCCCGGCCAGCGGGGTGCGCAGGTCGTGGCTGACGGCGGCGAGCAGGGCGGTGCGGATGCGGTTGCCCTCGGCGAGCGCGCGGGCCCGGTCGGCCTCGGACCGCAGGCGACGGCGGTCCAGGACCACGACGGCCTGCGCGGCGAAGGCTGCGAGCACCCGCCGGTCCTCCGCCGGCAGGACCCGTCCCGACAGGGCGAGCGCCAGGTGGCCGCTGACCGGCACGTCCACGTCCGCGTCCTCGGGCCGCTCCGGGGGGCGGGTCCCGGCACTGCCTGCGCAGGTCCACGGGTCGACGTCGCTCGTACGCTCCAGCAGTGCCGCCGACCGCATGCCGAAGGTCTCCCTGACCCGCTCCAGGAGTGCCTCGAGGCTGGTCTCGCCGCGGAGCACACTGCCGGCGAGGAAGGAGAGTATCTCCGACTCGGCACGCAGCCGGGCCGCCTGATGGGTCCGCCGGGCCGCGAGGTCGACCACCGAGGCCACCGCGACGGCGACGCCGAAGAAGACCGCGATGGCGAGGATGTTCCTGGGGTCCGAGACGGTGAAGCGGTGC
Organism: Streptomyces sp. GLSS-08; assembly: GCF_056387915.1. NCBI lineage: Bacteria > Bacillati > Actinomycetota > Actinomycetes > Kitasatosporales > Streptomycetaceae > Streptomyces > Streptomyces sp. GLSS-08. Next base: position 537,748 of record NZ_JBWJAQ010000001.1, read on the forward strand.
AGGGGCGGGGCGAAGTAGTAGTTCAGCAGGAGGGAGCCGACGGCGGCGGAGGCCAGTGCCGGCAGCAGTCCGCCGAGCAGGGCCGCGGTCACCGTCAGCGACAGGAACAGCAGCATGTCGTTGGCGATGCCGAGACCGGTGGCGGTGTGGGTGAGCGCCAGCGCCAGCAGGGCCGGTCCCGCCAGACCCGTCAGCCATCCCCCGGCGATCCGGGAGCGGCCGAGCCGGGCGCCCCGGGCGACCGGAAGGCCGCGTCCCGTGGCGGCCTCCTCGTGGGTGACGATGTGCACGTCGAGGTCGGGGCCCGACTCCCGGGCGACCGTGGCTCCGACGCCGGGTCCGAAGACGTACTGCCAGGCTTTGCGGCGCGAGGAGCCGAGCACGATCTGGGTGGCGTTGGCGCCGCGGGCGAAGGCGAGCAGCGCGGCCGGCACGTCGTCGCCGACGACGTGGTGGAAGGTGCCGCCCAGGTCCTCCACGAGGGTGCGCTGGACGGCCAGCTCCTTCGGGGAGGCGGAGGTCAGTCCGTCGCTGCGGGCGATGTAGACGGCCAGCACCTCGCCGCCCGCGCCCTTCTCCGCGAGGCGGGCCGCCCGGCGGATCAGTGTCCGCCCCTCGGGTCCGCCGGTCAGCCCGACCACGATCCGCTCGCGCGAGCCCCAGATCGCCGAGACCCGGTGCTCGCTGCGGTACTCGGTCAGGCGGGCGTCGACCCGGTCCGCGACCCACAGCAGCGCCAGCTCGCGCAGCGCGGTCAGGTTGCCCGGGCGGAAGTGGTGCGAGAGGGCGGCGTCGATCTTCTCGGGTCTGTACACGTTGCCGTGGGCCATCCGGCGGCGCAGCGCCTGCGGGTCCATGTCGACCAGCTCGATCTGGTCGGCCCGGCGCACGACCTCGTCCGGGACGGTCTCTCGCTGCCGCACCCCGGTGATCGACTCGACGACGTCGCCGAGGGACTCCAGGTGCTGGATGTTGACGGTGGAGAGGACGTCGATGCCGGCGGCCAGCAGTTCCTCGACGTCCTGCCAGCGCTTGACGTTGCGCGAGCCGGGGACGTTCGTGTGGGCCAGCTCGTCCACCAGTGCGACGGCGGGGGCGCGCTCCAGGACCGCGTCCACGTCCATCTCGGTGAACCGGGAGCCGCGGTGGTCGAGCTGTCTGCGCGGGACCTGTTCGAGGCCGTGGAGCATGACCTCCGTGCGCGGCCGGTCGTGGTGCTCCACGAAGGCGACGACGCAGTCGGTGCCCCGCTCGGCCCTGCGGTGCGCCTCGGCGAGCATCGCGTACGTCTTGCCGACGCCCGGTGCCGCACCGAGGTGGATCCGAAGCTTGCCGCGTCCCATGGCCCCATTGTCTTCCCGTGCCGGCGATGTCCGCCCCGTCGACCTTACGGCCGCGGAATCCGGCAAGAGGGGTGGTGGGGCGCCGTGCGGGACGACTTTGACGCAACCCTGACGGCCGGGCGTACGGCGGTCACCGCACGCCCGGCCGGGCAGGGTCAGTTCGGGTTGTTCCCGTGGGTGAGCGTCTCCCATGCCACGAAGAGGTTGTTGCTGCCGGCCGGGCGGTTCCGCTCGGTCAGCCGCTGGGTGTTGGTCATCGCGATGCCGAGCCGGTTGTGCAGGGCGTTGTACCCGACCTCGGTGACCGGTCCGAGCCCGAGGGTGAGGGAGCCGCCGCACAGCCAGCTCGGTGCCACTTCGCCCAGCTGGTACCTGGACTGGAGGCCGAGGGCCTGCCGCAGCCGTTCGCCGACGTCGGTGGAGTAGAGATCGGTGCCCTGGATGCGGCTGGTCTCGGCGATGTGCGCGATGGCGGAGATGCCGTACCCGGTGTGCGTGAAGTCGCGGCAGGTCTCCTGGGTGAGGCCGGTGACGAAGGTGGACTGGCCCTGCCAGTAGTTGACGATCTTCGCCGTGGTGTCGAGGTTCTGGCTCGGCACCGTCTTCGGCAGGGAGCCGTCGGAGGCCAGGTAGATGTACGCGGCCGTGCGCGTGCGGAACTTCGCCATGGCCTTGTCGTAGGACGTCCTGTCCTCCAGGAAGACGGAGATGCCGACCGCGGCCTCCGTCATCGACAGTTCCCAGTTGCCGTTGGAGTTGGAGCCGTTGATGACCTTGGGCAGGTAGACGTCGCGCAGCATCGTCGCGAAGCGCCCGGAGTTCGCCCACGTCCCGGTGTACGTGTACTTGATGATCTCGGCGGCCCTGGGCCACGAGGAGCCCGCCCAGCCGGTCTGCAGGGGCGCGTTGCTGTTGGTGTGGCCCTTGATCGTGGCCGACCAGGCGTCCATCAGCTCGATGGACTTCTTCGCGTACCGCTCGTCGCGGGTGATGTACCAGGCGAGGGCGTCCGTGTACGCGGCGATTGCGTCCTCGCGCTCGTCGGTGCAGCCGTAGTCGGGGTTGGAGTACGAGCCGCACTCGACCGTCGCGCGGGGCTTGGCGGTGCGGGTCAGCGAGGCGTACTTGCTCGCCAGCATCTGGTCGTAGGCGCTCTTCCAGGGCTGGGCGCCCGCGTTGACCTGGGTGCGGGCGAAGTCCAGCTGGCCGCGGGAGACGGTGACTCCGGGGTGCGCGAAGGCCGCCGGGGCGGCCTCGGCGGTCTGCGCGGCCGGCCAGGCGAGGAAGCCGCCGACCAGGGCGGTGGTCAGGGCGGCGACGGTGGTGAGCAGGGCGGGACGCCGTCTGCGTCGGTGCGGGGTGGGGGTGTCGGGCATGTGGGACCATCCGTTCCCGTTTGCGAACGACGAGCGCGTCTTTGAACGCGGTCGATGGCCGGGACCCTAGGTATGGACCAACTGCCCGTCAAGAGGCCGGACATGAGAACGCCGGACACGAGAACAAGGAGCCGGACACGAGAAAGGGCCGCATCCCGTCAGGGATACGGCCCGATCCGGACGCGTGCGCGGCGCGGTCAGCGCACTTCGGTGGTCTCCGGTCCGCGCTGAAGCTGGCCCATGCCGCCGGAGAAGCGGGAACCGGCCTGGTCCTCCTGCTGAACGCCCTCGGGGACCATCTGCGCGTCGTTCGGCAGCTTCAGGACGATGGGGTCGCGCGGGGCCATCGGGCCCTCACCGCGGACGACCACCGTGTCCCGGAAGATCTGCTCGAGCAGACCCGCGGCCTGCGGCTGCACCGCGCCCTGCCCGGAGATCACTCCGCGCAGGAACCAGCGGGGGCCGTCGACACCGACGAACCGGACGACCTGGAAACCGCCCGTGCCGTCGGGCAGCTGCACCGGCACCTGAGCCCGCAGCTCCCAGCCCAGCGGCCCCTCGACCTCGTCGATGACACCGCCCTGCTGCGTGATGCCCGAGGCGATCTCCTCGCGGACCTCGCCCCAGATGCCCTCCCGCTTGGGAGCGGCGAAGGCCTGCAGCTGGATGGCGCTGTCCTTGAGGACGACGGTGGCCGCGACGATCGCGTCGCCCGCGACCTCGACGCGCAGCTCCATGCCGTCGACCCCGGGTACGAAGAGACCGCCGAGGTCCACCCGGCCCTCGGCCGGGTCCCGCACCTCGGAGTCGTCCCAGGGGCCGTCGGGACGCGGTTCCGGCTCCAGCCTCACGCGCTCCCGCTCCGCCTCGTCCGCCTCAGTGTCGACAGCGTCGACGACCTGCTCGGCCTCGCCCGCCGCGTCCTCGGCGGCACTGCCCTTCTTGCGACGTCCGAACACGTCACTGTCCTTCCCGGTCGGATACGACCGAAGCGTATCGATTCCCACCCGCCCCGCCGCCCACGGCGGCATGACCGCCGGTGGACCCGAAGCCCCCTGCGGCCCGCTCCGAGTCGGGAAGCTCCGCGACCTCCCGGAAGCGGACCTTCTCGACCTGCTGGACGACCAGTTGGGCAATCCGGTCGAAGCGCTCGAACCGCACGGACTCGTACGGGTCGAGATTCACCACGATCACCTTGATCTCCCCACGGTACCCGGCATCCACCGTCCCCGGGGCATTCACGAGGGCGACACCGCAGCGGGCGGCGAGGCCGGAACGCGGGTGCACGAAGGCCGCGTACCCCTCCGGGAGCGCGACAGACACACCGGTGGGCAGAACGGCTCGTTCGCCGGGCTTCAGTTCACGGCTCTCGGTGGTCCGCAGATCCGCTCCCGCGTCACCGGGCTGCGCGTAAGCGGGCAGCGGTACGTCCGGGTCGACGCGCCGGATGAGCACGTCCAGTTCTGGACGGGGTGCACGGTTCACGGGTTCACCTCGAAGGCGCGGGTGCGCCGGATCTGGTCGGGGTCGTCCATGGCCGCCCGGATCTCCTCGGGCCTGCCGTGGTCGATGAAGTGGTCGACCTTCACCTCGATGAAGAGGGCGTCCGCGCGGACGGCGACCGGCCCCTCGGGGCCGCCGATCCGTCCGGTGGCGGTCGAGTAGATCTTGCGGCCCGCGACGGCGACGACCTCGGCCTCAAGGTGAAGGACGGTGTCCACGGGCACGGGCCGTACGAAGTCGGTCTCCAGCCGGCCGGTGACCGCGATGGTGCGCAGCAGCCAGTTCAGCGAGCCGAGCGTCTCGTCGAGCGCGGTGGCCAGTACCCCGCCGTGGGCGAGGCCCGGGGCGCCCTGGTGGGCCGGGCGCACGGTGAACTCCGCCGTGATCCGCACCCCCTCCCCCGCGCGGGCTTCGAGGTGCAGCCCGTGGGCCTGCTTCTCACCGCATCCGAAACAGTGTCCGTAGTGCGCGCCGAGGAGCTCGCCGGGGGCGGGCGCGTCGGGGTGCCGCACCGGTGCGACGGCGTCGGCGGGGGGCCTCAGAGCTGCGGAAGTACCACTCACAGGCGCAGACCTTACCCGCGCGTCGGGCCACGGCCGACACCGTGCCAAGCTTGGTTTCATGCAGCCTTCCGCCTCGCCCTACGAAGAACGCCTCACCGCGCCCCGCAGCTGGTGGCTGATCTGCCTGATGGTCGGCGTCGCGATGGCGCTGATCCTGCTGCCGTTCGGCACCCTGCCGCTGCTCGGCGGGCTGGTGGGCGGCACCGCGGTCTCGGCGGTCGTGGCGAGCTCGTACGGCTCGGTCCGCATCCGGGTGGTGGGCGACTCCCTCATCGCGGGCGAGGCGAAAATCCCGGTCGCGGCGCTCGGCGAGGCCGAGGTGCTGGACCCGGAGGAGACCCGGGCCTGGCGCACCCACAAGGCGGACACCCGCGCCTTCATGCTCCTGCGGGCGTACATCCCGCGGGCGCTGCGGGTGGTCGTGACCGATCCGCAGGACCCGACGCCGTACCTGTACCTGTCGACGCGGGAGCCGGAACGGCTCGCGGCGGCGCTGGAGGCGGCCCGGGCGACGGCCCGGTAGGTCCCGCGGCCCCGGCCGCCCGTCCGATAGTGCCCTCGTGTGTCCGCGGGGGCCTCAGTGGCCCGGCTCCTCGGGGAACTCGCCCGGGAGCAGGGGTTCCGCCGGCTGTTCCAGCGGTGGAAGTTCCGGCAGGGCGTCCCACGGCACCTGGGCCTTGCGCAGGTCCTTTCGGATGCGCTCCGCGACGCGCTTGGTGTCCCGGCGGTTCATGACCGCTCCGACCGCGGCTCCCACCATGAAGGGCAGCAGGTTCGGCAGGTCGCGGACCATGCGCTTCATGATCTGCTGGCGCAGCTCGCGCTTCATCTGGCCGCCCAGTGCGGTCTGGACGGTCAGCGGCTTGGTCACGTCGATGCCGCGCTCCCCGGACCACGAGCTCAGGTACGCGGTGCTGCGCTGCTTCAGGTTCCCCGGCGGGCGCAGGCCGTAGACCTCGTGCAGTTCGGCGATCATCTTCAGCTCGATGGCGGCGACGCCGGTGATCTCGGCGGCCAGTTCGGTGGGCATCGCGGGGGGTACGGGCATCATGGCGGCCGCGCCGATGCCGGCCCCGACGGTGGAGGTCGCGGCGGCGGCGCCCGCGACGAGTTTGTCGGCGAGCTGCTCGGGCCCGAGGCCCGGGAACTGTCTGCGCAGGGTCGCGAGGTCCCGCACGGGGATCCTCGGGGCGATGTCGATGATGCGGTCGGCGAGGAACGCCAGGCCCGCCCTGGCCCGGCTGCCGCCCTTGCGGACGCCTTCCCTCACTCCGTCCCGGACGACCGCGGCGCGTCGCCTGGCGGCGGGCGCAGGGGTCTCCACGGGGGTCGGCAGTCCGCCTGGGGCGGGCGCCGGTTCGAGCGAGGCTGATCCTGCTTCGGATGAGCCCCGCTCGTCGTCACGCACGCTCTCAGAGCCGCTGGACGGCCCGTCGTCCGCTTCCGTCCTGCGGAAGCGGCGCTTCCAAGGTGGGGTCGAGCCAGTCACGGCCGACCCTGCCTCAGTCGCAGTCGCGGCAGATCGGCTGGCCGTTCTTCTCGCGGGCCAGCTGACTGCGGTGGTGCACCAGGAAGCAGCTCATGCAGGTGAACTCGTCCTGCTGCTTGGGCAGAACCCGGACGGCCAGCTCTTCGTTCGAGAGGTCCGCGCCGGGCAGCTCCAGGCCTTCGGCGGCCTCGAACTCGTCGACGTCCACGGCGGACGTCGACTTGTCGTTCCTCCTGGCCTTCAGTTCTTCAAGACTGTCCGAGTCGACGTCGTCGTCGGTCTTGCGTGGGGTGTCGTAATCCGTTGCCATGTCGCTCTCCCCCTCTGGGTGTCTGCGGTGTCTCCAGCGCACGTAACGCGTGAGAGGCCGGACTTGTGCCCGACCCGAGGCGGAGATTTTGCCTCACATCAAGGTCTGTTACTCAATCGACACCCAACCGGACTCCTCAGGAGTGATCGGCTTGGATGGCGATGGGGACCGTACACGGTCCGAATGGCGCACTTCAAAGCGGTCTCACCGTGTACTTCCCGTGATCACGACCTCCGAAAACCCGGATTTTCCCGGCTTTCCGACGGCCTGCGTGATCACGGAGAGTATACGGCCAGAAAATCGTTCTTGTGATCGATCACACACGGGGCTCCCGGACGTCCGGCCCGGGATTTCCGCGCAAAGCGAACAACGTCGTGTGTCGGCGACATGGTCTCAGATCGGCAGGGTGACCCGCATCACGAGCCCACCTCCCTCCCGGGGCTCGGCGTAGATGTGCCCGCCGTGCGCGCGGGCCACGGACCGAGCGATGGACAGGCCGAGGCCGACGCCCTTGTCGCTGCCGGTGCGCTCCATGCGCAGCCGCCGGAAGGGCTCGAAGAGGTTGTCGACCTCGTACGCGGGGACCACGGGCCCCGTGTTCGTCACGACCAGGACCGCCCGGCCGTGCTGCACCTCGGTGGTGACCTCCACCCAGCCGCCCTCGGGCACGTTGTACCGCACGGCGTTCTGGATGAGGTTCAGGGCGATCCGCTCCAGCAGCACGCCGTTTCCCTGGACGACCGCCGGGGCGCGCTCACCGCGGATCTCCACGCCCTTCGCCTCGGCCTCACCCCGCACCTGGTCGGTGGCCTGTGAGGCGACCTCCGCGAGGTTCACCGGCTTGCGCTCCACGATCTGATTGTCACTGCGGGCGAGCAGCAGCAGGCCCTCCACCAGCAGCTCGCTGCGCTCGTTGGTGGCGAGCAGGGTCTTGCCCAGCTGCTGCAGCTCCACGGGCGCGCCCGGATCGGACAGGTGCACCTCCAGGAGCGTGCGGTTGATCGCGAGAGGGGTGCGCAGCTCGTGCGAGGCGTTGCCGACGAACCGCTGCTGGGCCGTGAAGGCCCGCTGCAGCCGCTCCAGCATGTCGTCGAAGGTGTCGGCCAGCTCCTTCAGCTCGTCGTCCGGACCGTCCAGCTCGATGCGCCGGGACAGGTCCGAGCCCGCCACCGCGCGTGCGGTGCGGGTGATCCGGCCGAGCGGCGACAGGACCCGCCCGGCCATGGCGTAGCCGAAGGCGAAGGCGATCACGGCGAGACCGAGCAGGGCGAGCAGCGAGCGGCTGAGCAGTCCGTCGAGCGCGTGCTGGCGTCGGACGGCGGTGCACTCCTTGAGCATCGCGTTCAGCTCGTCGATGCTGCCGGCACCGCTCAGCTGCGGACAGTTGCCGCTGGCGAGCTGGAGGTTGGTGCCGGACACCTTGAAGTCCATGCCGCTGCCCTCGTGCAGCGCCTGGGCCGCGAGGAGGTAGATGATCGACAGCAGCAGGATGCCGGCGATCAGGAACATCCCGCCGTACAGCAGCGTGAGCCGTATGCGGATGGTGGGCCGCAGCCACGGGAACGGTGCCTGCGGCTTCCTGGGGTCCCAGGTCGGCTTGGGGGGCGCCGTCGGCGGCGCGGGTGCGGTCACGAGGATCAGATCCGGTAGCCCGAGCCGGGGACGGTGACGATCACCGCAGGCTCGCCGAGCTTGCGCCGCAGCGTCATCACGGTCACCCGGACGACATTGGTGAACGGGTCCGTGTTCTCGTCCCAGGCCTTCTCCAGGAGCTGCTCGGCGGAGACGACGGCGCCCTCGCTGCGCAGCAGCACCTCGAGGACGGCGAACTCCTTGGGCGCGAGCTGGACCTCCTTGCCGTCGCGGAAGACCTCACGGCGGTTGGGGTCCAGCTTGATGCCGGCGCGCTCGAGGACGGGCGGCAGCGGCATGCTCGTACGCCGCCCGAGGGCCCGCACGCGGGCGGTGAGCTCGCTGAAGGCGAAGGGCTTGGGGAGGTAGTCGTCGGCGCCGATCTCCAGGCCCTCGACCCGGTCGCTGACGTCGCCGGACGCGGTGAGCATCAGCACGCGCGTGGGCATGCCGAGTTCGACGATCTTGCGGCAGACGTCGTCGCCGTGCACGAGCGGGAGGTCGCGGTCCAGGACCACCACGTCGTAGTCGTTGACGCCGATGCGCTCCAGGGCGGCCGCGCCGTCGTACACGACGTCGACGGCCATGGCCTCCCGGCGCAGTCCGGTGGCCACCGCATCGGCGAGCAGCTGCTCGTCCTCGACGACGAGTACGCGCACGTCGCTTGTCCTTCCTCTGTCCGCCCGCGCAGCGCCGTACAGGCGCCCGGGGGCAGGGTCTGACGGGGGTCCCCCGCCCGGGCACAGCCGAGATCGGGGGCTGGGGCATCCATCCTGCCCTTTTCGGCCATAAGTCGGCTGTAAGGCGGGTGGGGGCCCGGGAACGCCGGATTTTTCTCCCGCGGTTGAGGTTTCCGCGGAAGAGAGGGCGGGGAGGACGGATTTACACCCCGCGATCACGCTCTGCTTGTGGCACGCCATCTCGTGGTTGTCCAACCGCTTCCGCAGAGCGGGCGTGGGTGTCCGGCACCGTCGCCGCCCGGCTGGGTAGCGCTGGGCACCCGTATGGAGACGTGATCGCCCCTTCCGAATGGCACACCCCCGTGCCACCGACCCACGACCCAGGACGAGGGGGCGCAGCATGGACGCATTCACCGCAGGGCTTCTGCAGCGCATAAAGGCGACCGAGTCCGACCTGACGCGGGCTCGCGAGACAGGCGACGACTTCCTCGCGGAGGTCGAGCAGGGAGAGCTGGACGACCTGCGCCGCCTGGCGGCCGAGCACGGCGTGCAGGTCGGCGTCGCGCACGTCTGACCGGATCGCACGAGGAGCGGGGCCCCGGCATCGATCCAGTGCCGGGGCCCCGCTTCGTGCCGTACGCGGCCCTATGCCTCCCGCGCCTCCCGCGCTTCCCGCGCCTGTCGCGAGAGGGGCGGTGCTCCTCGGCTAGTCGTGCCAGGCGCCGAGGTCCTCGAGGCGGGTCTGGAGGGTCTCGAAGAGGCCGGGCGGGGCCGCGACGGTCAGCTCGGTCGAGAGGGGCTCCCCGGGGCGGCCACCGGTCAGCGCGCCCGCCTCGCGGGCGATCAGGTCGCCCGCCGCGTAGTCCCAAGGGTTCAGCCCGCGCTCGTAGTACGCGTCGAGGCGGCCCGTCGCCACGTCGCACAGGTCGATCGCGGCCGAGCCGCCGCGGCGGATGTCCCGCACCTCGGGGACCAGCTCCCGCAGGACCTCCGCCTGCCTGGCCCGGCGCTCGGCGAGGTAGCCGAAGCCGGTGCCGACCAGGGCCAGGCCGAAGGACGGCGCGGGCCGCACGCGCGCGGGCCGGTCGTTCACGAACGCGCCCCGGCCGAGCACCGCGCGGCAGGTCTCGCCCCGCACGGGCGCGTGGACCACGCCGACGAGGGTCTCGCCGTCCTTGCGGGCCGCGATGGAGACGGCCCAACTGGGCAGGCCGTACAGGTAGTTCACTGTGCCGTCGATCGGGTCGATCACCCACTGGACGCCACTGGTGCCCTCGACGCTCGCGCCCTCCTCCCCCAGCACGCCGTCGTCCGGCCTGCGCTCGGCGAGCAGGGCGGTGATCAGCTTCTCGGAGGCGATGTCCATCTCGGTGACGACGTCGACGGCGCTGGACTTGGTCGCCGCCACCCCGAGGTCGTCGGGGCGGCCGTGGCACAGGAAGTCGCCCGCCCGGTGGGCGGCTTCCAGCGCGAGCTCCAGCAGCTCGGCCCTGAGGCGGTCGTGTGCGGTGTCGGTCACGGTGTTCCTCACGCGTAGGGGCTGTCGGCGCCCGCGGCGGCGGGGCGGGGGGCGCGGGCGGGGCAGCAGCCGACCGGGCACAGGTCGTGGCTCGCGCCCAGTGCGCCCAGGGCGCAGGGAGCCGCCTGCCGGCCCTTCTCGGCGACGGCGCGCTCCAGGACGAGGTCGCGGACGGCCGCGGCGAAGCGGGGGTCGGCGCCCACGGTGGCCGAGCGGCGCACCGGCAGACCCAGCTCCCCGGCCTTGGCCGTGGCCTCCGTGTCGAGGTCGTAGAGGACCTCCATGTGGTCCGAGACGAACCCGATGGGGGCCATCACGACGGCCGGGACCCCGGCGCCGTGCAGCTCCTCCAGGTGGTCGCAGATGTCCGGCTCCAGCCATGGGATGTGCGGGGCTCCGGAGCGCGACTGGTAGACCAGCCGCCAGGGGTGCTCGATGCCGGTCTCCTCGCGCACGGTGTCGGCGATCAGCCGCGCGACGTCCAGGTGCTGGCGGACGTAGGCACCGCCGTCGCCGTGTCCCTCGACAGGCCCCGAGGTGTCGGCGGCCGCGTCCGGGATGGAGTGGGTGGTGAAGGCGAGGTGCGCGCCGCCGCGCACGTCCTCGGGCAGCTCGGCGAGGGACCTCAGGACGCCGTCGACCATGGGGCGCACGAAGCCGGGGTGGTTGAAGTAGTGCCGCAGCTTGTCGATCCGCGGCGGTTCGAGCCCCTCGGCATCGAGGGCGGCCAGGGCGTCCGCCAGGTTCTCGCGGTACTGCCGGCAGCCCGAGTACGAGGCGTACGCGCTGGTGGCGAGGACGAGGACGCGCCGGCGGCCGTCGGTGACCATCTCGCGCAGGGTGTCCGTCAGGTAGGGCGCCCAGTTGCGGTTGCCCCAGTACACCGGCAGGTCGAGGCCGTGCTCGGCGAAGTCCTCCCGGAGCGCCTGAAGCAGGGCGCGGTTCTGCTCGTTGATCGGACTGACCCCGCCGAACAGGAAGTAGTGCTGCCCCACCTCCTTGAGCCGTTCCTTGGGGATGCCCCGGCCGCGCGTCACGTTCTCCAGGAACGGGACCACGTCGTCCGGGCCCTCCGGGCCACCGAACGAGAGCAGGAGCAGGGCGTCGTAGGGGGTGGCATCGAGCGCGTCTGGCATGTCTCGATCCTGCCACCCGCCACCGACGACCGGGATCCCGGCCCGCGGAACCCGCATGCGTGAGGGCCGCCCGGCCCCGTAAGCTGTATCAGCCATCTTCACGCCTTACCTGGACCCCCGGAGTCCCCGTGCCCAGCCCCTACGTCGCCCTGTTCGCCGCCCCAGGCTCCAAGGGCTTCTCCGCCGCGGGCTTCCTCGGCAGGATGCCGCTGTCCATGATGGGCATCGGCGTGGTCACGATGATCTCCCAGCTCACCGGCAGGTACGGCCTCGCGGGCGCCCTGTCGGCCACCATGGCCCTGGCCGCCGCCGTGATGGGACCCCAGGTCTCGCGTCTGGTGGACCGCCACGGGCAGCGCCGGGTGCTGCGCCCGGTGACACTGTTCGCCCTGGCCGCGGCCGCCGGGCTGCTGTGCGCGGCGCACTACGAGTGGCCCGACTGGGTGCTGTTCCTGTGCTCGGCGGGCATCGGCTGCGTCCCGAGCGTCGGCGCGATGATCCGGGCGCGCTGGGCGGCCGTCTACCGGGACACCCCGCACCTGCACACCGCGTACTCCTTCGAGTCCGTGGTCGACGAGATCTGCTTCATCTTCGGGCCGATCATCTCCATCGGTCTCTCGACGGTCTGGTTCCCCGAGGCCGGTCCGCTGCTCGCCGCGTGCTTCCTGGCCGTCGGCGTCTTCTGGCTGACGGCCCAGCGCGCCACCGAGCCGGTGCCCCATCCGCGCGAGCACCACTCCCGCGGCTCGGCGCTGCGCTCGGCCGGACTCCAGGTCCTGGTGGCCACCTTCGTGGCGACGGGGGCCATCTTCGGCGCGGTCGACGTGGTCACCGTGGCCTTCGCGGAGGAGCGGGGCCACAAGGGTGCCGCGAGCGTCGTCCTCGCGCTGTACGCCGCCGGCTCCTGTGTGGCGGGGGCCGTCTTCGGGCTGCTGCGGTTCTCGGGGCCGCCCGAGCGCCGGTGGCTGCTGGGCATCTGTGCGATGGCCGTGAGTATGATCCCCCTCCTACTGGTCGGGAACCTGCTGTTTCTGGCCGTGGCGCTGTTCCTGGCGGGCCTGTCCATCGCACCGACGATGATCACGACGATGTCCCTCATCGAGCAGCACGTTCCACGCGCGAAACTGACCGAGGGCATGACCTGGGTGAGCACCGGGCTCGCGGTCGGGGTCGCGCTCGGCTCCTCCGTGTCCGGCTGGGTGATCGACGCCGCCGGCGCGAAGGCCGGGTACGGGGTTCCGGCGGTGTCCGGGGCCGTCGCGGTCGTGGTGGGTCTTCTCGGGTATCGCCGGCTGAACAGGCCGGTTCCGCAGCGGGGAGGGACCCATGAGCAGCACAGCGAGCGGGAAGAGCGGAACGTGGCGTAACTGGGCCGGGAACGTCACGGCCCGCCCGGTCCGGGAGGTCGCTCCGGCGTCCGTGGGGGAACTGTCCGCGGCCGTGCGCAAAGCCGCCGAGGACGGGCTGCGGGTCAAGGCCGTCGGTAGCGGCCACTCGTTCACGGCGGCCGCCGCGACCGACGGGGTGCTGGTCCGCCCGCACCTGTTGACGGGCATCCGCGGGATCGACCGTGCGGCCGGCACCGTCACCGTCGAGGCGGGCACCCCGCTCAAGCGTCTGAACGTGGCGCTCGCCCGCGAGGGACTGTCGCTCACGAACATGGGCGACATCATGGAGCAGACGGTCTCGGGCGCGACCGGCACCGGCACCCATGGCACCGGCCGCGACTCGGCCTCGATCGCCGCCCAGATCAAGGCCCTCGAACTGGTCCTGGCGGACGGCTCGGTCCTCACCTGCTCCGAGAAGGAGAACCCCGAGGTCTTCGCCGCCGCCCGCATCGGGGTCGGCGCGCTCGGCATCGTCACCGCGATCACGTTCGCCGTGGAGCCCGTCTTCCTGCTCACCGCCCGTGAGGAGCCGATGAGCTTCGACCGGGTGACCACGGACTTCGACGCCCTCGTCGCGGAGAACGAGCACTTCGAGTTCTACTGGTTCCCGCACACCGGCAACTGCAACACCAAGCGCAACAACCGCAGCGCGGGCCCCGAGAAGCCGCTCGGCCGGGTCGGCGGCTGGATCGAGGACGAGTTCCTCTCCAACGGCGTCTTCCAGGCGGCCAATCTGCTCGGCCGCGCCGTGCCCGCCACCATCCCGGCCATCGCGAAGGTCTCCAGCCGCGCCCTGTCCGCCCGGACGTACACCGACATCCCGTACAAGGTCTTCACCTCTCCCCGGCGGGTGCGCTTCATGGAGATGGAGTACGCCGTCCCGCGCGAGGCCCTCGTGGAGACGCTGCGGGAGCTGAAGACGATGGTCGACCGCTCGCCACTGCGGGTGAGCTTCCCGGTCGAGGTCCGCACCGCCCCCGCCGACGACATCACGCTCTCCACGGCGTCCGGCCGGGAGAGCGCGTACATCGCCGTCCACATGTTCAAGGGGACGCCCTATCAGGCGTACTTCACGGCGGCCGAACGGATTTTCACGGCGCACGACGGGCGGCCGCACTGGGGCAAGGTGCACACCCGTGACGCCGATTACTTCGCCCGGGTCTACCCCCGCTTCGGCGAGTTCACCGCGCTGAGGGACCGTCTGGACCCGGAACGGCGGTTCGGGAACGACTACTTGCGCCGGGTGCTGGGGCCGTAGTCGTGCCGGACGAGGGGGCCGGGGCCGAGGTGCCGGCGCCGGAGCCGTCATCGGTGGCGCCGTCCCCGGGGTCCGGGCTCTCCGTGGGAGCTGGTGTCGGCGTGGGACTCCACCCGGTGTCACCGTCACCGCTCGGTGAGGGGACGCCGTCGTCCGGTGTGCCGCTGCCGGTTGGGGACGGCGACTGCGAGGGGACCGGCGACGGAGTGCGGTCCGGCGAGGGCTTCCCGTGGTGGCCGGACACGGCGTCGCCGACCGTGGTGCTGCCGCTCCCGCTGAAGCTGTCACCGGACACCAGTTCGTACGTGGTGATGCCCGCCATGGTGACGCCGAAGACGAGCGCGGCGGCGACCAGCGGCCGCTTCCAGCCCGTGACCCGCGCACGATAGACGGTTCCCGCACCGAACTCGTGCGCGGGAGCGGCCGGTTCCGCGGGCTCCGGCCCTCTCGGCCGGGACCCCGTCGCCGGCTTCGGCCGCCCCTGGACCTTCACCTCGCGTATCTGCTCGCCGGTGCGGCTGAAGAAGTGCTGGAAGACCGTGCCCCCGCACGTCGCGATCGCGCTCACCACCCCGGCGCCGAGGATCGTCCCGTACACCCCGAAGTACGAGGCGAGTCTGGCCGCCACCACCGCGGCGACCGCGCTGCCCGCCACCTGCGGGACACTCAGGTCCACCCGCTTCCTCTTCGGCTCCTGTGAGGCATCCGACGTTTCGCCCATTCCCGAACCTTGCCTGCCTTTCCCGTACTTGGCCGACTGACTGCACGAGAAAGGGACGTATGGGCGAAACCAATAGTTCCGTTTCTGGTTGTTTCGTGAAGTGCGTCACGATCGAGGGTGCGAAGGGCGCACATCGGGCAGTTGACTCAGGGCCGCCACGCGAAGTCGCGCGGCGCGCCGATCCACGCAGGTGGCCCGAATGGAGTACTGTTGCGAGCCCTGGAGTCCGGACTCCCGCCAGGGTGTCCGGGGCCTTGCAGGACCGCCGAAGGGGGATCGTTGCACAGGGTGATGAGGTTCGTCACTCAGCGTTGCGAACAGGTAACCGTGCCATAACGGCGATCACGGGCCCGTGCCCGACACGCCGGGCAACTCGGCAAGGTTGTGGCAGGCTGCACCCGGGCAGGCCACACTCGACTAGCGGAAGCAGCGACGCACGTGACGTCGGCAGGCACCACCCGGGAGGTCCCCATGCCCGAACTGCGTGTCGTGGCCGTCTCCAATGACGGCACACGGCTGGTGCTGAAGGCTGCGGACAGCACGGAGTACACGCTTCCGATCGACGAACGTCTCCGCGCCGCCGTGCGCGGCGACCGTCCCCGCCTCGGCCAGATCGAGATCGAGGTGGAGAGCCATCTCCGCCCCCGAGACATTCAGGCCCGTATACGCGCCGG
Source organism: Streptomyces sp. GLSS-08 (assembly GCF_056387915.1). Classification (NCBI taxonomy): domain Bacteria; kingdom Bacillati; phylum Actinomycetota; class Actinomycetes; order Kitasatosporales; family Streptomycetaceae; genus Streptomyces; species Streptomyces sp. GLSS-08. The sequence continues at coordinate 553,340 of NZ_JBWJAQ010000001.1, forward strand.
AGCCTCCGCCGAGGAGGTCGCGCAGTTCGCCGGCATCCCCGTCGACCGCGTGCGCCGCTTCGAGGGTCCCGTGCTGGCCGAACGTGCCTTCATGGCCGAGCGGGCCCGCAAGACTCCGGTCCGCCGTCCCGGTGAGAACGCCGGTCCCCAGCTCGGCGAGGCCGTGCAGGAGCGGCTGCTGATCCGCGGGGCCGAGAAGGACAGCGTCCAGTGGGACTCGTGGCGGCGCGACGACGGCACCTGGGAAGTGCTGCTCGTCTACTTGGTCGCGGGTGAGCCGCACTCGGCGAGCTGGACGTACGACCCGCCCCGGCGGCTCGTCCAGGCCGTCGACGAGGAGGCGCGCTCGCTGATCGGCGAGTCCGAGGACCTCGCGGCGCCCGAGCCCAGCTTCCCGTTCGTGCCGCGGATCGCCCGGCTGCCGCGGGACCGCCCGCTGGACCGTGCCCTGGACCGGCAGATGGAGCGGCCCAGCCTGCCCGCGGCGTCGCCCGAACCGGCCGAGGAAGCCGCGAGCGAGCGCGATTCGCTCACCAGCCTGCTGGAGGCGGTGCCCAGCTTCCGCGGCGACATGGTCGTGCCCGAGCGTCCCGTCGGCACGGAGTTTCCCGCAGCGGAGGAACCGCCGGAGTCCGAACCCGAGGCGGAGGAGCCGCCGGCTCCCGCGGCCTCGGCCGGTGCCGGTTCGGCCTACGCGGACGTCCTCATGCCGCGGTCGGTCGGCAGCCACCGCGACCGTCTCGTCGGGTCCACCGACCGTCAGGCCGAGGCCGACGGAGTCCGGCCGGGCCGCCGCGCGGCGGTGCCGAGCTGGGACGAGATCGTCTTCGGCACTCGCAGGAAGAAGCAGGAGTAGCCGCTCGTACGTCAGGTACCGGCACGAGTACCGGCGCACGAGAGGCACGTCGTACGGGGAAAGGGGGCTCGCGCCCGGCCGGGCGCGAGCCCCCTTTCCCCGTGTCCGTGTCCGGGTGCGGCCGCGGGCCAACGGGCGCCCCGCTACTGGGGGTCGGGGCCCACGGCGACCGGGCGGCCCGCGTCCCGGGACCACTCCGACCAGGAACCCACGTAGAGCGCCGCCGGGATGCCCGCGACCGCGAGCGCGAGAACCTGCTGGGCGGCCGAGACCCCGGAACCGCAGTACACGCCGACCTCCGTCCCGCCCGTCGCACCGAGGGACTTGAAGCGCTCGGCGAGCTCCTCGGCGGGCAGGAAGCATCCGCTTTCGGCCAGATTTTCCGTGGTCGGCGCCGAGACCGCTCCCGGGATGTGACCGGCGACCCGGTCGATCGGCTCGACCTCGCCGCGATAACGCTCGCCGGCCCGCGCGTCGAGGAGCAGCCCGGTGCGGGCCAGCGCGGCGGCGCCGTCCGCGTCCAGCAGCGGCAGCGCTCCCGGCGCGGGCACGAAGTCCCCGGGGTCCGGGTCCGGCACCTCGGACGTCAACGGCCCGCGCCAGACGGCCAGGCCGCCGTCAAGCACACGCACCGCCTGATGCCCCGTCCAGCGCAACAGCCACCAGGCACGTGCGGCGGCCCAGCCGAGGCCGCCGTCGTACACCACGACGTCCCGGCCTGCCCGGACCCCGGCGGCCCGCATCGCGGCTCCGAACACCTCAAGGTCCGGCAGCGGATGCCGGCCTCCGGCACCGGGCGGACCTGCGAGCTCGGAGTCCAGATCGACGAAAACGGCCCCCGGCAGATGCGCTTTCTCGTACTCGGGCCGCAGGTTCGGACTGCCCAGCTGATAGCGGACGTCGAGAAGGACCGGCCGGTTCGGCCCTGCCGGAGCGTCGGCGAGTTCGGAGGCGGAGATGATGGCGTTCATGGCCACCATCCTCGCGCACGGGGTGGCCGCGTCGTCCAGGTCCGGCTACTCTGCTCCGCCGGACAGCCCCGATCACGAGGAGTGTGCGATCGGGCACGTGCTGTACAGCTGATGGTCACCGGTCGACAATGTCGCGGAAACGGATGAGTGCCCGCATAACGGGCATTCTCTTGCGGTAGTACGGCGCCCGGCGGCGCGGCCGGAGCGACCGGCGGTGCCGACATCGGCGCGGGGCGTGCGTGCCCGGGGCGGATGTACGCGCACGCACTGGCGGAAGTCGACCGGTCCCCACGAGGGCCGAGAAGAGAGTGACGATGACCGAGGCACGGGGGTCGGCCGGCCTGAACGGCACCACGCACGCCCGGCGCACACCCGGCACACCCTGTTGGGTGAGCCTGATGGTGCACGGGACGGCCGCGACCCAGGAGTTCTACGGAGCGCTGTTCGGCTGGGAGTTCGAGCCGGGCCCCGAGCAGCTCGGCCCGTACGCGAGGGCGCTCCTCGACGGCCGCGAGGTGGCCGGCATCGGTCACCTGCCGCCCGACCGGCAGCTGCCCGTCGCCTGGACTCCCTACTTCGCCTCGGACGACGTGAACGTGACGGCCGAGACCGTGCGGCACTCCGGCGGCACCGTCGGGGTGGGTCCGCTGGACGCGGCCGACGCCGGCCGGCTCGCCATCGCGTCCGACCCGACGGGAGCCGTCTTCGGCGTCTGGCAGGCGGCGGCCCATCTCGGCACGGGCATCAGCGGAGTGCCCGGCACGCCGGCCTGGAACGAACTGCTGACCCGCGACTCGGCGAGCGTCGCCAAGTTCTACCAGGGCGTCTTCGGCTTCGAGCTGGAACCGGTCGACTCCGCCGACCTGGACCACGTCACGCTCCTGCTCGGCGGCCACCCGGTGGCCGGCATTCACGGCGTGGGCCGCGCCCTGCCCCGGGACCGGGGTGCGCACTGGCTGACGTACTTCGAGGTCGCCGACGCCGAGGACGCAGTCACCCGCGTCGTCGAGCTGGGCGGCCGGGTCCTGAAGCCGCCGCACGACTCGGCGCACGGCCGCATGGCCACGGTGGCGGACCTGGAGGGCGCGGTGTTCTCGGTGCTCCACACGGCGTGCTGAACCGCCCGGACGCGCGGTGGGGCGGACCGGCGTCAGGCGGAGGCGATGGGCAGGACGTCCGGGGACAGGGCGCCCGCCCGGGCGGTCGCCGCCGTCATCCGGCGCCGGTGGTGGCGACGGCACAGCACCTCGTATCCGACGGCGTCCGACTGGTTGACGTCGCCGACCACGACCTGGGCGCCTTCCACGACCATCTCGCCCCCTATCGTGCGGGCGTTGTGCGTGGCCCGGGCGCCGCACCAGCACAGGGCCTCGACCTGGAGGACCTCGACCCGGTCGGCCAGTTCCACCAGGCGCTGCGAGCCGGGAAAGAGCTTGGAGCGGAAGTCCGTGGTGATGCCGAAGGCGAAGACGTCGACGTCGAGGTCGTCCACGATGCGGGCCAGCTGGTCGATCTGGTCCTCCGCCAGGAACTGGGCCTCGTCCGCGATCACGTAGTCCGCACGGCCGCCCTGCGAGAGATGGTCGACCACGTACGCGTACACGTCCTGGCCGGCCGCCACCTCCACGGCGTCGGTGACCAGGCCGAGGCGGGAGGAGAGCTTGCCCTCCCCCGCACGGTCGTCACGCGTGAAGATCAGGCCCTGCAGCCCCCGCGCGGAGCGGTTGTGCTCGATCTGGAGAGCCAGTGTCGACTTCCCGCAGTCCATGGTTCCGGAGAAGAACACCAGCTCGGGCATGGCGGGTTGAGCACCTTTCGGCGGGAGGTCGGCGGGGATTCAAGGGCGTGCGCATCCGTGCGGACGACTCAGGAGCGTACTTGGAGGAGCGGGACCAGCTGCTCGACGGGGGTCATCGAGCCGTGGTTGCCGACCATGGCCGACTCCTTCGGCTCGCGCTCGGAGGCGATGAGCAGGACGTCGTCCCGGGCCGCCGCGACCACGTCACCGATCCGCCCGTACACCCGCCCGTCGATCCGCGGCCCGAACCAGCCCGCGGCGATCGCCTCGTCGCGCGACGCCACCCAGAACTGCTCTCCGAGCACCTCGCGCCAGCAGGTCAGGACGTCCGCCTCGGCACCCCGCACGGCGTAGACGTGGCGCGCGCGGCCCTCACCGCCGAGCAGGGCGACCCCGGCCCTCAGCTCCCAGTCCTCGTCGAAGTCGATGCGGTGCTGCTCGTCGAACGGGATGTCGATCATGCCGTGGTCGGCGGTGACGTACAGGGCGGTGCGCGGCGGGAGCTGTTCCGCGAGCCGCTGGACCAGGCGGTCGACGTACATGAGCTGGCCGCGCCACGGGTCGGAGTCGACACCGAAGCGGTGGCCCTTGCCGTCCACCTCGGCGTAGTACGTGTAGACCAACGAGCGGTCACCCGCGGCCAGTTGCTCGGCCGCGAAGTCCATGCGCTCCTCGCCGGTGAGCCGGCCGTGGAACGTGCCGCCGCTCAGCGCGACCTTCGTCAGCGGCGTGTTCTGGAAGCCGGGCGAGGAGACCTGGGCGGTGTGCACGCCGGCCGCGTCCGCCAGCTGGAAGACCGTCGGGTACGGCTGCCAGACGCGCGGCTCCGTCCACGGATTCCAGCGCAGCTGGTTCATGAGCGCGTCCGTCTCCGGATTGCGGACGGTGTAGCCCGGCAGGCCGTGCGCGCCGGGCGGCAGACCGGTGCCGACCGAGGCGAGGGAGGTCGCGGTGGTCGCCGGGTAGCCGGCGGTGATCGGGCGGCCCGTGCCCCCGCGGGAGGACGCCAGCAGGGACGTCATGAAGGGGGCCTCGTCCGGATGCGCCCTCAGCTGCTCCCAGCCGAGGCCGTCGATCAGGAAGACGCAGTTGCGGTCGGCCGAGGCCAGTTCCGCGATGGCGGCGGTCGCACCCGGTACGCCCATGCCCGCGGCGAGCGTGGGCAGCAGATCGGCCAGCGAACCCGTGCCGTACTCGGGGACGGGTGCGGAGGCGACGGCGAGAGGCTCCGGGTGGTCCCAGGCGGGCAGAGCCATCAGCTCGCGATGTCCGCGGTCGCCTCGGAGAGGGACTGCGCGAAGGCGAGGGCCTGGCGGACCGTCTCGGGGCCGTCCCCGGCCTCGCTGACGCGCAGGCTCAGGTCGTCCGCCGTGGAACTGCCCGTGTAGCCGTGGTCCGCCTCGCAGTTGGGGTCGCCGCAGGCCGCCGGCTCCAGGTCGATGCGGGAGACCGCGCCCCAGCCGATGGTCAGGACGACCTCGCGGGGCAGCGTGCCCGGGACGTACGACTCGGGGTTGGCGACCACGCGGCTGAGCACGACCGACGAGATCCGGCTGAGCTTGACGGACTCCGTGGACGTCGTGGCGTAGGGCGTCGGCGAGGTGGTGTCCGCCGCCTGCTCGTCGGTGTGGCTCACGACGAAACGGTTGGCGGTGAGGACCAGCACCGTGACGTGCCTGCGGACCTCGTTCGCGTCGAACGTCGTCTCCTGGTGGACCAGGAACGACTTGACGGCATCACCGCCGACGGCGGCTTCCACCGCCTCGGCCACGAGAGCCGGGTAGTAGCCGCTGCGCTCGATCGCCGCTCGCAGCCCCTGGGTCGTCGTACTGGTCTTGGCCATGACGTCCATCCTACGGTGGTGCGCCGACTGCACGGCACCGCTCGCGGGTGTCCGTGCGGGACGGGCGCCTGCCGACGGCGCGGGCGCTCAGATGACGGGCAGTGTGCGCGGGCCGAGGTCGTCGCGGGCGGGCGGGCGGGCGAGCCGGACGGTGGCCCCCAGGACGCTCAGGCCGCGCGGTGCGACGACCACCGGCTCCAGGGAGACCGCGACGACCTCCGGGTGGTCGTCGACCAGCCGCGACAGGCGCAGCATCAGCTCTTCGAGCGCCGCCGTGTCTACCGGCGCCGAACCGCGCCAGCCGAACAGGAGCGGCGCCGTCCGGATCGACCGCACCAGCGAGGTCGCCTCCCGGTCGGTGACCGGGATCAGCCGGTGCGCCGTGTCGCCGAGCAGCTGGGACGCGGCCCCGGCGAGCCCGAAGGAGAGGACGGCGCCGGCCGCCGGGTCGATGACGGCCCGCACGACCGTGTCGACCCCGCGCGGCGCCATCGCCTGCACCACCGGCCGCAGCTCCTCCGGCCCGCCGAACAGCTCGGTCAACTCGGCGTACGCCCGGCGCAGTTGCTCCTCGTCCGCCAGGTCCAGCCGGACGCCGCCCAGGTCGGCGCGGTGGCGCAGGTGCGGAGCGGTGGTCTTGAGGGCGACGGGGTAGCCGAGGGTGCGCGCGGCCTGTGCCGCGTCCTCGGGCGTGGGCGCGGGCAGAGCCCGGCGGACCGCGATCCCGTAGCGCCCGAGCAGCTCGCACGTCTCGTCCGCGCCCAGCGTGAGCCCCTCGTTTCGCGCAAGCAGCCCCTCGATCAGCTCGGCGGCGCCCTTCTCGTCGATGTCGTCGTACTCGGGGACCCTGCCGGGCTCGGCGGCGTCGCGGCGCCACTGGGCGTACTTCACGGCTTCGGCGAGGGCCCGGACGGCGCGCTCGGCGGCGGGGTAGGCCGGGATGAGCCGGGGGCTCGCGGCGGGGTCGTCGGCGGCCGTGGTCCCGGCCCGGCGAGGGGACTCGCTCCGCCCGGACGCGGCGGGGACGGCAGGGGGCCGGGAACCGGCGGCGGCCGGCTGGGGGGCGGTGCTCGCGGCGGCGGACAGTGCCTCGGCGAGCCCGCCCAGCTCGACGTGGACGACGAGCACCGGTTTGGCGGGGGCCGCCGCGGCGGCGGAGCGCAGCGCCCCGGCGAGGGCCTCGTCGGCCGCGGGCGTCTCCCTCACCGCCGGGATGGCGGTCACCACCACCGCGTCGCACGCGTCGTCGGCCAGCGCGTGGGCCAGCGCGTCGTGGAAGTCGTCCGCCGAGGCCGCCGTCGTCAGGTCCAGCGGAGGCAGCGGCCGCAGTCCCTGGGCGAGGCACGCGTCGTACGTGAGGAGCCCGAGCGACTCCGAGTTGCCGAGGATCGCCACCCGGGGCCCGGGCGGGAGCGGCTGGCGGGCGAGCAGGAGGCCCGCGTCGACGAGCTCGGTGATGGTGTCCACGCGGATGACGCCGGCCTGCCGCAGCAGCGCGGAGACGGTCGCGTGCGGCAGCCGGGTGGCCCGGACGGCGTGGCCCTGGGGGGCGGCTCCGCCGTGCCGTGCGCCCTGGACGACGACCAGGGGCTTGGCCGCCGCGGTCCGCCGGGCGAGCCGGGTGAACTTGCGCGGGTTGCCGATGGATTCCAGGTACATCAGGGCGACGTCGGTGTCCGGGTCGTCGTACCAGTACTGGAGCACGTCGTTGCCGGAGACGTCCGCGCGGTTGCCGGACGAGACGAAGGTCGACGCGCCGGTCACGCCCGTGACGCCGCCGCCGCGCCGGTGCAGCCGGGACAGCAGCGCGATGCCGATGGCGCCGGACTGGGCGAACAGGCCGATCCGCCCGGCGCGGGGCATCTCGGGGGCGAGTGAGGCGTTGAGCCGCACCCCGGGCGAGGTGTTGATGATCCCGAAGGCGTTGGGCCCGATGATCCGCATGCCGTACGTGCGGGCCTGGCGGACCAGCTCGCGCTGGCGCTCGCGTCCCTCGGGCCCGCTCTCGGCGTATCCGGCGGAGACCACGACGAGTCCCTGCACGCCGTGCTCCCCGCACTCCGCGACGGCGTCGGGCACGTGCTCCGCGGGGACGGCGACGACCGCGAGGTCGACGGGCTCGGCGATCTCCCGGACGGAGCGGTGGGCCGGGACCCCCTCCAGCTCCTTCTCCTCGAACGCCCTGTTCACCGCATACAGGCGGCCGGTGAAGCCGGCCTCGCGGAGGTTGTCGAGGACGCTGCGGCCCACTCCGCCGGGCGAGCGGCCGGCGCCGATCACGGCCACCGAGCCGGGCGCGAGCAGCCGCTGCACGGACCGCGCCTCGGCCCGCTGCTCCCGCGCCCACTGGACGGCACGCGAGCGGTCCGTCGGCTCCAGTCCGAACTCGAGGCGGACGACCCCGTCCTCGAAGCTGCGCTTCTGCCGGTAGCCCGCGTCCGTGAACACCTTGATCATCTTGCTGTTGGCCGGCAGCACCTCGGCGGCGAAGCGGCGGATGCCGCGCTCCCGGGCCACCGCCGCGATGTGCTCCAGCAGGGCCGAGGCGACACCGCGTCCCTGGTGGGCGTCCTGCACGAGGAAGGCCACCTCGGCCTCGTCGGAGACGGGTGCGCCCCCTGTCGCGTCGGGCGCGGGGTGGGAGGAGGCGGGCAGGCCGTCGGGGGTGATGCGGTCGTACCGTACGGTGGCGATGAACTCGCCGCCGACCGTGGCCGCGAGTCCCACCCGGTCCACGAAGTCGTGGTGCGTGAAGCGGCGGACGTCCTTGGCGGACAGCCGCGGGTAGGGCGCGAAGAAGCGGTAGTACTTCGACTCGTCCGAAACCTGCTCGTAGAAGCTGACCAGGCGCTCGGCATCGTCGACGGTGATGGGGCGGATGCGCGCCGTGCCGCCGTCGCGCAGCACCACGTCGGCTTCCCAGTGGGCGGGGTACTCGTGCCGGTCCGACGAGGTCTGCATGGGCCCCAGCGTACGGCTCGCGTCCGACGACGTCGCGAGGCAGGCTTGGGGGTCCGCCACCCCCTCCGGGGGCGTGCCAGGTGACACCTTCGGGGCCCATCCTGGAGGCTCCCGCCGGGGTGCGGCCCGCGGTCCGCCCGGGCACGCTTCACCGTATGGGACACTGGTCTAGACAACCCTGGAACACCGGAAGGGCAGCATCACATGGCTGAGCGCCGCGTCAACGTCGGCTGGGCCGAGGGCCTCCACGCCCGCCCCGCCTCCATCTTCGTCCGGGCGGCCACGGCCTCCGGCGTCCCCGTGACGATCGCCAAGGCGGACGGCAACCCCGTCAACGCCGCGTCGATGCTCGCGGTCCTCGGCCTCGGCGCCCAGGGCGGCGAGGAGATCGTCCTCGCCTCCGACGCGGAGGGCGCGGACGCGGCCCTCGACCGCCTGGCCAAGCTGGTCTCCGAGGGTCTCGACGAGCTTCCCGAGACCGTCTGACCCCTCGGACACCCTCTCGTGCGGCGAAGCCGCGTCGGCCCGACCGGTCGACGCGGCTTCGCCGTTCCCGCGCCTTTCCGGATCCCACCGCTCGTCACCGGCCGACGGCCGGTCGATATCAGCACGCCGTCCGGACAATGCGACGGGCACCTGAAAAGGCGCGCCGGGAATTCCCGGCGCGTGAAAAGAGGGCAGCGGGAAACAGCCACCTGCCGAATATGCCTCTTTGTATACGGTGCTTTTGTTAATGCCGCGGGCCCGAGATGTTTACGGGAGGTTGCGAAGTCCTCACGCGGTCCGCGGGCCGGGCGCGCCGCGCGGAGCGGAAGCAGTGCGCGGAGGCGGCGCGCTCGGCGTGCAGCGCGGTGATCGCGCGCGCCCGCTCACCGTCCCCGCGCGCGACGGCGTCCACGATGCCGCCGTGCTCCGCCCAGGCCTGAGCGGCGTCGGCCGGCGCCTCCACCGCGTACATCCAGGCGATCTTGTGACGCAGCTGGGCGAGCGTCGAGGTCAGCGCGGGGCTCCCGGACGCCTGGGCGAGCGTCTCGTGGAACCAGCCCCCCAGGGACCGCAGATCCTCGTTGTGGCCTCTCCTGGCCCGCTCCTGCCCGAGCCTGACCAGGCCCCGCAGAACCTTGAGGTGGGCCTCGGTGCGGCGCTGGGCGGCCCGCGCCGCGCCCAGGGGTTCCAGCAGCAGCCGCATCTCCAGGAGGTCCGCGGCCTCCTGTTCGGTGGGCTCCGCCACGCACGCGCCCGCGTGCCGCCGGATGACGACGAACCCCTCGGCCTCCAGCGTGCGCAGCGCCTCGCGCACGGGGACGCGCGAGACGCCGTAGCGGCGGGCGAGCAGTTCCTCGGTGAGCCGGCTGCCGCGCTCGTAGACACCCGCGACGATGTCGTCACGGATCGCCGTGCATACCGAGTGCGCCGGAATGCGCATGAGCGGACCTCCGCTTAATCCTCGCGAAACGCCGTCGATTGACGCTTGTTCAGCGACTCTATTGCAGCGGGACGGAATTTCCGATGGCGGACCGGAATCCATATGTATTTTTTGGACGGCCGCGCGTCCTAAACGCCGAAGGCCCCGGCTCGTCGAGCCGGGGCCTTCACAAGTCGCGGGGGGGTCAGAGGCTGACGCCGTGCGAGCGGAGGTAGGAGACGGGGTCGATGTCCGAGCCGTACTCGGCCGTCGTACGGGCCTCGAAGTGGAGATGGGGCCCCGTGGAGTTGCCGGTCGACCCGGAGAGGGCTATCGGCTGGCCCGGGGTGACGGTCTGCCCCTCGGAGACGTTGACGGACGACAGGTGGCCGTACATGGTGTACGTCCCGTCGTGCATCTTGATGACGACCTGGTTGCCGTAGGCGCCGGCCCAGCCGGTCGTGACGACGGTGCCCGCGCCGACGGCCTGGACGACGGTGCCCGACGCGGCGTGGAAGTCGACGCCGGTGTGGCTGCCGGAGGACCAGAGGCTGCCGCCGGTCTTGTAGCCGGTGGAGACGTAGGAGCCGGCGACCGGCGCGACGAAGGTGTTGAGGAGCTTGCGCTCGGCGGCGCGGGCGGCACGGGCCCTGACCTCGCGCTCCTTCTTGGCCTCGGCCATGATCCGCCGCTTCGCGGCCTCCTCGGCCTTCTTCAGCGCCGCGGCCTCGTCGGCGGCGTGCTGCTGGGCGGCGGCCTGCGCGTCGACCTGCTCGGCGACCGTGTCGCCGATGGTGACGGCCTGGGTCAGCCCGGTCTGCTGGACGGAGGCGGCGTCCGCGGCGAACGCGGGGGCGGCCAGGGTTCCGATGACACCGGTGGTGGTGAGAGCCGCCACGCTTGCCGCACTCTTGGTGGTGCGCGTGATCCGGCTGGGACGACGATGCTTCCCGGTGGCACGGGTGAACGCCATGAAGGGGCTGGTCCTTTCCTTCCCTCTCGCCTACCGGGTTAGCTGACGGGTTCGGAGCAGGAAGGTCTCCTACGGGCTTCCTTGGGGAAGGACGCCCGATTCACCCCAGGGACTGCGATGGGTCCCCGGCTCCCCTGGCTCGCGCCGTACGGGGACTCGGCGATGACTGTCCGGTGCCGCGGACGCGGCGCACTGCCTGACGAACAGTCGGACTGACGCTAAGGGGGCGTCTTTCAATCGACAAACGGATCACGGCTTTTGTAGTGCACGCCACAGGGCAGAAGGGCAACGCCCCGGCAATACGGACATAACGCGGACGAAGCCGGGTAAGCGCGCGCGGAACCCCGAATGGACGGCGGGTAAACGCGGGGACCCTGGTGACTCATCAGTCACCAGGGTCCCGTCGTCCGCGGGGCTCTACTCGGCCCGTACGACGCTCACTTCACCGATGCCGAGGGCCTCGACGGGCTCCTCGATCTGCGCGGCGTCGCCCACCAGGACCGTCACCAGGCGGTCGACCGGGAAGGCGTTCACGACGGCCGCGGTGGCCTCCACAGTGCCTGTGGCGGCGAGCTGCTGATAGAGCGTCGCCTGGTAGTCGTCCGGCAGGTGCTGCTCGACCTGGTCGGCGAGCGTGCTCGCGACCGCCGCCGCCGTCTCGAACTTGAGCGGTGCGACGCCCACCAGGTTCTGCACGGCCACGTCGCGTTCGGGGTCCGTCAGACCGTCCGCGGCGAGCGTGCGCAGCACCTTCCACAGGTCGTCGAGAGCCGGACCGGTGTTGGGCGTGTCCACGGATCCGCTGATGGCGAGCATCGCGGCACCCGAGCCGTCCGGAGCCGAGCGCAGCACCTGGCCGAACGCCCGCACTCCGTAGGTGTAGCCCTTCTCCTCGCGCAGGACGCGGTCCAGGCGGGAGGTGAGGGTGCCGCCGAGGCAGTACGTGCCCAGCACCTGGGCGGGCCACACCCGGTCGTGCCGGTCGGCTCCGACGCGGCCGATGAGCAACTGCGTCTGTACGGCGCCGGGGCGGTCGACGATGATCACGCGGCCCAGGTCGTCGGCGGTGACTGGCGGCACCGGACGCGGCTCGGCCGAGGAGCCGGTCCAGGCGCCGAGCGTGTCGGCGAGCAGCGCGTCGAGGTCGACGTCGGTGAGGTCGCCGACGACCACGGCGGTGCCGGTGGCGGGACGCACGTGCTTCTCGTAGAAGGCGCGCACGGCCGCGGAGTCGATCTTCTGGACCGTCGCCTCGGTGCCCTGGCGCGGACGCGACATGCGCGAGCCGGCCGGGAACAGCTCCTTGGAGAGCTCCTTGGCCGCGCGGCGGGCCGGATTGGCGGTCTCGTGCGGGATCTCGTCGAGCCGGTTGCGTACCAGCCGTTCGATCTCGCTGTCCGTGAAGGCCGGTGCCCGCAGGGCGTCGGCGAGCAGGCCGAGCCCCTTCTCGAGCCGGGAGACCGGGACCTCCAGCGAGAGGCGCACGCCCGGGTGGTCGGCGTGCGAGTCGAGGGTGGCGCCGCAGCGCTCGAGCTCGGCTGCGAACTCCTCTGCGGAGTGCTTGTCGGTTCCCTCGGAGAAGGCACGGGCCATGATCGTGGCGACGCCGTCGAGACCGGCGGGCTCGGCCTCCAGGGGAGCGTCGACGAGCACCTCCACGGCGACGACCTGCTGGCCGGGGCGGTGGCAGCGCAGGACCGTCAGGCCGTTGTCGAGCGTGCCGCGCTCGGGTGCCGGGAACGCCCACGGCCTGGCCTCGCCTGCCTGCGGCCGGGGGTGGAACTCCATCGTCGCGAGCTCGGTCACTTGGCCGACTCCTCGTCCTCGTCGGTGGCTTCGGCGGCCGCTGCGGCCTCCGCCTCGTCGGCGGCGACCGGCTCGTACACGAGCACCGCGCGGTTGTCGGGGCGCAGCCGGGCCTTGGCGACCTCCTGCACCTCCTCGGGGGTGACGGCGAGCACGCGCTCCACCGCGGTGAGGGCGAGCTGCGGGTCGCCGAACAGGACGGCGTACCGGCACAGTTCGTCGGCGCGGCCCGCGACCGTGCTCAGCCGGTCCAGCCACTCCCGCTCCAACTGGGCCTGGGCGCGCTCCATCTCCTCGGTGGTGGGGCCCTCCTCGGCGAACCGGGCGAGCTCCTCGTCGACCGCCGCCTCGATGACCGGGACCTCGACGTCACCGGACGTCTTCACGTCGAACCAGCCCAGGGAGGGCGCCCCGGCGAGCCGCAGCAGGCCGAACCCGGCCGCGACGGCGGTGCGGTCACGGCGGACGAGCCGGTTGTAGAGGCGGGACGACTCGCCGCCCCCGAGGACGGTGAGCGCCAGGTCGGCCGCGTCGCACGCGCGTGTGCCGTCCTCCGGGAGGCGGTAGGCGGCCATCAGCGCGCGGGCCGGGACCTCCTCCTCGACGACCTCGCGCAGCTGCTCGCCGATGATGTCCGGCAGCGAGCCGTCGCGCGGGGCGGGCTTCCCGTCGTGCCCGGCGATGGAGCCGAAGTACTTCTCGATCCAGCCGAGGGTCTGCTCGGGGTCGATGTCCCCGACGACCGACAGGACGGCGTTGTTGGGCGCGTAGTAGGTCCGGAAGAACGCGCGGGCGTCCTCCAGGGTGGCCGCGTCCAGGTCCGCCATCGACCCGATCGGGGTGTGGTGGTAAGGGTGGCCCGCCGGGTAGGCGAGGGCGGTCAGCTTCTCGAACGCGGTGCCGTAGGGCACGTTGTCGTAGCGCTGCCGGCGCTCGTTCTTGACGACGTCCCGCTGGTTCTCCATGGACTCTTCGTCGAGCGCGGCGAGCAGCGAGCCCATGCGGTCGGCCTCCAGCCAGAGAGCGAGCTCCAACTGGTGCGCGGGCATGGTCTCGAAGTAGTTGGTCCGCTCGAAGCTCGTCGTGCCGTTCAGCGAGCCGCCGGCGCCCTGTACGAGTTCGAAGTGGCCGTTGCCCTTCACCTGGCCCGACCCCTGGAACATCAGGTGCTCGAAGAGGTGAGCGAGGCCGGTCCGGCCCTTGACCTCGTGGCGCGAGCCGACGTCGTACCAGAGGCACACCGCCGCGACCGGGGTCAGATGGTCCTCGGAGAGCACCACGCGCAGGCCGTTGGCCAGGCGGTGCTCGGTCGCTGTCAGGCCGCCGGAGCCTGCCTCAGCTGTGGCCGTGTGACCCATGGGCATGTACGTCCCTTCGATCGCGGAAAACTGCAGAATTCCTGTCGGTCCTGCCACTGTATGCAAGCGCGCAGACGCCTGGCGAAGTTCCCGCACCTCGTACGCCCACAGCGAGACTTCCGCGGCGGAATCCGAACGCCCGCACGAGGCGGTCGCCGCGGGCCGGACGGCCCGGTGGGCGGTCGGTCACGGCGCCGCGGCGGGAGCCGGCCGGGCGGTCCTCCTCGGGTCGCCCTGGCCACCAAAGTGGCCGCGCGGGCCACGAGCCGACGGTCGGGCCGGGCCACCCGGAGTGGCCGTGCGGGCGACGAGCGGAGGGGCGGCCGAGCCGACGGGAGTGGCCGTGCGGGCCGCCGACGGGCGGGGCCGCGGGGCGCGGCGGGAGCGGTTAGGGACGGGGCGTGGTCCGCGTTGTCAGCGGAGCGGTCCACAATGGTGCGCGTCAGAACCCGTTCATGTTGGTGAAGGAGCCGCAGCAGCGATGGCCCGCCGCAGCACGAAGACCCCGCCGCCCGACGACTTCGAGGAGCGGATCCTCGACATCGACGTCGTCGACGAGATGCAGGGCTCCTTCCTCGAGTACGCGTACTCGGTGATCTATTCCCGGGCCCTGCCGGACGCGCGTGACGGCCTCAAGCCCGTGCACCGCCGCATCGTCTACCAGATGAACGAGATGGGCCTGCGCCCCGACCGCGGCTACGTGAAGTGCGCCCGCGTCGTCGGCGAGGTCATGGGCAAGCTCCACCCGCACGGCGACGCGTCGATCTACGACGCCCTGGTGCGGCTGGCCCAGCCCTTCTCCATGCGGCTCCCCCTGGTCGACGGCCACGGCAACTTCGGTTCCCTCGGCAACGACGACCCGCCCGCCGCCATGCGGTACACCGAGTGCCGGATGGCCGACGCGACGTCCCTGATGACGGAGTCGATCGACGAGAACACCGTCGACTTCGCACCGAACTACGACGGGCAGGAGCAGGAGCCCGGCGTCCTCCCGGCGGCCTACCCCAACCTGCTGGTGAACGGCGCGTCGGGCATCGCCGTCGGCATGGCGACCAACATGCCGCCGCACAACCTCGGCGAGGTCATCGCGGCCGCCCGGCACCTGATCCGTCACCCGAGCGCCGACCTGGACACGCTGATGAAGTACGTCCCGGGGCCCGACCTGCCCACCGGCGGGCGGATCGTCGGACTCTCCGGGATCAGGGACGCGTACGAGACGGGCCGCGGCACCTTCAAGATCCGCGCCACGGTCTCCGTGGAGAGCGTGACACCGCGCCGCAAGGGCCTCGTCGTCACCGAACTGCCCTTCACCGTGGGTCCGGAGAAGGTGATCGCCAAGATCAAGGACCTGGTCGGCGCGAAGAAGCTGCAGGGCATCGCCGACGTCAAGGACCTCACCGACCGTGCGCACGGCCTGCGCCTGGTCATCGAGATCAAGAACGGCTTCGTGCCGGAGGCCGTCCTCGAACAGCTCTACAAGCTGACGCCGATGGAGGAGTCCTTCGGCATCAACAACGTGGCTCTGGTCGACGGCCAGCCCCTCACCCTGGGCCTCAAGGAACTGCTCGAGGTCTACCTCGACCACCGCTTCGACGTCGTGCGCCGCCGCAGCGAGTTCCGCCGCACCAAGAAGCGCGACCGGCTGCACCTCGTCGAGGGGCTCCTGATCGCCCTGATCGACATCGACGAGGTCATCCGGCTGATCCGCTCCAGCGACAACTCCGCCCAGGCCAAGGAGCGTCTGATCGGACGCTTCTCGCTCAGCGACATCCAGACGCAGTACATCCTGGACACGCCGCTGCGCCGGCTCACCAGGTTCGACCGCATCGAGCTGGAGACCGAGCGCGACCGGCTGAACGGCGAGATCGACGAACTGACCGGCATCCTGGACTCGGACGCGGAGCTGCGCAAGCTGGTCTCGAACGAACTGGCCTCGGTGGCCAAGAAGTTCGGCACCGACCGGCGCACGGTGCTGCTGGCTTCCGCCGGTTCCCCCGCCGCCGCCGTCCCCCTCCAGGTCGCGGACGACCCGTGCCGGGTCCTGCTGTCCTCCACGGGCCTGCTCGCCCGTACGGCGAACGGCGACCCCTTCGGTGAGGACGCGGACGGCAAGCGCAGCAAGCACGACGTGATCGTCTCCGCGGTGCCGGCGACGGCCCGCGGCGAGATCGGCGCGGTCACCTCCTCCGGCCGCCTGCTCCGGCTGAACGTGATCGACCTCCCGCAGCTGCCGGAGACGGCGTCGGCACCCAACCTCTCGGGAGGCGCGCCGATTTCGGAGTTCCTGCCCTCCCTGGAGGCGGACGAGACGGTGGTCTGCCTCATGACGCTCGACGAGTCGTCGCCGGGACTGGCGATCGGCACGGCACAGGGCGTGGTCAAGCGCGTGGTCCCCGACTACCCCTCGAACAGGGGCGAGCTGGAGGTCATCACGCTCAAGGACGGCGACCGCATCGTCGGAGCCGTCGAGCTGAGCACCGGCGACGAGGACCTGGTCTTCGTCACCGACGACGCCCAGCTGCTGCGCTACCAGGCCGCACACGTCCGCCCGCAGGGCCGTCCCGCGGGCGGTATGACGGGCATCAAGCTCACCGAGGGCGCCAAGGTGATCTCGTTCACGGCCGTCGACCCCGCGGCGGACGCGGTCGTCTTCACCGTGGCGGGCTCGCGCGGCACACTGGACGACTCGGTCCAGACGACCGCCAAGCTGACCCCCTTCGACCAGTACCCGCGCAAGGGGCGCGCCACGGGCGGCGTGCGCTGCCAGCGGTTCCTCAAGGGCGAGGACTGCCTGTCGCTGGCCTGGGCGGGCCCCGCTCCGGCGCGGGCGGCGCAGAAGAACGGCACGCCTGCCGAGCTGCCCGAGATGGACCCGCGCCGCGACGGCTCGGGGGTGTCCCTGGCGAAGACGGTGGCGGTGGTGGCCGGACCGGTGTAGCCCCGGCTCACTCCTGCGGACGCTGCTCCTGTACGTAGCGGAGGACGCCCCACATGCTGTGCTCATCGGCGTGCGGGGCGTCCTCCTTGCATGCCTCCAGCTCCTTGCCGAGGGCGTGGGCGTCGATTCCTGCGCCGATGAGCACGAGCTGGGTCAGCCGCTCGTCGCCGTCGGTCCACGGCTCCGGATAGAAGCGCAGGAACCGCCCGACGGCGTGCACGGCGTACCGGTTGCGCGGGTCGGCTGCGCCGAAGTCGACGTACCCCTTGATGCGGTAGAGCCCCTCGGGCCTGCTGTCGAGGAAGTCCATCAGCCGGCGGGGTCCGAGCGGGACTTCGGAGGTGAAGGACACGGATTCGTAGGCGGAGTGCAGATGCCCGCCGTGGTCGCCGCCCCCGTCGCCGCGGTGCCCCTCTCCGTCGCCGAACCCCTCTCCGTCGCCGTGGACGTGGAGGTCGTCGAAGGACAGCTGCCCGATGCGCTCCTCGGGCGGCCTGCAGTCGAAGAGGAACTCGGGGTCGATACGGCCGAAGGTCGCCGGGACGACGGCGGCGCGGTCGGCGAGCTCACGGACGACCCGGAGCACGTGGTCACCGTCGGCGCCCGGCTCGTCCCCTGTGCCCTCCGCGCCGGAGGCGTGCCGGCCGGCCCCGCGCCCCGCGACGGCCCGGTCCAGCTTGTTGACGACGACGAGGTCGGCGAGGGCCAGATGCCGGTCGATCTCGGGGTGCCTTGCGCGAGTGGCGTCGAACTCGGCGGCGTCGACGACCTCGACGAGACCGCCGTAGACGACCCGCGGATTCTCGCCGGCCAGCACCATCCGCACGAGTTCCTGCGGCTCGGCGAGCCCGCTCGCCTCGATGACGATGACGTCGATCCCGGCCGAGGGCCGGGCGAGCCGCTCCAGATAGTCGTCGAGCTCACCGGCGTCGACGGCACAGCACAGACAGCCGTTCCCGAGAGCGACGGTGGAGTCGCCGAGTGCTCCGGCCACGGCCATGGCGTCGATCTCGATCGCCCCGAAGTCGTTGACGATCGCGCCGATACGGCTGCCTCCGCTGTGGTGCAGGAGATGGTTGAGCAAGGTGGTCTTGCCGGAACCCAGGAACCCGGCGAGGACCACGACCGGGATCTGCGGACTCGACTCACTCGGCTGACTCAACGTGCGCCCTCTCTGAACCTGAGCGTGCACCGGCTCATGGACCGGATGCCCGTGCTCGCGACGAATGCCGACCCAGGATACGAGCGGGAGGAAACGCCCCGAAGTGAACTTCTCGTCGGCAGCGCTCGCGGGGCACACGTCGGGCCCGGCGCCGGGACACCCACCTCGCACTTCCCTCCGTACGCCTCCTCTCCGTCCCCCTCCCGATCGGCGCCGCTCGGCAGAACTGCTGCGCCGGCCGGCTCGGATCGCCGGGCGCCGGACACGGGCGCCGGGCGTAGGGCATCGGGCATCGGGCATCGGGCATCGGGCGGCGGACAGGACCGGCGTTCAGGCCGCCGCCGGGACTCGCTGAGGTGCCGGCTCCCCGACGTACCGCGCCGCCGGCCGGATGATCTTCGGGTCCTCCGCCTGTTCCAGGATGTTGGCACTCCAGCCGACGACCCGCGCCGCGGCGAAGGTCGGCGTGAACATCTCACGGGGCAGCCCGCACAGTTCCATGACGACGCCCGCGTAGAACTCCACGTTCGTGTGAAGTTCCCGGCCCGGCTTCAGCTCGGCGAGAATCGCCTCCACCCGGCGTTCGACCTCCACCGCGAAGTCGACGAGCGGCCCGCCGAAACCTTCGGCGATGCCCCGGAGCATGCGGGAGCGGGGGTCCTCCGTGCGGTAGACGGGGTGACCGAAACCCATGATGCGGTCGCCGGCGAGGACCCGTTCGCGGATCCAGGAGTCGATGCGCTCGGGCGTGCCGATGGCGTCGAGGGTGTCCAGGGCACGACTCGGCGCGCCACCGTGGAGGGGGCCGGAGAGTGCTCCCACCGCGCCGACCAGACACGCGGCGACATCCGCGCCTGTCGACGCGATCACCCGCGCCGTGAACGTTGACGCATTGAATCCGTGGTCAATGGTGGAGATGAGATATTGCTCGATCGCCCTGGCCCGCGCCTCGTCCGGCTCCGTGCCCGTGAGCATGTAGAGGTAGTTGGCCGCGTACGAGAGATCATCGCGCGGCTCCACCGGATCGAGCCCCTGCCCGAGCCGGTACAGCGCCGTGAGCAGTGTCGGCACGGCCGCGGAGGCGGCGAGGGTGTCGGCGCGACGCCGGTCGGCGCCGATGTCGTACACCGGCCGGAGCCCCAGGGACGCACCGAGGAGCGACAGGGCGGTGCGCATTCCGGCGAGGGCACCGCTGCCGGCGCTTCCCGCGGCAATGGCCGGCAGTGCCGCGCGCACCTGGTCCGGCAGCTGTCGCAGCGCCGTCGTCCTCCCGAGGAACGCGGTGCGCTGAGCCGCGTCGGGCAGTTCGCCGTGGAGCAGCAGGTGCCAGACGTCTTCGAAGGCCCGGGTCTGTGCGAGTTCGACGGCCGAGTACTGGCGGTAGTGGTAGAAGCCCTCCCGTCCTCTGACGTCCCCGAGAGCGGTGTCGGTGACGACGACACCCGCGAGCCCTCGGGGGACTTCGACAGGAGTGAAGGACGTGGTGGCAGCGGCCCGATTGTTCGGCATGGTTTCCTCCCTGGACTTGATTCGACTGTCCATGCTTGACTAAGTCACTGTCAATATTGATTGAGTCAATGCGCATCAGGCTTGTCGAGGTATGGATACGGTGACGCCATGAGGGATCGAGAACTGTCGTCGCCCACCCGCGACGTGGAACGGCGGATCAGCACCAGAGAGACCGCCGAGCTGCTTGGCGTGAAGCCGGAGACGGTCTACGCGTACGTCAGCCGGGGCCAGCTCAGCAGCCGGCGCGAGCCCGGCGGGCGCGGCAGCACCTTCGACGCCCACGAGGTCGAGGCGCTCGCACGGCGCAACGGGCGTGGGGCGGGAGGGAGTTCGAGCGCTTCGGGTGACTTCTCGGTCCGTACCCGCATCACCTTGATCGACCAGGACCGCTACTACTTCCGGGGGGTCGACGCGACCGAACTCGCCGCCCGCCACTCCTACGAGGAGATCGCCGAGTGGCTGTGGACCGGGCAGCTGCGCCCAGGTGTCACCTTCACCGCCCCGGAAGCCTCCGTCGCCCTGGCCCGCCACGCCGTCGACGCGCTGCCCGAACACAGCAGTCCCACCGACCGGTTGCGGGTCGCGGCCATCGCCGCCGCGGCCGCGGACCCTCTGCGCTTCGACCTTTCCGAGAGCGCGGTACTCGGCACCGCACGCACTCTCATCCCCACCCTCGTGGCCGCGCTGGCCCCGCTGCGGTACGACCATCGCGACGAGGGACCGCTGGCCCACCGGTTGTGGGCACGCCTCACCGGCCGCAGCCCCGACGAAGCGTCCCTGCGCGCGCTGGACACGGCGCTGGGGCTGCTCGTCGACCACGACCTGGCCGCCTCGACGCTCGCCGTCCGTGTCGCCGCCTCGGCCCGGGCTCACGCCTACGCCGCCGTTTCGGCGGGCCTCGGCGTCCTGGAGGGCCCCCTGCACGGAGCGGCCAGCGGACTGGCGCACCGCCTGCTGCTGGAGGTGCTGGACCGGGGCACCGCGGTCCCCGTGATCGCCGACGAACTGCGCGCCGGCCGCCGTGTCCCCGGGCTCGGACACCGCCTCTACCCCGGCGAGGATCCCCGCGCGCGCGCCCTGTTCGCTCTCCTCGCCGAGGTGCCGCACGCCGCACCGGCCCTCGCCGCCGCCCAGGACGTCGCGGCCACCGCCGCCCGGCACACCCCCCTGCACGCCAACGTCGACCTCGCCCTGGCCGTCCTGACGGTCGCCTCCGGTATGCCCTCCACGGCGGGCGAGACCGTCTTCGCCGTGGCCCGCACGGCCGGCTGGATCGCCCACACCCTGGAGGAGTACGGGGAACGGCCCCTGCGCATGCGGCCGAGCGGGCACTACGCAGGAGCACGACCGCCGCAGCCGCTCCCCGGTGGGTGAGCGGGGCGCCGCGGAGCCCGGTGGGTTTCACGCCCTCCCGCGCGCCGGGGGTGTCACGTCAATGCGCCCCTCTTCGTGCGGCCGGAAGCTTTTGGCGGGGAAGTCAGGTTAGGCTCACCTCTGTGAGTACGTGCACGACCGCGTCCCGGGAGCTCGACGAGCCCCTCGCGGGCACCGCGGCCACCGCGAAGACCTGGCTGCTGCTGGAGCAGTCGGGACCCTGGGGTGCCAAAGCGCTCACCTCGAGCCATCTGGACCCCGCGCTGGGCCGTGCCCTCGAAGCCGCCGCGGAGGGCACCGGCGTACGGATCGCACTCATCCGGCGTCCGGGAAGGCACGCCGACCGCGGTGCCGATGCCGAGCGCCGGGTGTACGCGGCCCACACCATCCCCGGAAACACCTGGCTCCACGGCGCAACGGTGTCCGATCCGGAGCGCCTGCTCGACCTCGACTTCGCCGCGCTCGGCAGAGGCGAGCACCACACCTTCGACTCGGCTCTGCGGGGCCGCCCGCACTCGGCCGGCCCGCTCGCGCTCGTCTGCACCAACGGCAAGCGCGACCGCTGCTGCGCGCTCCTCGGCCGGCCCCTGGCAGCGGAACTCGCCGCCTCCGGCGTGGACGGCGCCTGGGAGGTCACCCACCTCGGCGGCCACCGTTTCTCGCCCACGCTGCTCGTTCTGCCCTTCGGATACGCGTACGGGCGCGCGGGGGCCCACCACGTCAAGGAGGTCCTCCGGGCCGTACGGGCAGGGCGCGTCGTGACCGAGCGGTGCCGGGGCAGTTCCGCCTGGGAGCGCCCGGCACAGGCGGCCGAGCTGGCGGTGCGCGAGGCGGCCGGGGAACACGCGGCCGACGCGCTGACCGTCATCCGGACGGACGGGACGGCGCCGAGGTGGGAGGTGACGGTCGCGCACAGCGACGGCCGCGTCTGGCGTGTCGTCGTCGCCCTGGGCGCGTCCGAGCCGCCCCGCCAGGAGAGCTGCGGCTCGGCGCTCGGCTCCCCGGCCCGCATGGACGTCGTGGCCGTACGTGAACTGCACCGGGCCGGTCTGCCGGTCCTGCACTGACCCGGACCGACGGCCCCGGCCCTCGGCCGGACCCGGGCCGCACCCTCGGATCACCGTTCGACCCGGCACCCGCGCGTGTCCTCCCACGAGATCCCCGCCACACCCCCTACGGCCTGCCCCGCCGCCCCCGTACCGTCTAGGCATGAGTTCCACTCCCCCTGCGCGACGCCTTCGCCTCGGTCTGCCGCGGCGCATGTTCTCGCAGGTGCTGCTGATGCAGGTGGTGATCGCCGCCGGAGTCGCCGTGCTCGCGACCGGGCTCTTCCTCGCGCCGCTGAGTGACCAGCTGGACGACCAGGCGATGCGCCGGGCGCTCGCGATCGCGCAGACCACGGCGGCCCAGCCGCAGATCGCGGACGATCTGCGGTCCACCCGTCCGTCGGCCGACGGACCCGTCCAGCGGGCGGCGGAGCGCATCCGGCAGGCCAGTGGCGCCGAGTACGTCGTCGTGATGAACATGCGGGGCGTGCGCTGGTCGCACACCGACCCCGCACAGATCGGGGACGTCGTCTCGACCGATCCCCGCCAGGCCCTGGCGGGCAAGAACGTCATGCAGATCGACACCGGCACCCTGGGCCGCTCCGCCCGCGGCAAGGTGCCGTTGCGCGACACCGCCGGCGACATCGTGGGTGCCGTCTCGGTCGGCATCGAGTACGACAGCGTGCGCGCCCGGCTGATCCACGCGATCCCCGAACTCCTCGCGTACGCGGGCGGGGCCATGGCCGTCGGCGCGCTGGCCGCGTATCTGATCTCCCGCAGAGTGCAGCGGCAGACCCGGGACCTCGCCTTCTCGGACATCTCGGCACTCCTCGCGGAACGTGAGGCCATGCTGCACGGCATCCGGGAGGGCGTGGTCGCCCTCGATCGCGGCGGCCGGGTACGGCTGCTGAACGACGAGGCGCAGCGCCTGCTGGGGCTCGACGCGGACGCCGTCGGGCGGCCGCTCGACGACACGCTCGGGCCGGGCCGTACCACCGACGTGCTGGCCGGCAGGGTCACCGGCACGGATCTCCTCACCGTCCGCGGTCAGCGCGTGCTGGTCGCCAACCGGATGCCCACCGACGACGGCGGCGCCGTCGCCACCCTGCGCGACCGCACCGAGCTCGAGCAGCTGGGCCGCGAGCTCGACTCGACGCGCGGACTCATCGACGCCCTGCGCGCCCAGGACCACGAACACGCCAACCGCATGCACACGCTCCTGGGACTGCTCGAACTGGAGATGTACGAGGACGCGGTGGAGTTCGTCGGCGAGGTGGTCGGCGACCACCGGGCCACCGCGGAGCAGGTCACCGAGAAGATCCACGATCCGTTGCTCGCCGCCCTGCTGGTGGGCAAGGCCACCGTCGCCGCCGAACGCGGAGTGGCCCTGTGGATATCGGACCGGACGTTCCTGCCGGACCTGCTGATCGATCCCAGAGGACTGGTCACCGTGGTCGGGAACCTCGTGGACAACGCGCTGGACGCCGTGGCGGGCACGCCCCACGCACGCGTGGAGGTCGAACTGCGCGTCGAGGGACGCACGGCCGTGCTGCGGGTGCGGGACACCGGCCCCGGCGTTCCGGCCGAGCGACGGCAGTTGATCTTCACGGACGGATGGTCCACGAAGAAGCCCCCGGCGCACGGCAAGCGCGGAATCGGCCTCTCCCTCGTGCGCCGGCTGGCCGAGAGGCAGGGTGGCAGCGCGCAGGTGGCGGAGGCGGTCGGCGGGGGCGCGGAGTTCACCGTCGTCCTACCGGAGGCCCTCACCGAACCCGGTCCCGCTCCGGGGTCGGGGCAGCTCCCGACGCCGGGCACGACCGCCGGACCGGGGCCCGGAATGCCTGCCGGAGCGGTGCCGGGGGCGGAGCCCGCACATGCCCGGGGTGCCGTCGGGCCGGGCGCGCCGGGGTCCTCTCCGGAGGCCGCCCCCGCCGAGGAGAGGTCGCGATGATCGAAGTACTGGTCGTGGACGACGACGTCCGCGTCGCACGCGTGCACGCCGCGTACGTACAGAAGGTGGCCGGCTTCCACGTGGCCGGAGAGGCGCACACCGCCGCCGAGGCGCTGCACCGGATGGAGCTGTTCCCGCGTCCGGATCTGGTCCTGATGGACCACTACCTGCCGGACGGCACCGGTCTCGCCGTCGTGCAGGAGATGCGGCGGCGCGGTCATCAGACCGACGTCATCATGGTGACCGCGGCGCGGGACGTCGCGACCGTGCAAGCGGCGATGCGGCAGGGCGCACTGCAGTATCTGGTCAAGCCGTTCACGTTCGCGGGGCTGCGCGCCAAGCTGGAGGCGTACGCGGAGCTGCGCCGCACTCTCGACGGCGGCGGCCTGGCCGAACAGGCCGAGGTGGACCGGATGTTCGGCGCCCTGTCCACGGGCGCCGAACCCGAGCTGCCCAAAGGGCACTCCCCCACCACCGCCGAACTCGTGCGCCGCGTCCTGGTGAACGCCGAGGGCCCCTTGTCCGCCCTGGAGATCGCGGAGCGGACCGGACTGAGCCGGCAGACCGCCCAGCGCTACCTGAAGCTCCTGGAACGCACGGGACGCACCAGACTGACCCTCAAGTACGGCGACGCGGGCCGCCCGGAACACCGGTACGCGTGGGTGACCCCGTAAGCAGCTGGACGAACTGCGCCCCAGCCACGGGACCCCCGCGCCTCCTTACGTGGATGGCCGCGCCCTCAGACCGCTCCGGCCCCGGTCAGCGACCGCACCTCGGTCTCGGCGTGCTTGGCTGCGTCCGGCGGCTCCGCCGAGGTGACCGTGCCCATCCAGCCCGCCAGGAAGCCCAGCGGAATCGAGACCAGTCCCGGGTTCTGCAACGGGAAGTACTGGAAGTCGACGCCCGGGAACAACGACTCGGGGCTTCCCGACACCACCGGCGACAGCGCGACGAGAAGCAGCGCCGGCACCAGACCGCCGTACACCGCCCAGACCGCGCCGCGTGTCGTGAAGTTCCGCCAGAACAGGGAGTACATCAGTACCGGCAGGTTCGCCGACGCGGCGACCGCGAACGCGAGGCCCACCAGGAACGCCACATTGAGGTCGCGGGCCAGCAGTCCGAGCGCGATCGCGACCACCCCGATACCGACCGCCGCGACGCGTGCCACGGCGACCTCGCTGCGCGGTTTCGCACGTCGTCGTCTGAGCGACGCGTACAGATCGTGGGCCACGGACGCCGAGGAGGCGAGGGTGATCCCCGCGACCACCGCGAGAATCGTGGCGAAGGCGATCGCGGCGACGATCGCGAACAGAACCGTCCCTCCCGTGGAGGACGCACCGCCGCCCAGATCGAGCGCCAGCAGCGGCATCGCCGTGTTCCCGCCGGCGTTCGACCCGCGTACCGCCTCGGGGCCGACGATCGCGGCTGCTCCGAAGCCCAGCACGATCGTCATCAGGTAGAAACCGCCGATGAGACCGACCGCCCAGACCACCGAGCGACGCGCCGCCCTCGCGGTCGGCACCGTGTAGAAACGGGACAGGATGTGCGGCAGCCCAGCCGTACCGAGCACCAGGGCGAGCCCCAGACTGATGAAGTCGAAGCGCGCGGTCCAGGTCTCCCCGTACTTCAGTCCCGGTACGAGAAACGCGTCACCGTGCCCGCTGCGCGCGGCCGCGGTACGCAGCAGCTGATCGAAGTCCCCGTGGAAGCGCACGAGCACGAGCACCGTCAGCGCGACCGCCCCGCCCAGCAGCATGACTGCCTTGACGATCTGGATCCACGTGGTCGCCCGCATCCCTCCCATCGACACATAGATCACCATGAGCGCGCCGACGCCGATCACCGTCCAGTTCCGCGCCGCTTCGCTGGTGCCTCCGAGGAGCAGGGCGACCAGGCTGCCCGCTCCGACCATCTGCGCCACCAGATACAGAACGGACACGGTCACCGACGAAGTTCCCGCCGCGATGCGCACCGGACGCTCACTCATGCGCGCCGCGACCACGTCGGCGAGAGTGAACCGGCCGCAGTTGCGCACCAGTTCGGCGACCAGGAAGAGCACCACGAGCCAGGCCACGAGAAAGCCCACGACATACAGCAGCCCGTCGTACCCGAAGAGCGCGATGAGTCCCGTCACGCCGAGGAAGGACGCGGCCGACATATAGTCACCTGAGATGGCAAAACCATTCTCCATGGGGGAGAACAGCCGCCCGCCCGCGTAGAACTCCTCGGCGGAACCATGCCGGTTACGGCTGACCCACGTCGTGATCCCGAGCGTCACCGCCACGAACACGCTGAACAGCAGCAGCGCCAGGGTCTGGTGGTGTCCGGTCACCGCTGCCCACCCCCGGCACTTCTCGTCAGCTCCTGGGTGTCCCAGCGCAGGTCGAGCGCGGCCCGGTCCCTGCGCAGCCGTGCGTGACGCGCATACGCCCAGGTGAGCAGGAAGGTGGTGAGGAACTGCCCGAGCCCCGCGAGCATCGCCACGTTCACCGCGCCCGCCACGGGTCGCGCCATCAGCCCGGGCGCGGTCGTCGCGGTGACCACGTAACCCACGTACCAGGTGAGGAAGACCGCGACACCCGGGATCACGAACCGCCGGTACCGGCTGCGTACTTCCTGGAAGGCCGCGCTCCGCTGCACCTGGAGGTAGACCTCGGCCGCACCGCCCGCCCTCCCCTCGTCCTCCCGGCGCGCGGACGGCTCGACGGGAGCGGGCGCGCCCGTACCGTCCATCTCGCCCCAGCCGGATGCCAGAGCGTCGTACCAGGGGTCGTCGTACCCGGCACTTCCGCCCTTCGCCGCCTGGACGGGGACACGCTCACGCCGCTCTTGGTCCTCGGTCGGGCCTTCAGGACCCTCTCCGCGCAGGCGGTGACGATCGTTCCTTGACTGCATGCCCAAGGATGGACAGAACGGGAAGATCCCGGCCTCTTGAATCCGTGGTCTTCACTCCATCAGGTGACTCAGGTCAGTGATGGCCGCACCAGCCCCTTCCCGTAGGCATAACGGACCGCCTGTGCACGGTCCTTGAGTCCCGTCTTGGCGAACATATTGTTGATGTGGGTCTTCACGGTGGCGGTGGACACATGCAGCTTGCGGGCGATCTCATGGTTGGAGAGGCCTTCGGCGATCAGGACCAGCACCTCCGCCTCGCGAGTGGTGAGCCCGCCGGGCGCCTCCGACGGCCCTGCCGGTGGTTCCGGCTCGGTCTGCGACAGCCGCTCCAGCAGGCGCCGTTGGATGCTGGGCGACAGCCCGGCATCCCCGGAGCACACGCTCTGCACCGCTCGCACGATCTCGTCGCCGCCCGCGTCCTTGGTGAGGTAGCCCCGGGCGCCGGCTCTGATCGCTGGGAACAGCGAGTCGTCGTCCGCGAACGTGGTGAGTACGACGACCTGGGTGCCGGGATACTCGGCCCTGATGCGCCGGGTCGCCTCGACTCCGTCACAGCGCGGCATCCGCAGGTCCATCAGGACCACATCCGGAGCCAGTTCGGCGACGAGCGCCACTGCCTCGTCACCGTCGGCCGCCGCTCCGACGACCTCGACTCCGGGCAGCAGCCCCAGCAGCATCACAATGCCCTCGCGCACCACGGTCTGGTCGTCCGCCACGACGACCCGCGCCGGCTTGTGCCCCGGGTCCTCCGTCATACGGGCACCTTCAGCGTCACCACGAATCCCTCCTCCTGCGGCCCGGCCTCCAGCGAACCGCCCAGCAACTCGGCACGCTCCCGCATGCCCAGCAGACCGTACCCGGCGCCGGAGCCGGTCATCTCTCCCGGCGGGCCGCCCGAATCCCGTACGTCCAGCCGCACTTCGTGGTCCCCGTATTCCAGGCACATGTGGACCTCGGCCCCCGGCGCGTGCTTCCGGACGTTCGTCAAGGCCTCTTGTGCGACCCTGCGCACCGCCTGTGACGCCTCCGCGGGCAGCAGCCGTCGCTCACCCGTCACCGTGACGTCCGCCGCGTCGGCCGTGGCGACGAGTTCGCTCAGGAAGTCCTCCAGCGGGGACATCTCACCGCGCAGCGCGGAAAGAGCCTGTCGTGTCTCGGCGAGGCCTTCCCTGGCCATCCCCCGGGCGGCCACCACTCGTTCGAGTATCCGGTCCTGGCCGGCGCCCCGTTCGATCAGGAGCCGGGCCGCCTCCAGGTGCACGAGCTGTGCGGAGAGGCTGTGCGCCAGCACGTCATGGATCTCCCGCGCGATCCTGGCCCGTTCCGCGAGGGCGGCCGACTCCGCCTCGGCCGCGCGCGCCGCCCGCTCCTGGGTGAGCAGCCGCTGGGCGCTGCCGCGCGCCTCGGCGTCGAGCCGCAGGACATAGCCGGCCAGGGCGAGGCCGCCGACCGTCGCCAGGGTCGTCGGCCGGCCGTCGCCGTTGATCAGCGCGTACCCGGTGAGCGCCACGGAGGTGGTGGGCAGTGCGGCCGCGAGAGGCAGCCGCTCGATGGCACTGACGGCACACGCACAGCACAGGACGAGGGCGGGAATCCGGAAACCCGTCCCCTGGGCCGCCGTCGCGACCACGAGCAACAGCGCGAACAGGCACAGCGAGGGAAGGAGGCGGTGTTCGAGTGTGCTGTGCAAGAAGCCCCAGGCGGCGAGGGCGCACAACACGACGCCCAGCGCTGCCGCGGCGATGCCCCAGCCCTGAAGCCGATCGTCCGAGAACGTCGTCCACAGAAGGGCGCCGAGGGCCAGCAGGCGGACGGCCCAGGCCAGCGCTCGCCGGGGCCTCGGCACGCCCTCCGGGGACAGAGCCTCGCGGGAGGGCCAGCGCGTCCACGCGTTCTCCGTCATACGGACTCCTTCCACGCGGCGCGCGGTACGCCGTCACCGTAGGGCGCACTCCTCGTGGCCACCACGGGCAGCGCGTCAGATCGCCGGAGCAGGGTCCCGGAGCGGACGAGCAGGGTGGCCGCGAGGGCGAGCAGCAGGGCGGAGGTGTCCTGCTGGACACCGAGCCAGACCCCGGCCCCGTACAGGCCGGCTCGCAGGCCGATGCCGATGGCCAAGACGGCGACCGTTGCCCTGGTGCCCTTGGTCCACACTGCGCCGTCCGGCGTTGCCCATATCCGTGAGGTCCAGGCCCAGCCCGCGCCCATGATCAGCCCGATCAGCACCTGCGCCCCCAGCAGCAACACCGTGGCGGCCCGATGGCGGGGGTCGATGATCCCCGGCTGGCGCAGAGCAAGGAGGGCCAGGGCGGCCGGGGCGATCCACCAGCGCCTGTCCGCGTCGATTCTGCTCGCACGGAACTGGCGCACGAACACCACGACGACAACGGCGACGATTACCAAGACGTTGGCAAACCCCGGCATCCGGGCCTCCGCGGGCGAAGAGAGCGAGTGCCGTCAGCGGGAGCTGTCGACGTCTTCGACGCTACGGAGATCGCGTCGGCGGCAGATCGGCCCCCGGGTGGATCAAGGGTGGATCTCCTACGGCTCGGACCTCCACCCACGGGTGGACACGCTGAGTAGTCCCACCTGGTCACTCGTATTGCCGGGCGTCGGATCCCGGGGCAGGCACCCGACCCGCCCCACGGGAGCAGAGACCCCGCCGGACAGCCCGGACAGCCCTCCTACGCGTCGATCCGCGACCGGTCCAACGTAGCCGCCGAGCTGGAGATGAACTCCTTGCGCGGCGCCACGTCGTTCCCCATCAGCAGGTCGAACACCTGCTCGGAGGCCTCGAGGTCGGAGATGTTGATCCGGCGCAGCGTGCGGTGGCGCGGGTCCATCGTCGTCTCGGCCAGCTGGTCGGCATCCATCTCACCGAGACCCTTGTACCGCTGGATCGAGTCCTTGTAGCGCACGTTCTTGCGCTGCAGCTCCAGCAGTGTCTCGCGCAGCTCACGGTCCGAGTACGTGTAGACGTACTTGTCCTGCCCCTTCTTGGGCTGGCTGAGTTCGATGCGGTGCAACGGGGGCACCGCGGCGAACACCCGCCCGGCCTCCACCATCGGCCGCATGTAGCGCTGGAACAGCGTCAGCAGCAGGCAGCGGATGTGCGCGCCGTCCACGTCGGCGTCGACGAGCAGGATGATCTTCCCGTAACGCGCCGCGTCGATGTCGAAGGTCCGCCCGGACCCCGCCCCTATGACCTGGATGATCGAACCGCACTCGGCGTTCTTGAGCATGTCCGTGACGGACGACTTCTGCACGTTGAGGATCTTGCCGCGAATGGGGAGCAGCGCCTGGAACTCGGAGTTCCGTGCCAGCTTCGCGGTGCCGAGCGCGGAGTCGCCCTCCACGATGAACAGCTCGCTGCGCTCCACGTCGTCACTGCGGCAGTCCGCGAGCTTGGCGGGCAGCGTGGAGGACTCCAGCGCCGTCTTGCGACGCTGCGCATCCTTGTGCTGGCGGGCCGCGATGCGCGTACGGGCGGCGGAGACGGCCTTCTCCAGGACGACCCGCGCCTGCGCGGCCGTGTCCCGCTTCGTGGACGTCAGGAACGCCTTGAGCTCCCTGGAGACCACGTTCGTCACGATGCGGCGGGCTGCCGAGGTGCCGAGCACCTCCTTGGTCTGCCCCTCGAACTGAGGTTCGGCGAGACGCACCGTGACGACGGCGGTGAGGCCCTCCAGGGCGTCGTCCTTGACGATGTCGTCCTCGGCGACGCGCAGCAGCTTCTTCGTCCGCAGTACTTCGTTGACCGTCTTGGCGACGGCCTGCTCGAAGCCGGCGACGTGGGTGCCGCCCTTGGGGGTGGCGATGATGTTCACGAACGACTTGAGCGTCGTGTCGTAGCCGGTACCCCAGCGCAGGGCGACGTCGACACCGAGATCACGGGTGACCTCGGTGGGCGTCATCTGACCGTGGTCGTCGAGGACCGGAACAGTCTCCTTGAAGCTGCCCTGCCCGGAGAAGCGCAGCACGTCGCAGACGGGCTTGTCGGCGGCCAGGTACTCACAGAACTCGCTGATGCCGCCGTCGAAGCGGAACGACTCTTCACCCTTGCTGCCACCCTCACCGAGCCCGAACTCGTCCCGGACGACGATGGTGAGGCCCGGCACGAGGAAGGCGGTCTGGCGAGCGCGCTGGTGCAGATTCTCCAGGGAGAGCTTGGCCTCCTTGAGGAAGATCTGGAGGTCGGCCCAATAACGCACGCGTGTGCCGTTGCGCGCCTTGGGGATCTTCTTCGTCTTGCGCAGGCCGCTGCCGGCATCGAACTTGGCGTCCGCTCCCATGCCGGCGAATGCGCCCGGCACACCGCGGCGGAAGCTGATGGCGTGCGTGTAGCCGTTGCGGTCGACCTCGACGTCCAGCCGGGCGGACAGCGCGTTCACCACCGAGGCACCCACACCGTGCAGACCGCCCGAGGCGGCGTACGAGCCCCCGCCGAACTTGCCGCCGGCGTGCAGCTTGGTCATGACGACCTCGACGCCCGAGAGGCCGGTCTTGGGCTCGACGTCCACGGGAATGCCACGGCCGTTGTCCCGCACCTCGACGGACGCGTCGTCGTGCAGGATCACCTCGATGTGGTCGCAGTAGCCTCCGAGGGCCTCGTCCACCGAGTTGTCGATGATCTCCCAGAGGCAGTGCATCAGGCCACGGCTGTCGGTCGAGCCGATGTACATGCCAGGGCGCTTGCGTACGGCCTCGAGTCCTTCGAGGACGAGCAGGTGCCGCGCGGTGTAGTTGGAACCGTCCCGGTCTGCTCCGGTCAGCAACGCTGTGGACGGCACGGACGTCTCGGCGGTCACGCGGTTCGCTCCTCGCTGAATTTCACATGGCACCCTTTTGGTAAGGGCCCGGCTTGGTTCGCCGCTCAGAGGGTACCGAGGCCTGGTAGAGCCGTTGTAGCGCCACCCTCGTCCGAACTTAGACTAGTCGAGAGTCGCATAGGTGTTCGATCCCTCGATGGAGTGAAGTACATATCACGTTCCCTTCCAGGCATGAACCATTTAGGCTCCGGGCACGTCCTCATGAACAACCGGCAAGCCAGCCGGAGGACCGACACTGACAGACAACGCGAACCCGTACGACGCGAACCACGTAATACGGCACATTCGCCGCCAACCGGCAGCAGACAGCCACCTCGGAAAGAAATTTTCAAGGAGAAGCCACGAGCGGGAACGTTTTCGGCCTGGTTGGATGTTGACCCTGGTACGACAGCTCGTCGAGCTAGAGAAGAGGCGACGTGACTACTGTTCTGACCCCCGCGAGCCCGCTGACGGCCGCTGACCGCTGCGACCGTTGCGGCGCCCAGGCATATCTGCGCGTCGTCCTCCTGAGCGGCGGAGAACTGCTCTTCTGCGCCCACCACGGTCGCAAGTTCGAGCCGGAACTCAAGAAGATCGCCGCTGAGATACAGGACGAGACGGAGCGGCTGACGACCGTTCCGGCGAGCGTCAACGAAGAGGAACGCTGACACTTCGCGTCGACGACGAGCGAGTGCCGGCATCAGGCCGGTCCACGGGCGGCCACCCCTCTAACAGGGGGTGGCCGCCCGTACTCGTACCGCATCGGGTGTTCGGCGCTCAGCGACCTGTGTCGAGCCTGCGGATCGCGTCCGACACCCGGGTGTAGACCCCGGGGCTCCCCGCGCGCCCGCAGCCGCTGCCCCACGACACCAGGCCGATCAGCCGCCCGTGGGCGACCAGCGGCCCCCCACTGTCCCCCTGGCAGGCGTCCCGGCCGCCCGTGAGCTCCCCGGCGCACAGCATGGAAGCGGCCCGGTACGTGCCGTCCGAGCTGCCCGGGTACGCCTCCGCGCAGTCCGCGTCGGGCAGCACCCTCACGCGTGCGGCCCGCAGGCTGCCCGCGTAGTCCCCGGCGCCCGTGGTGTCTCCCCAGCCATAGACCTCGGCGACCGTCCCGGGGGCGTACGAGGGGTCGCCCTTCGGCGCCGGACTGATGACGTAACTCTCGGCAAGCGGAGCGGCGAGCGTGATGACCCCGAAGTCGCCGGCCTTCGTCCGGGTGTCGTACGCGGGGTTCACCCAGGTGTCGCGCACCTGGATCTCCCGTCCGGAGCCGGAGGTCAGCTGCGCCCGGCCCGCGATGACCCTCAGGTCCCCCACCTGCTGCGCGGGCGCCCCGAGTACGTCCTCGCTCAGGCAGTGAGCGGCGGTCAGGACCGTCGACCTGCCGATCACCACACCCGCACAGAACTGCCCCGCCCGCGTACCCCCGAACCGGTCACGGCTGGCCAGCGCCACCGTCCACGGGCTCTGGGAAATCTCGACCGGATAGCCGCCGACGACGACGCTGTCGGCCGCCACCGGGGTTGGGGACGCCAGCGGTATCACGGCCGTCGTGGCCGCGAGGGCCAGGGTTCGGGCGAAGGGACGACGCATGCGCGCTCCTCACTCAGGGGTGGTCGTGGAAGACCCAGAGTGATCCAGCGGCGGTCGGCGCGCACGCCGCACATGCGTCGAGGGCCCGGCTCCCCCGCGGGAGCCGGGCCCTCGATGACGTACGGCCGGGGCCTAGTCGAGGTAGTCGCGCAGTACCTGAGAACGCGACGGGTGACGCAGCTTCGACATGGTCTTGGACTCGATCTGACGGATCCGCTCACGCGTCACGCCGTAGACCTTGCCGATCTCGTCGAGGGTCTTCGGCTGACCGTCGGTGAGACCGAAACGCATGGACACGACACCCGCCTCGCGCTCGGAGAGCGTGTCCAGGACGGAGTGCAGCTGCTCCTGCAGAAGCGTGAAGCTGACCGCGTCCGCCGGGACCACGGCCTCGGAGTCCTCGATGAGGTCACCGAACTCGCTGTCGCCGTCCTCACCCAGGGGGGTGTGCAGCGAGATGGGCTCACGACCGTACTTCTGGACCTCGATGACCTTCTCGGGGGTCATGTCGAGTTCCTTGGCCAGCTCCTCCGGGGTGGGCTCGCGGCCCAGGTCCTGGAGCATCTGGCGCTGCACGCGCGCGAGCTTGTTGATGACCTCGACCATGTGCACCGGGATACGGATGGTGCGGGCCTGGTCGGCCATCGCGCGGGTGATCGCCTGACGGATCCACCAGGTGGCGTACGTGGAGAACTTGTAGCCCTTGGTGTAGTCGAACTTCTCCACCGCGCGGATCAGACCGAGGTTGCCCTCCTGGATGAGGTCCAGGAAGAGCATGCCGCGGCCGGTGTAGCGCTTGGCCAGGGAGACCACCAGACGGAGGTTGGCCTCCAGGAGGTGGTTCTTGGCGCGGCGGCCGTCCTCGGCGATGATCTCCAGCTCGCGCTTGAGCTTGGGGGCGAGCTTGTCGGCGTTCGCCAGCTTGTCCTCGGCGAAGAGACCGGCCTCGATGCGCTTGGCGAGCTCCACCTCCTGCTCGGCGTTGAGCAGTGGGACCTTGCCGATCTGCTTGAGGTAGTCCTTGACGGGGTCGGCGGTGGCACCGGCGACGGCGACCTGCTGGGCCGGCGCGTCGTCCTCGTCGTCGTCGGAGAGGACGAAGCCCTTGCTCTCGCCGCCCTCCTCCTCCTCTTCACCGGGCTTGACGGCACCGGCGGTCTCCTCGACCGCCTCGTCGTCGACCAGCTCCGCGTCGTCCTTCTTGGAGGTGGTCTTCTTGGCCGCCGTCTTCTTGGCGACGCTCTTCTTCGCGACAGTCTTCTTGGCGGTCGCCTTCTTGGCGGCGACCTGCTTCACGGACGGGTCCTCAGCCGGATCGTCCGCTGCGGGCGTGGCCGGGGCAGCGGTGGCGGTGGTCTTCTTGGTCGTCACCGTCTTCGCCGCGACGGTCTTGGTCGCGGTGCGCTTCGCCGGACTCTTCGCTGCGACGCTCTTTCGGGTGCGCTTGGGCTCCGCGGCACTGACCATCAGCGTCACACCCTCTTCCTCGAGGATCTGGTTGAGGCTGCGCAGTACGTTCTTCCACTGAGTGGCCGGAATCTGGTCAGCTTCGAAGGCCCGACGCACGTCATCGCCGGCGATCTGCCCCTCAGCCTTTCCCCGCTCGATGAGCGCCATGACAGAGACGGACTCGGCGATCTCCGGCGGGAGCGTACGGGATGTGCTGGCCGACACGAACAACCTCTCGGAACGTTGGAAAACGGCTTCCGGCCCCGTCCGGTGCGGACAGGAGCCGACGACCGCCGACTGGGGATGGGTCGACGGCGCGGGCGGGGGCCGGGAAGTTGAACAGCGCCGTGAACGGCGTCCGTATTCCTTCCTCGGCAGTCACCTCTTAGGTCATCGCGTGGTTCCGAGGAGCGTTACGCCCAATCTGCGTGGCCCGAGTCACACCCCGTAAGCACGCAGAAGCGGTCGAATAGTGTCAGAGGTACTCATTCTGCAGGCTGTATGGCCCCTCGCACCACCGGACCCCGCCGATCCCGGAAGATCCAACGAGGTCCGGCGGAAAACGACGGGCCGTTCGCGCGTTGCGACTCGCGGGCAACCGTCCGCGGCCGCGCCGCCCTCGAAGCGCGTCAGTGCTCGCGCGGTGCGGGCACCACACGCTCCACCTCGGGGTGGACCGTGAGCAGCTGACGCATCGCGGCCTCGGCCGCCGCTCCGTCGCTCGCCGCGAGGGCGTCGACGATCCGGGCATGGCACGACAGCGACGCCTCGGTCGGCCGGTCGCAGCCGGTGACGGGGTTGCCGGCGACCTGGAGCGCCGCGGAGACGATCCCGGAGAGGTGCTCCAGCATGCGGTTGCCGGCGACCTGAATGAGGAGGGAGTGGAACTCCCCGTCGGCCCGGGAGAAGGTCAGCGCGTCGCCCTGCGCCATGGCGTGACCCATGATCTCGATCATGTCGCCGAGTCGCTGCTGCACCTCCTCGCGTCCGTGGCCGGCCGCCAGGCGTGCCGCGAGCGGTTCGATCGTCCAGCGCAGCTCGCTGAGCTCACGGCGCTGGTCGTCGCGCTGCGGCCCGTAAGCCCGCCACTCGATGATGTCCGGGTCGAGCAGATTCCAGTCGCTGACGGGACGCACGCGCGTGCCGACGTTGGGCCGCGCGCTCACCAGGCCCTTCGCCTCCAGGACGCGGAGCGACTCGCGGACGACGGTACGGGAGACCTCGAACCGCTGGCCGATTTCCTCGGGCACGAGCGGGCGGTCCGCGCCCAGATCGCCGGAGACGATCATCTGGCCCAGCTGCTGAACGAGTTGGCCGTGCAGTCCGCGGCCGCGGCTGCCGCCGGCACGCCGTCCCACGCGGCCCAGCTCCGGGTCCGAGTGCTCCCAGGCGGGAATGCCCACGCGGCCGGCCCCGGGGGCTTCGGCGTAGGGATAGCGGTCGAGATCGCCCGGGCCGGCCAGGCCGGAGTCTGCGGAGCGGGCGGCGGTCATCATGGTGTGCGCAAGGGTACTCACGGATCCTTTGTCGGCGCCCCGTTCAACTCCCTTGAGGTCTTTGGTGAAAAGCACACGAAAGGGTGATCGCTCACCCCGTCGCAATTGACGCCTTATCGGAAAGAAATGGGCGTTCCCCGGGGAGTTGTGTGCAGCGACGGACGAGAAGGGTGCGGATGGCCGTCATCGGACCCTGCCACGCACGGTCGTGAGCAGATATGCGCAGAGCAGGGCGGCCAGCGACAACGTCAGCGCGCCGCCCACAGGTTGTGCCACGGCCTTCGCTCCGGCGGCCAGAAGGCGCTCCCCGCCGAACGGCCACTGCGACAGCAGGTGCTCCCGCAGCCGCACGGAGAATCCCGCCGTCGTCCGCACATGCGGTCCCTCGACGGCCTTCTGTACGAGCGGTACGACGAGGACCGGCACGGTGAGCACGGCGGCGAGCCCCGCCGTCGTGGACCGGAAGATTCCCGCGGCCAGCACCCCCGCCCAGGCGCACGCCACCACGAAGGCAATCCAACTCACGCCGAGAGAGAACCATTCGGGGGGAACTCCGGTGAGTTCGCGGCCGTAGACGAGATGGAGCACCTCCTGATCGCAGGCCACGGTGAGGACGGCCAGCATCAGTGCCGTGACCCCGGCGACCAGGAGCTTGGCGAAGAGCAGGCCGAGCCTGCGGGGCACGGTGCCTCGGTCCGCCGCGAGGGCGGGATGACGGAACTCCTCACCGAAGGCGACCGCGCCGAGCAGCCCCGCGCCGAGCGCCGCGGGCGGCAGCGGGAGCTCCCTCGGCCATGCGGCGAGGAGACGCGCCTGCGGGGTGTGCCCGATCCTCGCCGCGAGGACGGACACGAGCACGGAGGTGACGAGTACGGCGGCCGCCGTGAGATAGCCGGTGGCGACTCCGGTGGCGCGACGCAGTTCGTAGCGCAGCGGGCGCAGTGGGCTGGGAGCCTGGCGGACGCTGATGGGCGTCGGCAGGAGGGACGGGGCCTCGTCCGGGCTCAGCGTCTCGGCCGGCGACATCTCCTCGGCCTCATCGGGGGCCGAGGGGGCGCGGGTTCCCATGTCCCCTACCTCGTCTGCGAGTTGGTGGACGAGGATGCCGTGGCGGAAGGCGGTCTCGCCGACGTCGGCGCATGCGCTGCCGTACACGGAGAGCCGGTTGCCGTCTTCGTGGACGACCTCGACGGAGCGCCGGGCGGCCCTCGCCTCCTTGGCGAGCAGGGTGCCGAGCCGGGCCGCGTGGGGGCTGCGGACAGCGACCCTGGGGCGCAGCCGGGTGCGGGCGAAGTCGGTGGCCTCCTGGTCGGCGAGCAGTCTTCCCTCCGCCAGCGTGACGACCCGGTCCGCGGCCGCCGCCGCCTCTTTGGGGTCGTCGGTGGTGAACAGCACGGTGCCGCCCTGTGCGGCGTGCGCGCGCAGTATCCCGTGCAGCCAGCGCCCTTCGCGCGGCGCGAGCCCGGTCGCGGGCTCGTCGAGCACGAGCGTGTGCGGATCGGCAAGGAGTGCGCATGCGAGGCCGAGGCGCCGGTCCATGCCGCGCGAGAGGGTGCCGAGGCGTTCGTCGCGCAGGCTGACGAGGCCCACGGCTTCGAGGACCTCGTCGGCGCGGCGCACGGGCACGCCCGCGGCGGCGCACAGCATGCGGAGTTGCCCACGGACGGTGCGAGCCGGGTGGCCGGGCACCTCGCCGAGGAGAACTCCCACTTCGCGACACGGATGGGCGATGCGGTGCAGCGGCCTGCCCCTGAAGTAGGTGATGCCGCGGCCCTGTTGGAGTTCGAGCATGAGCCTCAGCGCCGTCGTCTTGCCTGCGCCCGGCGCTCCGAGCAGTGCGGTGACATGGCCCGCGTGTGCCTCGAAGGAGACGTCGTCGAGGGCGGGCGGCAGCTCCTTGCGAGGGTTGCTGGTCAGTCCGATGGCCTGGATCACCTGAGGCAAGATAGCGCGATACTTGCTCTTTTTCGGGCATATTGGGGCAGGCTTCGGGTCGACATTCGCGCTGTTCCCGACTCTGGGGGTCGCAGTTGCCTCCGGCCGGTCCCTGCGCGGCCCTGGTCACCGCACGGTGTCAGACCTCGGGGCGCAGCATCGGCGGGTTGAGGAGTGTGGCACCCCCGGCGCGGAAGAGCTGTGCGGGGCGGCCCCCCTGCCGGGTGGTCGTACCGCCCGTGGGGACGAGGAAGCCCGGTGTGCCCGTGACCTTGCGATGGAAGTTGCGCGGGTCGAGCGCCACGCCCCACACCGCCTCGTACACCCGGCGCAGCTCTCCGACGGTGAACTCGGTCGGGCAGAAGGCAGTGGCCAGCGACGAGTACTCGATCTTGGAACGGGCGCGCTCCACACCGTCCGACAGGATCTGCGCGTGGTCGAACGCGAGCGGCGCGGCCTGCTCGCCGTCCCGGGCGTAGCCGCCCTGCTGCAACAGCTCTTCGACGGGTGCCCAGCGTGCACTGTTGGCGTCGCCCCCCGCCCTGGGGGCCGGCAGATCCGGAGCAAGGGCGAGATGGGCGACGCTGACCACCCGCATCCGCGGGTCGCGCTTGGGATCGCCGTAGGTCGCGAGTTGCTCCAGATGCGCGCCGTTGTCCTGCGCCGGGGCCGATGGGTCGTGAGCGCACAGTCCCGTCTCCTCGGCCAGCTCACGCGCCGCCGCCTGCGCCAGATCCTCGTCGGGCCGTACGAAGCCGCCAGGCAGCGCCCAGCGGCCCTGGAACGGCTGCTCGCCCCTCCTTACCGCCAGTGCGCACAGGGCATGGCGGCGCACGGTCAGCACGACCAGGTCCACGGTCACGGCGAAGGGCGGGAAGGCCGACGGGTCGTAGGGCATGCGGCGATCATAGTCGTCTGCCTGACGATAAACACTCCCTTCCTCGGTCGCATCCGTGGCTGATCCGCTTCCGCCCGGCACGTCGTCCGGGTCCCGGCCAGGCGCTCTCCCGCGGCCGCCTCACCCCGGCTCACGTCCTCAACTACGGCCGGTCGGCTTCCCAGGAGCGCCGCACGGTGGGCGTGCGCCTGCGTCTCGCAGCGCAGCGGTCCGCCGGGGTGCGGGTCGGGCAACAGATGCCGTTGCCGACGGTCGCCCGCAGCCACTGGAGGCAGCGCGCGGCGGCGGGCAGCAGTTCGTCGGTCCCCCGGTCCGGGAGACCCCAGCGGGCGGGCCTCCGCCAGGCTGCGCGGGGAACAGGAGGGTCGCCTCCGTGGCGGTGCAGCCCCGGCGGCACCTGGGGGCGGGCGTCCCGGCGGGGTCCCGGGATCATCCCGACTGCGCTCCGCGGCCGCCGAGTTGGGTGCGTGCGAAGGTCCTCAGGGTGCCGACGGCGCCGTGCGCCGAGTGCCGGCATCATCCGTGCCGAGACTAGCGCCCCGACAGGAGCCATGCCGCAGCGCCAGGGGGCTCCTGCGGCGAGGAACGCGTCGGATGGATGTGCGGGACCGCACATCAGCAGGGCCTCGAGATCCTCGACGCACGTGTCCAGAAGGGGCTGGGTCATGGGGTCGTCGACGGTGACGCCCGCCCTGGCCCTGCCCGGCCCTGACCCTGGCCCTGGCCAGAGGACTTTGCGGACCACGCGCCACCGTTCTGCCGAACCCGAACCCGAACCCGCAGCCGTCCAGCCGCACGCGCCGCTGCGGGGTCCAGGTGCCGCCGGGCGGCTGCTCCGGTTCCGGGCGCAGCAGGCGCGCGGAAGCGAGCACGTCGGGGGCGACGGGTTCGCGGTGGCTACCGCCGAGTGGCCGCCGAGGCTGGACCAGCGCAGACCGGAGGGCGTGAACGCCGGCGGCCGGGTGGGCGTGCGGTGGCCCGTGTGGGGGTCCGACGCGCTGGGACGGGGTGCCGTCGGACGGTCCGCTGGGGCGCGTCGACCGCGCTCCCCACCGTCCCCACGTGCGTTCAGCCCTCATGTGTCCTCCCCGAGCCCCCGACGGCCGGCCCGGCGGCCGACCTGCGGCAGGAACTTCGGGCCGTCACCCGCCCGAATCCCAGCATCATCTGCCGCAACGGCCTCGGCGCCCGCGGAGCGGTTGCCGACCGGGGAGCGAGCGCCGGACCGGGTGCCGTCGGGGCGACGGTGGCGAGCGGAGGCTGCCCCGGGGGCACGGTTGCTCGGATGCGTGCCCCCGCCCGCCGCCGAACGCACCCGGCGACGACGGCGGCGAACGGTCGCCGACGCCTGCATCGCCTCGGCGGGCCGCCCGGCACACAGCGGCTCCGCGAGGTCGGAGCAGTCCGGATTCTCCGCGGGTCCGGTGGATGTTGCGCCGTCGCCGCGCTCCGCGCGCAGACAGCGGCGGATCGACTCCGGGTCCAGGCCTTCGTTGCACGCCTGGTGCAGGAGGCGGGCGAAGAGGTAGTCGGAGTCGGCTCCGAGTGCCATGGCCAGCGCCTCTCGAGCTTCCAGTTCGTCACCGGACGACCATGCGACCCATCCGGCGAGGGTGAGGGGCGCGGCCGCGTGCTCGCCGTACGGGCCGACACAGCGGCGGGCCAGTGCGCGCCAGAGGCGCAGCGCGGGGCCCGCTTCAGCGCCTTCCATCCACTGCGCCGCACGGTCGCGGGTCGTGCGGTCCTGGATGCCCAGGATGAGAGTGGCCGCCTCGTCGTGTCCGAGAAGTCCGTCGTCCCGGAGGTCCGCCTCGAGCGTGCCGGACATCGCACGGGCGTCGGCAAGGCGCCCCATCACCTTCCGAGCCAGATCCAGGGTTTCCTCCGCGACCTCCGCGCGGCTCACGTCGTCCAGGATTCTGGGGACCAGGGCCATGCTCGCGGCGTCGAGAGCGGCTTCCTGCTCCAGGCACGCCCCGGTCTCCCACGGGGTGAGCCTGGCCCTGAACTCGCGCAGGCTGCCGCGCACTTGCAGTCCGGCGTAGGTCGCCGCGGCAGCGAGGACGGACGTACCCGGAAGCCCCATCGGCCGGCCCTCGGGCGGGCAGCATGCCTCGCTGGGGCAGCAGTACGACCAGAAACGGCCGTCCGAGATGCACAGGGCCTCGACGACCGGTACGTCGAAGCTGCCGCAGGCCGTGCGCAGCAGCTGGGCGAGTGGCCTCAGGCGTTCCATGACGTCCCGCCCCGTCTCGCCGCTGCGCGGCTCCTGGCAGAGGTAGGCGACCATGGTCTCCGGCCGGCCGCACCTGCGCTCGCTTCCCGTCACCAGTCCCCGGGCCAGCTGTCCTGCCACCGAGGGCCAGTCGTCCGTCTGGGCGGGGATGCCGAGCCGCGCCCGTCCGCCGAACCGACCGCTTCGCTCCCGGTCGTGGAGGGCGACGAGCACGATGCTGTCCTCGGGGCGGTAGCCGAGGAGATACGGCAGCGCGTCGGCAAGCTCCGCCGGTGTTCGCAGCGTGACCTGCTGCTGGCCGGAGAGGCCCGGGACCTCGGCGTGCCCGACGAACGCGAGCGGTTCCGAGGGATTCGCACCTCCAGCGACTGCGGCAGCGTCACCCGCGCCGCCTCCGGGCTCGCAGAGTTCCGGATCCCGTGCTTCATCGAGTACGCGAAACCGTGCTCCATCGCATCCCGGTTCTTCGACGGAGTCCCCCGGAGTCGGGTACTCCGTCGGGACACCCACGCTCGCGCCGTCCTCCGGCGTCCTCTCGCCCACGTCGTCCGCCGCGGCGCTCTCGTCGACGGACGCGGTCGGCTCGCTTGCGCCCACGCATGCCGGGGACGCACTCTCGACCTCCGCGGTGCATGATCCGAGGTCCGCAAGTCCGAGAGTCCTCTCGTCCCCGGCGTGAGCGCGCCCCTCCGGGCGCTCCGCCGACCCCGCATCCCGGTGATCGGTCCGTCCCGGGCCTGCGTGATCGATCCGACCCGGGTCCCCGCGGCGGTCCGCCCGCGCGTTGATGTCGTCTTCGCCGGAGGTGCCGGTCGTTTCGCTGTGATTCGTCATGCCGTGACCATCCCGCGAAACCGAAATCTCCGCTGCGGCCTGTGGATAACCACGAACATGGGCACGACAGGAGTTGTCCACAGTCTGGTCCGCTCGTTCGCGCTTTGTCCGACCCATCGGGTTGCATGGAGCCATGAGCAACGAAGACCAGCGCCCTCGGACCGACGAAGACCTGCGCACCGCGGCCGATGCCGTACTCGCCCGGCTGGTCGGTGCGCCGGCGGGCGAGGCCCGGCTCCGCGAGGACCAGTGGCGCGCCATCGAGGCCCTGGTCGCCGACAAGCGCAGAGCCCTGGTCGTGCAGCGCACCGGCTGGGGCAAGTCCGCGGTGTACTTCGTCGCGACCGCGTTGCTGCGGGAACGGGGCGCCGGGCCCACGGTCATCGTGTCCCCCCTGCTCGCGCTGATGCGCAACCAAGTGGAGGCGGCCGCCCGCGCCGGCATCCGCGCCCGCACCATCAACTCGTCCAACACGGAGGAGTGGGACACCATCCAGGCCGAGGTGGCGGCGAGCGAGGTCGACGTGCTGCTGGTGAGCCCGGAGCGGCTCAACAATCCCGACTTCCGCGACCAGGTGCTCCCGAAACTGTCCGCCGCGACCGGCCTCCTCGTGGTGGACGAGGCGCACTGCATCTCCGACTGGGGCCACGACTTCCGGCC
This sequence comes from Streptomyces sp. GLSS-08, assembly GCF_056387915.1. Lineage (NCBI taxonomy): Bacteria > Bacillati > Actinomycetota > Actinomycetes > Kitasatosporales > Streptomycetaceae > Streptomyces > Streptomyces sp. GLSS-08. The sequence goes on from NZ_JBWJAQ010000001.1 coordinate 596,098, forward strand.
GGACTACCGCAGGCTGCGCACGATGCTCGCCGACCTCCCGCCCGGCGTACCCGTGCTGGCCACCACGGCGACAGCCAACGCGCGCGTGACGGCCGACGTGGCCGAGCAGCTCGGTACGGGCGGCAGTACGGACGCGCTCGTGCTGCGAGGGCCATTGGACCGGGAGAGCCTGAGTCTCGGGGTGCTGCAGCTGCCGGACGCGGCGAACCGCATGGCCTGGCTGGCCGAGCACCTCGCTGACCTGCCCGGGTCGGGAATCATCTACACGCTCACGGTGGCGGCGGCGGAGGAGGTCACCGCGTTCCTGCGGCAGTGCGGGCACACGGTGACGTCGTACACGGGCAAGACGGAGAACGCGGACCGCCAGCAGGCCGAGGAGGATCTGCTCGCCAACCGTGTGAAGGCCCTCGTCGCGACTTCCGCCCTGGGCATGGGCTTCGACAAGCCGGACCTGGGTTTCGTGGTGCACCTCGGCTCACCCTCGTCCCCGATCGCGTACTACCAGCAGGTGGGGCGCGCCGGCCGAGGTGTGGAGCACGCCGAGGTGCTGCTCCTGCCGGGCAAGGAGGACCAGGCGATCTGGCAGTACTTCGCGTCGATCGCGTTCCCTCCGGAGGAGCAGGTCCGCCGCACTCTCGACGCGCTCGCCGGGGCCGGCAGGCCGTTGTCGCTGCCCGCACTGGAGCCTCTGGTGGAGCTGCGCCGCTCCCGCCTGGAGACGATGCTCAAGGTCCTCGACGTTGACGGGGCGGTGCGGCGGGTGCAGGGCGGCTGGATCTCCACGGGAGTTCCCTGGACGTACGACGGCGAGCGCTACGCCTGGGTCGCCAAACAGCGGGCCACCGAGCAGCAGGCGATGCGGGACTACGTCACGACGACGGGCTGCCGGATGGAGTTCCTGCGCCGGCAGCTGGACGACGAGGGCGCCACGCCGTGCGGGCGGTGCGACAACTGCGCGGGGCCCCGCTTCACCGACTCGGTCTCCGCCACCTCGCTGGAGGCCGCGCGTGGCGAGCTGGGTCGCGCGGGCGTCGAGGTCGAGCCCCGGAAGATGTGGCCCACCGGTCTGCCGGCGGTCGGCGTCGATCTGAAGGGCCGGATCCCCGCCGGGGAGCAGTTCTCGCCGGGGCGGGCGCTGGGCAGACTTTCGGACATCGGCTGGGGGAACCGGCTGCGGCCGATGCTCGCGCCCCAGGCTCCCGACGGGCCGGTGCCGGACGACGTCGCACAGGCCGTGGTCGGTGTCCTGGCCGACTGGGCGAAGGGACCCGGCGGATGGGCCTCGGGCCAGGCCGACGCGCAGCCACGCCCCGCCGGTGTCGTCACCATGGCCTCACGCACGCGTCCTCAGCTGATCCAGTCGCTCGGCGCGCGGATCGCCGAGATCGGCCGACTGCCGTTGCTCGGGTCCGTCGAGTACACGGGTGAGCTCTCGCAGGCCTCCCGGAGCAACAGCGCACAGCGGCTGAAGGCGCTCGACGGGGCGCTGACCGTGCCGCCCGAGCTCGCCGCGGCGCTCAGGGAGGCGGACGGACCGGTGCTGCTCGTGGACGACGCGACGGAGACGGGCTGGACGTTGGCGGTGGCCGCGCGACTCCTGCGACGAGCCGGAGCACAGGGGGTGTTGCCGCTGGTCCTCGCCGTGCAAGCGTGACCCGTGCGCCGCCGAGGAGGGCAGCGGGCAGGGATATAGGCGGCCTATCGCCGCAAAACCGCCTGTGGCCCCAATTGCTCGTTGCCGCAACCAAGTTCGCCAGGAAGAATTGAACTCCGTTCCCCGCACGGCTCGCCCGTGGTCCGGTAGGGCTCTGTTGCGGTGCGCGCTCCCCCAAGTCCGACCCTCGCCCGAAGTATGGGCGCGTAGCCGAAGGGAGGACCGTGACCTTCGGATTCGCTCCGTCCTCGGCGGCATCCATGTCGACGTCTGCCGACCTGTCCGCCGCTTCCGCCAATCCACTGACCCGAGTGCTCGAGCCGGCCGAATGGGCCGCCGCGGGGATCCCCCTGCTGCGTGACCCGCGCGAGGTCGTCAGCGGGCTGCACTCCCGGCACCGCCCCGGCGCGGCGACGGTGATCGTGGCCGTCCTCGACCCGGACGAACGACTGCGGGCAAGCGCCTCGTTCACACGCCGGCCCGCGCCGGCCGACGGGTGGCTCTTCCGCAACGTGCTGCTGGAGCAGCTGCGCCGGGTCATCCCGCACGACCTTCGCCGCCGCACCCCGATTCGTACGGCTGTCCTGATCTACTGCCGTGACGGCGACGCGCGCTGGACGGAGGAGGACGGGGCGTGGATGTGGGGGTTGCGGGACGCCTGCACGTTGCACGGCCTGCGGTGCGGGGCGTACATCACGCTGACGCGTGACGGCTGGCAGGTCCTCGGCGAGGGACGCGGCGGGCGCCGTCCCAGCGCGGACTCGGAGCCGGAGCCTTTCGCCACGGCCGACGCGCCGCCCCCGCCGCCGCGCACCGGGGGTGCCGCTTCGGAGCTGCTGCGACGAGCCGCCGCTCGCTGAGGAGTCCCTTCCAGCCACTGGGGTGCTGCCTCCACCCAGTTGCCTCCATCCGGTGAGGAGCCGCATCCGCCTGCGGGAGCACTGAACGCGCCCTGCGCGCGGCGGGCCGCCGGCGGACGGCAGACAGCAGACAGCAGACAGCAGACAGCAGACAGCAGACAGCAGGGTCTACGCGCAAGGTTTGCCGCGGGCACGGCGAAGGCACCCGGTGTGCGTCGGCGGGAGGGACCGGCCGAGCCGCACGCCGAGGACACCGGCATGCCCGGCCGGTTTCGGGACACCGGAAGACACCCACCGTGCGGATGCCGCCACCGCGGTATCCGAGGCATGTTCCCATCGGCGCCCTGGCCCGCACCCCTGCTTTCGTCCGGCCGCCCGCCCCCGGACGGAAGCAGGAAGGGCGGCCAGGGGCGGGCGCCGAACGGTTCCGGACGAGCGTCCGGAACAGGCTCAGACCCCGGCGCCCAGCACCGCGTTGATCTGCTGCGGGTCGCCGCAGACGATCAGCACGGCACCGGCCCGGCCGAGGGCCAGCGGCAGGGCGGAGGCTACGGCAGCGGCGGAACCGCCGTTGACGGCGACCACGACCACCGGTCGGGACGTGGCCCGGCCGGCGACGGAGGCGTCGGCGTAGAAGACGTCGTCGCCCGCGTCGTGCAGACCCCAGTAGGCGGTCTCGCCGAAGGAGAGTTCGTGCGCGGCCCACGGGTGCGGATCGCCGGTGGTGATCACCAGCACCTCACCCGGGGCGCGGCCCGACTCGAGCAGCAGGTCGACGGCTTCTTCCGCCGCGTCCAGCGCACCCTCGGCCGACGCCGGGACCAGCTGGATCTGCGGGTGGGAACCGGCCCGTGCGGCCGCCGGGGCCGAAGGCGCGGGCTTGGCCACGGCCGGTTCGCGCGACGTGCGTTGGACCGGCACGGGCCGGACAGGACCCGGACGGCCGGGACGCGGCGGAGCCGCGGGACGGGGGCCGGGTACGGGGCGGGGGGTCGGCGCGACGCGGCCACTGGCCGAGGTGGCGCGGGGACCCTGGGCACTCTCGTGAATCTGAGGCTCCTCGGGAGGGAGAGGCATGAGCTGATATTTATCAAACGCCGCTGCGACACGCGTCGGCGGGTGGCACATACGTGCGAGCGGGACCGTCAGAAATCGAAGCCGAGCTGGCCCTCGATCTCCGGAACGTTTCCGTCCGCCCAGGTGCGGGCCTTCTTGAGGTGCCGCCACCGGGGCAGCGCATCAAGATACGCCCACGTCAGCCGGTGGTACGGGGTGGGGCCCCGCTCCGCCAGCGCGGCCTTGTGCACCGGGGACGGATACCCGGCGTTGGCCGCAAAACCGAAGTCTGCATGGTCGGTGCCCAGTTCGGCCATCATTTTGTCGCGCTGCACCTTGGCGATCACCGAGGCCGCGGCGACGGCCACGCAGGACTGGTCACCCTTGATCAAGGTGCGAACCTGCCAGGGAGAGCCGAGGTAGTCGTGCTTCCCGTCGAGGATGACCGCGTCGGGGCGGACCGGCAGGGTCTCCAGGGCGCGGGTCGCCGCGAGCCGCAGCGCGGCCGTCATGCCCATGTCGTCGATCTCCTCCGGGGAGGCGTGACCGAGGGCGTACGACGTCACCCAGGTGCGCAGTTCCTCCGCGAGGGCGGTACGGCGCTTGAGCGTGAGGAGCTTGGAGTCGGTGAGGCCCTCGGGCGGCCGGCGCAGTCCGGTGATCGCCGCGCAGACGGTGACGGGCCCGGCCCAAGCACCGCGCCCCACCTCGTCGACACCGGCAATGACCTTCGCTCCGGTCGTGGCGCGGAGGGAGCGCTCGACGGTGTGGGTGGGAGGTACGTACGGCATGGCGCCCTTAGCGTACGCCGCTCGGAACCGGCGGCGACACCCAGGCCTTCCCCCGGCCCGTCTCCGGTGCGCAGAGGCGACGGGAGTCGCCTTGGTCACATGGCGTCCGGACGCAGCAGCGGCATCATGAGCTGATCGATCATCTCTTCCAGATCAGTCTGGCTCCATTCGCTGGCGCACACCTTCGATCGGTACATCATCATCGCCGGGATGGCGTCGAACACGTAGGCGTTCGCGGCGTCGGCTCGCACGTCGCCCCGCCCGATGCCACGGCGGATGACCTCTTGAAGCAGCCGCATGGTCGGCTCGACGACTCCGTCGAGGATCACGCCGTGGAAACGTTCGGCCTGAGGGGCGTCGCATTCGTGAAGGACCGAACGCAGCGCGAGGCCCGGGCGCGAGAACATCGCCTCACGCACCCGCCGACACAGCTCCAGCAGGTCCTCGCGGACACTGCCGAGGTCGGGCGCCTCCGCGAGGCGCGGCAGCCCGGCCGCCAGGGCGTCCGCGACGAGATCCTCCTTGGACGGCCACCGGCGGTAGACCGCCGCCTTCCCCGTCTGGGCTCCCGCGGCGACACCCTCCATGGTGAGGCCGCTCCAGCCGACCGTGCCGAGCTGTTCCAGGGCGGCTTCGAGGATCGCCCGTTCGAGCACGGCGCCGCGCCGACGTGGGGAGGCCGCCCGAGCGGGGGCGGCCGTGCCGTGTGAAGTGGCCATCAGTGTCTCTCCGTTGAGCATGAGGAATCAGGGATTCCGGTGGGGACGAGCGAGCACCTGGCGAAAAACGGCAGAGTCTTCAGTGAACGCTTGCGTTCACTGTTGGGGAGTCACTACCGTTGCTCGCGACAGTGAACGCGAGCGTTCACTAACGTACTTGTGGGGGACCCATGGTGACGACCTCTCAGTTGATACCCGAAAGAAAACCCGGAGCGGCCCGCCGGCAGGGACATCCCGGCATCGCACTCGCAGTCATCGCGGCCTGCCAACTCATGGTGGTACTCGACGCGACGATTGTGAACATCGCGCTCCCGCACATTCAAGACGCACTCGAATTCAGCACGACCGACCTGACCTGGGTGGTCAGCGCCTACACCCTCACCTTCGGCGGGCTGCTGCTCCTCGGCGGCCGGGCCGGCGACATCCTCGGCCGGCGCCGGGTCTTCATGACCGGAATCCTGCTGTTCACGGCCGCCTCACTGCTGGGCGGCCTGGCCCAGGAGCCGTGGCAGCTGATGGCGGCGCGCGCGCTCCAGGGAGTGGGTGGCGCGATCGCGTCGCCCACCTCACTGGCGCTGATCACCACCACCTTCCCGGAAGGCCCGGAGCGCAACCGGGCGTTCGGGGTGTTCGCCGCGGTCTCCGCGGGCGGCGGCGCCGTCGGTCTCCTCGCGGGCGGCATGCTCACGGAGTGGCTCGACTGGCGCTGGGTGCTCTTCGTGAACGTGCCCATCGGCCTGCTGATCGCCGCGCTCGCACCGATGTACATCAACGAATCCGAACGCCACCCGGGCCGCTTCGACGTCGCGGGAGCACTCACCTCGACGCTCGGCATGGCGTCTCTGGTCTACGGCTTCATCCGCGCTGCGGAGGAGGGCTGGCGGGACAGCCTCACCGTCGGGTCCTTCGGCGCCGCGGTGGTCCTGCTGCTGGCCTTCGGGTTCGTCGAGATGCGGGCCAAGGAGCCGATCACTCCGCTGCGGATGTTCGTCGACCGGAACCGCTCGGGCACGTACGTGATCATGCTCAGCCTGGCCGCTGCCATGTTCGGCATGTTCTTCTACATCGTGCTCTTCGTGCAGAACGTGCTGGGGTACAGCCCGATCTCGGCAGGCGTCGCCTTCCTCCCCGTGACCGTCGCGATCGTCACAGGCGCGGGACTGTCGCAGCGGTTCCTGCCCGTGCTCGGCCCCAAGCCGTTCATGGTCGTGGGCTCGGCGCTCGTCGCCCTCGGGCTGGGCTGGCTGACCTTCATCAGCCCGGACAGCTCGTACGCCGGGGGGATCCTCGGCCCCATGCTGCTCTTCGGCTTCGGTATGGGGCTGAACTTCGTGACCCTGACGCTCACCGCGGTCTCCGGTGTCTCCTCGCACGAGGCGGGCGCGGCGTCGGGCCTGCTCAACGCCACGCAGCAGGTCGGCGGTTCGCTCGGCCTCTCCATCCTCACCACGGTCTTCGGTTCGGCCGGCCGGGACGAGGCGGAGAAGCAGCTGCCGAACTTCCTCGCCGAGGCCTCGGCCGAGCAGAAGGCCGAGTTCGCCAAGACCCACCAGCTGCCCTCCCCGTGGGGCCACGAGGTGCTCGCCGAGGGCATCGCGGCCGCCTTCGTCCCGGCCGCCGCGATGGCCGTGCTCGCGCTGATCGTCGCGTCGCTCGTGATCAAGGTCCGCAAGAGTGACCTGGACGCACTGGCCGGGACGGCGGGGCCGGCCGGAGGCTGAACAACATGCCGAGGAGGCCGGGCCGCGCCCGGAGACCGACGGCCAGGACGTCGGCCCGACCTTCTGCGGCAGCGGTGCTCCGCGAACCACCGGGAACCCGCGGGACCTCAGCGGTACGCGCTCTCGTCCCCGAGACCGCTGCACACGGTCCAGTCCGCGCTTTTCGACAGCGGTCGCCCGGCGAGAATGTCCCGGGCGCGCGCCTCACCCCAGCTGGTCGCGTACCAGGACTCGTCGCTGTCGGCCAGGTCGTCGGCGACGAGCCGCAGCGCGCAACTGCGCAGCGGCTCCTCCAGCTTGTCCAGTGCCGGTACGGCGTCGGCGGACAGGCTGCGCGCGTAGTCGAGGTCGATCCTGCCCGTGTCCTCGTACCGCTGGACGTTGCGCTCGGCGATCATCGCGTCCGGTGACAGCAGTCCGAACGCGAGCACTCCGGCGGCGGCGCTGGCGGCGACGACGCGGGGCAGCCGGCGCGCTCCCCACACCCCGGCCGCCATGATGAGCGCGATGACGAGCCCGAGCCAGAGCTCCATCGCCACCACCGAGACCCGCAGGCGCGTCAGCCCGTACGCCTCCACATACATGTCCATACGCCGCACCGCCGACGCCACGACAACGAGCGCCAGCGCACACAGAGTTCCCAGGACACCGCGCACCAGCGTGCGGTCACGGGCGCCGCCCCGGGGCGCCCAGCGCAGGGCGAGGACGATGACGAGCAGCGTCAGCAGGGTGACCGTCAGCAGCTGCCAGAACCCCTGTCGCGCGTACTCGGCGTAGGTCTGTCCCGTCTGCTCCAGTACGGCGTCGTATCCGCCGAAGAGCACCGCCAGCTGGACGGCGTTGAAGGCGGCGAAGAGCACGACGAGCACGGTCAGCGGGAGCGCCCACTCGACGCGGCCGCGGGCGCGGCCCTCGGGTATCCGGGCGCGGTCCCAGTGGACGGGCGCCGCCGCCGTATGAGCGGCCGCGAGGCCGAGGACCAGTCCGAACACCAGGAGCAGGAGATGCCAGGGGCCGCCGGAGACGGACGCGTCCGGCAACAGGCCGCCGAGCAGGTCCGCGAAGGCCGCGTCGGCCCCCGCGAACAGCGCGCCGAAGACCAGCAACAGGACCGCGGTCACCGCCAGGGCGCGCAGGGCGGGACCGACGCGCCCCCGGGCGCCGCCCGCGCGTTCACGCAGTCCCCGCCAGCCCCAGACGGGACCGGTGACGACCGAGTTGAACACCCCCAGCGGGCTGAGCAGCACGGCGAGCCAGCTCCGGCCGCCGTTCAGGGCGAGCGAGCCCGTCCCGACCGCGGCGGCGACGGCCAGGAAGGACGGCCAGTCGGCGTCGCGCAGTGCCGGTACCGCCAGCAGGGCCAGTCCGCCGATGCCCCATCCGAGTGTCCACGCGCGCGTGCGTCGTCCCGCGGCCTGGGCGGCGAAGTAGCCGGCAAGGGCGGCCGGGAGCGCGACGAGCAGAAGGTTGAGCGCCAGGCCGTCGCCCAGGAGCAGCATGCTCAGCAGTCCGGTGGCGAGCACCGCCCACAGGGTGGCCGTACGGATGGGTGCCGGGGTTTCGACCCGGAGCCCGGCGAGCCAGGACACGGGAGGGGGCGACGGGGCGGCCCAGTCGCCGCTCTCCGTCTCTTCGTCGGCGCGCTCATCGTCGGCGCGCCCGTCATCCTCCGCGCCGTCGTCGGCGCTATCGCCGTCCTCCGCCCCGCCGTCGAGACGATCAACGTCCTCGTCGTCGGAGCGATCAACGTCCTCGTCCCTGTCCGTGTCCGTGTGCTCGCCGTCCTCATCGGCACCGGCTTGCCCGGCGTGCGCGTGACCGTCGGCGGCCGTGCCGGGTGCGTCACCGTCCGCGTGTGCGTCACCGTCCGCGTGACCGTCGGCGGGCGTGCCGGGTGCGTCGTCGTGCTCCTCGCGGTCGGTGCCCTCGCCGACCGCGGCATCGTCCGGGACTGCGTCGCCCGGGACGGCGCCGCCCCGCGCCCCGGTCTTCGGCACGGTGTCGCTGGACGCCCCCTCCGCTCCGGTCCGGACAGCGGCATCACCCCGCGCGCCGGACCCCGGAACGGCCTCGCCGTTTCCTGCCCGCTGGACTCCCCCGGACCTCTCCGGCTCCGGTGCCGTTTCTCCTGGCTCGGACGTGGACGGTGTGTCGGACACGGGACCCCCTCCCAGCCGGTCCACGCACAGCCCGGCGCGCGCCGAAGCGGCGGCAGGGCTGGGGACCGATGTCTCGTCGGCGCGCGCCCGGCATGATCAACAAGCAGCGTGGCGGCCCACGTTATCCAGGGGTGGCGGGCCCGAGCCGGGGGTTGCCGTGCTGTAGCAAGCCTGTGACAGACGAGGCGTGTGTGACGGAAGGAGGGCGGTGGGACACGTGAGGCCCGCCGAGTGGGAGCCGCTGCAAGGCGCCGGACCGCGGCAGCTCAGGCGCCGGGTCCGGTCCGCCGGCTCACGCCGCTCACGCCGGGACCGCCACCCACTCCGGCAGCGGCTCCGTCCGCTCCAGCCACGTGTGCGGCGGGGCACCGGTCTTCCCCGAGGCGACGACACCGCCCACGATGGCGCAGGTGGTGTCCATGTCGCCGCCCACCTGGGCGGTCGACCAGAACGCCTCCTCGTAACCACCGAGGGCCCGGGCCGCCGACCAGAGCGCGAACGGCACCGTGTCGTGCGCCGTCGTACGCCGTCCGCAGCCCAGCACGGCGGCGACCGTCGCGGTGTCGCCGTAGTCGAGCATGTCCCGGGCGCGCCGCAGGCCCGCACCGACCGCGCTGCGCGGTACGAGCGCGATGACGCCGTCCAGCAGCGCCTCGGCTGCGGGCGGGCCCGCCGGGTCGGCCGCCAGGGCGGCGGCCGCGGCGACGGCCATGGCGCCGACGACGGCCTCGCGGTGCTGATGCGTGGGGTAGGCCGAGATCTCGGCCTGGTGCGTCGCCTGCTCCGGGTCGTCCGCGTACCAGGCGCCGAGGGGAGCGATCCGCATCGCTGCGCCGTTCCCCCAGGAGCCCTGTCCCTTGAAGAGCGCGGAGGACAGCTCGCGCCAGTCGCCGCCGTCACGGATCTGCCGCAGCAGGCGGTCGACAGCGGGCCCGTAACCCCGCTCGACGTCGTGGTGCTCGGCGAAGGAGAGAGCCAGCTCGTCCTGGTCGATGCGCTGGCGCGCGGCCAGCACGGCCACCACGGAGGAGGCCATCGCGGTGTCGTCGGTCCACCGCCACGGGCCGGTCGGCAGCTCGCGGCCCTTGAGCAGCGGGAGGTTCGCGGGCAGGAAGAACTGCGAGCCCAGCGCGTCTCCCACCGCGAGTCCGCGCAGGCTGGACAGGGCGCGGGCCACGCGCCCGTCGGGAGAGGAGTCAGCGGTCATCGCCCTGCCACTCTATCCGGTGACTCCGTACGATTCCGGATCACGCCAGCGTTCGAAAGGCCGGTCAAGTGTGTACCTGCCGTCGTCCCCGAGAACGAGCATCCGCATCTCCGCGTTCCCGGGATTCGACAGCGACTCGAATTCCGCGACCGTCCAGTGGAACCAGCGCATGCAGAACAGCCGCATGGCGAGGCCGTGCGTGACCAGGAGCACGTTCGGCGGGTGGTCCGGGGCCTCGAAGCTCCGGTAGAGGCTCTCCAGGAAGTTGCCGACCCGGTCGTACACGTCGGCGCCGGACTCCCCCTGGGCGAAGCGGTAGAAGAAGTGGCCGTACGCGTCCCGGTACGCCTTCTGCAGACGTACGTCGTCCCGGTCCTGCCAGTTGCCCCAGTCCTGCTCGCGCAGCCGGGGCTCCTCGCGCACCCGCACCAGCTCAGGGTCGAGATGGAAGGCCCGGAACGTCTCGTGCGTACGGCGGTACGGGGAGACGTAAACGCTTACGCGGTCACGTCCGAAGAGCTCGCGAAGCTGCTTGCCCCGCTCCTCCGCCTGCCGCCACCCGGCGTCGGTGAGCGCCAGAGCATGGTCGGGCTCGCGTTCGTACACGGTGTCGTCGGCGTTGCCCGCCGACTCGCCGTGCCGGACAAGAACGATGCGCCGCGGTCGTGCCATGCCGAAACCCTAGATCGGCCGACGCCCGATCGAGCACTCGTACGGGCTCCATACGGCGTAGATCACACAATTCGCCTCGCCAGAGGGGTCCGGGACGCTCTTCCACCCCGGGCGCGCCCTCCCGCCTCAGACGATCCAGGACGGTTCCAGCTGGACTATGTCACCGGTGAGGGCGGCCACGTCCGCCTCGGTCTGGGCTCGCAGGGCGAGACGCTCGACCCGCTCGTCCCGGTACTTTCCGTGCTCGGCCGCCGACTGCCACATGGAGAGGATCAGGAACTCGTGTCCCGGGGCCTCACCGAACAGCCCACGGATCATGCCCGGCGAGCCCGCCATGGCGGGGTTCCACACCTTCTCCTGCATGAGGGCGAAGTGCTCGGCACGCTCCTCGTGGACCCGGCAGTGCGCCACCCGCACCAGGTCGGCGTCCGTGAACCTCGGCTCGAAGCCGGTCTTCACGTCGAAACGGTGGTCGAACAACTTCGTCTGGAGGTCCTTGTAGGTGCCCGACTGCGCGGCCGCGAGCCGGTCGTGGGAGCGGGCCATGAAGGAGTCGTAGAAGGCGCGGCTCTCCCAGAAGGCGAAGAGGTGCGCCACACCCGGCCGTCCCCGGCTCCAGCCCCCGCCCTGCCCCCGGAAACCAGGCTCGCCCAGAAGCCCCGCCCACTTTCGCTGCCCCCGCTCGAAACCGCGGCGGTCCACCACGGTGCAGCGAATCCACTTGACCAGCACCGCGCCATCGTAAGGCCAAGGGACGTGGCGCCGGTCACGCTCCGGCGGAGTGCACCCGGGCGAGCGCCCCCGCGCTCGTGACACGATGTGCAACCAGCCCTTGGATCAGCACAGTTGGGGCAGGCGGACAGTCGGACACGGGGAGGGAAGATCATGGTGAACGGTCTCAGCAAGGGCATCAACAAGGTCGAATTGTCGGTGAAGTGGGACCCGAGTCCCGCCGGCGAGCCGAACACCGATCTCGACATCGTCGCCGGGACCTACCTGGCGCACGACCCGCACGGAAGTGCCGACTACGTCGTGCACTTCGACAGCCGCTCCCCGGACGGCACCATCTACCTCGACCGGGACAGCAAGGACGGCAAGGGCTTCGGCTGGGACGAAGTGATGACCCTGGAGCTGAACCGGCTCGACGACCGCTACACGCGCGTGGTCGTGGGCGTCGTCATCCAGCAGCGTTCCGGCCGCAGGACGTTCGGCGAGGTCATGAACCCCGGCCTGCGCATGCGCGAGGGGTACACCGTCCTGGCCGAGGACGACTTCAGCGGTGTGCCGCAGGCGACGGCGGCGACCGTGGGGGAGTTCGTGCGCGACAGCTCCGGGGAGTGGACCTTCCACCCCGGAATCGACGGCTACGACACGGACCCCGGGGAGTTCACGAGGCTCATGGGCAACCGCCGCGACGCCTGATCCCGCCGCTGCGGGGAGAAGCGGGTCGCCGCGAAGGCCCGGGAGTTCCCGGCACCGTGACCGGTTGGGCCGGCCGCGCCCGGCGGCCGGCCCCGGGACGCGAGCGGGGAGCCGGCGACTCGCCGGCTCCCCGCTCACACCGTGTACTTCAGGCCTGACGGCCGCGACGGCCGCTTCCGGTCAGCTGCAACCGCTGGTCGAGCCGCAGCCCTCGCAGATGTAGCAGGACCCGGCCCGCTGCATCTTCGTACCGCAGGAGAAGCACAGGGGGGCGTCCGCCTGGATGCCCAGCTGCATCTCCACCAGTTCGGCACTGGTGTGCGCCTGCTGCGGGACGGGCTTCACCGCCTCGGCCTCGGCCTTCGGAGTGGCGACGGCCTTCAGTTCCTGCGCGCGGGGCGCGGACTGGGCCAGGCCCTCGACGTCCATCTCCTCGTCGGTCGGCTCGTACGAACCGGTCTCCAGGTGACGCTGACGCTCCTCGGCCGAGTGGATGCCGAGCGCGGAGCGCGTCTCGAAGGGGAGGAAGTCGAGCGCGAGACGACGGAAGATGTAGTCGACGATCGACTGCGCCATCCGCACGTCCGGGTCGTCGGTCATACCGGCCGGCTCGAAGCGCATGTTCGTGAACTTCGAGACGTACGTCTCCAGCGGCACCCCGTACTGCAGACCCACCGAGACGGCGATGGAGAAGGCGTCCATCATGCCCGCGAGGGTCGAGCCCTGCTTGGACATCTTCAGGAAGACCTCGCCGAGACCGTCGTCCGGGTAGGAGTTCGCGGTCATGTAGCCCTCGGCGCCGCCCACCGTGAAGGAGGTGGTGATGCCGGGCCGGCCCTTGGGGAGGCGCTTGCGGACCGGACGGTACTCGACGACCTTCTCGATCGCGGTACGGATGGTCTCCTCGGCCGTCGCGGTGACCTCGACCTTCTCCTTCTCCTTGGTCTTCGCGGAGAGGGGCTGGCCGACCTTGCAGTTGTCGCGGTAGATGGCGAGCGCCTTGACGCCCATCTTCCACGCCTCGAAGTAGACCTCCTCGACGTCCTCGACGGTCGCCGTCTCCGGCAGGTTGACCGTCTTGGAGAGCGCGCCGGAGATCCACGGCTGGATCGCGGCCATCATGCGGACGTGGCCCATCGCGGAGATGGAGCGCTCGCCCATGGCGCAGTCGAAGACCTCGTAGTGCTCCTGCTTGAGGCTCGGCGCGTCGATCACATTGCCGTTCTCGGCGATGTGGGCGACGATCGCCTCGATCTGCTCCTCCTGGTAACCCAGGCGGCGCAGGGCCTGCGGGACGGTGCCGTTGACGATCTGCATCGAACCGCCGCCGACCAGCTTCTTGAACTTGACCAGGGCGAGGTCGGGCTCGAGGCCGGTGGTGTCGCAGGACATCGCGAGACCGATGGTGCCGGTGGGGGCGATGACGGAGGCCTGCGCGTTGCGGAAGCCGTTCTTCTCGCCGAGGTGGAGGACGTCCTGCCAGGCCTCCGTGGCGGCGGCCCAGATCGGCGTGTCCAGGTCGTCCACGCGGACGGCCACGGCGTTGGCGTCGGAGTGCTGCTTCATGACGCGCTGGTGCGGCTGGGCGTTGCGGGCGTAGCCGTCGTACGGGCCGACGACCGCGGCGAGTTCGGCGGACCGCCGGTACGACGTACCCGTCATCAGCGAGGTGATGGCGCCGGCGAGGGCGCGGCCGCCGTCGGAGTCGTACGCGTGGCCGGTCGCCATGAGGAGGGCGCCGAGGTTGGCGTAGCCGATGCCCAGCTGGCGGAAGGCGCGGGTGTTCTCACCGATCTTCTGGGTCGGGAAGTCCGCGAAGCAGATGGAGATGTCCATCGCGGTGATGACCAGCTCGACGACCTTCGCGAAGCGCTCGACGTCGAAGGACTGGTGGCCCTTGCTGTCGTCCTTCAGGAACTTCATCAGGTTCAGCGAGGCGAGGTTGCAGGACGTGTTGTCCAGGTGCATGTACTCGCTGCACGGGTTCGAGCCGTTGATACGGCCGGACTCCGGGCACGTGTGCCAGTGGTTGATCGTGTCGTCGTACTGGATGCCAGGGTCGGCGCAGGCCCAGGCGGCCTCGGCCATCTTGCGGAAGAGCGACTTGGCGTCGACCTCCTCGATGACCTCGCCGGTCATGCGCGACGTCAGACCGAACTTGTCGCCCGCCTCGACGGCCTTCATGAACGCGTCGTTCACCCGGACCGAGTTGTTGGCGTTCTGGTACTGGACGGACGTGATGTCGTCGCCGCCCAGGTCCATGTCGAAGCCCGCGTCACGCAGGGCGCGGATCTTCTCCTCCTCCTTCACCTTGGTCTCGATGAAGTCCTCGATGTCGGGGTGGTCGACGTCCAGGATGACCATCTTGGCGGCGCGGCGCGTGGCGCCACCCGACTTGATCGTTCCCGCGGAGGCGTCGGCGCCGCGCATGAAGGAGACGGGACCCGAGGCGTTGCCGCCGGAGGAGAGCAGCTCCTTGGAGGAGCGGATCCGGGAGAGGTTCAGGCCGGCACCGGAGCCGCCCTTGAAGATCATGCCCTCTTCCTTGTACCAGTCGAGGATCGACTCCATGGAGTCGTCGACGGACAGGATGAAGCAGGCGGAGACCTGCTGGGGCTGCGGCGTACCGACGTTGAACCAGACCGGCGAGTTGAAGCTGAAGATCTGGTGCAGGAGGGCGTACGCCAGCTCGTGCTCGAAGATCTCGGCGTCGGCGGGGGAGGCGAAGTACCGGTGGTCCTCGCCGGCCTTCCGGTACGTCTTCACGATCCGGTCGATGAGCTGCCTGAGGCTCACCTCACGCTGCGGGGTGCCCACAGCGCCGCGGAAGTACTTGCTGGTGACGATGTTGACCGCGTTCACCGACCAGAAGTCGGGGAACTCGACGCCACGCTGCTCGAAGTTGACCGAGCCGTCGCGCCAGTTGGTCATGACGACGTCACGGCTGGCCCACTCGACCTCGTCGTACGGGTGCACGCCGGGGGTGGTGTGGATGCGCTCGACACGCAGTCCCTTGCTCGCCTTGGTGCCCTTGGCGCGGGAACTCCGTGCCGGACCGCTCGCCGTCTCTGTCATGCCGCCTCCCTGTTTCAGGCTAAAACGCCCTGAAGTGCCACGTTCTTCCCATGGCACGTTGTGTGTCTGGTACTGCGCGAGCCGCGTCGGCGGTCCGCGCAGCAGGTCTTCGTCTGCCGCCGGTCGACCGGGGCCGGACGTCTCGTCCGGGTCCGGCCCGCCGGTCAGTCGGCGGCGTTCGCGGGCACGGGGACCTGGACGGTCCCTCCGGACCCGCGGTCGGTCACCTGGCGCTCCGCGTCCGCGACGTCACCGTCCGCGGCGGGGCGCTGCTTGCCTTCCCTGAGTTCCACGATGGCGGCCTCGAAGTCCTCGAGCGAGTCGAACGCCCGGTACACGGACGCGAACCGCAGATAGGCGACGAGGTCGAGCTCCCGCAGCGGGCCGAGTATGGCCAGCCCCACGTCATGGGTGGTCAGTTCGGCGCTTCCGGTGGCGCGCACCGCCTCCTCGACCCGCTGGCCGAGCTGGGCGAGTGCGTCCTCGGTGACAGGCCGCCCCTGGCACGCCTTGCGCACGCCGTTGATGACCTTGGTGCGGCTGAAGGGCTCGGTGACGCCGGACCGCTTGACCACCATCAGCGAACACGTCTCCACCGTCGTGAAACGGCGGGAGCAGTCGGGGCACTGGCGGCGCCTGCGGATCGACGTGCCGTCGTCGGTCGTACGACTGTCGACGACACGGCTGTCGGGGTGCCTGCAGAAGGGGCAGTGCATGGCTCCAACCCTCCCTCACGGCACGACTCATGGACCTCAGAGACCTCTCGGGCCCCTCGAAGCAGCCCCCAGCATAGGCGATGCCCTGGGGTCGGAAGACCCGGGGGACCACAACTTCTGGGATGCCGCCGCAATCGAACCACTACATGTGGTGGCAGGCGTGTAAATCCACACGAGGCGCGCGTGTCGCACACGTATCGGCGGGGTGCCGCGCGGGCCATACCGGGACGCGGGCCTGACGCGACACCGTGAGCGACGCACGGAAGGGGCCGGTCCCCGGCCCGGGGTGCACCTGATGGCAGACTGGGCGGCGCCCCGGCGGCTGCCGGCGCGCTGAACGCCCGGCGGTGAAGGGTACAGCAATCCGCCGTTTTGTCCGCGGGACGCAGCGTCAGCCATACACCTGGACACGTGATCGCGTCAGCGAATTCCCGCTTTTTCACTCGAACGTGTGTTTGGCGCAACCTTTCGAAAGCCACTACCGTTGTCCAGCAGGGAGACCATCGAGAGGGGCCGACGTGACCACCACCGCAGACAGTGCCACCATCACTGCCCAGGACCGCTCCCAGAGCCGACTCGAGCCGGTGCATGCGATGAACGAAGCCATGAATCATGAGGGACCCAAGCGGTCCCTGCCCGGCCGACCTCCAGGCATCCGGGCGGACAGTTCCGGGCTCACGGACCGACAGCGCCGGGTGATCGAGGTCATCAGGGATTCCGTGCAGCGGCGGGGTTACCCGCCGTCGATGCGGGAGATCGGTCAGGCGGTCGGTCTGTCCAGCACGTCGTCCGTCGCCCATCAGCTGATGGCGCTGGAGCGCAAGGGTTTCCTGCGCCGGGACCCGCACCGCCCTCGCGCGTACGAGGTCCGCGGCTCCGACCAGTCCTCCGTGCAGCCCACGGACACCGCGGGCAAGCCCGCCGCGTCGTACGTCCCGCTCGTCGGACGCATCGCCGCCGGTGGCCCGATCCTCGCCGAGGAATCGGTCGAGGACGTGTTCCCTCTCCCCCGGCAGCTGGTGGGCGACGGTGAGCTGTTCGTCCTGAAGGTCGTCGGTGACTCGATGATCGAGGCGGCCATCTGTGACGGGGACTGGGTGACGGTCCGTCGTCAGCCGGTCGCGGAGAACGGCGACATCGTGGCCGCCATGCTCGACGGCGAGGCCACGGTCAAGCGGTTCAAGCGCGAGGACGGCCACGTGTGGCTGCTGCCGCACAACTCCGCGTACCAGCCGATCCCCGGTGACGAAGCGACCATCCTGGGCAAGGTGGTCGCCGTACTGCGGCGGGTGTGACACCCCCGCGGTGGGCGCCCTCACTCCGCGCCCGCCCCCGACCGGACCCCGGGACCACCTGCGCCGGTTCCGGGGTCCTGCTCTGCCCGGGCACCGGGCCGGCTGCGCGCTACGGGCCCGTCCTTCCCCCGAGGGTCGGGCCCGCGGCCATGTCTAGGCGTCCTCCGTCGTGCGCGCCGCGTCCTGTGCCTCGCCGGAGGCTCCCGCCGCCGCGCGTGAGGCGTCCTCCGTCCTGCGTGCCGCCTCGTCGATCGCGGCCAGCGACCTGCGGACCTGATTGCGGTCCGTCGTGTACCAGAAATCGGGCAGCGAGGCCTTGAGATAGCTGCCGTAACGCGCCGTCGCGAGCCGCTGGTCCAGTACGGCGACCACCCCCCGGTCCCCGGACGCCCGTACGAGACGACCGGCGCCCTGGGCCATCAGGAGAGCCGCGTGGGTGGCGGCCACGGCCATGAAGCCGTTGCCTCCCGCCTCCTCGACCGCTTTTTGACGGGCGCTCATCAGCGGGTCGTCGGGACGCGGGAACGGGATCTTGTCCATGACGACCAGCTGACAGCTCGGCCCCGGCACGTCGACGCCCTGCCAGAGGGACAGCGTGCCGAACAGGCACGTCCGGGGGTCCGCGGCGAAGTTCTTGATCAGCTCTCCGAGCGTCTCCTCACCCTGCAGCAGGATGGGGAACTCGGGAATGCGCGTGCGCAGTTCCTCCGCAGCCAGCTGGGCGGCCCGCATGGAGGAGAACAGGCCGAGCGTCCGGCCGCCGGCCGACTGGATCAACTCGGTCAGCTCGTCCAGCATGTCGCCGCGGTCGCCGTCGCGCGCGGGGCGGGACAGGTGTTTGGCGACGTAGAGGATGCCCTGCCTGGGGTAGTCGAAGGGGGATCCGACGTCGATGCCCTTCCACTGCGGCAGGTCCTCGTCCTCGGCGCCCTCCGGGCCGAGGCCCAGCGAGGCCCCGACGCCATTGAAGTCGCCGCCCAGCTTCAGCGTCGCGGAGGTGAGGACGACCGACCGGTCCGCGAAGAGCTTCTCCCGGAGCAGGCCCGACACCGACATGGGCGCGACCCGCAGCGAGGCACCGAAACGGTCGTGCCGCTCGTACCAGACGACGTCCCACTCGGAGCCGTTCGTGATGCGCTCCGCCACGTCGTGCACGGCCTCCACCGAGGCGAGGGCCTGCTTGCGCACCGCGTCCTCGTCCTGGACGGACTTGTCGCGGGTGGCGCCGATCCCCGAGATCACCGTACGAGCGGCGTCGCGGAGCGCCATCAGGGCATAGCCGAGATCCTCGGGGATCTCCTCCAGCCGGCCGGGCAGGGCCAGCTCCATGAGCCGCTCGAAGCCCTCGGCGGCGGTCTGGAGCTGGTCGGCGGCCTTCTCGTTCACCAGCTTCGCGGCACGGCGCACGGCGCGGTTGACCTGGCCCGGGGTGAGCTCGCCGGTCGCGACACCGGTGACCCGGGAGACCAGCTCGTGCGCCTCGTCCACGATCAGGACCTCGTGCTGCGGGAGCACCGGAGCGCCCTCGATGGCGTCGATCGCGAGCAGCGCGTGGTTGGTGACGACGACGTCCGCGAGCTTGGCGCGCTCCCGCGCCATCTCGGCGAAGCACTCCGCGCCGTACGCGCACTTCGTGGCGCCCAGGCACTCACGGGACGAGACGGAGATCTGCGCCCAGGCACGGTCGGAGACGCCGGGCGTCAGATTGTCACGGTCCCCGGTCTCCGTCTCGTCGGACCAGTCGCGCAGCCGCACCAGGTCCTGTCCGAGTTTGCTGGTGGGTGCTGCCGCCTCGAACTGGTCGAAGAGGCCCTCCTCCTCGTCCTGCGGCATGCCCTCGTGCAGACGGTGGAGGCACAGGTAGTTCGACCGGCCCTTGAGCATCGCGAAGGACGGACGGCGGCGCAGCAGCGGATGCAGCGAGTCGACGGTCCGCGGGAGGTCCCGCTCGGCGAGCTGCCGCTGGAGCGCCAGGGTGGCCGTCGCCACGACGACGCGCTCCCCGTGCGCGAGCGCGGGCACCAGGTAGCCGAGCGATTTACCGGTGCCGGTGCCGGCCTGGACCAGCAGGTGGGATCCGTCGTCGATCGCTTCCGCGACGGCTTCGGCCATGGTCACCTGGCCGGGACGCTCCGTACCGCCGACGGCGGTGACGGCAGCGTGCAGGAGTTCGGGGAGTGAGGGCTTCGTCATAGCGCGACCACCCTACGGGGCGGGACTGACAACCGGGCGATCACGCCGAGGGCGAGGGGCGTGATCAGGACGGATGCGGGGGCGCACGGTGGCGTCACAGCACATCGCGCAGGCCCCGGTCCCTGACCAGGAGGGCGGCGCGCTTGCCGGGCAGGTCCACCTCGGCGGAGAACCGGAAGCCGGCGCTCAGGAACGCCGAGACGGACGGAGTGTTCCGCAGATCGGGTTCGGCGACGACGCGCCCGCACGACGGGCGCTTCTCGCACACGAGGTCGGCGACGGCGCGGAGCAGGGCGGAACCGAGACCTCGCCCGCGTCCGGCGACACCGCCGATGAGGAGGTGGATGCCGGTGTCGTGCGGGCGGGCCGGGTAGTGGCGTGCGAGCGCGTCGAGGTCGGCCCGGTAGATCTCCCAGTAGCTCATCGGGGTGCCGTCCAGCACGCCGAGGCAGGGCACGCTGCGTCCGTCCCCGGCGAGCTGTCCCCGCAGATGCCGCTCGGTCACCGTTTCGGGCCCGGCGAGTTCCCAGAACGCGGCGACGGCGGGATCGTTCATCCACCGGGCGACGAGCGGGAGATCGCGCCGGAGCCGGACGGGGACGAGCTGGAAGACACCTACGGGCGTGGCTGTGGGCCCCCAGGTACCGACGTGGTCGAGCAGGTCGTCACCCGCCGGGGCGGCATCCGCCGGGTCCCCCTCCTCACTGCCGGCTTCCTCGGCGAGGAGGGCGATGAGTTCGTCGGGCAGGCGCAGGTCCAGGGTGTCCTGGCCTTCCGAGTCCGGGCCGGCAGCCCGGTCGGCGTCGGTGTCGGGGGCGGTCGCGGCGTCGGCGCTCGCATCGGTGGAAGGCACGGCGACGCTCCTCTCAGGAGACGGGGTGGGTCACTTCCCGCAGGGACGAAATGGGTTGGTGAGGGTGACGTAGACGGACTGGGTGTCGACCGGGCCGACGAGTTCGTCGAGGCCGTGCAGCCGGGTCAGCAGGTTGGCCTTGCAGCGCAGGACGGAGGAGTCCAGCAGGTACGCGGGCAGGGACGAACGCAACCGGTCGGGACCGGTGGCCACGTCCGCGAGGAAGCGGCGGAACGCGGCGAGCAACAGCTCCTCGCCGGCGAGGCGTTGGGAGCCGAAGGCGCCGACGAGACCGAGCACGTTGTTGATGGCGAGGTAGTAGGCGAAGCGCTCGTCGGTGACCTCGTCGGAGACGAACGTGTCGCTGTGCTCGCCGATGCCCGGCAGCCGGGCGTCGAGTTCCGCCCGCCGTGAGGTGCGGAAGTAGTAGCCCTGGTTGTCGCGGTAGCGGCCGCCCGCGGGCCAGCCCTCGGGGTCCAGCAGGAGCAGGGTGTTCTGCTGGTGTGCCTCCAGGGCGATCCCGGCCTCGCTGTCCAGCCACAGCACCGGGCGCACGACCTGTTCCAGGTAGCGCAGGAACCACTCGGCGGACACGGCACCCCGGGAGCGCCCGGTACGGCCGGCGAGGCGGGTGACGACCTCGGCGAGCCGGGAGCTCATGACGGGGTGCGGAGGACCGTCGGCCCGGGCGTGGGGCCGGAGCGAGACGAACCCGGCCACGCAGGAGACGTCGTCCGTCGGTCCGAAGGGGTTGTGGCGGATCACTACGTCGAGGCCCTGCACGGGCCTGCCGTCGAGGCCGTCGACGGCGAGCCATGCCGGATCGCGGACGATGCCGAACCCCGGGTGGGCGGCCTGCCACTGCTTGGACAGACCGGCACGCAGCAGGCGGTGGGCCTCGACGCCGCGGTGGAGTTCCTTGCGGAGGTTCTCACGCCGGGAGTTGGTGATGCGCAGGCCCAGCGAGGTCTTGAGCATCGCGGGGGCGCCGGAGCGGTAGAGGGTGCGGACGGATGAGGTGGGATGCCACGGAGCACCGTACGGGCCGAGGTCGCGGAGCAGCCCGGCGGTGAACAGGGACTCGGTGTCCGGGCGGTGCCGGATCTCGTGAAACTGCCAGGGATGCAGCGGCAGGGCCGTGTATCCGTCGGGCAGCGCCAGTCCGGCACCGGCGAGTCGCGCGGTCAACTGCCCGGCGGCGACGGGGCGACCGCGTTCCGTCCACGCCGAGTCGGCCGCTAGCACGGAGGGCGCGACCGCCAGCCAGTGCAGGGGGAAGGCACCGCGCAACTCGGGCGAGTATCGCCGGGCGTCCGCGTCGGAGAGTCCCTCGCGGCTCTTGGGCGTCGGATGCAGGGGGTGTCCGAGGAGCAACGCCTGCTCGGCGGCGAGGAAGCGGTCGGGTCCGTCACCGGGGCGCTCGCGGCGCTCGCCGATGAAGGCGGCGGTCCGGCGGACCGAATCTGCGACCCGTCCGACCAGGTCGTTCACGTCGCTGATTCCGCCCGGCCGCGCGGTACCCGGCGAGGCGGCTCCGGGCGCGCTTCCCGCGGGGCCGGAGGCGTCGACGGCGTGGGTGGCTGTCGGCCCGGCCGTGGTTCCGCGCGGCCCGGCTCCCGCGTCAGCCGTCTCCCGGGCCAGCAGGGCCGCCACGGTGACGGCGTCGGCGGGAGGTGCCCCTTGCGGGGTGCCCTCGACGTGGGGAAGCCCGAAGCGGTGCCAGCCGGCGGGGGACCAGTGGTGCACCGGAGCGAGGAGGGCGGCGCCGGTTGCCGGGAGGGGGATGCGGAGGATGCCGTCGTCGGGAGCCCGGAGGTCGTTCTCGCGCACCCAGCAGCGCAGCAGGTTCTCGACGGCCGCCGCCTGGGCCGCGGTATGCGGGTCCGGATGGTCGAGCAGGTCCGTGGCCCCGTGCGTCGGCGGCCGCCGGGCCGCCGATGTCCCGTCCTTCTGCCTCGGGACCGAGGCGGCGTCCGGCACGGGCGGGACCTTACCGCCACGGGGCTCGCGCTCCACGGCGTCCGGCACGGGCGCGGCCTGACCGCCACGGGGCTCGCGCTCGGGCCCGAGCGGAAGGTCGTCGGATGCGGGGGTGGGGTTCACAGGCGTTCCTTGCGGGGTCCGGGGTGGCGCGGGGCTTGTTCGTCGGGGCTTGTTCGTTAGGGGTTGTCCGTCGGGGTGTACGTCGGGGCCGGGGTGTGGGCGTGCGCGGGGATGTGCGGGGCTGGGTGATCTGGCTGCGAGGGCGTCGTCGGGGCGGGCCGAGTCGGGCGTGGCGGACGCCCGGTCTCCGGTCGTCGACCGGCGGCGGGCGGTCCACGCTCGGTCGACGGAGGCGCGCGGCGGTCCCGCGTCATCGGTCACCACCGGGGGACGGGATGCCAACCGCATTCGCCGCCGACTGTCCGACCGACCGCCGTCGGCCACCGACCGCCGCTGACGGAAAACCCGAGTCCCGCCCCCGCCCCGGTACGTCCCCGGCACAGCCCCGCGCGACCTCACCGCCGCCTCCGCACCCGCTCCGGAGCCCTACCCGGCTCCCGCGGCAGGCCCCCGCACGGCAGACGCCCGACCGCCCGGCCCCCGCTCGTCCGGTCTCGCGTCCGGAACCCCCCGCGCCACCGCCGCCACCGCGTCCGCCAGCCGCTCCAGTACGGCGTTCGCCTGTTCGTCGGTGATCGTCAGAGGTGGGAGCAGGCGGACGACGCTGTCCCGGGGGCCGCCGAGTTCGACGATCAGACCGCGCCGCAGGCACTCCCGCTGGACCGCGGAGGCCAGGTCGGGTGCGGCGGGCGGCGGGTCCGTGCCGGCGCCGTCCGGGTGCACCAGCTCCAGGCCGATCATCAGTCCCCGGCCGCGTACGTCCCCGATGCAGGCGAACTCCGCGGACAGTGAGCGGAGTTGTACGAGCATGCGCGCCCCCAGCGCGGCGGCACGCTCGGCGAGGCGGTTCTCGCGCACGTGGCGGAGGGTCGCCGTGCCCGCGGCCATGGCGAGCTGGTTCCCGCGCAACATGCCCGCGTGGGCGCGGGATTCCCACACGTCGAGTTCGTCGCGGTAGACGACGACGGCCAGCGGGAGGCTGCCGCCGATGGCCTTGGACAGGACCATCACGTCGGGCGTGACGCCACTGTGCTCGACGGCCCAGAAGGCGCCGGTGCGGCCGATCCCCGTCCGGACCTCGTCGGCGATCAGCGGGATGGACCGGGCGCGGGTGATCTCCCGCATGCGCCGCATCCAGTCGTCCGGCGCGGGGATCACCCCGCCCTCGGCCTGGACCGGTTCGAGGATCATGCCGGCCGGGTGCGGCACACCCGACTTGACGTCGTCCAGGACCGACTCGGTCCAGCGGGCCGCGAGCTCGGCCCCGCGGTCACCGCCGACCCCGAAGGGACAGCGGTAGTCCTGCGGATACGGCAGCCGCGCCGCCCGCACTTCGGACGCGCCCCGGGACGCTTCGAGTGCCCCCGCGGTCATCCCGTGGCAGGCGCCGGTGAAGGCCAGCATCGCGGTGCGCCCGGTCGCGGCACGCACCAGCCTGAACGCGGCCTCGACGGCGTCCGTGCCGGCCGGGCCGCAGAACTGCACCCGGGCCCCCTCGGCGAACGCGGGCGGCAGCGTGCGGAGCAGCTCGGTCGTGAAGGCGTCCTTGACGGGGGTGGCGAGGTCGAGGGCGTGCAGCGGCGCCCCCGAGTCGAGGACGCTCCTGATCGCATCGAGGACCACCGGGTGGTTGTGCCCGAGAGCCAGGGCACCGGCACCGGAGAGACAGTCGAGATACCGGCGTCCGTCGGCACCCTCGATCGTCAGCCCCCGCGCGCGGACGGGCACGATCGGCAGGGCGCGCGCGTAGGTGCGCGCCGCGGACTCGCGCGCCGACTGACGGCGCGGAATTCCCGCGTGCGCCGCGTACGCCTCCCCCGACCCGCTCTCCTCCCGTACGCTCGTGGGCTCACGCCCCATCACCGCAGACTCCGTCACGGCCACGACTACAGGTCCTCCCGCTGCTCAGAGGCGAGTTGGCGGGGGTTTCCGAACGCAGGCGGCAGGTCCCCCGTACCTACCAACGACGAGGCAGGCACGGGGAAGCGGGTGAGGTGAAGATCCTTGCCGTGACGGAACCGTTGCCGTCCGGTCGGAACTCCCCCACAGCGACCGCATAGTGTGTGGTGCCGTTCAGAAGTGCGGGCGGGTCACCGGCCCGGCCGCCCGATCGGCACCGCCCGGCCCCTGCCGAAGGGGTCCGGACCGGCGGCTCCGTACGCAACTGCACAGGTACGGCCGCCGCCGAGGCAGCGCAGACATTTCTCACGTCCAGGGGGAGTTCACACCATGCGATCCATACGCCCGCCCTTCACCGCTCGCCGAGGGGGGAGCACGCGCCGCGGAACCTCCCCCGTCCTCGTCGCCGTCGGCCTCACGGCGACGCTGGCGCTCACCGCCACCGCGTGCGGCTCGGGCGACGAGCAGACGAACGCCGAGGCGTCCGCCTCCGCGACCGGCAGCAGCGACGGCAAGATCAAGATCCCGCAGGACGTCAAGGACAAGCTCAAGGAGCACGGCTTCGACATCGACAAGTGGAAGGACGGCGCTTGGAAGAACTGGGACAGGGACGACTGGCTGCGCGAGGCGGATGAATTCGTCAACCCCATCATCAAGGATCTGTGGGACCCGGACCGGATGCGTGACGCGGACGACCCGGACCAGGACAAGGGCGTCGACGAGAACGACATCTCCGGCGACCAGGGCGTCACCGACGCGACCCCGGCTCCCGTGCCCGCCCGGTCGGTGCAGGCCGCCTACCACGAGCGTGTGCCCGAGGCCGGCAAGGTGTTCTTCGACTCCCCCGAGGGCACGATGGTGTGCTCGGCGACCGTGGTGAAGGACCCGGCCCACCCGGGCAAGTCGAACATGGTGTGGACGGCGGGTCACTGCGTGCACGCGGGCAAGAAGGGCGGCTGGTACCGCAACATCGCCTTCGTACCGGCCTACAACAACGCCGGCAAGGACGCGTCCCAGTTGCAGAACGCCGCCAAGACGGAGATCGCTCCCTACGGCGTGTGGTGGAGCGACTGGGCGCAGACCTCGGACCAGTGGATCGAGCAGGGTGGTGCCACGGGCGGCGAGGGCGCGCCGTACGACTTCGCCGTGCTGCATGTGACCCCGGAGAAGGGCAGCGACGGCAAGTCCCTGGAGGAGACGGTCGGTTCGGCCCTGCCGGTGGACTTCAACGCGCCGGCCGTACCGGAGGTGGCGAGCATCACCGCGACCGGCTACCCGGCGGCGGCGCCCTACGACGGGCAGAAGCTGTTCCAGTGCACGGACGAGCCGGGGCGGCTGTCGATCGTGAAGTCCGACCCGACGATGTACCGCATCGGCTGCACCATGACCGGCGGTTCGTCCGGCGGCGGCTGGGTGGCGAAGGGGGCGGACGGCAAGCTCGCGCTGGTCTCCAACACCTCGATCGGTCCGGTGAGTTCGGGCTGGTTGGCGGGCCCGCACCTGGGGGCCGAGGCCAAGGGTGTGTACGACTCGGTCAGCGGGAAGTTCGCCGGGCAGTGACCCGCCCGGTCTGACGGGGTGCGGGCGGACGGGGCGCGGGCGGATGACAGGGCGCGGACGGACGGTGGCGCGGCGCGGACCGACGGTGGCGGGGTGGCACAGGGGACGGCGCACGGACGGCGCGCGAGGAAACCTTCACCACCCCACCGCCGTTCACCCGCAACCACCCGGGCATAGTGGGGTGCCGCGTCCGAGCGGGTCCGCCGAGAGCCGGCTCCGCATCTGACCAGCACATGACATGACGCTTCAACGGGGGTTCCCACCACATGCGTTCCATACGTACGTCCGTCGCACCCCGGCGTGGCAGACCCGGCGTTCTCATGGCCGCGGGGATCGTCGCGGCCCTGTCGCTCACCGCAACCGCCTGCGGCTCGGGCGACGACAGGGCGAGCGACAAGCCCACGGCCGGCACGTCCCAGGGGGCGGGCGAGGACGAGGCCCGGATTCCCGGCGACCTCGCCGACCGGCTCAAGGAGCACGGCATCGACGTCGACCGGTGGAAGGACGGTGGCTGGAAGAACTGGGACAAGGACAAGTGGCTCAGCGACGCCAAGGACTTCGTCAACCCGGTGATCAAGGGGCTGTGGAAGCCGGAGCGGATGAAGTCCGCCGAGGACCCGGACAAGACGATCGCGGTGAAGGACGCGTCCGCCGACCAGGGCGTAAGCGACCCCGCCCCGGAGCCGGTCCGGGCCGAGCCGGAGAAGACGCCGTACCACCGGAACGCGGCCCCGGTCGGCAAGGTCTTCTTCGACTCGCCCAAGGGGTCGATGGTCTGCTCCGGCACGGTCGTCAAGGACGTCAACCACCCCGGCCGGTCCAACCTGGTGTGGACCGCCGGCCACTGTGTGCACGCGGGCGGCAGCGGCGGCTGGTACCGCAACATCGCCTTCGTCCCGTCCTACAACGACCTGGACAAGTCCGAGGCGCAGCTGAGCGGTGCCACCTCCGCGGAGATGGCACCGTACGGCCAGTGGTGGGCCGACTGGGCCTCGACCTCCCGCGAGTGGATCTCCGGCGGTGACGAGACGGGCGGTGCCGGCGCCCCGTACGACTACGCCGTGCTGCACGTGAAGCCGGAGCGGGGCGCCAAGTCCCTGGAGGAGACGGTCGGCAACGCGCTGGACGTGGACTTCTCCGCGCCCTCCGCGCGGAGTGCCGGCGCCATGGGTGCCTGGGGCTACCCCGCCGCGCCGCCGTACAACGGTCTGAGCATGTTCAAGTGCGTCGACCGGCCGGGGCGGCTCTCGCTCAGCCCGGGGCTGCCGACGATGTACCGCATCGGCTGCACGATGACGGGCGGCTCGTCCGGCGGCGGCTGGTTCCGTGTCGTCGGCGGCAGGACCAAGCTGGTGTCGAACACGTCGATCGGTCCGTCCGACCACACCTGGCTCGCCGGACCGCAGCTCGGTGCGGGCGCCGAGACGCTCTACCGGAGCATGAGCAAGAAGTACGGCGGCCTGTAGGCACGGCAGCGCTCGCCACGGCACACGGCGAAGACCCGCCCCCTGCGAGGGGAGCGGGCCTTCGGCCGTCGTACGGTCCGGCTCACCGCCGGTCCTGCGCCCTTGCGCCTGCGGTGCGGCGCGGGCGCAGGACTGCGCCCGCGGTGCGGCGGCCGGGATCAGGCGAGCGGCGCCGGGACGTACGGCGCGAGATCCGCCGCCAGTTCCTCGTGCACCCGCGCCTTGAGCAGCGTGCCCTCCGGGGTGTGCTCCTCGGAGATGACGTCGCCCTCGTCGTGCGCCCGGGCGATCAGCTGGCCCTGCGTGTACGGCACGAGCGCCTCGATCTCGACCGAGGGACGCGGCAGCTCGTGGTCGATGAGCGCGCGCAGCTCGGCGATGCCCCGGCCGGTGCGGGCGGAGATCGCGATGGACCGCTTCTCGATCCGCATCAGCCGCTGAAGGACCAGCGGGTCGGCGGCGTCCGCCTTGTTGATCACCACGATCTCGGGCACCTTCGTGGCACCCACGTCGCGGATGACCTCACGCACGGCGGCCAGCTGCTCCTCCGGAGCCGGATGCGAACCGTCCACCACGTGAAGGATCAGGTCGGAGTCGCCGACCTCCTCCATCGTGGAGCGGAACGCCTCGACCAGGTGGTGCGGCAGGTGCCGGACGAAACCGACCGTGTCGGCCAGCGTGTACAGCCGGCCGCTCGGGGTCTCGGCCCGGCGCACGGTCGGGTCGAGGGTCGCGAACAGCGCGTTCTCGACGAGCACGCCCGCGCCCGTGAGGCGGTTGAGCAGCGAGGACTTGCCCGCGTTGGTGTAGCCCGCGATGGCGACCGAGGGCACCTTGTGGCGCCGGCGCTCCTGGCGCTTGATCTCGCGGCCGGTCTTCATGTCCGCGATCTCACGGCGCATCTTCGCCATCTTCTCGCGGATCCGCCGCCGGTCCGTCTCGATCTTGGTCTCACCGGGACCACGGGTGGCGAGACCGCCGCCCTTGCCGCCGCCCATCTGACGGGACAGCGACTGACCCCAGCCGCGCAGTCGCGGCAGCATGTACTGCATCTGCGCGAGCGCGACCTGCGCCTTGCCCTCTCGGGACTTGGCGTGCTGGGCGAAGATGTCCAGGATCAGGGCGGTCCGGTCGATCACCTTGACCTTGACGACGTCCTCGAGGTGGATCAGCTGGCCGGGGCTCAGCTCACCGTCGCAGATCACGGTGTCGGCGCCGGTCTCCAGGACGATGTCCCGCAGCTCGTTGGCCTTCCCGGATCCGATGTACGTGGCCGCGTCGGGCTTGTCGCGGCGCTGCACGACGCCGTCGAGCACGAGCGCTCCCGCGGTCTCCGCGAGGGCGGCCAGCTCGGCCAGCGAATTCTCCGCGTCGGTCATGCTGCCCGTGGTCCACACCCCGACGAGTACGACGCGCTCCAGGCGGAGCTGCCGGTACTCGACCTCGGTGACGTCCTCGAGCTCGGTGGACAGACCCGCGACGCGGCGCAGGGCGGCCCGCTCGGAGCGGTCGAACTGCTCGCCGTCCCGCTCTCCGTCGATCTCGTGGCTCCAGGCGACGTCCTCTTCCATCAGGGCATCGGCCCGAAGACCTTCGGGGTAGTTCTGCGCCGCGACGCTCTGCGCGTCCTGGGAAGGGGAAGAAGAGGAGGTCATTGGATCCTTACGTCGATGGGAATGCGGTGCGGCGACGGACGTCGCCCGTCATGGTGGACAACGCCCGGGGGCTCCGGGAGATTCCCGGCGCCCCCGCAGGGGCCCCGGGAGGCCGTGCCGCCGACCAGGAAGATGGTCGCACGGCACGCCCCGTCTCGTCACGCGAGTTACCCCTTGCCTCCGCGCGCCTTGGGGGCGTCGCTCTTCCAGTCCGGGTGCCCCGGCATGGGCGGAGTCCTCTCGTCGTGGAGCCACGCCTGGAAGAACCCGGTCAGATCCCGCCCGGACAGGAGTGACGCGAGGTCCACGAAGTCGGCCGTCGTCGCCGTGCCGTCCTGGTGGAGGGCCACCCAGGTCCGCTCCAGGCGTTCGAAGGCCGGGCGCCCGATCTCCTGCCTGAGCGCGTACAGCACCAGCGCGGCGCCGTCGTAGACGTTGGGCCGGAAGATGCTGATCTTCTGCCCCGGATCGGGCGCCTTGGGCGCGGCGGGCGGCCCGCCCGCGGCCCGCCAGGAGTCGGAGGCGCGGTAGGCCGCCTTCATCCGAGTCTCCATGGGCCGGCCGGCCTTCTCCTGCGAGTACAGGGCCTCGTACCAGGTGGCGTGCCCCTCGTTGAGCCACAGGTCGGACCAGGTGCGCGGGCTGACGCTGTCGCCGAACCACTGGTGGGACAGCTCGTGGACCATGACCGACTCGACGAGCCACTTCGGGTACGCGGGTTCGGTGAAGATGTCCTTCTCGAACAGGGAGAGGGTCTGGGTCTCCAGCTCGAAACCGGTCTGCGCCTCGGCCATCAGCAGCCCGTACGTCTCGAAGGGGTACCGGCCGACCTTCTGCTCCATCCAGGCGATCTGGCCCGGTGTCTTCGCGAGCCACGGCTCCAGGCGGTCCCGGTCCTTGGTGGGCACGACATCGCGGACGGGAAGCCCGTGCGGGCCGCCGCGGTGCACCACCGTGGATCGCCCGATGGACACCTGGGCCAGTTCGGTGGCCATGGGGTGCTCGGTGCGGTACGTCCAGGTGGTGGCGCCGGCCCGCCGGTCGGTTCCCGCGGGCAGCCCGTTGGCGACCACCGTGTACCCCTCGGGCGCGGTCACGCGGATGGTGAACATCGCCTTGTCGAAGGGGTGGTCGTTGCACGGGAAGACCAGGTGGGCGGCGTCGGCCTGGTTGGCCATGGCGAGGCCGTCCCTGGTCCGCACCCAGCCGCCGTCCCGGCCCGCGGCGGACACCGGATCGCTGGTGTGCCGCACGGTGATCCGCAGGGCGGTGCCGGCCGGTACCGGTGCCTGCGGGCTGACCACCAGATCCTCGCCCGCGCTCGTGAACGTCGCCGGTAGGCCGTTCACCTCGACCTCCCGCACGGTGCCGTGCGCGAAGTCGAGGTTGATCCGCTCCAGCGGGCTCGTGGTCCGGGCGGCGACGGTGGTGACGGCGGAGAGCGGCTTGTCGTTCGCGCCGGCGTAGGTGAAGTCGAGGTCGTACGACGTGACGTCGTAGCCGGGGTTGCCCAGGTGCGGGAAGAGGCGGTCGCCGACGCCGAGCGGGACGGCCGGTGAGGGGGCGCTCGCGGCGACGAGGCAGACGGACACGGCGGAGGCGAGCAGCGCCGTCGTGACGCGTCGCCTTCCGGGGCGGGGGGTGAGCAGCATGAACCACCGCTACCAGCGCGCACCCCTTCCGCGGTGACGGCGCGCACCGGGCCCACCCGAACGGGTACCCGCCGGGTGCCCTCGGGCGGTCACCGCGCGGCGGCCGCCTGGTGCTGCGCGCGGTTGACGTCGAAGACGCCGGGCACGTCGCGCATGGCCCGCATCAGGGCGGGGAGGTGTGCGGCGTCCGGGAGTTGGAGGGTGTACGTGTGCCGTACCCGCTGCTGGCTCGGCGGTTCGACGGTGGCCGAGACGATCGCGACGCCCTCCAGGGCGATGGCTTCGGTGAGGTCGGCCAGCAGATGGGGCCGCCCGAAGGATTCGGCGACGAGCGTGACGCGGCACTCGGTGGTGTCGCCCCAGCGCACGCCGACCTCCGCGCGCCCCACGCCCTTCATGCGCTCCACGGCGGGGCATTCGAGCCGGTGGACGGTCACCACTCCCCCGCGTACGGCGAAGCCGGTCACCTCGTCGGGCGGTACGGGCGTGCAGCAGCCGGCGAGGCGTACGGACGCGCCGGGCTGGTCGACGACGGCGTTGGCGGTGCCCGGCCGCGCGGGGGGCCCTTCGGCGGCGGGCCTCGGGGCCGCGGAGGGCGCCTCGGGGGCCTGCGTGGCGCGCGGTGCGGGGTGAGTGGCGATCCAGCGCTGGATGGCGATGCGGGCGGCGGGCGTGTGCGCGTGCTCCAGCCACTCCCGGGAGGGCTCGGAGGCGGCGTCCTGGCCCATGAGCAGCTGCACGGTGTCACCGTCCCGCAGGACGGTGCTCAGCGTCGCCAGACGGCCGTTGACGCGCGCGCCGATGCAGGCGTGCGCGTCCTCGCCGTACTGGGCGTAGGCGGCGTCCACGCAACTGGCGCCGTCGGGCAGGCCCAGCGAGCCGCCGTCGGCCCGGAAGACGGTGATCTCGCGGTCCTGGGCGAGGTCCTCGCGCAGGGTGGACCAGAAGGTGTCGGTGTCGGTGGCGGCCTCCTGCCAGTCGAGGAGGCGGGAGAGCCAGCCGGGTCGGGTGGGGTCGGCGCGTTCGCCGTCGAAGGAGCGCTCCCCGGCGGCGTCCGTCTGCTCGTCGGCGGGAGTGGCGTAGGGGTTGCCCAGGGCGATGACTCCGGCCTCGGCCACCTTGTGCATCTGGTGGGTGCGGATGAGGACTTCCGCGATCTCGCCGTCCCCGCGGGCGACCGCCGTGTGCAGCGACTGGTACAGGTTGAACTTCGGTACGGCGATGAAGTCCTTGAACTCCGAGACCACCGGGGTGAGGCAGGTGTGCAGCTCGCCGAGGACGCCGTAGCAGTCAGCGTCCTCGTTGACGAGCACCAGGAGCCGCCCGAAGTCGGAGCCGCGCATCCGCCCGCGCTTGCGCGACACCCGGTGCACGGAGACGAAGTGCCGTGGCCGGATGACGACTTCGGCCGGGATCCCCGCCTCGCGCAGGACGGTGCGCACCTCCTCGGCGATCTCCCCGAGCGGGTCGTCGCCGTGGGCCGTGTTGTCGTCGATCAGTTCTCTGGTGTGCTCGTACTCCTCGGGGTGCAGGATCGAGAAGACCAGGTCCTCCAGCTCGGTCTTGAGCGCCTGTACGCCGAGCCGTTCGGCGAGCGGGATGAGCACGTCCCGGGTCACCTTGGCGATGCGTTCCTGTTTCTCGGGGCGCATGACGCCCAGGGTGCGCATGTTGTGCAGCCGGTCGGCGAGTTTGATCGACATCACCCGGACGTCGTTGCCGGTGGCGACGAGCATCTTGCGGAACGTCTCGGGCTCGGCTGCGGCCCCGTAGTCGACCTTCTCCAGTTTGGTGACGCCGTCGACGAGGTAGCAGACCTCCTCGCCGAACTCGGCGCGCACCTGATTGAGCGTCACGTCCGTGTCCTCGACGGTGTCGTGGAGCAGGGAGGCGGTCAACGTCGTGGTCTCCGCGCCCAGTTCGGCGAGGATGAGGGTGACCGCGAGCGGGTGCGTGATGTAGGGCTCGCCGCTCTTGCGCATCTGGCCGCGGTGCGAGGACTCGGCGAGCACGTACGCCCGGCGCAGCGGTTCCAGGTCGGCGTCGGGGTGGTGGGCGCGGTGGGCCTCGGCCACGTGGCCGATCGCGTCGGGCAGCCGGTCCCGGGAAGCGGGTCCGAGCAGCGCGGCCCGGCCCAGGCGGCGCAGGTCGATCCGCGGACGGCCCTTCCTGCGGTGTGCCGGGGCCACCTCCCGCCCGAGCGGGAGCGCGGGCTCGGGGGACGGCTGCACTGGGCCTGGCGTCGCGGGATCCGTCGCCTCCGCACTCATGGGCACCTCCGGCTGCGTAGACCGGTGGACGGGGTGCCCCAGGGCGTACACGGCTCAGGGGCCGATGTCGTTCCCCCGTCCGGGCCGGTGCTTGATGCTACCGAGCCCACCACGCCCGGCTGACCGCCTCCCGCCCAGCGTGAAACGGATCACCCATTCGAGCGAAGGTTTGCGGGTTTACGGTTCGGATCTTCGCGAAGCGGGACGGCACGGCCGGTCAGGCGCGCCCGGCGCCGAACCACTCCGCGTCGATCTCTCCCTCGGCGACGATCACCGCGGGGCCCGTCATCTCGATCTCGCCGTCCGGGCGCTCGGTGATCACGAGCGTGCCGCCTGGCACGTCCACGGTGTACGTCACCGGGGTGCCGGTCCCGGCCGGGTCGGCGCCGTCCCGGCGGGCGGCGGCGACGGCCACGGCGCAGGCGCCCGTGCCGCAGGACCGGGTCTCGCCCGCGCCGCGCTCGTGCACGCGGACGGCGACGTGCCGGGGGCCGCGGTCGGCGACGAACTCCACGTTCACCCCGTCCGGGTAGGCGGACGCCGGGCTGAAGGACGGCGGGGTGAACAGGTCGCCGGCGTGTGCGAGATCGTCCACGAAGGCGACCGCGTGCGGGTTGCCCATGTTCACGTGGCGCGCGGGCCAGCTGCGCTCGCCGACGCTCACGGTGACGTCGCCCGCGGGGAACACGGCCCTGCCCATGCCGACGGTGATGTCACCCGCGGCGGAGCCTCCGGGGGCACCGGCCTTGGCGATGTGGACGCTCTTCACGCCCCCGCGCGTGGCGACCGCGAGGTCCCCCTCGGTCACCAGTCCGGCCCGCTGGAGGTAGCGGGCGAACACGCGCACGCCGTTCCCGCACATCTCGGCGACGGATCCGTCGCCGTTGCGGTAGTCCATGAACCACTCCGCCTCGGCCGCCATCTCCCGGGCCTCGGGGTGCGCGGCGGACCGGACGACGTGCAGCAGACCGTCTCCGCCGATGCCCGCGCGGCGGTCGCACAGGGCGGCGACAGCGGCCGGGGGCAGGTCGAGGGCGTTCTCCGGGTCCGGGAGGATCACGAAGTCGTTCTCGGTCCCGTGACCTTTGAGGAAGGCGATCCGCGTGCTCATCCCTCGATCGTACGGGGTGCGAACGACAGCGGCCGGCGTCGGTCCACGGGGCGGAACCGTCCCGGTCAGCGCAATCGGGCCACGCGCCACACGGCGAGCACCGCCACCGCGGCGACGACGACCACGTACGCGATGACCACGCGCCAGTCGGGCCGCCGTCCGGAGCCGCGCTGCGGCAGGCCGGGCCAGGTGTGGCCGACGCGGCGGGCGGCCATCATGCCCCAGCCGGCGGAGCAGGCGCAGATCAGCAGGCCGAGCATGGCGACCACGGCGCCGCCGTCACCGAACTCGAAGGCGAGCGGGAACGCGAACATCAGCGAGCCGACGGCCGCCAGCGCCACGATGGGCGCGAGCTGCCAGATCCGCAGCCGGCGCTGCGGGCGCAGCTCGACCACCTCGACCTCGGCCTGGGCGGACAGCTCGTCCGGGGTCGGGCCGTCGGCGGTCACCCCGTCGGGGGTGTCCTCGGGCCCGTCGGCGCTCAGACGCTCCGCGTCCGGGTCGGTGCTCAGGCTCACTCCGTCCGGAGCGATGCCCGGACGGGGTCCGTCCGGATCGGCGTCGTGCTCAGCGTCACGTGCGGTGTCACGAGGGCCGGCCTCCATCGCCACGCGCCCTCCCAACTCGGACTTCACTGGTCGATCGAAGCTCGATGATGGCACGGCGCCGGAGGCCGGGATGACGGCCTGAGCGTCCCGATGCCATGACGTGATCAGGCTGTGACCGGTCGTTCGAGCAACGCCAGTGCGAGCCCGGGGAGTTCTGTGAGATCCGCCGCAGCCCCACTGAGCCAGTGCACCCGGGGGTCGCGTCTGAACCAGGAATCCTGGCGGCGCGCGAAGCGTTTGGTGGCGCGCACGGTCTCCGCACGTGCCGCGTCCTCGGTGCACTCCCCCGCGAGCATGGCGAGTACCTGCTGGTAGCCGAGCGCCCGGGACGCCGTACGCCCCTCGCGCAACCCCTGCGCCTGAAGTGCGCGCACCTCGTCGACGAGCCCCGCGTCCCACATCCGGTCCACCCGGCGGGCGATGCGCTCGTCGAGTTCGGGACGGGCGACGTCGACGCCGATCTGGACGGTGTCGTAGACGGAGTCGTGGCCGGGCAGGTTGGCGGTGAAGGGCTTGCCGGTGATCTCGATGACCTCGAGGGCGCGGACGATCCGGCGGCCGTTGCTGGGCAGGATCGCCTGGGCGGCGCCGGGATCGGCGACGGCCAGCCGGGCGTGCAGCGCGCCGGAGCCGCGGAGCGTCAGTTCCTCCTCCAGCCGGGCGCGCACGTCGGGGTCGGTGCCGGGGAACTCCAGGTGGTCGACCGCTCCGCGGACGTAGAGCCCGGAGCCGCCCACGAGGATCGGCCAGCGGCCCTCGGCGAGCAGCGCGTCGATGCGGGCGCGGGCGAGCCGCTGGTACTCGGCGACGCTCGCGGTGACCGTCACGTCCCAGATGTCCAGGAGGTGGTGCGGGACGCCACCGCGCTCCTCGCGCGTCAGCTTGGCGGTGCCGATGTCCATCCCTCGGTAGAGCTGCATGGAGTCGGCGTTGACGACCTCACCGCCGAGGCGGTGGGCCAGGAAGACGCCGAGATCGGACTTTCCTGCCGCGGTGGGGCCGACGACGGCGATGACGCGGGGGGCGGGGGGTGCGCTGCTCACCGCCCCAGTCTCGCAAACCCCGGGACCACTCCTCGAACGAGTTACGTGACGTCACCGGTCCGGGGTCGTTGCCTGTTGCGTGGTTTCAGCCGCCGATTTCGAGAGCCGGTTGCCCGGGCGGCGGGAACAGGCACACCGGTCAGTGCGGGATTCTCCCCGCACGAGTAGCACATGGAGTTGATATGGGCGTTTTTGCACGACTTTTCCGGAGGTCGAAGGCCGCGGAGGAGACGTCGGCCGCCGAGGCGGCCGGCACGGTGACGGCCGGAGCCGACGCGGACGCGGCGGACGGGGCGAAGGAATCGCCCGGGGCCGGGGGCGGGGCCGCTCCGGAGGAGTCCTCGGAGGCCACCGCGTCCGACGGCGTGGAGATCCCCAAGCAGCAGTCCGCCGACGAGGCCGCCGACAGCGAGGCCGGCGAGGGCGCCCGCAAGTGACCCGCCTCGCGCGAGGAGGTGGACCATGGGTCTTGCGGACAAGCTGAGATCCAGGCTCGTACCGGTCGGGGACAGGGTCTCGGACCTCGCGAACCAGCACGGGGACACGATCCGGCACGGTCTGGACAAGGCCGCGAGAGTGGCCGGCGAGAAGACGAAGGGCGAGTACAGCGACCGGATCCGGACGGGTACGGGCCAGGCCGAGGACGCCATGGACCGGCTCGCGCAGCGGGCCGAGCGCGGAGCGACGCCTCCGCCGGACAAGGCACCCGCGCCCCCTCCGGCTTCCTGACACCCGGCGCATCGGCGGACGGCCGCGGAGCACTTCGGGCTCCCGGCCGTCCGCCGCGCTGCGAACTGTCGCCCCGCTCAGGGGGCACCGCCTCTCGCGCGTCGCGTCCGCCTCCGCCGGGAACCCGAAAGCGCCCCCTCGCGCGCGGCCTCGTCCGCCCCGTCACGACCAGGAGGCCACCAGGTATCCCACTCCGTAGGGGGCGTCGTCGTACAGGAGGGCGCCGCCCAGGCCCGCGTCCTCGGCCGCGCCCGCGAGGACCTGCCAGGGTGCGCGCCCGGACGCCTTGAGCTCGTACGCGAGCGCGGCGTCCAGCGCCTTGAGGCCCGCCACGTCGGCAGCGGCCAGCGCGCGGGCGACCTCCGCGTCGAAGCCCGCGGCGCGCTCGTCGAGATAGCCCGGCGCCTTGAGCGTCCGGCACGCGCTGCCGTCGCCCATGACCAGCAGCGCCACCCGGTCCGCCCGGGCACCGATGTCCCGCCCGGCCTGGAAACACCGCTCGGCCGCCAGCGGTTCCCCCACGCCGAGGCCTTCCAGCGGGGCGTCCGCCCAGCCCGTGCGGTCCAGCAGCCAGGCGGCGACGGCGAGCGACGGCGGCAGCTCCCGCTCCGTCCCGCCCGGGCCCGGCCCCCCTCCCCCGAGGCGCACGTGGTGGTCCACACCGAACCCGCGGAAGGACCCCGGCGTACCCGACGGATACGGCCCGCGCGCGCTCTGCCCGGCCGGTCCGACGACGACGAGGAGATCGGGGCGCGCGGCGGCGAGGACGCCCAGCGCGTCCGTGCACGCGGCGCGCGCGGCGTCCAGCTCGGGTGCCGCGCCCCAGGCGACCGGGGGCACCAGCAGCGGCGGACAGGGACAGACGGCGGCGGCAACAAGCATGATCGGCAGCGTACGCCTTCAGTGACCGGTGGGCGCCGAGTCCCGTAGGGGCTGTGTGCGCCGGCGTCGGCCGGACTGTGCTCGGGGAAGGGAGCGGCGCCCGGTGGACCGTCCGCCCCCTCCCCCGTCGTTCCTTCGTCCCCGTCAGTCGCGGGTGCACCCGCTGCCCGTGGCCACCGGCAGCGGAGCCGGAACGCCGATCTTCGGCAGGCCCAGCAGCACGCCCGCCGGCTTGGCGGCCCCGGCGGCGCTGCGCTTCTCTCAGGCGTCCCCCGAGCGCGTGCGCCGGACGTCCAGGACGGCGCCCTCGGCGAGCAGGTGGTGCGGGGCGGCGTACGTGATCTCGACGGTGACCACGTCACCGGGGCGCACGTCCTGGTCGGGCTTGGTGAAGTGCACCAGGCGGTTGTCGGGGGCGCGGCCGGAGAGGCGGTGCGTGGCCCCGTCCTTGCGGCCCTCGCCCTCGGCGACCATCAGCTCCAGGGTGCGGCCGACCTGCTTCCTGTTCTCCTCCCAGGAGATCTCCTCCTGGAGGGCGACGAGACGCTCGTAGCGCGCCTGGACGACCTCCTTGGGGATCTGCCCCTCCATGGTGGCCGCCGGGGTGCCGGGACGCTTGGAGTACTGGAAGGTGAAGGCCTGCGCGAAGCGGGCCTCGCGCACCGCGTGCAGGGTCTGCTCGAAGTCCTCCTCGGTCTCGCCGGGGAAGCCGACGATGATGTCGGTGGTGATCGCCGCGTGCGGGATGGCTGCCCGCACCTTGCCGATGATCCCGAGGAAGCGCTCCTGCCGGTACGAGCGGCGCATCGCCTTCAGGACCGTGTCCGAGCCGGACTGCATCGGCATGTGCAGCTGCGGCATCACGTTCGGCGTCTCGGCCATGGCCGCGATGACGTCGTCGGTGAAGTCCCGCGGGTGCGGCGAGGTGAAGCGCACCCGCTCCAGGCCGTCGATCTTCCCGCAGGCCCGCAGCAGCTTGCTGAACGCCTCGCGGTCGCCGATGTCGGAGCCGTAGGCGTTCACGTTCTGCCCGAGGAGCGTGATCTCGGAGACGCCCTCCGCGACCAGCGCCTCGATCTCCGCGAGGATGTCGCCGGTGCGACGGTCCTTCTCCTTGCCGCGCAGCGCCGGGACGATGCAGAAGGTGCAGGTGTTGTTGCACCCGACGGAGATCGACACCCAAGCGGCGTACGCGCTCTCGCGCCGGGTCGGCAGCGTGGACGGGAACGCCTCCAGCGACTCGGCGATCTCGACCTGCGCCTCCTCCTGGACGCGGGCGCGCTCCAGCAGGACGGGCAGCTTGCCGATGTTGTGCGTGCCGAAGACGACGTCCACCCAGGGCGCCTTCTTCACGATGGTGTCGCGGTCCTTCTGCGCGAGACAGCCGCCGACGGCGATCTGCATCCCGGGGCGCTTCGTCTTCATCGGGGCGAGGCGGCCGAGGTTGCCGTAGAGCCGGTTGTCGGCGTTCTCACGGACCGCGCAGGTGTTGAAGACGACGACGTCCGCGTCACCGTCCGAGCCCTCGGGCGCCCGGACGTACCCGGCGCCCTCCAGCAGTCCGGCGAGCCGCTCGGAGTCGTGGACGTTCATCTGGCACCCGTAGGTGCGTACTTCGTAGGTCTTCGATTCCTGAACGTCCACTGCCTGGCTCCGGTCGCTGCTGCTCATGTGACAAGGGTAGGCGGTGCCCGGAGTGCCTCAGGTCCGGCTGCGTCCCGGCGGCCGTCAGGCCGGGTGGCCGGGGCCCGCCGGGCTGCGCCGGGACGGACCGGCCGGTGCCTGCCTGGCCACCACGGCGTCCGGGCTGGCAGGATCGCGCGCATGTTCCAGGCACTCGCGCGTACCGGCAGACGGCCCGCCCTGCTCGGCTCGGCGGCCGCTCTCGTGGCCCTCGGGCTGCTGCTGTGGTGGCTGCTCCCGCTGGGCGAGGAGTCGCCGGGCGGGCGGATCGACTTCAGCACGGGAACACCGACCGGGGTCTACCAGACGTACGGGGACCTCCTCCGGCAGGCCGCCGCGAGGGACATGCCCGACCTGGAGATGACCCTGCGGAACAGCGACGGGTCGCAGGACAACGTGGAGCGGGTCGCGACGGGCGAGGCCGACTTCAGCATCGCCGCGGCCGACGCCGTGCAGACGTACATCGACCGGAAGGGGAAGGGCGCGGCCGGGCTGCGCGGCTGCGCCCGGCTCTACGACGACTACGTGCACCTGGTGGTCCCGCTGCGCTCGTCCGTGCAGTCGGTGGCGGACCTGAAGGGCAGGCGGGTGGCGGTGGGGCCGGACGGTTCCGGCGTGCGGCTCATCGCGGACCATGTGCTGGAGGCCGCCGGCCTCGATCCCCGCGAGGACATCGAGCCGCTGCCGGACGGCATAAAGACCATGCCCCAGCAGCTCGAGAAGCACCGGATCGACGCCTTCTTCTGGTCCGGGGGGCTTCCGACGAGCGCGGTGACCACGCTGTCGGACCGCCTCGACATCCGGCTGGTCCCGATCGACGGCCGCGTCGTCGAGAACCTCCAGGCCGAGAGCGGCGCGCCCCGCCACTACCGGGCGGCGGTCATGCCCGCCACGGCCTACCCCAAGGCGCAGCGCGGTTCCCCGGTGCCGACGGTGGCGGTGGCGAACCTCCTCATCACCCGGGAGGACATGGACACGGAACTCACCGAGGAACTGACCCGCACCGTGATCGACAGCCGTGACTCCATCGGCCTGGAGGTCCACGCGGCACAGCTGGTGGACCTGCGCACGGCCCTGTACACCGACCCGCTCGAACTGCACGAGGGAGCACAGCGCTACTACCGCTCGGTGAAGCCGTGAGGCCCTGCCGCCCGGTGAAGTCGTACGGCTCCGGAAACCCGGCCGTCAGGATGCCGGTCGGGTCCGCGGTACCGTCACCGTCACCTGGAGACCGTGCGGCTCGTGACGGGCGTACGCGATCGAGCCGCCGCCCGCCGACAGCAGCGCCCGCGAGATGGACAGGCCGAGGCCCGAGCCCTTGATGTTCTGATGCCCGGCGCTGCGCCAGAAGCGGTCTCCGACGCGGGCGAGTTCCTCGTCGGTCAGACCCGGGCCGGCGTCGGTGACGGTCACCTTCGACATCCTGCCGTTCGACTCCACCACCACCTCGACGCCCGCGCCCTCGGGGGTGAACTTCAGCGCGTTGTCGATCACCGCGTCCAGGGCGCTGGACAGGGCGATCGGGTCGGCCCAGGCGGTGGTGGCCGGGCAGGTGCCGGTCAGCCGCACCCCCCTGCTGTCGGCGACCGGCCCCCAGGCCGCCACCCGCTCGGCCGCCAGCTCACCGATGTCGGTGAGACACAGGTCGGCCTCGGCGTGCTCGGCGAGCGCCAGGTCGAGCAGATCGTCCAGGACCTGGGCCAGGCGCTTGCCCTCGGTACGGACCGAGGCGATCTCCTCATTGCCCTCGGGCAGTTCGAGAGCGAGCAGCTCGATGCGCAGCAGCAACGCCGAGAGGGGGTTGCGCAGTTGGTGCGAGGCATCGGCGACGAAGGCGCGCTGCTGCTCCAGGACGTCCTCGACGTTGTCGGCCATCTCGTTGAACGACCGGGCCAGACGCCTGAGTTCCGGCGGTCCCCCGGCCGCCGCGACCCGGGACTTCAGCCGTCCGGTGGCGATGTCGTGGGTGGTGGCGTCCAGGATCCGCACGGGCTTGAGGACCCAGCCGGTCAGACGCAGCGCGGCACCGAGGGCGAGGAGCATGGCGGCGATCTCGCCCGCGCCGATCAGGAGCCAGCCGCGCAGTGTCCTCGAACGCAGCTGCCCGGTGGGCGAGTCGGTGACGACGACCGCGATGACGTCGCCGTCCCGGATGACGGGGGACGCGACGACGAGCCGGCGGCGCTGCCACGGCCATACCTGCTCGGGGTCGTGGCTGCGGCGTCCGAGGAACGCCTCGTCGAACGCGTCGCGGCCCTCGCCCTCCTCGGGCACGTACCAGCTCTCCGGGGCGTTGGCCATCGGCGCTTCGTCGTTGCGGTAGAAGACGCCCGCCTTGATGCCGTACACGTCGTTGTAGGTGCTGAGTTCCCTGCGGAGGATCTCGCGGCGCTCGTCGTCGGTGCCGACCCGGGAGCCGGTGGGGCGGTCGGTCACGAACTGCGCGAGGGCCGCGAAACGCGCGGTGTCGTCGATGCGGTCGACGACCACCTTCTGCTGCTGGGCGGCCGCCACACTCACGGCCAGCGGGATGCCGAGCGCGAGCAGCACGGCGGCCATCAGGACGATGAGCAGCGGGAGGAGGCGAGTGCGCACCGGTGCACGCTACGACGCGGGAGCGACGAGCCGGTACCCGACTCCGCGCACGGTCTCGATCAGCGCGGGCATGCGCAGCTTGGCACGGAGGGAGGCGACGTGCACCTCCAGGGTGCGCCCGGTCCCCTCCCAGCTGGTGCGCCACACCTCGCTGATGATCTGCTCGCGGCGGAACACCACTCCGGGGCGCTGGGCCAGCAGCGCGAGCAGGTCGAACTCCTTGCGCGTCAGCTGGACGACCGAGCCGTCGACGCTGACCTGGCGGGTGGGGAGTTCGATGCGTACGGCGCCGAGCCGCAGGGCGCTCTCGCCGGTGGCCGAGGCGTCCTCGGGGACGGTGCGCCGGGCGACCGCGTGGATACGGGCCAGCAGTTCACCGGTGTCGTACGGCTTGACCACGTAGTCGTCGGCGCCGAGGTTGAGCCCGTGGATCCGGGACCGCACGTCGGCGCGGGCGGTGACCATGATCACCGGGGTGCTGGTCCGCTTGCGGATCTTGCCGCAGACCTCGTAGCCGTCCTGGTCGGGCAGCCCCAGGTCGAGCAGGACCACGCCGAATCCGGGGCCCTCCGGGACCAGCGCCTGCAGGGCTTCCTCGCCGCTGCGGGCGTGCGTGACGTGGAAGCCGTGCCGTGCCAGGACGGCGGACAGGGCGGCGGCGACGTGGTTGTCGTCCTCGACGAGGAGCAGTCTCATCTTCCGGCCCCCTCCGGTTCATCGGTCGTACGGTCTCAGCTCGGTCGGTGGGCACACGCGTGTGCACCCTGGCAGTCACGCCGATGGACGACGACGGCGTCAAGGGAGTTCCGGTCGTGGGAGGCTTCCGTTACCCAGCCGGTACGCGCTCCGCCTGCCGCCGTCACTCCTGGTGTCCGGACGCTACCGGATCGTTATGCTCAATTTCCCCTCAGATGTAATGACGCTGGTCGCGCGGGGTCACTACTGTCCACCGAAACCGAGGAGGACGGAGCCCCAGAGCGATGACCGAAGTATCGGTGGCCAAGGACGCCGTGGCCGGGACCGACGACCTGGTCGTCCTGAAGAGCGTCAACAAGCACTTCGGCGCGTTGCACGTGCTCCAGGACATCGACCTGACGATCGCCCGTGGCGAGGTCGTCGTGGTCATCGGGCCCTCCGGGTCCGGGAAGTCCACCCTGTGCCGCACCATCAACCGCCTGGAGACGATCGACTCGGGCGACATCGCGATCGACGGCAAGCCGCTGCCCGAGGAGGGCAAGGCACTCGCCCGGCTGCGTGCCGACGTGGGCATGGTCTTCCAGTCCTTCAACCTCTTCGCGCACAAGACCGTGCTCGAGAACGTGATGCTGGGTCAGATCAAGGTCCGCAAGGCCGACAGGAAAGTCGCCGAGGAGAAGGCCCGCGGGCTGCTCGACCGCGTCGGCGTGGGCACGCAGGCGGACAAGTACCCCGCCCAGCTCTCCGGCGGCCAGCAGCAGCGGGTCGCGATCGCGCGGGCGCTGGCGATGGACCCGAAGGTCATGCTCTTCGACGAGCCGACCTCGGCACTCGACCCCGAGATGATCAACGA
The DNA here is from genome assembly GCF_056387915.1 of Streptomyces sp. GLSS-08. NCBI lineage: Bacteria > Bacillati > Actinomycetota > Actinomycetes > Kitasatosporales > Streptomycetaceae > Streptomyces > Streptomyces sp. GLSS-08. The sequence continues at coordinate 639,296 of NZ_JBWJAQ010000001.1, forward strand.
GGTCCTGGAGGTCATGCAGCAGCTCGCGCGGGACGGCATGACCATGGTCGTCGTCACCCACGAGATGGGCTTCGCTCGTTCGGCTGCCAACCGAGTGGTGTTCATGGCCGACGGACGCATCGTCGAAGAGGCTGTGCCGGACCAGTTCTTCAGCAACCCCCGCAGCGACCGGGCCAAGGACTTCCTGTCGAAGATCCTGCACCACTGACGGCCCGCATCTTCCCGTCACCGACGGCCCGTATCTCTTCATCACTCAAAGGATGTTCCACATGAAGCTCCGCAAGGTCACCGCCGCCTCGGCCGCCGTGCTCGCTCTCGCCCTGTCCGCCACCGCGTGCGGCAGCGACGACAAGGACGACAGCGGCTCGGGCTCCAGCGGCGGCGGCACGATCAAGATCGGCATCAAGTACGACCAGCCCGGCCTCGGCCTGAAGGAGCCGGACGGGTCCTTCTCCGGCTTCGACGTGGACGTCGCCACCTACGTGGCCAAGGAGCTCGGCTACAAGGACGACAAGATCGAGTTCGTCGAGACCAAGAGCGCCGACCGCGAGAACGCGCTGGCCCGCGGCGACGTCAAGTTCATCGCGGCCACCTACTCGATCAACGACGAGCGCAAGCAGAAGGTCGACTTCGCCGGCCCCTACCTGCTGGCCCACCAGGACCTGCTGCTCAAGGCGGACTCCAAGATCACCAAGGGTACGGACCTCAACGGCAAGAAGCTGTGTTCCGTGACGGGGTCCACCTCGGCGCAGAACGTCCAGAAGACCATCGCGCCGAAGGCCCAGCTGCAGCAGCGCGGCGGTTACTCGGAGTGCATCGCCGGCCTGCAGAGCGGTGCCGTGGACGCGGTGACGACCGACGACTCGATCCTCGCGGGCTTCGCCGCGCAGGACAAGTACAAGGGCCAGTTCAAGCTCGCGGGCCTCAAGCTCAGCAACGAGAACTACGGCATCGGCATCAAGAAGGGCGACGCCGCGACCGAGAAGAAGATCAACGACGCTCTCGAGAAGATGGTCAGCAGCGGCGCCTGGAAGAAGGCCGTGGAGGCGAACTTCGGTCCGGCCAACTACAAGAACGAGCAGGCCCCGAAGATCGGCGTCATCGTCAAGTAACGCAGGTCACGCAGGGTTTCTGCAGGCGCGCCGCCGCCCGCCGCGATCACGGCGGCGGCGCGCCGCGCCCGCCCCGTAGCCACGTACTCCACACACCCGGAAGCGCGGGAGATCGTGTTCGACTTTCTTGAAGGTTACGACGTCCTCGGGGCGTTCTGGATGACGGTGAAACTCACCGCCCTCTCCGCCGTGGGCTCCCTGGTCTGGGGCACCCTGCTCGCCGCGATGCGGGTCAGTCCGGTCCCGTTGATGCGTGGGTTCGGCACCGCCTACGTGAACATCGTCCGGAACATCCCGCTGACCGTCATCATCGTCTTCACCTCCCTGGGCCTCGCCGACATCTTCGGTATGACGATGGGCGTGCCCGACGACTTCGATGCCCTGAGCTTCCGGCTGGCGGTGCTCGGACTGGTCGCGTACACCGCGTGCTTCGTCTGCGAGGCGATCCGCTCCGGTATCAACACCGTGCCCGTCGGGCAGGCCGAGGCCGCACGCGCCCTCGGTCTGAGTTTCAGCCAGGTGCTGTGGTACATCGTCCTGCCGCAGGCCTTCCGCTCGGTGATCGGCCCCCTGGCGAACGTCCTGATCGCGCTCACCAAGAACACCACCGTGGCCGCCGCGATCGGCGTCGCCGAGGCAGCTCTCCTGATGAAGAAGATGATCGAGAACGAGGCCCAGACACTCGCCATCGGCGCGGTGTTCGCGCTCGGTTTCGTCCTATTGACCCTGCCCACCGGTCTCATCCTGGGCTGGCTGAGCAAGCGACTGGCGGTGAAGCGATGACCTCCGTCCTCTACGACGCTCCCGGCCCCCGCGCCAAGCGGCGCAACGTGATCTTCTCGGTGGTCTTCTTCGTCCTGCTCGCCCTGGTCCTGTGGTGGATCTGGGTGACCATGAGCGACAAGGGACAGCTGAAGTGGTCGCTGTGGGAGCCGTTCACCACGTCCCAGGCCTGGACGACCTATCTGCTGCCGGGTCTGGCGAACACCCTGAAGGCCGCGGCGCTTGCCATGGTCATCGCTCTTCCGCTGGGCGCGTTCTTCGGTATCGCCCGCCTGTCCGACCACCGGTGGGTACGCATCCCCGCCGGTGCGGTGGTGGAGTTCTTCCGCTCCATCCCGGTGCTGCTGCTGATGCTCTTCGTCTACGAGCTCTACGTCCGCTCCGCGGGCATCAGCAGCGAGGACCGGCCGCTCTACGCGGTGGTCACCGGCCTGGTGCTCTACAACGCCTCGGTGCTCGCCGAGATCGTCCGGGCCGGCATCCTCTCCCTGCCCAAGGGACAGTCGGAGGCCGCCATGGCGGTCGGCCTGCGCAAGAGCCAGACGATGACCAGCATCCTGCTTCCGCAGGCCGTCACCGCGATGCTGCCGGCCATCGTCAGCCAGCTCGTCGTCATCGTGAAGGACACCGCGCTCGGCGGTGTGATGATCGGATTCACCGAACTGCTCAACTCGCGCGCGACGCTGGCTGCCAACTACGCCAACGTCATCCCGAGTTTCATCGTGGTGGCCCTCATCTACATCGTGCTGAACTTCATCCTCACCACCTTCGCGAGCTGGCTGGAGGGCAGGCTGCGGCGCAGCAAGAAGGGCACGGGCGCGGTTCTCGGGGCCAAGGACGTGGACGAGCTCAACGCCGCCGAGGTGGGCGGCGGTTTCGGGACCGGCGCTTCCGCTTGATCGGACGGACGGATCTCCGGGCGGCCGGCGGCGCCATCACGACGCCTGCTCACCGTCGCCCGGAGTTCCGCGTCCGCCGTCGAGGGACGCCCGGGCGGGCACATCCGCCCTGTCGGCAGCCGGCGTGAGGCAGCCCCGGGACAACCGTCCAGCCGAAGGCCGCCCTACGTCACCATCGCCACGGAACCGTTGCGGCACGCCGACTCGGCCTCGATCCCCTCATCGCGTGCCGACCGGTCGTGGAGCCACTGCCTCCGTCACTTGACGCAAGCACCGGCAATGGGTTGCATACGTTCTGTGATCGTGCACCCCGCTCCAACTGCCTGTTTCCGTACGTCGTCGAGGACACCGCTCCGGGCAGGGGGCACCGCGTCATGGACCCGGTGATCATCGTCGGCGCGGGGCCCGTGGGGCTTGCGCTCGCCCTGGCGCTGGCCCGCCACGAAGTCCCCTCCGTGATCCTCGACGAAGGCCCGGGCAACGACGAACAACGGTTGGCACGCACCGTCGTACTGCGCGAGGACACCGCCGCGCTCGTCGACCGGCTGACCGGGTTCCCGCTGGACGCGGACGGCTGCCGTTGGGCCGGATGGCGGTCGATGCGGCGCAAGCAGGTGATGCGCGAGATCAGTTTCGACGGGGACGGCAGGGTGGTGCCGGGAAGCGTCGCGCGGGGCCCCGGCGGTGCCGAAGTCCCGGCGCCGGGGCCGGTTTCAACGCGAGGTGCCGTCGGCGCGAGCGGCTTCGGCGGTGCACAGGAGGCCGGCGGCGCGGGAGGCTTCGGCGGCCCGCGGCTGCTCGGCGGCGCCGACCTGTTGGCCCCACTGCACATCGCGCAGCACGTCCTGACCGCCGCCCTGCGCGAGGCCGTCACGGGCGAGCCGCTCATCAAGGTCGCCGTGAACAGCCGGCTGGACGCTGTCGAGCAGGACACGTCAGGAGTCACCGCCCACACCCGCGGCCCCCACGGCACCTGGTGGCGCGGCAGTCACCTCGTCGGCTGCGACGGCCCGCGCTCGACCGTCCGCAAGCTCCAGGACATCCGCTTCCCGGGCCGTACGGCCGTGGAGCGGCACGCCGTCGCCGCGCTGCGCACGGAGCTTCCCTGGCCCGGGGAGGCGGTGCTGCACCGGATGCCCCCGTGGCGGACGTCGGGTCCCTCGGCGGGCGAGGTGACCGGACGTCCCCTCCCGGACGGGGTGTGGCGGCTGGACTGGCTGCTGCCGCCCGGGAAGGACCTGGTCACCCCCGAACTGCTGGTGGCCCGCATCAGGGAGACCCTCGGCGGCTGGAGCGGCGGCTCCCCACCGCCGTACGAACTGCTCGACACCGGTGTCCACACCGTCCACCACCGTCTCGCCCGCCGGTGGCGCGTCGGCCGGGTCTTCCTCGCCGGGGACGCCGCGCACCTCCTCGGCGCGCTCGGCACCCAGGGCCTCGACGAAGGCCTGCGGGACGCCGACAACCTCGCGTGGAAGCTCGCGCTGGCCTGGCATCACGGACCGCACGAGGCGCTGCTCGACAGCTATCAGGCGGAACGCCGCGCCGTCGTGGCCGCCCGGCTGCGCGCCGCCGACCAGGCACTGCCGGTCCTGCGCGGGGGCGGTGGACTGCGTTCGTACGTCCCCGGGTCGGCCCGCGGGCACGACGCGCTGCTCACCGACGGCCACCTGGGGCGCGGACCACTGGGTGCGCCGGGAACGTACGGCGATTCACCGCTCGCGCCTGCGCACGCCGAGGCGACGGCCACGGTGGCCACGGCGCCGGGCGCGCCCGTGACCGATGTCCGGGTGACCGCGGAGGACGGTTCCTTCGTGCGGCTGCGGGACCGGCTGGGGCGCGCGGTGCTGCTGGTGGTGCTGATCGCGCCGGGGACGGGCGTGTGGGAGCGCAAGCACTGGGTGTCGGCCGGGATCATGCCCCGGCTCGCGGCCGCCGTCACGGCGCTGCCGCATCCTGCCGAGCTGCTGGTCGCGGAGAGCTATCCGGGCGCGGCCGCGCACACCGTGCTGCTGGTCCGACCGGACGGCCACCTGGTCACGGCCCTGAGCGGGGTCCGCCCTGCCGACCTCTACGCCGCCGCGGAGGCGGCCCTGGGCGGACCGGCGAAGGCCGGAGGCGATGCGGATGCGGATGCGGATGCGACGGCGGAAGCGACGGCCAGCCGGCGCTGAAGCCGGGCTCGGGCAGTTCGGGCAGGGCTAGGGCAGGGCTGGGGCCTGGCTCGGGCCTGGCTCGGGCCTGGCTCGGGCCGGACCGGGCTCGGATGAAGCCGATCGGGTTCGATCAGGGCTTGGGCCGGTTCCGGTCGGGTGCGGGTCGGTCCGGGCTCGCATCAAGCCCATCGGGTTCAATCAGGCTTCTGGCCAGGCGCGGGCAGGGTTTTGGCCGGGCGGGTGCCCTACTCCCGGTGAGCGTCCGGGCTCGTCCGGGAACCCTCCGCACCCTCCGAGTCGCCGCGCGGTCCACATACTGACAGTGAGTTGAACAGCCCGCCCGGTCATGGTGTACTCGCGAGCGTGACCTACACCTGCGTGCATCTGTGGCGGAGGGTCCATATGGACCTCGTCCGCTATGCGGGCTGCGTGTGTCGTCCGTCCTGCTGAATTCGCCTCCTCTTCCTGCGTGCCCACCGTCCGCGGTGCGGCACGCGACCACGCGAAAAGCCCAGGACGGTACCCGTGTCTGTGTCACCTTCTGTCTCCGCACCCCCGCACACCCCCACCCAGGCCGAACTGCTGGACTTCGTGCGCCGCACCGCCGCTGACGCCGCACTGATCGCCTCCCTGCCCCTCGACCCCGAAGGCCGCACCTGGGTGCGCCTCGAGGGCCCCGGCGGCAGCGAGGCCTGGCTGATCGGCTGGCCCCCCGGCACCGGAACCGGCTGGCACGACCACGCCGACTCGGTCGGCGCCTTCCTCACCGCGTCGGGGGAGCTCAAGGAGAACTCACTGGCCGCCCGGCTGCCGACCGACGGCTGGCGGACCCTGGAACTCACCGAAGGCGTGGACCACGAGCGGCACCTGACGGCCGGCAAGGGCCGCGCCTTCGGCCGGCACCATGTGCACGAGGTGCTCAACGAGTCCACCGAGGAGCACGCGATCTCCGTCCACGCGTACTATCCGCCCCTGCCGCAGATCCGCCGCTACAGCCGTACTGGCCAGGTGCTGCGCCTCGAGCAGGTCGAACGTCCGGAGGACTGGCAGTGAGCGCGCATCCCGAACGCCCGGTGGGCATCGACGAGTTGCTGGAGCGGGTCCGCGAAGGGCTCGACCGGGTGTCGGCCGAGGAGGCGCACACTGCCGCCGGGGCGGGCGAGGCACTGCTGGTCGACATCAGGTACGCGGCCCTGCGCGAGCGTGACGGACTGATCCCCGGCGCCCTCGTCGTCGAGCGCAACGAACTGGAGTGGCGTCTCGACCCCCAGGGCAGCCACCGCGCCCCGGAGGCCACGAGCCACGATCTGCGGGTCGTGGTCGTCTGCAACGAGGGCTACGCGTCGAGTCTCGCAGCGGACTCCCTCCAGCAGTTGGGACTGCACCGGGCCACCGACCTGGTCGGTGGTTTCCAGGCGTGGAAGGCGGCCGGGTTCCCCGTGACAGCCCCCTCGGACGAGGAGACGGCGACGTCGTCGGCGGTACCGGCGTCGTAGACGGGCGTACCGGCGTCGTACGCGAGGACGGGCGTCCCTGGTCGTAGGGGGGCGCTCGCCTCTGCGTACTGCGTTCCCGGACTGAGGGTCGGTATGTGGCCGGACCCCGGCGAGGCAGGCGGCGTCCCCCCGGAGGTGTCTGGGACGGACCGCCGTCCAGCACCCGCTAGGGAACGGGCGGCATTCACCACGCGTCGCCGCGAGCAGACCGTCCCCAGTCCCCCTCGGGAGGTCAGAAACCCTCCTGCCCCAGTCCCTCCGTGTCCTCGCCCTCTTCTTCCAGCGCCTGTCGGACCACTCGTAGGGCCATGCCCTCGGAGTAGCCCTTGCGGGCGAGCATGCCGGCGAGGCGGCGCAGCCGCTTGTCGCGGTCGAGGCCGCGCGTGGAGCGCAGCTTGCGGGCCACGAGGTCGCGCGCGGTCGTTTCCTCCTGCTCGGGGTCGAGCTGCCCGACGGCCTCGTCGATCAGCGTCGAGTCCACCCCCTTCGTCCTCAGCTCACGCGCGAGTGCCCGCCTGGCCAGCCCTCGGCCGTGGTGCCGGGACTCCACCCAGGCTTCCGCGAAGGCACCGTCGTTGATCAGTCCGACCTCCTCGAACCGGGACAGCACCTCCTCCGCCACGTCATCGGGGATCTCTCGCTTGCGCAACGCGTCCGCGAGCTGCTTTCGCGTGCGCGGGGTCCCGGTGAGCAGGCGCAGGCAGATCGCCCGCGCCTGCTCAGCCGGGTCCCGCGGGGGCTCCCCCTGCTCGGCCCTCGACGAGAAAGGGGGGCCTCCGTCCTGGGGGCCGGAGGAGTCGCCGGAAGGATCGCCGAAGCCCCCGCGGCGTCGACGGCCACGGCTTGGTCCGCCCCCGCGCGGACCCCCGTCGCCCCCGTACCGGCCACCGCCGCGGCGCGGGCCACCCGACGGCGGTCCCCCGCCGTCCGCAGGCTCCGCCCCGTCGCCCGAACCGGCGCCGTACGGCCCGTCACTGCCGTGGTCGTCGCCGTAGCCCTCGCGGCCCTTCCACCCGTCGCCGTCCGGGGACGGGGTGCCGTCCCTGGGGGGCAGCTGCCCTTCGGGGGCGACGGGTCGGACGTACTCGGCCCAGTCGGTTCGCCGTGTCACGGACTAGCTCTTCGCCGCCGCGGCCTTGGACTTGGCGGTCTTGGCCGCGGGGGCCGGCACCGTCTTCGCGGCGTCGTCCGCAGCGGCCGGGACCACCGCGTCCGCACCCGGCTCGGCGGGCTTCTCCGGCTTCACACCGACGCCGAGCTTCTCCAGGATCTTCTTCTCGATCTCGTCGGCGAGGTCGGGGTTGTCCTTGAGGAAGTTGCGCGCGTTCTCCTTGCCCTGGCCGAGCTGGTCACCCTCGTACGTGTACCAGGCGCCGGCCTTGCGCACGAAGCCGTTCTCCACGCCCATGTCGATCAGGCCGCCCTCGCGGCTGATGCCGTGCCCGTAGAGGATGTCGAACTCGGCCTGCTTGAAGGGCGGCGCGACCTTGTTCTTGACGACCTTGACGCGGGTGCGGTTGCCGACCGCGTCGGTGCCGTCCTTCAGCGTCTCGATGCGGCGGATGTCGAGACGCACCGAGGCGTAGAACTTCAGCGCCCGGCCACCGGTGGTGGTCTCCGGGGAGCCGAACATCACGCCGATCTTCTCGCGGAGCTGGTTGATGAAGATCGCGGTGGTCTTCGACTGGTTCAGCGCGCTGGTGATCTTGCGGAGGGCCTGGCTCATCAGACGGGCCTGGAGACCCACGTGCGAGTCGCCCATCTCGCCCTCGATCTCCGCACGCGGCACCAGGGCGGCGACGGAGTCGATGACGATGAGGTCCAGCGCGCCGGAGCGCACCAGCATGTCGACGATCTCGAGGGCCTGCTCGCCGTTGTCCGGCTGGGACAGGATGAGGTTGTCGATGTCGACGCCGAGCTTCTTCGCGTACTCCGGGTCGAGGGCGTGCTCCGCGTCCACGAACGCGACCTGGCCGCCCGCCCGCTGCGCGTTGGCCACCGCGTGCAGGGTCAGGGTCGTCTTACCGGAGGACTCCGGTCCGTACACCTCCACCACTCGGCCGCGGGGCAGGCCGCCCACGCCGAGGGCGACGTCGAGCGCGGTCGACCCGGTGGGGATGACCTCGATGGGCTCGTTCGGCCGCTCGCCCAGGCGCATCACCGCGCCCTTGCCGAATTGCCGTTCAATCTGTGCGAGCGCGGCGTCCAACGCCTTCTCGCGGTCGGTTCCTGCCATGGGTTCCACCCGATTTGCTTGAGTCGATCGCTTCACGTCAAAGACGCTAACGCCTGCCACTGACAATGCGCCTCGACGCCCGCCCGCCCTGTGGATAACTCGGACACTTCTGCCTGAAATCCCCGCCGAAATCCCTGCCGGAGACTCCATAAGAATGGATGTTCGATTTTAGTGTCAAGCGCACCACCTGGCTGCGCGGCGACCGGACGGCCGCCCTCCACCGCGTCCCGGGCGCGCCCCCGCTGTCCGTCCCCGCGTGCCCGGACAGCGACTGGATCACGCCTCGGCGCACAATCCGGCCTCCGCGCGCAACTACGGGGCGGGCTCCTTCCCGGACTCCGTCTCCCGTCGCGTACGCACAGTCCGCGCGCGCTTCAGGAGGCTGCCCGGCCGCCGCCCCCGGTGCCCGTGGACCCGCGGGTCGTCCGTGACGTCGTACCGCTTCACGTAGGCGCCCAGGAACGCCTGGAGCGTCGCGACGGCCGGGATGGCGATCAGTGCGCCGACGGCACCGAGGAGGGCGGTGCCCGCGATGACCGAGCCGAAGGCCACCGCGGGGTGGATGTCCACGGTCTTGGAGGTCAGCTTGGGTTGCAGCATGTAGTTCTCGAACTGCTGGTAGACCACGACGAAGAGCAGCACCCAGAGCGCGTACCAGGGGTTGACCGTGAAGGCGATCAGCATCGGCAGCGCGCCCGCCAGATAGGTGCCGATGGTGGGGAGGAACTGGGACACCAGGCCGACCCAGACGGCGAGCACGGGCGCGTAGGGGATACCCAGGGCCTGCAGCAGGATGTAGTGCGCGACGCCGGAGACGAGCGCCATCAGACCGCGCGAGTACAGATACCCGCCCGTCTTGTTGACGGCGATCTCCCAGGCGCGCAGCACCTCGGCCTGGCGGGCCGGCGGCAGTACCGAGCAGAGTGCGCGTCGCAGCCGCGGCCCGTCGGCGGCGAAGTAGAACGAGAACAGCGCGATCGTCAGCAGCTGGAAGAGGCCGCCCAGGACCTGCGCGGACACGTCGAGGACGCCCGTGGCGCTGTTCTGCACGTACTTCCGCAGCCAGTCGGAGTGGACCAGGCCTTCCTGGATGTCCACCCGTCTGAGCTCGGTGTGGAAGGTTGCGTTGATCCAGTTGATGACCGAGTCGAGATACGCCGGGAAGCCCTCGACCATCTTGATGATCTGACCGGCGAGCATCGAGCCCAGCAGCGTGATGAAGCCGGCGGTCACGATCATCACGCCCAGGAAGACCAGGAAGGCGGCCAGTCCTCTGCGCATGCCGTGCGCGGCCATCCAGCTCACCGCGGGCTCGATGGCGAGCGCCAGGAAGAACGCGATGAGGATGTTGATCAGCAGACCGGTGAGCTGGTGGAACGCCCAACTGCCCAGCTGGAAGGCGGCGACCAGGGCAAGGGCCAGCACCATGGCGCGCGGCAGCCAGCGGGGCATGCGTCCGCCTCCCTCGGCGGCGTCCCCGGCCGGTGGGCCTGCGGGCGGCGTCGTACCGAGCGGCGACTGCTGCGGGGCGACCTGCGAGGTCTCGTCTGTCGGGGCCACGGAGCAAGTCTCGCCCACGCCACCGACAATCGGCCCCCACCGTCCGATCTCGTGACCCTTCAGCCGCTTCGGCTACGACTGCGCCGCTGACTTCGGCTTCGGCTACGACTGCGCCGCTGACTTCGGCTTCGGCCTTCACGGTCCCCGTCGCCCCACCCCCGGACCGGCTTCGGCTCCGGCTGCTTTCGCGGTCCCCGTCGCCCCACCTAGGACCGGCTCCGGCTGCCTCGCGTCAGCGGTTCTCGTGCGGGACGTTCATCGTCGCGCACACCGCGCGCCACACGTCCTTGGCCTCCCAGCCCGCGTCCAGCGCCTGGTGCACCGTGCGCCCGCCGAGCTCCGTCATCACGTGATCACGCGCGAAGGTGTCGGCGTACCCCGCTCCGAAGTGATCCGCCATTCGCTGCCAGAAGACCGTCAACCGCATGACTCCAGTATCCCGCCCCTGGGGGTGGGCCCCGGCCGGTACCCCTTGCCGGAAACGCTTTCCGTCCTACGGTCTGACCCATGGACGAATCAGGAGCATCCCCACTCCCCCCGTCGCCCCCGGCGCGGACCCCGCTCGCGCGCGCCGAGCACTTCGTCTGGCTCACCGCGCGCGTGCTGGAGCAGCGCCGGTTCGAGTACCACTTCCTCGACTGCGGCGACGACCGGGGCGCCGACGCGGTGGAGACGGCACTGGCCGCGTACCGCAACGAGGACGGGGGGTACGGTCACGCACTCGAGCCCGATCTGCGCGGCCCCGTGAGCCAGCCCCTGCACACGGCTCACGCGCTGCGCGTCCTGGACTCCGTCGGGCGGTGCGGCGGACAGCGGGTGGAGCGTGTCTGCCGCTATCTGACCTCCGTGGCGACACCGGACGGTGCCCTGCCAGCGATCCATCCCAGCCAGCGCGGCTATCCGGCCGCTCCGTTCGTGCCGGTCGTCGACGATCCGCCGAGCGACCTTCTCGCCACCGGCCCCGTGGTGGGTCTGCTGCACCGCAACGAGGTGTGGCACGCCTGGCTGTTCCGGGCCACCGACTTCTGCTGGCAGGCGGTGGAGTCCCTGGAGAAGTCCCATCCGTACGAGGTCGAGGCCGCGGTCGCCTTCCTGGACTCGGTGCCCGACCGTTCGCGCGCGGAGGCTGCCGCCGACCGGCTGGGCCGCCTCGTGCGCGAGCACGGGCTCGCGGTTCTGGACCCGGCGCGTCCTGCTGTGTACCCGGTGGCACCCGGTTACGCACCGGGCGAGCATCACTTCCCGTACGACTACGCGCGTACGCCGGACTCGCTCGCGCGCGCGTGGTTCACGGACGACGAGATGGCCCGCTCACTGGACCGGCTGACGGGCGAGCAGCAGGAGGACGGCGGCTGGCCGGTCCGCTGGCGCCAGTGGGCACCGGGCACGGCCCTGGAGTGCCGCCCCATGGTGACCATCGAGGCACTGCGCACCCTGCGGGCGTACGGGCGGGCCGTCGGCTGAGCCCGGAGTGGGCGTTTCGGACCGTGGCGGTCGGCCTGCGGCGGTCGGCCCGGGGCGGGGTCGTACGCGTGCGTGCGGCTGCGAGGCGCGGCGTCAGCCCGTCAGCGCCCGCACTCCCGCCGTCACCACCACGGCCGCCAGGACGACGAGGAGGAAGGGCGCCCGCAGGATCAGGGCCACCGCGGCCGCGGCGAGTCCGGCGGCCTTGGCGTCCAGCACCAGCGCGTGCCCGTCGGCGAAGGTCTGCTGGGCCGTGAGGGCGGAGAGGAGTGCGACCGGCAGGAGCGCCGCGAGGCGTTGGACGAGGGGGCGTTCCAGCAGCCCGGCGGGGACCAGCAGCCCGAGGAGTTTGACGAGGTAGCAGCCGACGGCGGTCGCGCCGATCGCGATCCAGATGTTCAACGTTCTTCTTTCTGTGCCTTCTCGGGTGCTGCCTGCGGTGCTGCCCGGTGTGCTTCCTCCGGCGCGTCCCGCGGTGCTGCCCGTTCTGTTTCCTGCTGTGCGTCGCCGGCGGTGGTCGTCGAGCGGCGTCCCGTCGCCCAGAGGACGGCGGGGGCGGCCAGGGCGGCCACCAGGACCGGCACCCCGGCGGGCAGGACGGGCAGGAGACCGAGCCCCAGGACGACGGCGAGGCCCGCCACCGTGCGCTCGGTTGCGGACTTGAGCATCGGTGCGAGAAGCGCCAGGAAGACGGCGGGCCCGGCGGCGTCCAGCCCCCACGCGTCCGTGTCGCCGATGGCTTCGGCACCGGCCGCGCCGAGCAGTGTGGTGAGGTTCCACAGTACGTAGAGGGTGAGTCCGGTGACCGTGAACCCGATGCGGACACCGCGCCGCGTGGGCTGGGCGAGGGCCACGGCCGTGGTCTCGTCGATGACCCACTGCGCGGCGAACGGCCGCACCGCGCGCGGGAGGGCCAGCAGTTGCGAGAGACGCAGTCCGTAGAAGGCGTTCCGCACGCCCAGGAAGAACGCTCCGGCAGCCGCCGTCAGCGGGTTGCCCCCGGCGGCGAGCGCGCCCACGAGGGCGAACTGCGAGGCCCCGGTGAACACCAGAAGGCTGAGCGCGCAGGTCTGCGGCAGCGTCAACCCGCTGCCCGCCGAGGTCACCCCGAAGGCGAAACCGGACAGTCCGACGGCGACCCCGACCCCGAGTGCGTCGCGCACGACGGCGGAGTCGGCCTTCTCGACCCGCTCAGCGCCCTGTCCGCCCCCTCCTTCCCGGCCTGCTTCACCCGCCTGCCGGTTCTGCCCGCCGTGGCGGTCCCGGCCGTCCCGGCCGCCGAGGTCGTCCGGTCCGTTCTGGCTGCGTATGTCCGCGGTCGCCGAATGTTCTCCCACGCACCCGACGATAGGGGCGGGTCTCCCTGCCGGTCTTGTACGTTCTTGCGCTCGCGCTGGTACGCGCCGGGAGGCACACCCACGATCCGGGTGAAGTGGCGGTTCAGGTGCGGCTGGTCGGTGAAGCCGACGGCGACGGCAGCCTCCACGGGGGCGGTACCGGCGTCCAGGAGGTGCCGTGCCCGTCGGACGCGGGCGTCGGTCAGCCAGGTGTGGGGCGGCATCCCGTAGGTGTCCCGGAACGCCCGCAGCAGCGCGAAGGGGCTGACGCCGAGATCGGCGGCGAGCCGCTCCAGGGACGGCGGATCGGTCATCCGCTCCTCCAGCACGGCACGCGCGCGTGCGGCGATGCGGGCACCCGCGGTGCGTACGACCCGGTGCGGCATCGGCCCGCCGTTCAGCCGCAGGAGCCGGGTCACCGCCACCCGCAGCAGGGTGTCCGCGGCGAGTGCGTTGCCCTCGTCTGCTGCCCGGAGCACCTGGTGGACCAGGCCGGCGGCGTACGGATCGGCCAGCACCGGACTCGTGAAGCCGGGGGTTCCACGGATGGCCGTGGTCTCGGCGGCGATCTCCGCCACCAGTCCGGGCGACGGGTACACCGCCCCGTACCGCCAGCCTTCGGGAACGCCGGCGCGGCCCGTGTGCGGAGTGTCCGGATTGACCAGGGCCAGGGAGCCGGGGCCCGCGTACCGGTCGGCGCCGCCGTGGTGGAAGACCTCGACGCCTTCGGCGATGGCGGCGATCACGAAGTTCTCGTGGGTGTGCCGCACGAAGATCTTCTCGACGTAGCTGGCCCGCAGCAGGTCGACACCGGGCAGTTCCGCGTACTGCCAGTGCCGTGCCCGCTCCCCGGAACCCGCCATGTCCTCCATTCTGCGCCACGCGCCGAGGCCGCTCCGGGCGGTGCGAAGCGGGCGGACGGCCACGGGCGAGGCTCAGCGGACCGCCGCCGGGGACCGGGCCCGACGACGGGTCGGACCGGCCCAGGAGCGGGTTGCCGGCGCCCCGCGCCGCCCGGCGATCTGTCCACGCCGCATCCACACCCCGTTTTCGCAGGTCAGGCGCATTGTCAGTGGTCGGGTGCAGGATGGACGCATGGCCAGTTCTGCACACCGAGCCCTCGAGGGCTTCTCCCCCGCGACCCGTGGCTGGTTCACGGGGGCCTTCTCCGCGCCCACCGCGGCCCAGGCCGGGGCGTGGAAGGCGACCCGTGAGGGCTCGGACGTGCTCGTGGTCGCCCCGACCGGCTCCGGCAAGACCCTTGCCGCCTTCCTCGCCGCACTCGACCAGCTGGCCTCGACCCCGCCACCGGCCGACCCGAAGAAGCGCTGCCGGGTGCTGTACGTGTCACCGCTCAAGGCCCTCGCCGTCGACGTGGAGCGCAACCTGCGCAGTCCCCTGACCGGCATTCGGCAGGAGGCGGTCCGGCTCGGCCTGCCCGAGCCGGAGGTGAAGGTGGGCATCCGCTCCGGAGACACCAGTCCCGCCGAGCGCCGGGCCCTGTCCACCCGCCCGCCCGACATCCTGATCACGACGCCGGAGTCGCTGTTCCTGATGCTGACGTCGGCCACGCGCGACGCGCTGACCGGCATCGAGACGGTGATCCTGGACGAGGTGCACGCCGTCGCGGGCACCAAGCGGGGTGCGCATCTGGCGCTCTCCCTGGAGCGTCTCGACGAGCTGCTGCCCAGGCCCGCACGCCGGATCGGCCTGTCGGCGACGGTGCGCCCGGTCGACGAGGTCGCGCGCTACCTGTCACCGCGCCGCAAGGTGGAGATCGTCCAGCCGCCGTCGGGCAAGGAGTTCGACCTCTCCGTCGTCGTCCCGGTGGAGGATCTCGGCGAGCTGGGCGGGTCCCCGGTCGCCGACGGCAAAGAGGGCGCCGAGAAGCCCTCCATCTGGCCGCACGTCGAGGAGCGGATCACCGACCTCGTCCTGGCCCACCGCTCGACGATCGTGTTCGCCAACTCCCGGCGCCTGGCGGAGAGGCTGTGCAACCGGCTCAACGAGATCGCCTACGAGCGGGCGACCGGCGAGCCCCTGGACGAGCACCACTCCCCGGCCGAGCTGATGGGCGGATCGGGCGCGGCCCAGGGTGCCCCCACGGTCATCGCCCGCGCCCACCACGGATCGGTCTCCAAGGAGCAGCGCGCGCTCGTCGAGGAGGACCTCAAGGCGGGGCGCCTGCCCGCGGTCGTCGCGACGTCCAGTCTCGAGCTGGGCATCGACATGGGTGCGGTGGACCTGGTCATCCAGGTGGAGTCGCCCCCCTCCGTGGCCTCCGGCCTCCAGCGCGTGGGCCGGGCCGGTCACCAGGTGGGCGCGGTCTCCACGGGCGTCGTCTTCCCGAAGTACCGGGGCGACCTCGTCCAGGCCGCCGTGGTCACCGAGCGGATGCGGACCGGCTCGATCGAGTCCCTCCGGGTCCCAGCCAACCCGCTGGACGTGCTGGCCCAGCAGATCGTCGCCATGACCGCCCTCGACACCTGGCAGTTCGACGACCTCCTCGCCACGGTCCGCCGCGCCGCGCCCTTCGCCGCGCTCCCGGAGTCGGCGTTCACGGCCGTGCTCGACATGCTCGCGGGCCGCTATCCGTCGGACGCCTTCGCGGAGCTGCGTCCGCGCGTGGTGTGGGACCGGGTCGCCGGCACGATCACCGGCCGCCCCGGCGCCCAGCGCCTCGCCGTCACCTCCGGGGGCACGATTCCGGACCGCGGTCTCTTCGGCGTGTTCCTCGCGGGCGCCGATCCCAAGAAGGGCGGCGGCCGGGTCGGTGAGCTCGACGAGGAGATGGTCTACGAGTCCCGGGTCGGTGACGTGTTCACGCTCGGCACCAGCTCCTGGCGCATCGAGGACATCACCCGCGACCGCGTCCTGGTCTCGCCCGCGCCCGGCGTCCCCGGCCGGCTGCCGTTCTGGAAGGGCGACCAGCTGGGCCGCCCCCTCGAGCTGGGGCGCGCGCTCGGCGCGTTCCTCCGCGAGGTCGGTTCCCTCTCCAAGGAGGACGCCCGTCTGCGGCTCCTGGCCGCCGGACTCGACGACTGGGCCACGGTCAACGTCCTGTCGTACCTGGCCGAGCAGCGTGAGGCCTGCGGGCACATCCCGGACGACCGCACCATCGTCGTGGAGCGGTTCCGTGACGAACTGGGCGACTGGCGGGTCGTCGTGCACTCCCCGTTCGGTGCCCAGGTGCACGCTCCCTGGGCGCTCGCGCTCGGCGCCAAGCTGTCCGAGCGGTACGGCATGGACGCCCAGGTCATGCACGCCGACGACGGCATCGTGCTGCGGCTGCCCGACGCCGACCTGATGGGCCTGGACCTCCTCGACCAGGAGCCCGTCAAGCTCGGCAGGGAGTACGACGCCGAGCGGGCCCCCGTCGGCGCCGCGGACGTCATCTTCGACAAGGGCGAGGTCGACCAGGTCGTCACCGACCAGGTCGGCGGCTCGGCGCTGTTCGCGTCGCGGTTCCGCGAGTGCGCCGCCCGCGCGCTGCTGCTGCCGCGCCGCAGTCCCGGCAAGCGCACTCCGTTGTGGCAGCAGCGTCAGCGAGCGGCCCAGCTGCTCCAGGTGGCGAGCGAGTTCGGCTCCTTCCCCATCGTCCTGGAGGCGGTCCGCGAATGCCTCCAGGACGTCTTCGACGTGCCGGGCCTCACGGAACTGATGGGCGACATCGAGTCCCGCAAGGTGCGCCTGGTCGAGGTCACCACTGCGGAGCCGTCACCGTTCGCCCGCTCGCTGCTGTTCGGTTACGTCGCCCAGTTCCTGTACGAGGGCGACTCGCCCCTCGCCGAGCGCCGCGCCGCCGCCCTGTCCCTGGACTCCCGGCTGCTGGCCGAGCTGCTCGGCCAGGCGGAGCTGCGGGAGCTGCTCGACGCCGACGTGCTGACCGAGCTGGAGCAGGAGCTCCAGTGGCTCACCGAGGACCGCCGCATCAAGGACGTGGAAGGCGTCGCGGACCTGCTGCGCGTGCTCGGCCCGCTCACGGACGCCGAACTGGCCGAGCGCGGCGCCGAACCGCAGTGGGCCCGGGATCTGGCCGGGGCCCGTCGCGCCATCGGGGTCCGGGTCGCGGGGACCGACCACTGGTCGGCGATCGAGGACGCCGGCCGCCTGCGCGACGCGCTGGGCACGGCACTGCCCGTCGGTGTCCCGGAGGCCTTCACCGAGCCGGTGAAGGACCCGCTGGGTGATCTCCTCGCCCGGTTCGCCCGGACCCACGGCCCGTTCACGTCCGCCGCCGCCGCGGCCCGCTTCGGGCTCGGCACGGCCGTCACCGAGGGGGCGTTGCAGCGGCTCGCGGCCAACGGACGTGTCGTGCAGGGGGAGTTCCATCCGGCGGGCATCGGTCAGGAGTGGTGCGACGCGGCCGTCCTGCGCCGGCTGCGACGCCGGTCCCTGGCCGCCCTGCGCCACGAGCTGGAGCCGGTGCCGCCCGCCGCGCTCGCCCAGTTCCTGCCCCAGTGGCAGCACGTCGACAGCGGGCACGGCCTTCGCGGTGTCGACGGACTGGTCCGTGCCGTCGAGCAGTTGCAGGGCGCGTCGGTGCCGGCGTCCGCCCTGGAGAAGCTGGTCCTGCCGTCCCGCGTCGCGAACTACACACCCGCGATGCTCGACGAGCTCACCGCCGCCGGGGAAGTCGTCTGGGCCGGCGCCGGCGCACTGCCCGGAAAGGACGGCTGGGTCTCGCTCTACCTGGCGGACGCGGCCCCGCTCCTCCTGCCGTCACCGCACCCGCTGGAGCTGACCGCCCTCCACGAGTCCGTCCTGGCCACCCTCTCCGGAGGCTACGGACTGTTCTTCCGCCAGATCGCCGACCAGGTCCGCGCCACCACCCATCCCGACGTCACCGATCCCCAACTGGCCGACGCCGTCTGGGACCTGGCCTGGTCCGGCCGCCTGACGAACGACACCCTCGCGCCGATGCGTTCCGTCCTGGGCTCGGGGCGCACCGCCGGTTCCACGGCCCACCGCGCGAAGCGCTCGGTCCCGCGCGGCCGGTACGGCTCCCTGACCGGCGCGGCGCGCCCGCAGTCCCGTACGGGCCCCCCGACCGTCGCCGGCCGCTGGTCGCTGCTGCCCGACCACGAGGCCGATCCGACGGTGCGCGCCCACGCCCTGGCCCGCACTCTGCTCGACCGCCACGGGGTGGTGACCCGGGGCGCCGTCGCCGCGGAGGGCGTCGAGGGCGGCTTCTCCGCGGTCTACCGCATCCTGTCCGCCTTCGAGGAGACCGGGCAGGCCCGTCGCGGCTACGTGGTGGAAGGCCTCGGTGCCGCGCAGTTCGCGATGGACGGTGCGGTGGACCGGCTGCGCGCGGCCGCGAACGCGCGTGACCGGGGCGAAGCGCTGCCTGCCCAGGGCTTCTCGTCCGGCTTCCCGGCCGCGGATCCCGGTTACCAGCCCGATTTCGCCAAGGGATCCCGGGGCGGTTCCGACTTCCGGTCGGACTTCGTCGCCGAGTCCCGAGGCGGCCCCGCCTCCCCCGCGACGGACGGAGGCGCCCCCGGGTTCGGTCCTGACCTCGTCCCCGACTTCCCCGGCGACTTCGCCGGACCCTCCGGCTCGCCCGACCACTTCGGCGAGCCCCCCAGCGCCCCCGACTCCCCCGACTCCCCCGACGGTCCGGCAGGATCCGGCTTCCCCCGTGATTTTGGCGCCCCCGGCGACTTCACCTTCCCGGGCGACCTCGCCACGCCGAACGGGGCCGACCCGTTCGCCACCGGCGCCCGTTCGGCGGGCCCGGGCTTCCCCGGCCGCCCCACCGGAAGCCGCGGCCACGCGAACGGCTCCTATGCGAACGGCGGCGGGCCCGGCGGCCGGAACCGGTCGAACGGAACCTCCCGGGCTGTGGTCCTCGCAGCCGCCGACCCCGCGAACGCGTACGGCGCGGCGCTGTCCTGGCCCGAGCCCCCGACGGGCGCCGGACACAAACCGGGCCGCAAGGCCGGCTCCCTGGTCGTCCTGGTCGACGGCGAGCTGACCCTCTACATGGAGCGAGGAGGCAAGACCCTGCTGGCCTGGCCGTCCGCGCCCGAGACCGACGCCACGGACGATCCGCGCCTGCGGGCTGCCGCGGAGGCCCTCTCCACGACCGCCCGGGCAGGTTCCCTCGGCACGGTCACCGTCGAGCGGGTCAATGGTGCCTCGGCCCTCACCTCCCCCTTCGGCACCCTCCTGGAGGCAGCGGGTTTCATCGCGAACCCGCGCGGCCTGCGCATCCGCGCATGAGTGAGCCGGCGCCACCGGCGTTGTCCCCCGGCCCGTGCCACCCCAACCCGTGCCACCCCGACCCGTGCCACCCCCGACCCGTGCCACCCTTGAATGCATGCCTGAAGGAGACACCGTCTGGCAGACGGCGAAGCGACTGCACATCGCCCTCGCGGGCAAGGTGCTGACCCACGCCGACCTGCGCGTGCCCAAGTTCGCCACGGCCGATCTCACCGGCCGCGCCGTCCTGGACGTCACGCCGCGCGGAAAGCACCTCCTCACCCGGATCGAAGGCGGCCTGACGCTCCACTCACACCTGCGTATGGACGGCTCCTGGAAGGTGTTCGAGAACGGGCGGCGCTGGTCCGGCGGCCCCGCCCACCAGATCCGCGCCGTCCTCGGCAACGCGGACCGCACGGCCGTCGGCTACCGGCTCCCCGTACTGGAGCTGTTGCGCACCGCAGACGAGGACCGTGCCGTCGGCCACCTCGGTCCGGACCTCCTGGGCCCTGACTGGGACCCCGACACGGCCCTGGCCAACCTGTCGCGCGAGCCCGGCCGGGCCCTCGGCGAGGCCCTGCTCGACCAGCGCAATCTCGCCGGAATCGGCAACGTCTTCAAGAGCGAGCTGTGCTTCCTCCTCGGCGTCACCCCCTGGCTGCCCGTCGGCGAGCTTCCCGCCGAGCGCACCGCCTACCTGCCGGCGCTCGCCCAGAAACTCCTCGAGGTCAACAGGGAACGCCCCAACCGCCAGACCACGGGCCTGCGCGAGCAGCGGCTGTTCGTGTACGGGCGGGCGTCCCGTCCCTGCCTGCGGTGCGGGACCCGTATCCGTCTGGCCAACCAGGGCGACGGCTCCCGCGAGCGCCCCACCTACTGGTGCCCGTCCTGCCAGACGGGCCCCACACCGCCGCGCACGCCCCCCCGGGCCGCGGGACCCTCGACCCGCACCGCACCCCACTGAACCTCCGGTGGATCACAGCCCCTCCGGGAACGGCCACAGCCGGCGGCACCGCACCCGACCAGGCGGACCCCGAACCGCATCCGGCAGCACCCGGACCCCACCCGGCGCACCCCCGCACACCCAGGCCCCGCATCCCGCACCACCCCAGCCGGCACAGCACACCCCACCCCGTACGACTCCATCCCGCACACGGAATTGACGCCCCGTCAGAAAAACTCGTACCTTCCTTGCATGCCCCTCACGGCGTACGACCTCACCGGCCGCACGGCCTTCGTCACCGGCGCCGCGAGCGGTATCGGCCGTGCCTGTGCCGTCCTGCTCGCCCGGGCGGGAGCCGGGGTGCACTGCGCGGACCGCGACGACGAGGGCCTGCACGAGACGGCAACCCTGATCGAGGACGAGGGCGGTACCGCCCGCATCCACCGGCTCGACGTGACCGACCGGACCGCACTCCGGAAGGCTGTCGACTCCTGCGAGCGGCTCGACGTCATGGCGGCGGTCGCGGGGATCATGCACAGCAGTCCGGTCCTGGAGACGCGGGAAGAGGACCTCGACCGGGTGTGGAGCGTCAACTTCAAGGGCGTGCTGTACGCCTGCCAGGAGGCCGCTCGCCACATGATCGCGCGGCGGGTGCGGGGCAGCATCGTCACGATGGCTTCCGGCGCCGTCGACACCGGCGGGCCCGGCCTGCTGTGCTACGGCGTGTCGAAGGCGGCCGTCGTCCAGCTCACCAGGACGCTGGCGACGGAGACCGGCCCGCACGGGATCCGCGTGAACGCGGTGGCGCCCGGCTGGGTCCGCACGCCCATGACCGGGCGGCACGGGCAGGCGCAGGCGCACACCGAGGCGTTCATGGCCCGGATGTCACCCCTGGGCCGGGTCGGCGAACCCGAGGACGTCGCCCACGCCGTCCTCCACCTGGCCTCCGACGCCTCGTCTTTCACCACGGGACAGATCCTCCGCCCGAACGGCGGCGTGGCCATGCCCTGGTGACCCACGGACGGTGGACGGGGGTGCGGGACAGCCACGCATGCCCCCTCCTGCGTGGGCGTGCGGCGAATCAAAAGCGGCGCCCGGCCATCCGGCGGCCACGTCAGGGCACCCCAACGCCCCGCCCCCCGCGGTGGTGCAGCACGTCCAACGCCTCCCGCGATGTTGCAGCACCCTCCAACGCCCCCGCTGTGTTGCAGCACCCCCCGGCGCGCCTCGCATCCCGTGCCCTACCTCCCCCGCCCTCCCCCGGACCTTCGTCGCCCCGTCCCGGCCGTCCCGGGACTCCGTATCGCCTTCTGGTCCGCGACCACCGCCCGTGCAGCCCGCGCCTTCGGCGCGCAGTGCACGGGCAGCAGGCCCAGCCCCCACCCTCCGGCCGCGACGGCTCCCTCCCACACCCCTGCGTCAGGAGCCAGCGCGAGCCGGAGGATCCCCCACCACCACAGCCCCCCGAGCGTCAGCGTCGCCCCCCAGCGCGCTATCCGCCCTGCCATGGCGGCCACCTCCGGCCCGACGCTAGACCGCCGCTCTCGCCGGCCGGGAGGGCGCACCACCGGCACAGAGGCGCACCGCACGCACACACGCGCCTCTTCC
This sequence comes from Streptomyces sp. GLSS-08, assembly GCF_056387915.1. Classification (NCBI taxonomy): domain Bacteria; kingdom Bacillati; phylum Actinomycetota; class Actinomycetes; order Kitasatosporales; family Streptomycetaceae; genus Streptomyces; species Streptomyces sp. GLSS-08. The sequence continues at coordinate 661,097 of NZ_JBWJAQ010000001.1, forward strand.
TGCCAGGACCCCGGCGCGCCGCGGCATCGGACGCGGGGCGTTCTCCTCCACGCGCCCATGACGCGCCCTGCCCACGGACGCGCGCGGGTTCCCGCACCCGCGGGGCCCGCCGCGGCCCCGTGCCCGGCGGGTTCCGGCGCCCGGCGAGCCCCCGTGGTCCGGATCGCCCGCGCTTCACTCCGGCCTCAGCCGTTCTCCGCCTGGAACATCCAGTGGTGCTTCTCCAGATCCGCGGTGATTCCGATGAGGAGGTCCTGGCTGACGGGGTCCGGGTTCTCGGTCGACTTCACTCGCTCCCGCATCCGCGTGATCACGGCGCCCAGCGCTTCGACGAGCGTCCCGACGGCGTCCGCGTCCTTGACCCAGCCGTCGGTGACGGTCCCGATCCCGCTGCCGGCGGCGACCGTCGCCGCGCGGCCGTCGGGTGAGACGCCCAGCGCCGAGGCCCGCTCGGCCACCGTGTCGGAGTGCAGCCGCGCACTGGCCACCACGTCGTCCAGCTGGAGATGGACGGACCGGAAGCGCGGCCCGACCACGTTCCAGTGGACCTGCTTGGCCACCAGGGAGAGGTCAACCAGGTCGACCAGCGCGCCCTGCAGTGCCTCGGACACGATCTTCAGGTCCGCGTCGGACAACGGGCTCTTCACGACGTACATCCGAATCCTCCGATTCAAGATCACTCAGTACGGCCCCGAGCCACCGCCTCTCCACCATGACCGCCCCGGGGCACACCGGCAAACGGGGTTCCGCCGCGCCCGCGGCAAAGCGAGAGCCCCGGCCGGTCCCCTCCGGGTCTCCCCGGAGAAGCCCCGGCCGGGGCTCTCGCTGACGTGGTGCAGTGCCGACCGCGAGGTCGTGAACGCTAGGCCGCGACGACGTCGACGGCCTCGGCGGGTGCCTTGATCGTGACCCGTTCCGGTGGCACACCGGTCACGGATACGGAATTGAGCATCGGGCGACGCACCGGTGCGGGCACCGGTTCGGTGGCAGCAGCCGACTGTGCCAGCTCGGCGAGGGCGAGCTCGTCGCTCACTTCCCGCATGAGCTCGGACATCCGTACGTCAAGCGCGTCGCAGATCGCGGAGAGCAGCTCGGAGGATGCCTCCTTCTGCCCCCGCTCCACCTCGGAGAGATAGCCGAGTGAGACTCGGGCGGACGAGGAGACTTCGCGCAGAGTACGGCCCTGGCGCTGGCGCTGCCGACGCAGCACGTCACCCAGCAGGCGACGGAGCAGAATCATCGGTGGCTCCCTCCTCGGACCGCGTAGCCGCATCCTTCACGCCCCACCGTACCGCCTTGCGCCGCGGCCGTGCGGGGAGCGATGTCGTGTTCACTCAGGGCTGCAAACATCAAGTCCCCCCGTTCTGTTCCGTATCCTGTGCCCGCTCGTTTCCGGTGTGTTCGTCCGCGAGCTCCGCGAGGAGCAGCGCGAGTACGCTCCGTACACTCTCCATACGAATTTCCGTACGGTCGCCGTTCAACCGCAGGGACGCCACTTTCCCGCCAATATCGGCATCCGTTTTCTCCGTCGAGGGTCCGTCGACGGCGACGAAAACGGTACCGACCGGCTGTCCGTCCTGGCTGTCGGGGCCGGCGACGCCGGTGGTCGCGATCCCCCAGTCCGCGCCGAGTGCCTTGCGGACGCCGGCCGCCATCTGGGCCGCGACCTGCGGATCCACCGCGCCGCGCTCGGCCAGGAGAGTGGCGTCGACCCCGAGCAGTTCGTGCTTGAGCGGGGTGGCGTAGGCGGTCACGGAACCCCGGAAGGCCTTGGACGCCCCGGGAGTCCCGGTGATCTCAGCGGCCACCAGGCCACCAGTGAGCGACTCGGCCACGGCGAGCGTCTCGCCCCTCACCGTGAGTAGTCGCAGCACTTCAGCGGCCTCGGAACTCACCGCTCGGCCTCCCCGGCGGTCGCCCGGCGCGCGGCGATTCCCTGCCTGCGCAGCACAATGGCCTGTCTTACGTAGTCGAGTCCCGTCACCACGGTCAGGGCGACCGCCACGGCCATCACCCAGAACCTCAGGCTCGCCAGCGGCCCCGTCAGTGCCAGCACGTACATCCCGACCGCGGTGCCCTGCGCCAGCGTCTTGATCTTGCCGCCCCGGCTGGCCGGAATGACCCCGTAGCGGATCACCAGGAAACGCAGCAGGGTGATCCCGAGCTCACGCCCGAGGATCACCCCCGTCACCCACCACGGCAGATCGCCGAGCGAGGACAGACAGATCAGCGCCGCGCCCATGATCGCCTTGTCGGCGATGGGGTCGGCGATCTTCCCGAAGTCGGTGACCAGGTTGTAGGTGCGGGCCAGGTGTCCGTCGAAGATGTCGGTGATCATGGCGATGGCGAAGGCGGCCCAGGCCCACGCGCGCCACACGGGGTCGTACCCGCCGTCGGCGAGCAGCAGCAGTACGAAGCCCGGCACGAGTACGAGCCGGAGCATGGTGAGGAGATTCGCGACGTTCCAGAGGCTGGCCTGATCGACGGCCGCAGCGCCCAGCTTTCGCACCGGCTTCGTTCCGTCCGGAGCGCCGGGTGTGCCCGGGGCGCTGGGGGAACTGTCCGCCGCGGATGCCGGGACTCCGGTCATCTGCCCGCCTCCTCGGTCCCCGCGGACGAGCCCGGGAGCGGCTCGGCCACCAGGTCGACACCTTCCGTACCGACCACCTTTGCCTCGACCATACGACCGACGGTCAGGCCCGCGCTGCTCGTGAACAGCACCTGGCCGTCTGTCTCCGGCGCCTGGTGGGCGGCGCGGCCGACCGCGCCCTCCTCGTCGTCGATGGACTCGACCAGGACCTCCAGGCTCTCGCCGACGCGCTCCTCGGCGCGCTGCGCGACCAGTTCCTCGGCGAGGCGTGACACGCGCGCGAGACGCTCGGCGACGACGTCCTCGTCGAGCTTGTTCTGGTAGGTCGCCGCCTCGGTTCCGTCCTCGTCGGAGTACCCGAAGACGCCGATGGCGTCGAGCCGCGCGCCCGTGAGGAAACGCTCCAGCTCGGCCAGGTCGGCCTCGGTCTCCCCGGGGAAGCCCACGATGAAGTTCGACCGCACGCCGGCCTGCGGGGCCTTGCCGCGGATCGTGTCGAGCAGTTCCAGGAAGCGGTCGGTGTCGCCGAAGCGCCGCATCGAGCGCAGCACGTCGGGGGCGGAGTGCTGGAAGGACAGGTCGAAGTAGGGCGCGACGTTCGGCGTCGAGGTCAGGACGTCGATGAGCCCGGGGCGCATCTCGGCGGGCTGGAGGTAGCTGACCCGCACGCGCTCGATGCCGTCGATCTCAGCGAGCTCGGGCAGCAGCGACTCCAGCAGACGGATGTCCCCGAGGTCCTTGCCGTACGAGGTGTTGTTCTCGGAGACCAGCATGACCTCCTTGACGCCCTGCTCGGCGAGCCAGCGGGTCTCGTTCAGCACGTCGCTCGGCCGCCGCGAGATGAAGGAGCCGCGGAAGGACGGGATGGCGCAGAACGAACAGCGCCGGTCACAGCCGGAGGCGAGCTTCACGGAGGCGACCGGGGAACCGTCCAGGCGGCGGCGCAGGGGGGCACGCGGGCCGGACACGGGGGCCACGCCCGCCGGCAGGTCCGAGGGCGCGCCGTGACCGGGCAGGGCCACCTCGTCGCCGGCGGACTGCCGCGCGGCCGGGCTGATCGGCAGCAGCTTGCGGCGGTCGCGCGGGGTGTGCGAGGCGTGGATGCCGCCGTTCAGGATGGTCTGGAGGCGGTCGGAGATGTCGGCGTAGTCGTCGAAGCCGAGTACGCCGTCGGCCTCGGGCAGCGCCTCGGCGAGTTCCTTGCCGTAACGCTCGGCCATGCAGCCCACGGCGACGACGGCCTGGGTTCTGCCGTGCCCCTTGAGATCGTTGGCCTCCAGGAGGGCGTCCACGGAGTCCTTCTTGGCGGCCTCGACGAAACCACAGGTGTTGACGACGGCGACGTCCGCTTGCTCGGCGTCCTCCACGAGGTGCCAGCCGTCCGCCTCCAAACGGCCTGCGAGCTCCTCCGAGTCCACCTCGTTGCGGGCGCAGCCAAGAGTGACGAGTGCGACGGTACGGCGTTCAGGCATGGACTCAAGACTACTTCGTCCCGTCGAGGCCCCATGTCGACGGGGTTGGCCGATCATGGCCAACCCCGTGCGCGCGCTGCCCCTCGGCCCGGTTATCCGACCTCGGGGTCGCCCTTCGTGTAGGTCAGGCGCTCGACCTGGCCCGGCTGGAAGTCGTTCTCGATCTTCTTGCCGTTCACGTACAGCTGGATGGCGCCGGCGTCACCCAGGATGAGGTTGATCTTCGTGCTGTCCTGGAAGGTCTTCGACTGGCCCTTCTTGAGCAGTCCGTCGAAGAGCATCCGGCCGTTGTGGTCCTTGGCGGAGATCCAGCTGCGGCCGTCGGTGGCGCTGACCTGGACGGTGACCTTGTCCTGGGGCGCCGCCGCGATGGCGCTGTCGGTCGGGTCCGGCTTGGGGTCGGTGTGCTTGCTCCTGGTGGGTTTGGCCGTGGTCTTGCCGGCGGTGGGCGTGGACCCCTCGGCGACCTGGGCCGCCGTGCTGTCCCCGTCGTCACCACCCTTGACCATGGTGAATCCGACGAAGCCGATCACCGCGACGATCGCGGCGACCATGGCGGCGGTCCAGTTCGGCCCGCGTCGCTCCGGGCGGATCCGTTCCGCCTCGAAGAGGGGGGCCGCGGGGGTCGGGGCGGGGCGCCCGCCGTGACCGGCGTCGTACTGCGCGAGGAGGGGGGCCGGATCGAGGTGGACGGCGCGCGCCAGGGTCCGGATGTGACCGCGGGCGTAGACGTCACCGCCGCAGGGCGCGAAGTCGTCCTGTTCGATGGCGTGCACGATGGCGATGCGGACCCGGGTGGCGGTGCTGACGTCGTCGACGGTCAGCCCGGCGTCGATGCGCGCCTGCCGCAGGGCGTGACCGATCGAGGGGCGTTCCGCCTCGCGATCGTCTTCGAACGGACGCTCGTCTTCGGGGGAGTTGCCGTCAGGGGAGTTGCCGATGGACACGGGGGCGCCTTTCGAGCGTGTAGCCACCTGTGCTGGAGGTTCAGTCTAGGGGGGGTACGAAAGGGTGGGGCAACCGGGCGGTGGGACTTTGTACGCCATCAGAATGGCCGGTCATCCTGATGCTGGGACATGTACCTGTCCCCTCGCTCAACTTGACGTACGCCGAAGGGAAACGGTTGCTCACGGATGCCTTACGGGTAAGTCACGTTCGAATACCCGCCTGACGCGGATCCACCCCTGGGACGGCCCGTGCGCCCCGCTTCCCTACCCTTCGGTCTCCCCGCGGATCACGGCCAGCACTCCGTCCAGCTCGTCCGCCTTCACGAGAACGTCACGCGCCTTGGAGCCCTCGCTCGGACCGACGATGTTCCGCGACTCCATGAGGTCCATCAGCCGGCCCGCCTTGGCGAAGCCGACGCGCAGCTTGCGCTGGAGCATCGAGGTGGACCCGAACTGGGTGGAGACGACCAGCTCGGCCGCCTGGCACAGCAGGTCGAGGTCGTCGCCGATGTCCTCGTCGATCTCCTTCTTCTGCTTGGTGCCCACGGTGACGTCGTCCCGGAAGACCGGCGCCATCTGGTCCTTGCAGTGCTGCACGATGGCCGCGACCTCGTCCTCGGTGACGAAGGCGCCCTGCATACGGGTCGGCTTGTTCGCCCCCATCGGCAGGAAGAGTCCGTCGCCCTTGCCGATCAGCTTCTCGGCGCCCGGCTGGTCGAGGATGACCCGGCTGTCGGCGAGCGACGAGGTGGCGAAGGCGAGCCGGGACGGCACGTTCGCCTTGATCAGACCCGTGACGACGTCCACGGACGGCCGCTGCGTGGCGAGCACCAGGTGGATGCCGGCCGCGCGCGCGAGCTGCGTGATGCGCACGATCGCGTCCTCGACGTCGCGCGGGGCGACCATCATCAGGTCCGCGAGCTCGTCGACGATCACCAGGAGATACGGGTACGGGCTCAGCTCGCGCTCGCTGCCCTCCGGCAGCTTCACCTTGCCCTTCCTGATCGCCTCGTTGAAGTCGTCGATGTGCCGGTACCCGAACGCCGCGAGGTCGTCGTAGCGCAGGTCCATCTCCCGTACCACCCACTGGAGCGCCTCGGCGGCCCGCTTCGGGTTCGTGATGATCGGCGTGATCAGGTGCGGGATGCCCTCGTACGCGGTCAGCTCGACGCGCTTGGGGTCGACGAGCACCATGCGCACGTCCTCCGGGGTCGCGCGCACCATGACCGAGGTGATCAGGCAGTTGATGCAGGACGACTTGCCGGAGCCGGTCGCGCCGGCCACCAGGACGTGCGGCATCTTCGCCAGGTTGGCCATCACGTAGCCGCCCTCGACATCCTTGCCGAGCGCGACCAGCATCGGGTGGTCGTCCTCGGCCGCGTCCGCGAGGCGCAGCACGTCACCGAGGTTGACCATCTCGCGGTCGGTGTTCGGGATCTCGATGCCGACCGCCGACTTGCCGGGGATCGGGCTGATGATCCGCACGTCCGGGCTGGCGACTGCGTACGCGATGTTCTTGGTGAGCGCCGTGATCCGCTCGACCTTCACGGCGGGGCCGAGCTCGACCTCGTAGCGGGTGACCGTCGGGCCGCGCGTGAAGCCGGTGACGGCGGCGTCGACCTTGAACTCCATGAAGACGTTCGACAGCGAGGCGACCACGGCGTCGTTGGCGGCGCTGCGCGTCTTGCCCGGGCCGCCGCGCTCCAGCAGGTCCAGGGACGGCAGCGCGTAGGTGATGTCCCCGGAGAGCTGGAGCTGCTCCGCGCGGGAGGGCAGTTCACGCGGCGGCTCGGGCGCGGCCTTGGTCAGGTCGGGCACGACGGCGTCGGCCCTGAACGGGTCCTGCTTCGCCGGCTTGGCACTCGCGCCGGGCCGCGCGGCCGCAGCGGTCTTGGCACGCGCGGCCGGGACCGGCGTCGTCTCCTCGTAACCGTCCCGCTCCGGGCTCACGCCCTGCGTGAGGTCGGCCACCAGCGGCGAGGGCGGCATCCCGTGCATGACGGCACCGTCCAGCGCGGCAGCGGCGGCCGCGGCGACGTCGACCGCGTCCATGGGGCGGTCCATGTCGGGCTGCTGCACGGCGGAGCGCCGGGGGCGGCTCCGGCGCTTGGTGAGCGCCTCCTGCTCGACACCGTCAGGGTCGTACGCCTCGGGGGCGCGCGGGCGCCGGGAGCGCGCGGGCAGCGCCTCGCGCCACTGCTCGTCGTAGCGCTCGTCGTCCTCGCCGAAGACGTCCGCGTCCTCGGGGGACGCCAGGATGCCGAGCCTCTCGCCGAGCAGGCGCAGCCGCTGCGGAATCGCGTTGACCGGGGTCGCCGTGACGACCAGCAGCCCGAAGACGGTCAACAGCACCAGCAGCGGTACGGCGAGGACGTCGCCCATCGTGAACGTCAGCGGGGTCGCCGCGCCCCAGCCGATCAGTCCACCGGAGTCCCTTATCGCCTGCATGCCGTCGCTGCGCGCGGGCGCCCCGCACGCGATGTGCACCTGGCCGAGCACGCCGATCACGAGGGCGGACAGCCCGATGACGATGCGGCCGTTGGCCTCGGGCTTCTCCGGGTGCCGGATGAGGCGCGCGGCGACGATGCCGATCAGTATCGGGACGAGCAGGTCGAGCCGGCCGAAGGCGCCGGTCACCAGCATCTCGACGAGCTCGCCGACGGGCCCCTGGAGGTTCGACCACGTGCCGGCCGCGGTGATCAGCATGAGGCCGATCAGCAGCAGCGCGACGCCGTCCTTGCGGTGCGCCGGGTCGAGTCCCTTGGCTCCCGCCCCTATGCCGCGGAACAGCGCTCCGACGGCGTGCGCGACGCCGAGCCAGACGGCGCGTACGAGCCGGTACACGCCCCCGGTCGGACTGGGCGCCGGCCGGGGAGGAGCTTTCCTGACGGCGGCCTTCTTGGCCGGCGCCCGTCTCGGGACGGCTTTTTTGGCGGGGGCCTTCTTCGCCGGAGCCCTCGTCGGAACGACCGCCTTCTTCGCGGGCGGCTTCTTGGCTGCGGGCTGACGTGAGGCCATGGGTGTGAGGTTACCGGTGGAGAAGACAGCGGACACGTGTGCCTACTGCTTCACCCGTTCGTGTCGCCCTTGCCGGGGACCGGAACTGACGCCGGTTCATCGGTTCCGCGCCTCGCGTCACGCCGAGCCGCGCCGGGGAACGGCTCGTTCCCCGGCAGGCAACGCGCGGGTGCCGCGGGTCAGTTCTGCGAGGAAACCGACGGAGCGCCGCTCCCCGTACCGGGCTCCAGGGCGTCCAGGGCCCTGCGCAGGCCCGTGAGTTTGCGTTCGAGATGAGCCGCGGTCGCCACCGCGGCGGCGTCTGCTGCATCGTCGTCGAGCTGCTTGGACAGCGCCTCGGCCTGCTCCTCGACGGCCGCGAGCCGCGCGGACAGCTCGGCGAGCAGTCCGGCCGGCTCCTTGGCGTCACCGAGCGCCGCCTTGCCGCCGCCCTCCAGCTGGAGCCGCAGCAGGGCGGCCTGCTCACGGAGTTGGCAGTTCTTCATGTAGAGCTCGACGAAGACGGAGACCTTCGCGCGCAGCACCCATGGGTCGAACGGCTTGGAGATGTAGTCCACCGCGCCCGCCGCGTACCCGCGGAACGTGTGGTGCGGGCCGTGGTTGATCGCGGTCAGGAAGATGATCGGGATGTCCCGCGTCCGCTCCCGCCGCTTGATGTGGGCGGCGGTCTCGAAACCGTCCATCCCCGGCATCTGCACGTCCAGCAGGATGACCGCGAAATCGTCGGTCAGCAGCGCTTTGAGCGCTTCCTCCCCTGACGATGCCCGCACCAGTGTCTGATCGAGCGCAGAGAGGATGGCCTCCAGCGCCAGCAGATTCTCCGGCCGGTCATCGACCAGGAGGATCTTGGCCTTCTGCACCATGGCCCGCCCTCCTCGCCCCGGCAGTGCGCCGGGCGCCGCCCCAGGGGACGACTCCCTTGCGCCGCCCGTCCTTGTGCCGGTCATCGTAGCCGCACCCCGCTCGTCGCCACACCCTGTCACCGTGATGTCACTGTGCACGTAGCAGAAACGCGGTGGGAGACCAGAAGGTTCCCCGTATCCCCTGTTTCTACACGACTTCGAGCACCGTCGGTCATGCACGTCGGGCACGTTCCACCATGGGCCCGGGCGGGCAGCGGGCTGCGCCGGCGGGCCCGGCGGTGATCCGGATCACCCGTCCCGGTCCCCTCTGCCGCTGACACGGTGTAGCGGTCCGCCCGCGTCACTCCCCCCGCATCCACTGCTCCATGACCGAGAGCAGGTGATCGGGGTCGACCGGCTTCGTCACGTAGTCGGAGGCACCCGACTCGAGGGCCTTCTCCCGGTCGCCCTTCATCGCCTTCGCGGTGAGCGCGATGATCGGCAGGCCCGCGAACTGCGGCATCCGGCGAATCGCCGTGGTCGTCGCGTACCCGTCCATCTCCGGCATCATGATGTCCATCAGGACGACCGTCACGTCGTCGTGCTGCTCCAGCACCTCGATGCCCTCGCGGCCGTTCTCGGCGTACAGCACGGACAGACCGTGCTGCTCCAGGACGCTGGTGAGCGCGAAGACGTTGCGGATGTCGTCGTCGACGATGAGCACCTTCTCGCTGTCGAAGCGGATGCCGGACCTCGGCCGCGGTGTCTCCTGCTGCTGCCCGTCACCCTGCCACCGCTCCCGCTCGGCCGTCGACGGCCCGGTGAGCCCCGGCCGCTGCTCGGCCGCGGGCACCGCCCGGCGCCGCCGCCTGAAGAGCGCGGCGGGACCGTTCTGGGTGTCCTGGTACGACCTCACCTCGGCCGGCGTCTCGACGCCGGACCCGGCCTGCTCCGCCTCGGACGCGAGCAGTTCCCCGGCCCCGAGCGCCGGCGCCAGCTGCCCGTAGCCCTGCGGCGGCAGTTCGCTCGGGTACAGCGGCAAATACAGCGTGAACGTGGAGCCGCGCCCCGGTTCGCTCTGCGCGTGGATCTCCCCGCCGAGCAGCCGCGCGATCTCCCGCGAGATGGACAGTCCCAGACCCGTACCGCCGTACTTGCGACTGGTGGTGCCGTCCGCCTGCTTGAACGCCTCGAAGATCACCCGCATCTTGCTCGCCGCGATCCCGATGCCGGTGTCGGTGACCGAGAAGGCGATCAGATCACCGTCCGCGTCCCGCAGCGAACCGGACTCCAGAAGCTGCTCCCGGATGGCCACCGGCACGTCCGCGCCCGCCGGCCGGATGACCAGTTCCACCGCTCCCGAGTCGGTGAACTTCACCGCGTTGGACAGCAGGTTGCGCAGCACCTGCAGGAGGCGCTGCTCGTCGGTGTGCAGCGTGGCGGGCAGCTCCGGCGAGACCCGCACGGAGAAGTCGAGCCCCTTCTCCGCCGTCAGCGGGCGGAAGGTCGCCTCTACGTAGTCGACGAGCTGCACCAGCGCGATGCGGGTCGGCGAGACGTCCATCTTGCCCGCCTCGACCTTCGACAGATCGAGGATGTCGTTGATCAGCTGGAGCAGGTCGGAACCCGCGCCGTGGATCGTCTCGGCGAACTCGACCTGCTTCGGAGTGAGATTGGAGTCCGCGTTGTCCGCGAGCAACTTGGCCAGGATCAGCAGGGAGTTGAGCGGCGTACGCAGCTCGTGCGACATGTTGGCGAGGAACTCGCTCTTGTAGCGCATGGACACCGCGAGCTGCTCGGCGCGCTCCTCGAGGACCTGCCGCGCCTCCTCGATCTCGGTGTTCTTGACCTCGATGTCGCGGTTCTGCTGGGCCAGCAGCTCGGCCTTCTCCTCCAGTTCGGCGTTGGACTCCTGGAGGGCCTTCTGCCGGTTCTCCAACTCGGCCGACCGCTCACGGAGTTGCTCGGTCAGTTCCTGCGACTGCTTCAGCAGCACCTCCGTCTTCGTGTTGACGGAGATGGTGTTGACGCTCGTCGCGATCATCTCGGCGATCTGGTTCAGGAAGTCCTTCTGGATGTGCGTGAACGGCGTGAACGACGCCAGCTCGATCACCCCGAGGACGGTGCCCTCGAAGAGCACCGGAAGCACGATCACCTGCGCCGGAGGCGCCTCACCGAGCCCGGAGGAGATCTTCAGGTAGCCGCTCGGCGCGTTCTCCACCAGGATCGTGCGCTTCTCCTGGGCCGCCGTCCCGATCAGCGCCTCACCGGGCCGGAACGACGTCGGCATGGAGCCCATCGAGTAGCCGTACGAGCCGAGCATCCGCAGCTCGTACGCCTCCTCGTCCTGGGCGCCCGCGTCCTTGCCGTCCAGCAGCGGCATCGAGAGGAAGAACGCGCCGTGCTGCGCGGAGACGACCGGCGTCAGCTCGCTCATGATCAGCGAGGCCACGTCCTCCAGATCGCGCCGCCCCTGCATCAGGGCCGAGATGCGCGCCAGGTTGCCCTTGAGCCAGTCCTGCTCCTTGTTGGCGATGGTGGTGTCGCGCAGGTTGGCGATCATCTTGTTGATGTAGTCCTGAAGCTCCTGGATCTCGCCCGAGGCGTCCACGTCGATCTTCAGGTTCAGGTCGCCGCGGGTCACCGCGGTCGCCACGCGCGCGATGGCGCGCACCTGCCGGGTCAGGTTCCCGGCCATCTCGTTCACCGACTCGGTGAGGTCGCGCCAGGTGCCGTCGACGTCGCGGACCCGCGCCTGGCCGCCCAGCTGACCCTCGGTGCCCACCTCGCGGGCGACACGGGTGACCTCCTCCGCGAAGGACGACAGCTGGTCGACCATCGTGTTGATGGTGGTCTTGAGCTCCAGGATCTCGCCACGCGCGTCGATGTCGATCTTCTTCGTCAGGTCGCCCTTCGCGATGGCCGTCGTGACCATCGCGATGTTGCGCACCTGACCGGTCAGGTTGGATGCCATCCCGTTCACGGACTCGGTGAGGTCCTTCCACGTGCCGGACACCCCCGGCACGCGCGCCTGCCCGCCGAGGATGCCGTCCGTGCCCACCTCACGGGCCACCCGGGTCACCTGGTCGGCGAACGAACTCAGCGTCTTCACCATGGTGTTCACGGTGTCGGCGAGTTGCGCGACCTCCCCGCTCGCCTCGACCGTGACCTTCTTGGTGAGGTCGCCGTTGGCCACCGCCGTAGCGACCTGCGAGATGTTCCGCACCTGATTGGTCAGGTTGTTGGCCATCACGTTGACGTTGTCGCTGAGGTCCTTCCAGATGCCCGTGACACCCGGCACGCGCGCCTGCCCGCCCAGGTTGCCCTCGGTGCCCACCTCACGGGCCACCCGCGTCACCTGCTCGGCGAAGTTGGAGAGCTGGTCGACCATCGTGTTGACCGTGGTGACCAGTTCGAGGATCTCGCCCTTCGCGTCGACGGTGATCTTCTTCGACAGGTCGCCCTTGGCGACGGCGGTCGTGACCTCGGCGATGTTCCGCACCTGGATGGTCAGGTTGTTCGCCATGAAGTTGACGGACTGCGTGAGGTCCTTCCAGGTGCCGGAGACACCCTGCACCTCGGCCTGCCCGCCGAGGATGCCCTCCGTACCCACCTCGCGCGCCACGCGCGTGACCTGCTCGGCGAAGTTCGAGAGCTGGTCGACCATCGTGTTGAGGGTGTTCTTCAGCTCCAGGATCTCCCCGCGCGCGTCCACGTCGATCTTCTGCGACAGGTCACCCCGGGCCACCGCCGTCGCGACCTGCGCGATGTTGCGCACCTGGGCGGTGAGGTTGCCCGCCATGCCGTTCACGGAGTCGGTCAGGTCACGCCACACACCGGCGACACCGGGCACCTGCGCCTGACCGCCGAGGCGGCCCTCCGTACCCACCTCGCGGGCGACCCGCGTCACCTGGTCCGCGAACGCGGAGAGCTGGTCGACCATCGTGTTGATGGTGTTCTTCAGCTCCAGGATCTCCCCGCGCGCGTCCACGTCGATCTTCTGCGACAGGTCACCCCGGGCCACCGCCGTCGTCACCTGGGCGATCTGCCGCACCTGGGACGTGAGGTTGCCCGCCATGAAGTTGACGGAGTCCGTCAGCTCCTTCCACGTACCGGACACGCCGTCCACGCGGGCCTGACCGCCGAGGCGGCCCTCCGTCCCCACGTCCCGGGCCATCCGCGTCACCTGGTCCGCGAAGCTCGACAGCTGGTCCACCATCGTGTTGACGGTGTTCTTCAGCTGGAGCATCTCGCCGGACACGTCGACGGTGACCTTCTGCGACAGGTCGCCGTTCGCCACCGCCGTCGTCACCTGGGCGATGTTGCGCACCTGACCGGTGAGGTTGCGGAAAGCCGTGTTGACGGAGTCCGTGAGGTCCTTCCACGTGCCGGCCGCGCCCGGCACCTGCGCCTGACCGCCCAGCTCACCCTCGACACCGATCTCGCGCGCCACGCGAGTGACCTCGGCACCGAACGACGACAGCTGGTCGACCATCGTGTTGACGGTGTTCTTCAACTCCAGCATCTCGCCGGCCACGTCGACGGTGACCTTCTGCGACAGGTCGCCGTTGGCCACCGCCGTCGTCACCGCGGCGATGTCCCGCACCTGAGTGGTCAGGTTCCGGAAGACCGTGTTCACCGAGTCGGTGAGGTCCTTCCAGGTGCCCGCCGCACCCGGCACGTTCGCCTGGCCGCCGAGCCGGCCCTCGCCGCCGACCTCGTTCGCCACCCGCGTGACCTCGTCGGCGAACGTGCGCAGCGTCTCGGTCATCTGGTTGATCGTCTCGGCGAGCTGCGCGACCTCGCCGCGCGCCGACACCGTCACCTTCTGCGACAGGTCACCGCTGGCGACCGCCGTCGTCACCTGCGCGATCCCGCGCACCTGGGCCGTGAGGTTCCCGGCCATCAGGTTCACCGAATCGGTGAGGTCCTTCCACACTCCCGCCACGCCCGGCACCTGGGCCTGGCCGCCGAGCTCACCCTCCGTGCCCACCTCCCGGGCGACCCGCGTCACCTCGGACGAGAAGGACGACAGCTGGTCCACCATCGTGTTGACGGTGTTCTTCAGCTCCAGCATCTCGCCGGCCACATGAACCGTGACCTTCCGGGACAGATCACCCTTGGCGACCGCCGTCGTCACCAGAGCGATGTCCCGCACCTGAGCCGTCAGCCGGTACGCCATCGTGTTGACCGAGTCCGTGAGGTCCTTCCACGAACCGGACATCCCGCGCACCCGCGCCTGCCCGCCCAGCTTGCCCTCCGTGCCCACCTCACTGGCCACCCGCGTGACCTCGTCGGTGAACGTCGACAGCTGGTCGACCAGGTTGTTGACCGTCCGCCCGACCTTGAGGAACTCGCCGCGCAGCGGATGGCCGTTGCCGTCCGGGGCCTGCGCCCGAAGCTCCATACGCGGCGACAGATCGCCCTCGGCCACCGCGGACAGCACCCGGCCGACCTCGGACACGGGCCGTACGAGATCGTCGACGAGCGCGTTGGACGCGTCGATCGCGGCCGCCCAGGAACCCTCGCAAGCCCCCGTCTCCAGCCGCTCGGTGAGCTTGCCCTCACGTCCGACCATGCGCCGCACCCGCGACAGCTCACCGGTGAGCTGGAGGTTCCGGTCGGCCACCTCGTTGAAGACCGCCGCGATCTCGGACATCACGCCGTCGCCGGAGACCGTCAGCCGCTTGCGGAAGTTGCCGTCCCGCATCGAGACCAGGGCGGCCAGCAGCCGGTTCAGCGCGGCCGTGTCCACCGCTGTCGTACCACCGCGCGGTGTACGCCCGCCGCTCGGGGACTGTCCGCCCTTCGCGCGCGTCCTCGTGCCCCGCGTCGCTGCGCCAGACTCCACTGTGTCCCTCCCGCAGGGGTCGACCATTACTGCTCTGCGTGCTCAGGTACTTCCGTCGGCGTACCGGGCGTACCTATGCCCGGCATGCTCGGAAGGCTTTCTGCCTGCCCGGACCTTCCCAGGGAGCCTGCCCAGTGTTTCACCCCGACCGAACCAGGCCATAACAGTTCGGCAGCTTCGCACATCGTCCGCACACCCTCCGGACGGAAACACCGGCGACCGGCATCCGCACGGACCGCGAAGGTAAGTAACCTTGCATGCGGCTGTCCAGCCACGCCGGTTCCGTCCGGACTGGGCGGTGGCACGAGCACGAGCGGGCAGGCATCGGAGGGGCGCCGCACCATGACCACCGGACTGCATCCCGGGGAAGCACCCCGGGATCCCCGGCCGACGGGGGACCAGCCCCTGCCCCGGCAGGAGCGGGTAGACCACGGAGCCCTGCACGCCGACAACCGGACAAGGAGTTCTGTGATCACCGCGCGCGCGGCCGCCACCTTCGAGCCCCTGGGGCGATCGGTCGCGACCGCCCGCGGTTTCGTTCGTGACACCCTCCAGGGCTGGGGCTTCGCCGACATCGTCGACGACGCCGTGGTCCTCACCAGCGAACTGGTCACCAACGCCGTGGTGCACGCCGGCACGTCCGCCGACGTCCTGTGTCTGCGCAGCGACGACGGCGTACGCGTCGAGGTGGCCGACCGCTACCCGGAACGCGAGATCCCTCTCCAGGGGACCTCCGCGGGCATGGGCAGCCCCGACCGGGAGGGCGGCCGCGGCCTCCAGCTCTGCGGGGCCCTGGCCGACCGCTGGGGCGTCGAGTACACGCCCACCCGGAAGCGGGTCTGGTTCCAGCTCGACCTGCCCGAGCGCGCGGTGGGTACCCGCACCGCCGGCCCCGCCCTCCCCGCCGCGCTGCTCCCCCTCGCCGACGGCCGGGTACGCGTCGCCGTCGTCCAGATCGACCGCACCGGCGCCATCACCGCCTGGAACGAGGACGCCGAGGATCTCTTCGGATACACGGCGGAGCAGGTCACCGGCAAGCCGCTCACGGACCTCGCCGCCTGGCCGCACACCCCCGGCACCAGCACTGGCATCGTCGAGGCCCTCCAGCTCTCGCGCTGGGAGGGCAGCTACGGTCTCCGCGGCGCCGACGGCCGCGTGATCGCCGTGTACGCGTCCCACCTGCGCGTCCGCGACACGGGCGGCGAGCCCTCGACGGTCTGCCTCCTGGTGCGCAATCACGAACGCGCCGTCCTGCAGACCCCGCTGCGCGGCGCCTCCGCCGACTCCGGCACGATGAGCGAGGGCCAGACCACCGACCCGTTCGAGGTCTTCATCGGCTCTCCGGCCCCGGACGACCTGGACGGCCTCCTCCAGCGCACGGTGGAGCGCGCCCGCGACATGCTCGACGCCGACTCCGCCTTCCTGCTCCTCGCCACCGACGACGAGACGGAGCTGGAGGTACGGGCCTCGACTGGCCTGCCCTCCGCCCGTCAGCGCTTCGCCCGGGTCCCCGTAGAGGCGGGCCCCGGCCGCTACGGCTCGGCCCGCATGCCGGCCGTCCACGACGACCTCGCGGCCGTCCCCGGTGCGGTCCCCCTGCTGAACGGCACCGGAATGCGCTCGGTCGTCACCGTCCCCCTGAAGGTCGAGGGCCGCCTCACCGGCTCCCTCGGCGTCGCCGCCGAGGCGCCCGGCAGGTACTCGAACGAGGAGGCGCTGCGCCTCCAGTTCGCCGCCGACCGCATCGCGCTGGCCGTCGAGTCCGCCCGCCTCGGCGAGCTGGAACGCCTGCGCCGCGGCTCCCTGTCCTTCCTCGTCGAGGCCTCCGACCTCCTCGCCGGCACCCTGGACCGCGACCAGACGCTGGCCCTGATGGCCCAGATGACGGTCCCGACGCTGGCCACCTGGTGCGCCGTCTACACGATCGCTGACCAGTCCTCGGACCCGTATCTCTCGTACGTTCTGCACGAGGACGAGGAGCGCATCGACGGCCTCAAGGCCCTGCTGTCGAAGATCTCCCCGCCCGATCCGGTCCCCACTCCCGGCGCCCGCGTCTGGTCGGCTCCCGCCGCGGCGGCCCACCAGACGGCGCTGCGCACCTCGATGCGCAGTCTCGGACTGGGCGAGTCCCCGTCGTCGGGCTCCGGCATCGGCACGACCCTCGCCACCGCCGCGGCGGTCGGCGGCGAGACCGTCGTCCTCCCGCTGGTGGCCCGCAACCGTGTCATCGGCATGCTCACGCTCGGCAAGCCGTCGGACGAGCACTTCCGCCAGGAGATCCTGGAGCTGGCGGAGGACCTGAGCCGCCGGGCCGCGCTCGCCCTGGACAACGCCCGCCTGTACTCGGAGCGCACGGCCATCAGCCAGTCCCTCCAGCGCAGCCTGCTGCCGCCCGAACTCCCCGTGATCGACGGCGTGGAGGTGGAGGTCATCTACCGCGCGGCCGGCGAGGGCAACGAGGTGGGCGGCGACTTCTACGACGTCTTCCCGATCCGCGACGGTGCCTACGGCTTCGCCATCGGCGACGTCTGCGGTACGGGCCCGGAGGCGGCGGCGGTCACGGGCCTGGCCCGGCACGCGCTGCGGCTCCTCGCCCGCGAGGGCTTCGGCGGCCCGGCCGTCCTGGAGCGCCTGAACTCCGCGATTCTCGACGAGGGCGCCCGCAGCCGCTTCCTGACGCTCCTGTACGGGGAGTTGTGGCCCCAGGAGGACGGCTCGGCCATCCTCAAGGTGGTCTGCGCGGGCCATCCGCTGCCGCTCCGCCTGCGCCAGGACGGCACGGTCGAACCAGCCGCGGAACCGCAGCCGCTGCTCGGCGTCATGGACGACCTGGAGCTGTACGAGGAGACGGTGACGCTGGATCCCGGCGATGTGCTCCTCTGCGTGACGGACGGGGTCACCGAACGCCGTGAGGGCACCCGCATGCTCGGCGACGACGGTCTGGCCGAGGTCCTCACCACCTGCACGGGGCTGACGGCCGGTGCGGTGGCGGCGCGCATCATGCGTGCCGTGGAGCGTTTCGCCTCGGACGCCCCGTCGGACGACATGGCGATTCTCGCGATGCGCGTCCCGGGCCTGCAGAGGGACTGACCGGCAAACCGTCTGAAAAACCCGGAAGTCCGAGTCGTCGGCAGCCCTGGATACGAGAAAAGGCCCCCGCCCGGATGGGCGGGGGCCTTTTCGTGTGGAGCCCCCAAACGGAATCGAACCGTTGACCTTCTCCTTACCATGGAGACGCTCTGCCGACTGAGCTATGGGGGCCGGTCGCCTTTTCGAGGTTTCCCTCGCGGCAACGGAATAGATCATACCCCGAACAGAACCGTGGACCCAACCAGTCCGCGGTGATCAGAAGGCGGGTTGCAGCAGTCCCCCGAGCGCATTGCACGCGGAGACCAGCCGCTGCATCTCGCGTTTGGTCAGCGACGCGTTCACGGGCAGGGCGAGCGTCTCGTCCGCGGCGCGCTCGGTCTCCGGGAGACAGACGTCGCGGCGGAATCCGGGCATGCGGTGCACCGGCGTCTTCACCGGCACCCGGCAGTCGACGCCCTTGGCCCGCACCGCACGAGCGAAGGCGTCCCGGTCGGGCCGCCCGTTGCCGGGCACGCGCACCACGTACTGCTGGTAGGTGTGCCCGTCCGCGCCGTCCGGTGTCCGTACTCCGCTGAGCCGCGCGTCGAGGTAGGCGGCCCGCGCCCTGCGCTGCGCTGTCTCGTCGTACGGTGCGTCGGACTCGCCCTGCTCCAGCACCAGGAGGCCGTGTCGCTGTCCGATCTCGTGCAGGAGGGCGATGCCGGCCGGCCGCCCGAAGCGGTGCACGACGACCACGGCAGCGGTCCGCGGGGTCACCACGTCCTCGACCGCGAGGGCGTCCAGGCAGTACGTCGCCGGATCTATGTCGGCGAACACCGGTATCGCCCCGGCGAGGGTCACGGCCTCGGCGACCTCGACGTTCCCGAAGGCCGGCACGATGACCTCGTCGCCGGCTCCGACACCCGCGGCCCTGAGCATTGCAGCAGTACCCATGCCCCGGATGGTGGTCGCGCAACGTGAACTGCGAGTGACGCACAACAAAAAAGAGCTGGTCCCCGAACCGAAGTTCGGGGACCAGCTCTGTCAAAATTTGTTCGGCGGCGTCCTACTCTCCCACAGGGTCCCCCCTGCAGTACCATCGGCGCTGTAAGGCTTAGCTTCCGGGTTCGGAATGTAACCGGGCGTTTCCCTCACGCTATGACCACCGAAACACTATGAAACTGTCAACCGCACCATACCCAGTGGCCCCGGGTATGGGGTTGTTCGTGGTTTCAGAACCAACACAGTGGACGCGAGCAACTGAGGACAAGCCCTCGGCCTATTAGTACCAGTCACCTCCACACCTTGCGGTGCTTCCAGATCTGGCCTATCAACCCAGTCGTCTACTGGGAGCCTTAACCCCTCAAA